>DASPTK010000128.1:0-22554 GCA_035623475.1 Gemmatimonadaceae bacterium | reverse complement strand
TTGTGGGGTCCGGGGCCGCCGCGCCACTCCGCACGACCGGGACTTTGCAGGGCGGGGGGCGCCCGCAGCGCTCGCCTCGGCGATTGGGCACGCGCAAGGAGTCCGAAGGTCGATGCAAACTCGCTCCCACCCGGCCGCTCCTCTATCTTGAAACCACCATGAGCGATCTCCAGGACCGCCTGCAGGCGGCGCTGGGCGAGTCGTACCGCATCGAGCGGGAGCTCGGGGGCGGCGGGATGAGTCGCGTCTTCCTCGCCGTGGAGACTGCGCTCGGCCGGCACGTCGTGGTGAAGGTGCTCCCTCCGGAGATGGCCGCCGGCGTCAACATCGAGCGCTTCAGGCGCGAGATCCAGCTCGCCGCCTCGCTGCAGCATCCGCACATCGTCCCGCTTCACGCTGCCGGGCAGTCGGGCGACATCTTCTACTACACGATGCCGCTGGTGGAGGGGGAGTCGCTGCGGGCGAAGCTCGCCCGCGAGGGGGAGCTCCCCGTCGGCGAGGTGATCCGGGTGCTGCGCGATGTCGTCGACGCGTTGGCGTACGCGCACGCGCACGGCGTGGTCCACCGCGACATCAAGCCGGACAACATCCTCCTCTCCGGGAATCATGCGCTCGTCACCGACTTCGGGGTGGCGAAGGCGGTGAGCGCGGCCAGCGGATCGTCGAGCCTGACGTCACTCGGCGTGGCACTCGGGACGCCGGCGTACATGGCGCCGGAGCAGGCGGCGGCGGATCCACATGTCGATCACCGCGCCGACCTCTACGCGGTCGGGGCGGTGGCCTACGAGATGCTCTGCGGGCGTCCTCCCTTCACGGGGATGAGCCCGCAACAGGTGCTCGCGGCGCATGTGACCCTCGCGCCGGAGCCGCCGACGGCGCACCGCCCGAGCGTGCCGCCGGGGCTCAACGCGATGGTCATGCGCTGCCTGGAGAAGAAGCCTGCGGACAGGGTGCAGCGAGCCGAGGAGCTGCTGACGCAGCTCGAGGCGATGGCGACGCCGAGCGGCGGGATGGCTCCCACCGGAGCGACGGCGGCGATCTCGTCAGGCACAGAGGCAGCGATCCGGCGCGCACACCCGGTGCGGGTGGCGGTACTCTTCGGCATCGCCTCGTTGGTGATGTTGGCGCTCGTCTACTGGCTGATGATCCGGCTCGGTCTTCCCGACTGGGTCTTCGCCGGTGCGGTCGCACTTCTCGTGATCGGGCTTCCGATCATGCTCGTCACCGGCCGCGCCGAGCGGGCGCGTGCCATCGCGCGCACCACCGGCACGTTCCCCGTTCAGGTCGGTGCCCAGCGGTGGTTCACTTGGCGCCGCGCGCTCGCCGGCGGCGCTCTGGCGTTCGCCGCACTCGCCGTAACCGTCGGCGCCTACACGGCGATGCGCCTCCTCGGGATTGGCCCGGTGGGAACGCTCATGGCGAGCGGTGTGCTCAAGGAGCGGCAGCCGATCATCCTCGCCGACTTCGACAATCGCACCGCCGACTCGACGCTCGGCCCTACACTCACCGAAGCCTTCCGGGTCGATCTATCGCAGTCGCCGACGGTCAAGCTCACCGATGTGGCGAGTGTGAGCGAGGCACTGCAGAGGATGCAGCGGCCGCCGAACACGCCCCTCACGCCGGCGGTCGCTCGCGAGGTGGCGCAGCGCGAGGGGGTGAAGGCGATCGTCGCCGGTGAGATCGCGCCGGTCGGAAAGGGGTTCATCCTCTCGGCGAACGTCCTCTCGGCGTCCGATGGGCGCTCCCTCGCGGCCGTCAGAGAGACGGCGGCCAACGACGCGGCGCTCATCCCCGCACTCGATAGGCTCTCGAAGGCGCTGCGCGAGCGGATCGGCGAGTCCCTGGTGACGATTCGCGCCGACGAGCCCCTCGCCCAGGTCACGACGAGCTCCCTAGACGCGCTGCGGAGGTACACCGAGGCGATCAAGCTCGCCGACGTCGGGAGGGACGAAGCCGCTGTCTACCCGCTCAAGGAGGCGACGCAGCTCGATTCCGGATTCGCCATGGCCTGGCGGAAGCTTGCCGTCGTTCTGGGTAACACTGAGGCATCGTATCAGGCTCAGATGGACGCGACGACGCGCGCGTACCAGAACCGGGATCGCCTCCCGGAGATCGAGAAGCAGCAGACGATCTCCTACTACTACCAGATTGTGGAGTGGGACCCGGCCAAGGCAGCCCAGGCCTACCGGGCGATTCTCGCGCGTGATCCGAACAACGACATCGCGCTCAACAATCTCGGGCAGCTCCTCTTCACCACGCATCAGTTCAGCGAGGCGGAGAGTCTTCTCGTACGCGGGGTCGCACTCAACGGGGGGGTGGTATTCTACGAAAATGTAGCCCGCGCGCAGGTATTTCAGGGACACTTCGGCGATGCGAGGAGGACGCTGACGCAGCTCGACAAGATTTCGCCGAACAACCCCGAAGTGGCACAGATGTTCAGCCTTTTGGCGAGCACGCAGTTCCAATACGACTCCGCCGAGAAATATCTGGCCCAGGCGCGCGAGTTGAGTAAGAGTAGCCGAGCAGCTCGAGCTGACGTGGCGCGCATCTCCTACGACCTGGCGCTGACACAGGGAGAGCTGTCGAAGGCGGAGCAGGGAGCGCGGGAGTTCATGACGGTGAGCGAGGAGCGGCAGAATCTCGGCGCGTACCTTATGGGTGGGGCCTGGCTCGCCCACATCGACGCGAAGTTTCGGAGCCGTCCGCCGGCGGCACTGGCAACGCTGGATGCCGCCCTCACTCACCATCCCCTCGCGTCCCTCAACCCCGGCGATCGGCCATACGGACCGCTCGCACAATTCAACGCCGAGAATGGGCGCGTTGCCGAGGCGAAGCGCCTCCTGGCAGAGCAAGATGGGCTCTTTCCGGCAGCCGTGGTGCGGGGTGATTTGACCCGATATCCGGCCCGCGGGGCGATCGCGGTGGCGGAAGGTCGGTCTGCCGACGCCATCAAGATCTACCACGCCTGGCACGACTCCACCCCCTGCGCCCCATGCGGCCTCTTCGAGTTAGGCGCTGTCTTCCAGCACGACGGGCAGGCCGATTCGGCACGCGCCTACTATGAGGCGTACGTAGGAGCCCACGGGCTCGGCCGCATCTACTACGACGAGAACCTCGCGGCGGCCTACCAGCGACTGGGCGAGCTCTACGAGGCGAAAGGGGACCGAGCGCGCGCGGTCGACTTCTATACGAAGATGGTCAACCAGTACAAGAACGCCGATCCCGACCTTCAGCCGATCGTCCGCGATGTTCGCGGGCGGATCGCGCGCTTGGCGGCGGACCAGTGAGCATGGAGCAGCCGGCGAGAGCAACGCGAGGTGGCCCCAGCCCCGCGTCGATGGCGCGGGCGGCGGCGAACGGCGTCGGCATCCTCGACAGCTGGCTCACCGCCACCGACGATGGGGTGATCGCCGTCGACTCGCACGGCACCGTGGTCACGCACAATGCGGCCGCGAGCCGGGTGACAGGCCTCCCGCCTGACGCGGCCATCGGCCGCCCGTGGCGCGACGTGCTGCGCATCGAGGACGCGCGCGCCGACACGCTCTGGAGCGCGCGTCAGGGGAGCGAGCGGGTCCACGTCGCAGCCGAAGTACTCTGCGCGCAGGGGAACCTGCGGGTCGCCGAGATCGTGGCCATCCCGTGGCGCGACGGGGCGCAGAAGATCGGGATGCTGATCCTCATTCGCGATCTCGCCACGCTCTGCCGTCAGCGCCGCACGGTGTCCGACTCCCCCGGCTACGGGAGCCTGGTCGGCTCGCACCCGCGCATGCAGGAGCTCTTCGCGCTCATCGAGGTCGTGGGGCCGAGCGACGCGCCGGTGGTGATCGAGGGGGAGACGGGGGTCGGGAAGGAGCTCGTCGCGCAGCTGATCCACGCCCGGAGCCGCCGAGCGGACCGGCCCCTCATCGTGACACACTGCGCCGCGCTCGCGCCCGGGCTGATCGAGTCGGAGCTCTTCGGGCACGTGCGCGGTGCCTTCACCGGAGCTGTGGGGACGGTGCTCGGCCGTTTCGAGCGAGCGAATGGCGGGAGCCTCTTCCTCGACGAGGTGTCGGAGATCCCGCTCGCCACCCAGGTGAAGCTCCTCCGCGCGCTACAGACAGGGGAGATCGAGCGGGTGGGCGAGAGCCAGACCAGGCGCGTGGACGTGCGCGTCATCGCCGCCTCCAACCGGCCGCTGGAGAAGGAGGTGGAGGAGAAGCGGTTCCGCTCCGATCTCTACTACCGGCTCAAGGTCGTACAGATCAAGGTGCCGCCGCTCCGCGAGCGTCGGTCGGACATCCCGCTCCTCGTCGAGCACTTCATCTCTCGTTATGCGACGTGCGCGGTCGAGGTGACGCCCGCAGCAATGGCGCTCCTCGAGCATGCCCCGTGGCCGGGGAATGTACGAGAGCTGGAGAACGCGGTGCGGCACGCGCTGGCGCTCAAGCCGGGCGGACCGCTCGATCCCGAGTCCTTCCCGCTCGACGTCCGTGTGCCCTCGCCTGCACCGCGCCCACTTCCACAGACCGAGCTGAGCGTGAGCGAGCGGCGCGCGTTACTCCTGCGTTCGCTGGCAGAGCACGGCGGCAATCGAAGCGCTGCGGCGCGCGCCCTCGGCATAGGCCGCGCGACCTTCTATCGGTGGTGGCGTGAGACGGGTCTCGCGACCGGGCGTCGGCAGCGCGGCGCGAGACGCAAGGCGAGACAGACGCGAGACAGTTGAGACAGAGAGCCGCTCGCAAGATTCATCGCGATGTCCTTGTAGATAAATAAGTTAGAGCAAGCTGACGAGGCGGGCATCTGAGCACATTCTTTGCTTTTTCAGTGCTTGGCCCTTGGTGTAAGACGGGCTAACTTTCGATCGAAGGTTCGTTCTTCAATGGAGGGTGGAAATGACCTGGACCAAGCCGCAATTCGAAGTCGTCGAAGTGACAATGGAAGTGACGGCTTACGTCGCCCGCCGCTAGGCGACACTCGATTCAACAAGACGGGGCCTGCGCGCGCAGGCCCCGTTTGTTTTTCCCCCTCCCTCGCTTCCGGGTTGCTTCCCGGCTCGCTCACTACCGGAGGGCGGCCGATCGCTCGGTGCGCTGGCTGACCGGCTTCCCGATCTGCGCCGACACATCCCGCAACGTATCCTCGAGTCGGTTCGACACCTCGTCCAAGAGAGCGTCGGCGATCGCCAACGCCGGCTCGAGGCGAATCACCCTCGCGTTCGAGTACGTGCCGGCCACCAGAACGCCGCGCTTGAAGAGTCCGGAGGCCACCTTCCACCCGATCTCCTGCTCGGGGAATTCCATGCCGAGGAGGAGCCCCTTCCCCCGCACATCCTTGAGCACCGCCGGATAGCGCTCGCGGAATCCGCGCAGCGCGTGCAGGAAGCGCTCTCCCTTTCGGGCCGCCTGACCGGGGAGATCCTCGTCGATCGTCACCTTGATCGCCGCGATGCCTGCCGCGCAGGCGAGCGGATTGCCACCGAAGGTGGTCGAGTGAATGATCGGGTTCGGAATCATCACCTCCCAGATCTCGGCCGTCGAGATGAACGCCGAGAGCGGCATCACCCCGCCGCCTAACGACTTGCCGGCACAGAGGATGTCGGGGGTCACCTTCCAGTGGTCCACCCCCCACATGGCGCCGGTACGCCCCATCCCCGTCTGCACCTCGTCGGCGATGAAGAGGGCGCCGTGCTCGGTGCACAGCTGGCGCACCCGCGGGAAGTAATCGTCAGGCGGAACCACCGCGCCGGCCTCCCCCTGCACCGGCTCGACGACGAATCCGGCCACCCCCGTCCCCACTGCGGCGCACCGCGTGAGCTCGTCGGCCAGCGCGTCCGCGTCCCCATAGGGGACGAAGCGCACATCCTGCAGCCCTTCCTGGAAGGGCGCGCGGAAGGACGCCTTCCCCATGAGGGAGAGCGAGCCGAGCGACTTCCCGTGGAAGCCGGAGACGGTCGAGATGAAGGTGTGGCGTTTGGTGTAGAGGCGGGCGAGCTTGATCGCCCCCTCGATTGCGTCGGTACCGTTGTTGATGAAGAAGGAGTTCTGAAGGTCGCCCGGCGTGATCTCAGCCATGAGCCTGGCCAGCGCCCCGCGCCAGGGCTCGAGAAGCTCCTGGCTGTTCAGCGCCATCCGCTTGATCTGATCGGTGACCGCCTTGACGATAGTCGGGTGGTTCACGCCGGCGCTGAAGATGCCGAACCCGCCCAAACAATCGATGTACTCGCGACCCAGCACGTCCTTGAGGATCGAGCCTTCACCCGACCACTCGATGGCCGCAAACTGCCCCGCTTCGGTGACGGACTTTCGGTAGGTGATGAACCCGCGATTGTAGTACGCGGAGTAGTTGGCGACCGTCTCCTCGATGAGGGCGTGCTTCTCCGCCTCGCTCAGTTCACTGGCGGAGAGAAGGTGGAGGTAGCGGTCGGCGTGCTGCACTGCTTCGGAGTTGGAGACTCGCAATCAATCGGCGCTCCTTGACTGGGTGTGACTGGCGAAAAAAGAGGGCGCGATGCGCCCGTGGGCTCAGGCTGACTTGATCTCGGTCCAGATCTGGTCGACGAGGGCCGTCGCGCGCCCGAGGTCCGTCTGGAACTCCAGCCGCGACAGCTCGTCCGCCGTCGGATAGGGGACCGGCCGCTTCATCAGCGGCAACGCCCGAACATTCGGCGACCCGTAGCCGGTCGTGTCGGAAATCGCCGCACCGACATCGGGACGGAGAATGTAATTCATGAACTCGTGGGCCGCCCGCTTGTGTTTCGCGTTGATCGGAATCAGCAGGGAGTCCTGCCAGATCGCCGCCCCCTCCCGCGGGACGACGAACTGGATCGCCGGCTGCTCCGCCTGCGCCTGAGTGCAATCGCCGTTCCACATCTGCGCCAGCCAGACGTCGCCGGATATCAACTGCCCCTTCACCGGCGCCGAGATGTACGCCTGGAGGCTCGGCTTGACCGCGATCGCGTCGGCCTTCGCCGCGGCTAGCTGCGCCGGATCGACCGAGTTCACCGAGTGGCCGCGATACTTGAGGAACGACCCGAGCACCTCTCTGCCATCGTCCATCTGGGTCATCTTCCCCGCGTAGGTCCGGTCGAAGAAGACACCCCAACTGTCCGGCGGCGATGCGACCTTGTCCGATCTGTACGCATAGCCACTCACCCCCCACTGATACGGAACGGTGTGCGCATTCCCCGGATCGAAGGACAGGTTGAGAAAGAGCGGCGCGAGGTTTCCCCAGTTGGTGATCAGGCTTCGATCCACCGTCGCCGCGAGCCCCACGGCAACGAGAACCTGGACTGCGTAGCCGGTCGGAAAGACGAGGTCGTAGCCGCTCGCCCCGGCGAGGAGTTTCGCCAGCATCTCCTCGTTGCTCTCGTAAACGTCGTAGGTGACCTCGACCCCGAACTCCTTCTCGAAGTTCGGAATCGTGTCCGGCGCGACGTAGTCGGACCAGTTGTAGATGGCGAGCTCCTTCTCGATCGGCCCGATCGCGCCGCTCGACGCCGGTGCGGCGCTCCGCCCGCGCGCGCAGGCAGCGAGGAGCGATCCGATGGTGGCGACCGACGCTCCGAGGGCGAGGGCGCGCGCCACGAAGTCGCGGCGGCTCATGCGACCGCCGAGCAATTCGCGCGTCACCTCTTCCATCTCAGCCTCCTCATCTCCCGCGATCGGAGCTGCGCGGCACCGTCATTCATCGACCGTGGCCGCTCGCCGGCTCATCCGATCCGAAAGGTACAGCAGAACCACCGTGGCGACCAAGATCAGCGTGCTGATCGCGTTGATGCTCGGCTCGATGTTGCGTCGCACCATCCCGTAGATCACGAGTGGAAGCGTGCTCGATCCGGAGCCGGCGACGAACGACGTGATCACGTAGTCGTCGAACGACATGATGAACGCGAGGAGCGCGCCGGCGAGGATTCCCGGCCAGAGGAGGGGCACGGTGATCTTCCAAAAGGCGGCGATCTCGTCGGCGCCGAGTGTCATCGCCGCCTCCTCGAGGTGCTCGTCCATCCCGCTCAGCCTCGCCAAGACGACCACCGCCACGAAGGGGACGCTGAACGCAACGTGCGCGATCGTGATCGTGGCGAGTCCGAGCGGCACGTGCACGAGCACGAGCAGGATCAGCATCGAGATACCGACGACGATCTCCGGCGTCACGATCGGCGCGTAGAGCATCGCCTCGTAGATCGTCCGACCGCGAAAGCGGTGACGGGCCAGGGCGAGAGCGATGAGCGTACCGAGGGCCACCGACAGGAGGGTCGCCGACCCGCCGACGATCAGGCTCCCTCGCAACGCGCGCAGGATGTCCCGCCGCTCGGCGAGCCGGCGGTACCAGTTGAGGGTAAAGGCCGTCCACTCGACCGAGAATTTCGATGCGTTGAAGGAGAAGGCGACGAGGACCACCAGCGGGAGGTGCAGCAGCGCCAGCACCGCCGCCGTGAAGGCGAGCAGCCAGCGGGGGAGCCGTGCGCCCATCTAGATGACCCCCACCGTCTCGCGGTCGCGGACGCGGAGGTAGATGAGCACCGCGCCGAGCACGAGCACCATCACGACCGTCGACGCGGCGGAGCCGAAGGGCCAGTTGCGCGCCGTGGTAAACTGGTTCTGCACCAGGTTCCCGATCAAGAGCTCCTTGGCGCCGCCAAGGAGATCCGACGTGAGGAAAGAGCCTAACGCGGGGATGAAGACGAGGAGGCACCCGGCGACCAGTCCGGGACGCGAGAGCGGGAGAGTGATCCGGCGGAAGCGCGCAGCCGGCTTCGCTCCCAGGATCTCGGCCGCCTCGAGGAGTGCCGGATCGAGCTTCTCCAGCGACGCGTAAATCGGAAGAATCATGAAGGGGAGAAAGCCGTACACGAGCCCGGTGAGAACCGCGAACGATGTGTACAGCATCGTGATCGGCTCGCGCACGAGACCGAGCTTGAGCAGCCAGCTGTTGATCAGTCCCGTATCGCGCATGAGGAAGATCAGCGCGAAGGTTCGGACGAGAAAGCTCGTCCAGAAGGGGAGCACGACGAGAAAGAGGAGGACGTTCTTCCATCGGCCGCTGCGGGCGATCACATACGCCACCGGGTAGCCGAGGAGAACGCAGAGGGCCGTGCACAACAACGCGGCGACAAATGTGCGCTCGAGGATGATGAGATAGACCGGATTGAAGAAGCGCTGGTACGCCTCGAGGGTGAACCCGACCTCGACCCCGCCGTAGGTCCCCCGTGGCATGAGGCTGTAGGCGCACATGATGAGGACCGGGATGACGAAGAAGACGACCATCCAGATCGTCCCCGGTCCGAGCAGCGCCCAAGCCTGCGCCTCCGGGTGTCGTTCGAGCCAGCCGAGCAGCCGCCGCCGACGGGTGCTCATTCCTCCTCGAGCACCTGACAATCCTCGGGTTTCCAGGCGACGGCGGCCGCATCCCCCTTCTTCCACGGGAGCGGTTTGATGAGCTGCCCCTCATTGCGCAGGGCGACGGCGACCACGAGGTCGTCGGGGAGCCCCACCAGCACGTGCATCGTCTCGCCGAGGTAGACGACATCGCGCACCGTCCCGCCGAGTGCGTTCTCATCCGATGGCACGGCGTCGACCGGGCAGATGTCGAGCCACTCGGGACGAACGGCGATGCGAACGGAGTGCCCGGGGCCGAGACCGTTCTGCCTCGGAATGCGGAAGCGCCCTCCGCCGCTACGATCGACTTCTATCCATTCCTCCCCCCGCGCACGGACACGGCCATCGAAGAAGTTGGACTCGCCGATGAACTTCGCCACGAACGCTGTCCGCGGGTTCTCGTAGACCTCCGCGGGGGTCCCCAGCTGTGCGACCTTGGCGTTCTCCATGACGGCGATCCGATCCGACATGGTGAGCGCCTCCTCCTGATCGTGGGTCACGTAGATGAACGTCGTCCGGAGCTCCTTGTTGAGCGACTTGAGCTCGAGCTGCATCTCCTTCCGCAGTTTGAGGTCGATCGCGCCGAGCGGCTCGTCGAGGAGGAGGATCGACGGATTGAGCACGAGCGCTCGGGCGAGCGCCACTCTCTGGCGCTGCCCGCCGGAGAGCTGCGCCGGCATCCGCCGAGCGAATGTCTCCGGCGCCAACCTGACGAGGGCGAGCGCCGAGCGCACCCGTTCCGTGATCTCGGCCTTCGGCGTCTTTCGCTGTTCCAGCCCGAAGGCGACGTTGCGCTCCACCGAGAGGTGCGGGAAGAGCGCGTAGTTCTGGAAGACCATCGCCAGGGGCCGCTCGTAGGGGCGGCGCTCGTTCACCACCTGCCCGAGGAGACGGACCTCACCGCCATCGGCGTTCGGTTCCTCGAACCCGGCGAGCATCCGGAGGAGGGTCGTCTTCCCGCAGCCGGAGGGGCCGAGGAGGGAGAAGAACTCGCCGGGCATGACGGCGAAGGAAACATCACGCACGGCGACGGTGGCGCCGAAACTCTTCGACACCCGAACGACTTCCACCGCCGGCGTTGCCTGGACGCCGGGGGCGCCTTCCACCTCAGTGCTCCGACGCGGCGAGCGCCTCGCCGAGCACGTCCAACCCTTCGTCGAGAACGGCGTCGCTGATCGTGAGCGGCGAGAGGATGCGCACGACGTTGCCGTACGTCCCCGCGGAGAGGAGCACCAGCCCGCGCCGGAGCGCCTGCTCGAGGATGCGGGTGGTGCGTGCCTTGTCCGGCGTCTGGCTCGCGCGGTCGGCCACCAACTCGATCGCCGTCATCGCCCCGAGCCCGCGAACGTCGCCAATCCCTTTGTGCTCGTCGGCGAAGCAGCGCAGCCGGTACATCAGCCGCTCGCCGATTTGCGCGGCCTTGGCGGGAATATCCTCGGCCGCCATCACGTCGAGCACGGCGAGGGCGGCGGCGCACGCGAGCGGATTCCCGCCGTAGGTGCCACCGAGTCCACCGACCTGCGGCGCGTCGAGGACATCGGCACGGCCGGTGACGGCCGCGAGGGGAAGTCCGCCGGCGAGCGACTTCGCGGTCACGATGATGTCGGGCACGAGATCGTAGTGCTCACAGGCAAAGAGGCGCCCGGTGCGCCCGAATCCCGATTGGATCTCGTCGGCGACGAGCAGGATGCCGTGCGCCTTGGCGAAGGCGGCGAGGGACCGCACGTACTCGCGGGGGGCGGGGACGAATCCACCCTCCCCCAACTCCAGCTCGATCACGATCGCGGCGACGCTCGCCGGGTCGACGAGGGCGGCGAAGGTCTGCTCGAAGCGCTCGGCGTCCGCCAGGCAACAGCCGGCGCCGCTTCCCTGCTCGGGGCAGCGGTAGCAGTAGGGATATGGCAGGCGGTACACCTCGGGCGCGAAGGGGCCGAACCCCTTCTTGTACGGATTCACCTTCGAGGTGAGCGCCATTGCCAGGTTCGTGCGTCCGTGGAAGGCGTGCTCGAAGCAGACCACCGCCTGACGGCCGGTAAAGAATCGCGCACACTTGATCGCGTTCTCGATCGCCTCCGCGCCGCTGTTCACGAAGAGGGTGCGCTTCTCGTGCTTCCCCGGCGTGATCGCGTTGAGCCGTTCGGCGAGCGCCACGTACGGCTCGTAAGAAGCCACCGGGAAGCAGACGTGCGTGAAGTGGTCGAGCTGCTCACGCACCGCCTGGATCACCCGCGGGTTCCGGTGCCCGACGTTCATCACCCCGATGCCGCCGGCGAAGTCGATGAGCCGATTGCCATCGGCATCGGTGAGGACGCCTCCTTCCGCGTGGACGATCGCGAGCGGCGTGGTCGCGGGGACTCCGCGAGCGACAGCGTGCTGGCGCCGAGCGAAGAGCGCCTTGCTCGCCGGCCCAGGGATCTCGGTCTTGAGCTCGATGACGCGTGACATGTGCGGTCTCGGCGGGTCGATGTTTGGTGGCGATCGTCGCGTGACCGATGCCCCAGCGATGGAGGATCGAGGCTCGACGGCGTGGGCGGAAAGTTATAAGATGGGAGCCCGTCCACCAGCACGCCTCGCCGCAGCACCCCTACGACAGATCCGCATGCCCCACCCCTTCTCCCACGGCCGATCACGAAGCCGCGGTCCGGCCACCGCCGCCCTCCTTGTGACACTCGCCGTCGGGTGCTCGAAGACCGAGCACGCCGCGCCGCGCGGCCCGGTGGCCAAGATCACGATAACGCCAACGTCCGACGCGCGCGCCGATGCGGCCACGTATCTGGGCAAACTCTGCCCGACGCCGCTTGGCGGGCAGCTCAACGTGATGGTGTGGGAGGGGTATACGGACAGCCTCTTCACCGCTCCCTTCGAGCGCGCCTGCGGGGTGAAGATCAACTCGACCTTCATGGGCTCGAGCGATGACCTGGTGGCGAAGCTCCGGGCGGGCGGGGCGCAGACGTTCGATCTGATCTCGCCATCGAGCGACGCCGTGACGCAGATCATTCAGGCGGGACTCGCCTCGCCGCTCGATCTGGCTCGCGTCCCCAGCTTCGACGACCTCATGCCGAGCTTCCGCGCCCTCCCGCTCGTGCGTCGCGACAACAAGGTCTTCGGCGAGCCCTGGGCCTTCGGGCCGAACCCACTGATCTACGACTCCACCAAGGTGAAGCCGGCACCGACATCGTGGAGCGTCCTCTGGGATGACAAATACAAGGGGAAGGTCTCCCTCCAGGATGACATCGCCTCGGTGTACATGGTCGCCCAGTATCTCGGCATGGATGATCCGAACGACAAGAGCAAGCTGTACAACCTCAGCGACGACCAGCTCGCGCAGGTCAAGGCGAAGCTCATCGAGCTCAGGCCGCACATCCGCAAGTATTGGTCGACGGCCGGCGACCTGACGCAGCTCTTCCAGTCGGGGGAGGTAGTGCTGGGGGAGGGGTGGCCGCTGATGACGAACCAGCTCCGCCGCGCTCACTACCCGGCGGGAGAGGTGATTCCGAAGGAGGGGACGACGGCCTGGGCGGATCACTGGGTGCTCACGAGCGGTGCGCAGAATCTCGACGCGGCGTACGCTTGGCTCGAGTACGCGGCCCAGCCGTTCACCCAGAAGCTCCTCGCCGACGTTACCGGTTACATCGTCGCCAACCCCGGAGCGAAGAGGTACATGACGCCTGACGAGTCGGCGGGACAGCACGACGTGGCGGAGTACGGCGCACGGGTGAACTTCTGGCAGTGGGGCTCGCGGCGCGACAAGTACCAGGAGATCTGGAACGAGATCAAGGCGGCCCAGTGAGCGCCGCCGGGCGCGAGGGTGGCGGCAGCATCGGATCGGGTGGGGGGCTCGGCGGGCCGCTGCTCGAGCTGCGCGATCTCTGCAAGCGCTTCGGAGGCCACCTCGCCGTCGACCACCTCTCCCTCGCCATCGCAGCGGGGGAGTTCCTGACCGTCCTCGGCGCCTCCGGATCGGGTAAGACGACGACGCTCCGCCTCATCGCCGGCTTCGAGCAGCCGACGACCGGAGCGATCCTGATGGATGGGGTCGACCTGGCCGGACTCCCGCCCTTCAAGCGGCCGGTGAATACCGTCTTCCAGCAGTACGCGCTCTTCCCCCACATGACGGTCGCCGAGAATGTCGGCTACGGCCTCGTGATGCGGCACGTGCCACGCCCGGAGATCGCGGCGCGCGTGGCGGCGGCGCTGGGGATGGTGCGGATGAAGGAATTCGCCGGGCGATCGCCGAAAACGCTGTCCGGCGGCCAGCAGCAGCGGGTGGCGCTGGCGCGCGCATTGGTGAACGAGCCGCGCGTCCTCCTCCTCGACGAGCCGCTCGGAGCGCTCGATCTCAAGCTTCGCCGCGCCATGCAGCTCGAGCTCAAGCAGCTGCAGCAGCAAGTGGGGATCACCTTCATCTACGTCACCCACGACCAGGAGGAGGCCCTCACGATGTCCGACCGGATCGCCCTCATGCGGGACGGTAGACTGGAGCAGGTCGGGTCGCCCCGCGAGATGTACGACCGTCCTCGTACCCGGTATGTCGCCGACTTCATCGGAGAGACGAACCTGATCGAGGGTACGGTGGTCGAGGAGCGTGCCGGCAGAGTCAGCCTGCGAATCGCCGACCGAGTCGTGCGAGTTCCGGCATACGATCGAGAGGCAGAACCACGGCGAGAGGGGGAGCGCGTGTCGCTCTCGGTCCGTCCGGAATCGATGTCGCTCGCTGCCGGCAGCGCGGCGCCGACCGACGAGAACGTCCTCCCGGGTACGGTCACCGGCATTGTGTACGCCGGCTCGGCCCTGCGCGTGCATCTGCGCCTCGCGGACGGGAGTGCGATCGTCGCCCACCAGAGCGATGGCGTGCGCTTCTCGGTCGGCGATGCCGCTTCGGTGCGCTGGCAGGTGGAGCGAGGGGTGCTTGTCCGCGCCTGACGCGCGCGCACTCGCGCAGCAAACGCCTCTCGCGGCGGGTGAGCGCCGGACGATTCTCGATTTCGTCCGAACGCGTCCGCGACTCAAGGTGGTACTCGGAAGCGCGATTCCGGTGACGTGGGTCGTGGTCACGCTTCTCCTGCCCTACGCGCTTCTCCTGGTGCACTCGTTCTGGCGCCTCGACAACGGCGTCATCGTGCACCAGTTGACGCTGGAGAACTACCGCCGACTCTTCGGCACATCGCTGTATCCGGCGACGATTCTCTACTCGGGAGGTGTGGCCCTCCAGGTCACGATCTTCGCCCTCCTCCTCGCCTATCCACTGGCGTACCTCCTCGCCTTCAAAGTCACGCGCCACCGGAATCTGCTCTACATGGCGGTGATCATCCCGCTCTGGGTGAGCTATCTCGTGCGGGCCTACGCATGGAAGATCATCCTCGGGCAGCAGGGCGTGTTGAACGGACTCTTGATGGCTGCCGGCCTGACGCACGAGCCCGTGCGTGCCCTCCTCTACAGCCGCGGCGCGGTGGTGCTGGCGTTGACGCACATCTACACACCGTTCGCGTTGATGCCGATCTACGCGGTGCTCGAGTCGATCCCGCCGTCGCTCAAGGAGGCGAGCTACGACCTCTACGCCGGCCGCTGGCGGACATTCTGGCGAGTCGTCTTCCCGCTGTCGTTTCCCGGCGTGCTCGCGGGATGCACCTTCGCCTTCGTGCTCAGCATGGGCGACTTCCTCGCCCCGCAGCTGCTCGGCGGAAGCGACAGTGCGCTCATGGTGTCGAACCTCGTCTGGAGTCTCTTCGGAGTCGCGTACAACTGGCCCCTCGGCGCCGCCGTGTCGACGGTGATGCTCGCTCTCACCCTGGGGATGTTGGCGCTGGCAGCGCGACTCGAGCAGCGCTGGAGCTTCTCCAGTCGGGAGCGGGAGGCGCTGAGCGCGGGCGCAACCGGAGCGGCGGGAGCGGCCGCCCGATGACGACGCGTACCCGCGACCCGATCACGACGAGTCTCTGGATGGTCGGCGCGCTCGTCTTCGCCTTCATCTACGCGCCGATTGCCGTGGTTATTGCATACTCCTTCCACGCCGACGCGATCATTGCCTGGCCGCTCCACCTCGGCACATGGCGGTGGTATGGGGCGGCCTGGCAGGACACCGGGATGCGCGATGCGGCGGTCGCGAGCATCAAGCTGGCCCTCATCGCCGTCGTGATCGCGCTCTGCGTCGGCGTACCGGGGGCCTTCGTGCTCGACCGATTCCACTTCCCAGGGAAGGGCGCCTTTCGCCAGCTCGTGATGCTGCCTCTGATCCTTCCGGGGATCATCACCGGCGTGGCTCTCCTGAGCTATTTCTCCTTGCTCCACCTCTCGCTGTCCAGCGGTTTCCCGATCGTGCCGGGGTGGCCGGTGGTGATCGGACACGGAGCGGCGCTCACCTCGGTGGTGATGACTCAGGTGTTCGCGCGGCTCCAACGTTTCGACCGCTCGCTCGAGGAGGCGAGCGCCGATCTCTACGCGAACGAGTGGCGCACCTTCTGGCGAGTGACGTTGCCGACGATCCGCTCGGCGGTCCTCGGTGCGGCGCTACTCGTCTTCACGCTCAGCCTCGATGAGATCGCTGTCACATTCTTTCTCATCGGACGCCAGAACACCCTCCCCCTGCAAATTTGGGGGCTGCTCCGCCGCGGGATCACGCCGGAGGTGAACGCCGTGGCGACGGTGATCTTCCTCGTCTCGGTGGCCGTGATCATCCTCTGGACACGGCTCATCGATGAAGCGAGCGTTCGGACATAGCCGCCGACACACACTCCACGACACCTCAAACGCGCAGTTCTTTCCATGCCCAAGACAATCGAGCCACGCCGGAAGGCGGTCGAGCGGAATCACAAGACAGCCCAGGCGTACCAGATGTACATCGACGGCAAGTTCGTCGATTCCGCGAGCAAGAAGACCTTCGATGTCTTCGACCCGGCCACCGAAGAGGTCATCGCGACCTGCCCCGCCGGGACGGCGGCCGACATCGATCGAGCGGTGAGCGCGGCGAAGAAGGCGTTCTACGGCGGGTGGCGTGGCACGACCGCGCAGGATCGGGGGCGGATCCTCTTCCGCCTCGCCGAGCGCGTGCGCGCGCGCAAGGCGGAACTGGCCGAGCTCGAGACGCGGAATTCGGGGAAGCCGATCGTCGAGTCCGAGTTCGACATGGACGACACCGCCACCTGCTTCGAGTACTACGGCGGGCTGGCCACGAAAATACATGGCGACGTGCTTCCGGTCCCGGCACCGGCGGTGGCGCTGGCGATCCGGGAGCCGATGGGCGTCGCCGGTCAGATCATTCCGTGGAACTATCCGCTCACGATGGCGGCGTGGAAGCTCGGGCCGGCGCTGGCGGCGGGGTGCACGGTCGTGCTCAAGCCCGCCGAGCAGACGCCGCTCACGATTCTCGAGCTGGCGAAGGACTTCGAGGATGTCGGACTGCCGCCGGGCGTGGTGAACATCGTCACTGGGGACGGTCCCGGCGCGGGCGCGCCACTCGTCGTTCACAAAGATGTCCGGAAGATCGCCTTCACCGGCAGTGCCGCGGTCGGCCGTGCGATCATGCGCGCGGCCGCCGACGGCTTGAAGCGTGTCTCGTTGGAGCTCGGTGGGAAGTCGCCTAACATCTTCTTCGCCGACGCCGACTTCGAGGCCGCGATCGATGGCGCTCTCTTCGGGACCTTCATCAATCAAGGTGAGGTCTGCTCAGCGGGGAGCCGAGTGCTCGTGCAGCGCGACATCTACAAGCGCTTCGTCGAGGCCATGACGGAGAAGACGAAGACGATCACTCTCGGGAACGGCCTGGACCGGGCGACGAAGATGGGTCCGCTGGTCAGCGCGGAGCAGCGGGATCGGGTACGCGAGTACCTCACCGTCGGCGCGCGCGAGGCGAAGGTCGCCGTCGGCGGTGGCGTGCCGAAGTCTCTCAAGAAGGGCTGGTTCGTGGAGCCGACGATCTTCTACGACGTGAACAACAATGCACGGATCGCCCAGGAGGAGATCTTCGGCCCGGTGATGAGCGTGATTCCCTTCAAGACCGAGGAGGAGGCGATCAGCATCGCCAACGGCACGGACTACGGCCTGGCCGCAGCGGTCTGGACGCGCGACATCTTCAAGGCGTTCCGCGTCGTCCGGGAGCTCGAGGCAGGCATCGTGTGGGTCAACCACATGCAGCCGACGATGGTCGAGGCGCCGTGGGGTGGCTACAAAGCGTCAGGGTTTGGCCGGGAGCTCGGTCGCTGGGGCGTCGAGGAGTACCTCGAGACGAAGCAGGTCTTCATCAACCTCGACGAGAAGCCGATCGGCTGGTACTGATCGCGCGAGCGTAGAACAAAGGCCGGCTCGATCGTCGAGCCGGCCTTTTGGCATCGGGAGAGACGCGGTGATCAGATCCCCATCGACACGTACTTCGTCTCGAGGAAGGCGTCCATTCCCTCGCTCCCCCCTTCTCGGCCGAGCCCCGACTCCTTGAAGCCGCCAAATGGCGCCTGCGCGGTGGAAGGAATCGGGTCGTTGACACCGACGATCCCGTACTCGAGTCGCTCGGCGACTCGCCAGGCGCGGGATAGATCGCGCGTATAGAGATAGGCGGCGAGCCCGAAGGGGCCGTGGTTCGCCCGGCGCACCACCTCATCCTCCGTCTCGAAAGCCGCCACAGGGGCGACCGGGCCGAAGGTCTCCTCACGCATCACCTGCATCTCGTCGGACACGTCGGCGAGCACGGTTGGTGTGTAGAAGTAGCCGTGTCCGCTCCCCGGCGGCTTGGCACCGCCGGCGAGCACGCGAGCGCCTGACGCGGTCGCCTGACGCACATGGCGCTCGACCTTGTCGAGGCCCGCCTGATCGATGAGAGGGCCGACGTGGACCCCCTCCTTCAGCCCATCGCCGACCTTGAGCGCCGTGACGAGGGGGAGTAGCTCGGCGAGGAAACGCACGACCACGGACGAGTGGACGAAGAAGCGGTTCGCGCAGACGCACGTCTGCCCCGCGTTCCGGAACTTGGAGGCGACAGCGCCACGCGCTGCAGCGGCGAGGTCGGCGTCCTCGAAGACGATGAACGGGGCGTGCCCTCCGAGCTCCAGAGAGACGCGCTTGACCGACGCCGATGCCTCGCGCGCGAGATACTTCCCGACCTCGGTCGACCCGGTGAAAGTGATCTTGCGCACACGCGGGTCGGAGAGGAGCTCCGCTCCCACGCCCTTCGGATCGCTGGTGGGAATCACGTTGAACACGCCAGGCGGGAACCCGGCATCGTGGAAAACGGAGGCGAGCCTCAGCGCCGTGAGGGGAGTCTGTTCGGCCGGCTTCAACACCACCGTGCATCCAGCAGCGAGTGCCGGGGCGATCTTTCGCGTGACCATCGCCGCCGGGAAATTCCAGGGGGTGATCGCCGCGACGATCCCCACCGGCTGCCGCAGGGCGAGCAGCCGCTTCGTCCCCGTCGAGGCGGGAATGACGCGCCCATAGACACGCTCCGCTTCGCCGGCGAACCAGCCCAAGAAGCTGGCGGCGTAGCCGATCTCCCCGCGCGCCTCAGCCAGCGGCTTCCCCCCCTCGAGCGTGAGCGTTCGCGCCAAGTCGTCCGCCCGCTCCAGCATGAGGGCCTCGGCCCGTCGGAGGAGCTTGGCCCGCTCGGGCGCTGGCGTACTCGCCCAGTTGGCGGCTGCTCCCTCCGCGGCATCGACGGCGCGGCGAGCGTCGGCGCTGGTGGCGTCGGCGACTTCGGCCAGGACTTCTCCATTCGCCGGGTTGCGCACCTCAAACGTCTTCGCGGCATCCAACCACCGGCCGCCAATCCACAGCTTCTCACTCATGTATGACCCTCGGCGTTCGTCGCCAGGCCCTGTTGGGGATCTGGCCTTCTCCATAAAGAGTAGCGCGCCCCTGCATCAAAGGGATGACGTTTGTTGCGCGAACGAGCGTTCGTTGGCGCCGAGATCGCGTCGGGCGCGTCGACGCGGCATTGACACCCCATTATGCCCTCGGTACGTTCGCGCGGTCATTCCGCCAGTCGCGCTCGGTTCCTCGCCCCATTGGTCGTAGTGCGGCAGTCACGGCGCTGCCGCGCGCCCCGCGCTTACCCACCTCCACGACCGAGGATGTTGTGACCTTTCTTCGTCGCTCGAGCTTGACCGCAGTGGCGTCAGTGATACTGCTGGCGCCAGCACTCGCCGCTCAAGAACCCACCACACCATCGCCACGCGATGTCATCCTGGTGACTGGGCGCGTCGTCACCCTGGACGGGCAGGCGCCGCTCTCCTACGCGCAGGTCGGAATTGCGGAGCTCAAGGCCGGCGGCCAGACGAGGGAAGATGGCCGCTACTCCTTCACCGTCCCGGCGAGCGCGGCGAATGGCCAGGTCGTCACGCTCACCGCGCGGGCCATCGGGTTCAAGGCGAAGTCGGTGCAGGTCGTGCTGTCGCCGGGTCTCCCTCCCCAAGACTTCGTGCTCGAGTCGAACCCCCTGCAGCTCGGTGAGGTCGTCATCACCGGCGCCGGCACGACGTCGGAGGCCCAGAAGATCGGCAATGTCCGGAGCCACGTCGACTCGTCGGCGATCCAGGCGAGCAACGAGCCGAATGTCGTCCAGACGCTCTCGGCCAAGGCGCCTAACGTGACGGTGACGTCGAGCGCCGGCGATCCGGGGGCCTCGTCATCGATCCTCATTCGTGGCGCCAACACTCTCGGCCGTCCGAGCGATCCGCTGATCGTGGTGGACGGCACGCCGATCGACAACTCCACGACCACCGTGGCCTTCCTCGATCCGCAGACGGGCGGTCCCCAAGGTGGCGTGTCGTCGCCGAACCGGGCGGTGGACATCAATCCAGCCGATATCGAATCGGTGGAGATCCTGAAGGGCGCCGCCGCCGGCGCGATCTACGGCGCGCGAGCCGGTCAGGGAGTGGTGCTCATCACGACAAAGAAGGGCCGCCCCGGGACGACGCGCTTCTCGCTGACCAGCTCCGTGTCGTTCGACAACGTGACCAAGTTCCCCGCCTTGCAGCGCCAGTTCGGACAGGGGGATGACGGTGTGTCCGACCCGTGCGCCACCGATCCCACCCCCGACTGCTACGCGACTCCCGATACGTGGGGACCGCAGCTCGAGGCCGGTGTGAAGACGTACGATCACACCAACGAGCTGTACCAAACCGGCCATTTCTGGGACAACGTCCTGAACATTTCCGGGGGGAACGAGAAGACCTCCTTCTTCCTGTCAGGCGGCTACTTCACACAGGACGGGACGGTCCTCGGCCCGCACGACTACCTGCACCGCGCCACCGTGCGCCTCAAGGCCGAGCACGCAGTCGCCGACAACCTGCGGATCGGCGGCAACGTGATGTACGCCCAAACCGAGCAGGACGCAGTGCAGAAGGGCTTCAACTACGCCAGCATTCCGTGGACGTCCTGGCTCACGCCGCCGGAGTTCAACAACAACCCCTATCTCGATCCGGCCACGGGAGTCCATCGCTCGTACCGCTTCCCCGATCCGAGCGTGGGCTCGATTCCCGATTCGACCCGCGGATACGACAACCCCTACTTCTCGGCGTACACCTCGCAGAGCACGACGCTGAACGATCGCGTTCTCGGCAACATGACGATCCAGTGGACGGCTCTCAGCTGGCTCAACTTCAGTGAAGCGCTGGGAGTAGACTACGCGAACGATCAGCGTGTGCAGGGAGAAGCCCAAGGGAATTCGCAGACGTTCCTTCCGGGCGGCCAGGTGCTCACGCTCAACCTCACGCACACCCAGTTCGACAACAACCTGATCGCGACCGGGACGTACACGGTCAACCCGAACTGGGGCGGGTCGGTGTCGGTGGGACAGAACATCAACTCGCGCAGCTTCCAGCAGCTCGGCGAGGTCGGGGATGTCCTCCTCGCTCCCACACCGTACTCGCTCAACAACACGGCCACGCAGCGACCGCCGACGTCATACCAATCGTACGTGCACGACATCGGCTACTTCGCCCAGGCGACCTTCGATCTCTGGGACGCGCTCTTCCTCAAAGCGGGTCTCCGGTACGACGGCTTCTCGACCTTCTCGCCGAGCCACCAGTACTACGCCTTCCCGAGTGCCAGTGCCGCCTGGCAGTTCTCGAAGACCTTCAACCTCGAGGACAGCTGGCTCTCCTTCGGCAAGGCGCGTCTCGCGTACGGCGAGGTCGGCACCGAGCCGGGGCCGTACGTCTCCTCGAAGGTCTTCCAGGCGAATGGGCAGATCCCGGACGCCTACGGGGGACTCTTTCTCACGGCGTCACAAGGAGGCGTCGGCGGCCTTTTCACGCCGGTCACCGAGCCCGCCGAGGGATTGGGTCCCGAGCGGACGAAGGAGCTGGAAGGCGGCATCGACCTGGGGTTCCTCAAGGACCGGATCAGCTTCAGCGCGACCTTCTACAACAGGAACAGCTCCGACGTCATTCTCCCGATTCCTGTCGCCGCATCGACCGGCTACCAGTTGCAGGTTGCGAACGCGGCGGAGATTCGGAATCGGGGCGGTGAGTTCACTCTCACCGTGCGTCCCATCGTCTCGAAGGACCTGGCGTGGGACGTCACGCTCCTCGGCGGATACAACAACAATGACGTGCTGAGTCTTCGTGGCGCCGACTTCGTGCCGTATGGCGGGAACGGCGGCTTCCTCATCTCGTACGCGCAGTTAGGCGGCAGCGTCGGCTCATTCCGCGACTTCGACTACGTACGCTGCGGCCGGGGGGTGGTGCTCACGGATGGGAGCGGCAACCCGTATAATGTCGATCAGCACTGCACGTCGTCGCAAATCAGCCAGAAGGCGCTCTTCATCAGCGACGGGACACTCACCAACGCGTCGGGCGTCGGCGCCAACCCCGGCTTCCCACTCCTCGATCCCACGCAATACGTGGTCGGCAGCCCCGATCCGAAGTGGACCGGCTCCTTCAGCACGTCCCTCCGCTACAAGCGCTGGAACTTCTCTCTTCTTCTCGATCATCGGTCGGGCGGCCTGGTGTGGAACGGGACGCACGAGACGCTCAACTTCTTCGGCACGTCCGCCGAGTCGGCGAAGAGGGGAACGACGGTAACTTTCGGCCAGAACTTCATGTCGGGCGCGGTGGCCGGCCCCGGGGCAGGCGACGCCGTGGTGCTCGACCAGAACTGGTTCCAGAACTACTACGGCGGCATCTCGCCGCACAGCATCGGCTTCCCCTTCTATGAGGATGGGACGTTCACGAAGCTGCGCGAGATCGCCGTCGGCTACGTGCTCGACGAG
>DASPTK010000127.1:0-26336 GCA_035623475.1 Gemmatimonadaceae bacterium | reverse complement strand
GCTTCGTGCCGCAGGTATAGCGGCGTTCGGACCGTCCGCGGCTGCGGCGCGCATCGAATCGTCGAAGAGCTTCGCCAAGCGCGTGATGCGCGGAGCCGGAGTGCCGACGGCGCGCGCCGAGAGCTTCTCGGATGCGAAGGCCGCCAAGAGCGCGGCGCGCAGGCTCGGGGCGCCGCTGGTAGTGAAAGCGAGCGGGCTCGCCTCCGGCAAAGGGGTGATCGTCTGCCAGACGGTCGAAGAGGTGGAGCGTGCGATCGACCTCATGCTTCGCGAGCGGACCTTCGGCGCCGCGGGTGCTGAGATCCTCCTCGAGGAGTTCATGGAAGGAGAGGAGCTCTCGCTCTTCGTGGTGACGAACGGCGTGGATGCGGTCCCGATGCTGGCGGTTCAGGACCACAAGCGGCTTCTCGATGGCGACCGCGGCCCGAACACCGGCGGCATGGGAGCGTACGCACCGGTGTCGCTGGCCACGCCCGCGCTGGTATCGGAGATCGTCGAGCGGATCGTGCGCCCGACGCTTGGCGGCCTGCGAGAGACCGGGTCGCCATTTTCCGGACTTCTCTACACGGGGCTCATGGTGGGCGCTGCCGGGCCGCGAGTGGTCGAGTTCAACTGCCGCTTCGGCGACCCGGAGACGCAGGCGCTCCTCCCGCTCATGGAGAGCGATCTCCTGCCGCTTCTTCTCGCGTCGGCGCGCGGTGAGCCCCTCGCCCACCACACGATCCGCTGGCGTGAGGCGGCTGCGGTCACCACCGTCGTCTCGTCGCGGGGCTATCCGGAATCTCCGCAGCTGGGCGACCGGATCACGCTCCCGCCGCGGGCCGCGGATGGCGGTGTGGAGATCTTCCACGCCGGCACGGCGCGGGACTCGTCAGGCGAGCTGATAACCGCCGGTGGACGGGTGTTCGCTGTCACAGCGGTGCGCGCGGAGATCGCCGATGCCCAGCGCGCCAGCGCCGCCGCCGCCGGCGCCATCCAGTTCGCCGGGCGACACTTCCGCACCGACATCGCTTGGCGCGAGCTGGATCGCCATGCCGGAGCTTCCAGAGACTGAGACGATCGCCCGCGATCTCCATCGTGAGATCGCCGGGGCCACGATCAGACGGGTCACCGTCACGCGCCCGGATGTGCTGCGCGTTGTCACGGCGGCCACGCTCGCCCGGCGCGTGAAGGGAGCGCGGATCGCCGCCTGCCGGCGACGCGCGAAGCTGGTGCTCCTCGAGCTGTCGACGGGTGACCGGCTGGTCGTGCAGCCCCGCTTCACCGGCGCGCTTCTCCTCGATGCCGGCGAATTGAGCTCGGAGGAACGTGCATACTCCACCGTCGCCTTCGCCCTCGCCGACGGGCGCGTGCTTCACTATCGGGACATCCGCCGGTTGGGGACGGTCGCCCTAATGTCGCCGACGCGTTGGAAGGCGTATTCCTCGGCGCTGGGGGCCGAACCGCTTGACCCTGAATTCACGGCCACGTATCTATCGGGCCTTCTTCGGGGGTCGAGACAGGCGGTGAAAAGGTTCCTGATGGACCAGCGACGGATCGCGGGGGTGGGGAACATCTACGCCAACGAGGCCCTCTGGCGGGCCCGCATCGACCCCTCCAGGCCCGCCAATCGCATCGGGCCAGAGGAGGCCTCCGCTCTCCAGCGCTCCCTGACGGCGGTCCTCCGCGAGTCGATCCAGGCCCGAGGGACGAGCTTCCGGGACTATCGGGACCCCTCGGGGGCGCGGGGAGGGTTCCTGGAGCACCTTCAGGCCTACGGGAGGGCCGGAGCGCCCTGTCAGCGCTGCGGTGCTCGCCTCATCGGCACCGACGCCATCGACGGGCGCTCGACGGTGTTCTGCGCCCGGTGCCAGGGCTGAGGATGAGGCGGCGTGCACGGCCGCCCACGCCTGAAGCGCAGCTGGCCGCGCTGCGCGCCCACATTCGAAGCACCTGCGAGAATCGACCCGGCGTCTACCGGATGCTCGCCGACGATGGCGAGGTGCTCTACGTCGGGAAGTCGAAGCGTGTTCGTTCTCGCCTTCTGAGCTACTTCCGTTGCGAGTTCCCGGCCGAGAAGGGAGCACGAATCGTTCGTGAGGCGCGGTCGGTGGAGTGGGAGTATGTCCCGAGCGAATTCGCCGCCTTGCTCCAGGAGATGCATCTGATCAAGCGCCTCCGCCCGCGCTTCAACGTGGCGATGAAGCGTGACGGGCGAAATCTGGCGTTCATCAAGCTCGTACGGGGCGCGGCACCCAAGCTGCTCGTCGTTCGCACGGCGGCCGACGACAGCGCGACCTACTACGGCCCGTTTCACGGAGCGCAGCGGGTGGGAGAGTCGCTGAGGGAGCTGAGCGATGTGCTGGGACTCCGCGATTGCGCGCTCGACCAGCCGATGCACTTCGCCGATCAGCGGGAGCTGTTCACGATCTTCCCGCGCACGCCGGGGTGCATCCGGCTCGAGGTGCGGAAGTGCCTCGGTCCGTGCGCCGGCGGCTGCACGGAAAGAGAGTACGCCTCACGAGTGACGCTGGCCCGAGCCTTTCTCGACGGCTGGGACGACGGGCCGATCGATACCCTCCGCTCGGAGATGCATCGCGCCTCGGAGGACCTCGCCTTCGAGCGCGCGGCGAGCCTGCGCGACAAGGTGCAGCGGCTCGAAGGGCTGCGCGCGCAATTCGCCCGCCTCCGCTTCGCCCTCGACACGCTCAGCTTCGTCTACACGGTGCCGGGGTGGTCGGGCGACGATCGCGTGTATCTCATTCGTCGGGGGCGCGTGCGGGCCGAGGATGTGCCGCCGACCGCACCACGCGACCGGCGGCGGCTCGATCGGCTTCGCGATGCCGTCTTCGGAAGGACCGAGCGCGAGAGCTCGCAGGTGCCGTGGCACGAGATCGACGAGCTCCTGCTCGTGAGCTCCTGGTTCCGGCGCAACCCGGACGAGATGGCGCGCACCGAAGCGGTCTAGCGCCGCTGCGACCTCGAGGTCGCGCGCACCTCACCGCCTCAATAATAGATGTTTGTCGGGGGTGTCTTGGCGGTGCTCGTGGCCGGCGCAGTGGTGGCGGGAGGCGTCTTGGGCGCCGCCGGAGCCGCCGGCGCGGCAGGTGTCTTGGGGGCAGTCGTCGGAGAGGTTGCTGGAGTCGCAGGCGCGGGGGCCGCAGGGGCTGCGGCCGGTGCCGGCGGCGCGATCGCAGCGGGTGCCTCGGTCGAGTCCACGCGCTGCGGGGGCCGCGACGTGATCGTCTCCGGAAGCGGCGGCGGCCGGAACTCCATGCGTCGCTCCACCACATCCGGCATTCTCGCCCCGTCGATCTCCGCTGGGACGAACCGCCAGGCGCGCAGCGCATCGACGATCACGGGTGGAATCGCGTCGTCCGTCCAATCGAGCATCTTGATCGTCGCCGTGTCGACTCGTCCGGCCGTGTCCACCACGAACTTCGCCACCGCCCATCCATCCCGCCGCGAGTCGAGCATGTCCTTCGGGTACGCCGGCGGCGGATTGTCCGGATAGGCCGCGCTGGCGCATGCCGTGTGGGTCTCGAGGAATCCCGTGCCGTCGGCGTGGTAGCCGAACGTCACGAGGAGCGGGAGCGAGTCGGGCATGGCGAGGGGAACGGGGAGCGCGAAGGGATCCGTCGCCAGGATCGTCACCGCGCTCAGCGCCGCAGCGTTGAAGTTCAGGTCCTCGGAGCGCCCGACCTGGGTCACGTGCGTGACCGCGCCGTCGCTCATCAGCATCGCGGCGAACACCGCGTAGCGTGGTTCGACCGTCGCCAGCCAGAGACGGCGCGCCATCGTCAGGCGGAGCCGCTCCAGGTAGGAGATCCCCAGCGAGCCGACGGAGCGGCTGTCGAGCGTGCGGATGGAGACGCCTTCCATCTGCCGCGATTCGCAGCTGCGCGTGATCGTCGTCCCGTTCGGAAGCACGACCTGAGTGGATGGCGGGGTCGGCGTGCCGACCGACGTCGGCGCGGGAGCAGTCGAGGGCTGAACCGTTCCCGCGGGCTGTTGGACGCCCACGGTTTGCGCGGCGGACACGATCGGGTTGGATGCCAGGGCGAGCAAGAGCATCGCTCGTCGCATGAGTCCTCTCCTGTGCTGCGGTTACGCCTCGAGTGGGAGGATCTCCGCCTCCGCCAGGCTTCCGGCGACGGTGAGCCGGGCGACGCTCGGCTCGAGGTCGAACCGACGCGGTCCGGCAGCCCCTGGATTTACGACGAGCCGCCCCCCAGAACGGGTCACGAGCGGCCGATGCGTGTGTCCATAGACGATGACGTCGGCCGAATAGCTCGCGAGAAGCGCATCGGGCTTCGGGCTGCCCAATTCGTGCCCATGGCTGACATGTATCGTTACAGCGCCGACACGAATCAGGATCTCCGCCTGGAGACGCGGGTTGTCGGGAGCGTCCGTGTTCCCGAAGACGGCGCGAACCGGAGCGATCGCCGCCAGCTCGTCGAGGATCTCGTCGCCGCCGACGTCGCCGGCGTGCAAAATCAGCACGACGCCCTCCAGCGCCTGAAAGACGCTGGGGCGCAGGAGGCCGTGCGTATCGGAGATCAGCCCGACGACTGCCGTTCGCCCCGCGTCAGGCACGCGGTCGATCGCCCGCCCATCGCCGCGCGAGCCTGTGCTCGATGCCGAGATGGTCGAGCACCCGCGCCACGACGAAGTCGGCCAGCTGCTCGACGGTCCTCGGCGCGTGGTAGAACCCCGGCGCCGCCGGGAGCACGATGGCCCCTGCCCTCGACAGGGTGAGCATGTTCTCGAGGTGGATCGTGCTGAGCGGCGTCTCTCGCGGGACGAGGATGAGCGCGCGTCTCTCCTTCAGGATGACGTCGGCCGAGCGCTCGACCAAGGATCGCGAGCTTCCGTGAGCGATCGCCGACAGCGTTCCCATCGAGCAGGGGCAGATGACCATCCCGCGGGTGCGCGCCGATCCGGAAGCGGGAGCGGCCCCACGGTCGGAGTCCTCGAACGGTGTGACGAGGCCGCGCCACGCCGCGCCGCCCGTCTCCCTGCGCAACGATTCCATCGAGTCGATGCCGACTTCATGGGCGAGGAGGCGCCACCCGTGCGACGAGACGATGAGCCACGTCGGCTGCTTGGCGCGCACGAGTTGCTCGAGAAGCCGGACGCCGTACAAGGCGCCGGACGCCCCCGTGATCGCCATCACGACAGGGAGGCGCGCGGTCATGGGTCTGGGATGCCTAGCGATGGCCACATGGCGTTCACCCGCCGCTTCGTCACGTCGTCCATGAGAATCAGTGGGGGCCAGGGGCGATCGAATCCCTCCTCGGGCCACTTGGTCGTCGCGTCGATCCCCATCTTCGACCCGTAGGTGAACGCGCGGCTGGAGTGATCGAGCACGTCGATCGGACCCATGGTGAATCGTGCATCGCGCTGGGGGTCGATGTTGTTCAGCGCCACCCACCACGCCTCGGCCGGATCCTGGACGTTCACCCACTTGTCCACGATCACCAGCAGCTTGGCCAGCGCCATGAGACCCTGCCCCCAGAGGGCGTTCATCACCTTGTACGCCTGGCCGGGAAACTGCTTGTCGATCGACACGAAGACGAGATTGTGAAAGATCCCTTCCGCCGGCATGTGCAAGTCCACGATCTCCGGGATGGTGAGCCGGAGGAGCGGGAGAAAGATCCGCTCGGTCGCATGACCGAGGTAGTAGTCCTCCATCGGCGGGCGGCCGACGATCGTCGTCGCGTAGACCGCCTGGCGACGCATGGTGATCGCGGTCACCTGCACGCGCGGATAGAGATCGGCGAGAGAGTAGAAGCCCGTGTGGTCGCCGAAGGGCCCCTCCGTCACCAGCGCCTCGCGCGGATCGATCTGCCCTTCGATCACCACGTCGGCGTCCGCTGGGACCTCGAGATCGCACGTGACCGCCCTGGCGAGGGCGACCGGCGCACGCCGAAGGAAGCCGGCGAAGAGAAACTCGTCGACCGTCGGTGGCAGAGGCGCCGAGGCGGAATAGATCGACGCCGGATCTCCGCCGATGGCGATGCAGACGGGCATCGTCTCGCCGCGCTCGGCCATCTCCCGCCAGTGGGCCGCGCCCACTTTGTGCCGCTGCCAGTGCATCGCCAGGCTGTCGCGCCCCAGCACTTGCACCCGGTACATCCCGACGTTCCGAATCCCGCGCTTCGGGTCGCGCGAGATCACCATCGGGAGGGTGATGTAGGGACCGCCGTCGTCGGGCCAGCACGTAATGATGGGCAGACGCGCAAGATCGATGTCCTTCCCCCGAAGCACGATCTCCTGACAGGGGGGTGTACCCGATCGGACACGGGGAGGGAACTTCGCCAGCTCCAAGAGTCGCGGCAGCAACGCAAGCTTCGCGATGATCCCTTCGGGCACCTTGAGATCGAGCATCTCGGTGATGCGCGCCGCGATATCGTCCAGCCGTTCCACGCCGAGCGCCATCGCCATGCGGCGATGGGACCCGAAGAGGTTGATCGCGACCGGCATCTCCGAGCGCGATCCATCGTGGAGGACCGGGTGCTCGAAGAGAAGCGCCGGACCGCCGCCAGGGCGCTTCATCACACGGTCGGCGATCTCGCTCACCTCGAGGCGCACGCTCACCGGATGCCGTACCCGCACCAGCTCCCCGGCCGTCGATAGGCGGTCGAGAAACGCGCCGATCGTGTCGAGCGTCACGCGGCGCGTTCTCCCCAGTGGACGGCGGCGATGCCGCTCGTCAGCAGCTCCCAGCGCACCGCGGTAAAGCCCGCCTGCTCCATCCGCATAGCGAGGTTCGGGGCGTCGGGAAACGCCGCGACGGAGGCCGGCAGGTACCGATAGGCGCTCCGGTGGCCACTCACGACCCGGCCCACGATCGGCAGGAGATGCCGAGAGTACGTGCGATAGAGAACGCGTACGAGCGGGTTCGGCGGAGTGGTGAACTCGAGCACAACCAACCGCCGTCTCGGCGCGAGCACGCGGCGGAGCTCGCCCAGCCCGGCGTCGAGATCTTCGAAGTTCCGGAGCCCGAAGGCGACGATTGCGCCGGCGGAAATCCCGTCAGGCAGCGGTAGCCGGAGGGCATCGGCGACCACCGGGCGGAGCGCGCTCCCCCGAATCTTGAACGCTCCGGCGCGAAGCATCGGCTCGGCGAAGTCGGCACAGATGACCTGGCCGAAGAATCCTCGCTGGGCCGCGAGCAGGGCGGCGATGTCCATGGTGCCCGAGCAGATGTCGAGGTAGGTGCCGACCGGCGCGCGTTCCCAGCCGAGGGCCCCGATCGCGCGGCGGCGCCACGACTCGTCGATGTTCGCGCTGAGGAGGTGGTTCAGCAGGTCGTAGCGGGGCGCGATCTCGGAGAAGATGCGGCGCACGTACGCCCGCTTCGCCGCCCCACCCGCTGCCGCCGCGAGCGCGTCGCGCTCGTCGGTGTCGACGGGAGCCATTGCCTGATAAGGTGGGTGCCACGAAGCGAGGAGGCAACCCGCCGCGCGCGTCGCCGTTCCTCCTCGCGGACAACACCGCTAACTTTGCGCGCGAGATGCCCCTGTCCCTCCAGCTGTCCAATCTTCCCGACGCGGATGTCGCCGCGCTCGCCAAGGACGGACGAGAGGACGCCTTCCGGGAGTTGGTGCGCCGCTACGAGCGCCCCGTCTTCTCCATGATCTTCCGCATGGTGCGCGATCGGGAGGCAGCCGAGGACCTGTCGCAGGACACCTTCATCAAGGTCCTCAACCACATCGACAGCTATCGCCCGGAGTTCAAGCTTTCCAGCTGGCTGTTCAAGATCGCGAACAATGTCACCATCGATCACTTGCGGAAGCGCCAACTGAGCACGGTGAGCATCGAGGGATCACCCCACGCGCTCACCGCCGCCGAGGCCGAGGCGAGCGCTTTCGACATTCAGTCGCGTGGCGAGTCACCGCTCGAAGAGATCGAGTCCCGCGAGCTCGGGAGCGCGATCGAGCGCGCGATTGCGCAGCTACGTCCCGAGTACCGGTCGTGCATCCTCCTCCGTCACGTGGAGGGTCGGTCGTATGAGGAGATTGCGTCGACCCTCGACCTCCCGCTCGGCACGGTGAAGACCTACATCCATCGCGCCCGCCACGAGCTGCGCGAAGCGTTGGGGGACCTGCGCGAATGAGCTCGCGAAAGCGCTCCCTCGCTGGCGGGATTGTTCCCCATCGGTCCGGCCCGGGGACGGGCCCTCAGGCCACGCCTCGGGGCTTCCCGTCCGTACCCGAGCCCCCAGACACACTGCCCAACGCCCGAAGCAAAGACCCTGAATTCCCAGGCCCCTGCCGACCCCAACCCCTCCCGACCCCAACCCCTCTCAGAGGCCCGGACCGTGAAACCGACCCCCTCCCTAGCCCGTAGGTCATGACGTGGAGCGACACCTACTTCCCGAAGAGATCGACCTCCTTCTGGACGGTGAGGTCGGATTCGGCACGGCGCCCCTCAAGGCGCACGCGCGTCAGTGCGCCGAGTGCCGGGCCGAGATCGACGCCGCGCGTGCGCTGGTCCGTGCCCTCGAGCACCTCCCCCACTTCGCCCCCTCACCACTCTTCGCCGCCAAAGTCATGTCCGAGGTCCACGTCTTCGTCCCGTGGCACGTGGCGCTGCTCGACAGCGTGAGCCGGTTCATCCCGCGCTCGCGCGGCCTCCGCTGGGCAGCCTCGACCGGTCTCGTGACGGTGGCCGTGCTGCTCACCGTCGTCGCGGCCTGGGCGTACACGCGGCTCGACTCGATCGGCTTCGCGGCCGAGATGCTCTTCACGCGGGCCCGCACCGGAGTCATGACCGGGCTCCAGGAGGCACTGAGCGGGTTGATCGGCGATGGGGCGATGCAAACCCTTCAGTCGCTCGGCGGTATAGGCGCGGTCGTGACGATCGCGACATTCGTCGTGGTCGCCTTCGGCGCGGCAACCGCGCTTCGGGCCGTCGCGGTGCGGGGGCGCACGCGGTGAGGCCGGTGCGCCTTGGCGCGCTGGTTGGCCTCGCGTCGCTCGCCGTCGCGCATCTCGGAGCACTGGCGGCCCTCGCATCGCTCGCCGTCGCGATTCCGGCGCCGCTCTCCGCGCAGCACGCGCAGCCCTCACCTGATCGCTCGATCCGCAGCTTCCTCGACTCGCTCAAGCGCGATCCGAACGGAATCACGCTCAGTCCCGACGCCGTCCAGTCCGGGCCGCGAACGGTGGCGGCGAAGGATCACGTGACCGGCGACGTCGCCGCCTGGAAGGGACCGCTCGACATCTACGGCACGGTCGACGGCAACGCGGTGGCGATCGGCGGCGACGTCATTGTGCATCCAGGCGCAACGGTGCGCGGGGACGCGCTATCGGTGGGCGGATCGGTGAAGGCTGATGGGATAGTGGGCGGTGACATGCGCACGCTGAGCGGCCTCAGCATCGGTCCCCTGGCGGTGCACAGCAGGACGCCGGCGCAGGCAGCGCGCCGCTCCTTCTCGTTGGCCGTCGGGTGGTATCTGATGCTCGCGCTCGTCGGGCTCGGGATAACTCTCTTCGCGCGGTCGAATCTGGAGGCGGTGGCGCAGACGATTCGAGAGGACTTCGCGCGCGCCTTTCTCTTCGGCGTGCTCGGAGAGGTGGCGCTCACTCCGGCCTTCGTCCTCGGCTGCGTCGCCCTCGCGATCACGCTCATCGGCATCATCGCGATCCCCTTCTTCGCCGTGGCCTTCGTTGCCGCAGCGGCCGGGGCGATCGCGCTCGGCTTCGTCGCAACCGCCTTCCTCACTGGGGAGTCGGTGCTGAGACGTCGTGAGGCGGCCACACTCGACGCCTCGTCGACGACGCTTCAGTACCTGTTCATCGGGCTGTCGATCTTCTTCGTGCTGTGGGCGCTGGGGGGCGCGATGGCGTGGGCAGGTCTCTTCGGCTCCTTCGTGCGCGTGGTCGTGGCGTGCATCACGTGGGCGGCAGTGACGGTCGGGTTCGGAGCGACGTTGTTGTCGCGCGCCGGGACGCGCGGGCACCACGCGCCGGCGCCGCGGCCTCTCACGCATACGGAGGAGTACGCGTGGCAGACCCCGACACCGGTCACCGGAGTGGCGGCGGCCCGGCGGCCGACTCCCGCCCCTCGCCCACCGGAGCAATGACGATGAGATCCCTAGGCCGGTCGATCCTCGCGCTCGCCGCCCTGGCGCCCGCGATCGGGGCGCAGCAGACGCCGGACTGGCGCACCATCACGGTGCAGCGCCAGCGCCATAACGACGACTCCCTGCGGGTTAGGGTCGACTATGGCGCCGGACGCCTGACGATCGGCGCGGCCGCGCAGCCGCTGCTGTACGACGTACACGTGCGGTTCGACCCGGCGCGCTTCCGGCCCCGCGCGCGCTACGATGCCTCGACTCGTACGCTCCGAGTCTCGAGCGACAGCGTGGGCAACATCTTCAATTTCGGCCGCCATGCTGGCGCCGGCGATGAGAGCGGATCGCGCGGCGGGGGGACGCCAAGCGACATCACCGTCGGCCTGGCGCGCGGAATCCCGCTGGATCTGAGGCTGCAGGTCGGCGCGGCGGAGACCGAGATCGACTTGAGCAACCTGTGGGTCGACCGCCTGCACATGCAAACGGGCGCGAGCGACACGCGTATCACCTTCGGGACCCCCAATCCGAAGCCGATGCGCGAGCTGACAATCGAATCGGGGGCGGCCGGGATGGAGCTTCGCCAGGCCGGAAACGCCCACGCCGAGCGCGTGCGCATCACGACGGGAGCGGGGGATTGCTCGGTCGACCTGGCCGGCGACTGGACCGGCACGACGCAGGTCGATCTCACCGTCGTCCTCGGCCATGTCACCTTGCGCGTGCCGCGCGATGCCGGCGTGCGGGTGACGCTCTCGAAGCGGATCGCATCGGTGGATCAGACCGGCCTCGTGGAGAAGGACGGCGCGCTCGAAAGCCCCGACTATGCGTCCGCCAAGCGGAAGCTGGTGGTCGACGGCACGGCGACAGTCGGCGGCGTCGACATCGAGTGGGGGAGCTGAGGCGTCAAATCGGGGTTCGGCGCCCGAACCCGTCAGGCACCCGCGAGCAATCGTAGGAGCACCTCGGCGCCCCGCCCCGTGTGCAGGAGCGTTGCCGCACTCCCATCGCGCACCGCCACCTCGACCAGACCGGACGATCCGACGACGGCCACCAGGGCGCCGGGCTCCACGTCCGAGTAACTCCGCCGGAGCGGACCCACAACGCGCCCAGCGATCTCCACCAGCCCCCCGCGCGGGGCGATGAGATTCGTGATCAAGTTGCCGAAGCGATCCACGGCGATCACTTCGCCGCCGATGGCCCCGTCGGACCGGCGTCGCGGCTCGGGTGTCCGGCGCACGACCGGGGAGGGGAGCGGCATCCCCAGAAGCTCGAGCGCCGTTCCGCCAGCCAGGCGCGCGGCGGCCGGGGCGAAAATGTCGCGGCCATGGAAGGTCGGCGCGGCCCCCGTCGGAAGGGGAAGCTCGACCACGCGCGATCCGGCAGCGACGAGCGCGGGGGAGAGAACGCCGTTGTCGGGGCCGACGAGGAAGCGCTCGTCGCTCGAGACGGCGATTGCTGCACGGGACGAGCCGACGCCCGGGTCGACGACCACGAGGTGAACCGTCCCTGGCGGGAATCGCCGCCAGAATCGCGCGAGAGCCAGTCGCGCGGAATCCACATCTCCGGGCACGATGTCGTGCGCGATGTCGACCACCTCCGCCTCCGGCGCGAGCTCCGCCAGGATACCCTTCACTTCGCCCACGTAGCCGTCGGCGGTGCCAAAATCCGTGGTGAGGGTAATGATCGGCATCGAGCCGCCGTTCGAGGGTGAGCGCGTCAGAGACTCTTACGCTTCCACCGACCCCATCGCCAGAGTGCCATCATCGCCAGCCCGCGTCCGGCGGCGGTAAGGGAGATAGTCCACCAGATTCCCGCCGTGCCGAACCGCGGCGCTGCCCATGCGGCGAGAGGGAGTCGCAGCACCGTGAGTGTGGTCGAGGTCAGCATCGGCGGCACCGTGTCGCCGGCCCCGCCGAGCGCCCCCTCGAGCACAAGCTCGGCGCTCGAGAAGAGTGTGGACACGGACCCGATCCGAAGATAGCGGGCCCCCTCGGCTGCCACCGCGGCGTTGGTGGTGAAGGCCGACGAGACCTGCGGGGCGAGGAGGTACTCGAGCGCTGCACCGACCGCGCCGACCGCCGTCGCGAAGCCGGTGGCGAGCCAGCCGGCTCGCTCGGCGCGGTCGAGCCGCCGGGCTCCCAGGTTCTGTCCGACGATCGCCGCTGCCGCGGCACCGAAGCCGACGCCCATCATGTACACCCAGCTTTCCACGCGATGGCCGATGCCTAACGACGCGAGTGCCGGCGTGCCGTATTTGGTGGTGGTCCGAGTGAGGAGAATGTAGACGTTGCTGAAGAAGATCCCGGTGAGCGCTGTCGGCAGCCCGACCCTCACAATGGCGCCGATCGTGTGGGCCGACGGGCGGCCGATGGAGATCAACCGCCGGCGTGCGAGAAGCACGACACCGATGAGAAAGGCGACCGAGCGGGTGAAGATCGTGGCCACCGCCGCGCCGGCGATCCCCAACTTCGGTGCGGGACCCAACCCCAGAATGAGCACGGGGTCGAGCGCCAGGGCGCCGAAGACAGTGGTCAGGAGGAGGAGGAAGGGCGTGCGCGTATCGCCACTGGCGCGGAACGACGCGTCGATGACGAAGAAGCCGAAGATCAACGGAGCGCCGAGGAGATAGGTGCCGAGGTAGCGCCGCCCGAGCTCGGTGACTTCGGGCGGCGTCTGCATGACGGCGAAGATCCAGCCCAGCCCCAGCTGACCGAAGACCAGGACCAGCGCCGCGAGGATCAACGCCATCACCAGCGCGTCCCCGGTCGCCCGCGCGGCCAGCGATGGGTGCCCTTCCCCATGACGACGCGAGGCGACGGCTGTGAGTCCGACGCTCACCAGCTCGGCGCAGGCGATGATCGACCAGATGACGAAGATCGATGTCGAAACAGCAGCGAGTCCCTGAGGGCCGACCCGCGTCCCGACCCAATACGCGTCCACCGTGCCGAAGAGCGTCATGAGTAGCATCGACGCCACAGCGGGAAGGGCCACGGCCACCGTCAGGCGCGGCAGCGAGCCGTACGCCAGAATCGGCGGCGCGATGTCCCGCGCCGCCACCGGCGCTATGCCATCGCGCGCATCCAACGGCAACGCGGCCGCCAGAACTTCGTCCGGCGGCCGCACTTCGTCAGGCGTTCGAGCGCGCAGCGGTTCGCTCATGGCGTCATGGCTCTACCCGAGGGCGCGGGGGACTGCCCAGTCCTCACGCGGGCACGACCGCACCGACCGCGTCGGCGACGCGCGAGGCGAGTGCGATGAGCGCGCGTCCCGCCGCCGACTCGGGCTCCGCCACGACGATCGGCATCCCCTCGTCTCCACCCACACGCAGTTGCGGCCAGAGGGGAATCTCGGCCAGGAGCGGGAGCCCCAATTCGTCCGCCAGCTCCCGACCGCCCCCCGAGCCGAAGAGTGGCGTCGGCTTGCCGCAGTGCGGGCAGGCGAAGTAGCTCATGTTCTCGATGATGCCGAGAACAGGCACGCCGACTCGCTGGAACATCCGGGCACCGCGGAGGGCGTCACCCGTCGCCACCGGCTGAGGCGTGGTGACGATCAACGCCCCGTGCACATGGGTCGCCTGCACCAGCGAGAGCTGCGCGTCGCCTGTGCCGGGGGGAAGATCCACGAAGAGATAGTCGAGCTGTCCCCAGGCCACATCGCGCAGGAACTGGACGATGATCTTCATCACGATCGGGCCACGCCAGATCGCCGGCTGGTCGCGCTCGACGAGAAAGCCGAGGCTCATCACCTTCACGCCGTGCGCCTCGAGTGGAATGATCCTGTCGCCCTCGACCGGAGGAGGCGAGCTCACGCCGAGCATCCGCGGGATATTGGGGCCGTAGATGTCGGCATCCATGATTCCCACGCGGGCACCGCTCCGCGCGAGCGCGACCGCGAGGTTGGTGGCAACGGTGGATTTCCCCACACCCCCTTTGCCACTCGAGACGGCGATGATCCGGCCGAGCGAGGGATAGGCGACCGGCGTTGGTGCGGGCGGCATGCGCGCCTGCCGCGACTGAGGCTCCTGTCCCATCACGGGGAGGGTGCGCCCCGCTGCCGGCGCCTCCCCGCCCGCCGCGCGCGCTCTCCCTCCCTCCCCGGTCGCAGCGGCGGAGGAGAGCTGAGACGGATCCTTGACGTCCACGCGCACGTCCCGCACCCCCTCCAGGCGTTCCACCGCCTGACGACTCTCGCGCACCAGAGACGCCGGGTCCACGGCCGAGAGGAGCATGGTGAAGCGAACCCTCCCCTCTACGGTGACCGCGATGTCTCGAACCATCTCGCTCGACACGATGTCGAGCCCAGTTCGAGGATTGGTGACCTGACGCAGCGCGGCATCGATCCGCGCCGTAAGAGGCTCGGTCATCGCGCTCGGTTACGTCTCGGCGGCGCGGACTTCGCGAATCTCCGGCACCTGTTGGCGAAGGTGCGCCTCGATCCCTTGGCGCAGCATGCTGGCCGACAACCGACAGTCCGGGCAGTCCCCCTCGAAGCGCAGTAACGCCACACCAGTGTCGGCCGAGAACGCCACCAGCTCGACGCCTACGCTGTCCATCCTGAGCAGCGGCCGCATGGCGGCGATCGCCTGCCGAATCTGATGCTCGATATCGCGAGCATTTCGCTTGAACAGGGGCATACTGCAACATACCGAGGAATCACAGCGCGTGGAACGCTCCGCCCGCGCCCACCAAGCGACCTCCGCTCACCTCTCCGGCGGGCGGCCCTCCACGTATGCGCGCGCCTGACCCACCACCCGCGCGCGCACTTCCTCCAACTCGCCGGCGATGAGCGCTCCGGCGGCCTTCGCATGTCCACCCCCGCCGAAGCGGCGCGCGAATCGATTGACATCGACCTCGCCGGTGCTGCGGAACGACACCTTTACCTGGCCGTGTCCGAGATCGCGAAAGAAGATCGCCATGCGCGTGCCGGCCACCGAGCGCGGGTGCTCCGCCAGCCCGTCAAGCTCCTCCGGCTTCACGCCGTGGCGCTCCACGGCGCCCGCGGGAAGGGTGATCCAGGCCAGACCGTGCGCGGAATCCACCTCGAGTGAGCTCAAGGCCTCCCGCAGGAGGTGGAGGCGACCAGGCGAGACGGACGCGTAGATGCGGCGATACATCTCCTCCGGATCGACCCCCGCTGCGAGAAGTTGGCCGGCGATCGCATGGCACCGTGGTGTCGTGTTGCTGAAGCGGAAGCCGCCGGTGTCCGTGAGCAGCGCCGTGTAGAGCGCGCGAGCCACCGGTGCAGTGATCGTGAGATCGAGCACCCGGGCCACGTCGAAGATCAGCTCTCCGGTGGCGCACGCCGCGGCGTCGGCCACCAGGATCTCCCCCGCCGGCTCATCCCCTGCGACGTGATGATCGATCACGAGTCGGTGCGCCGGGAGCACGCGGACGGCATCGGCGAGCGCGCCGAGGCGGCGCAGGTCCGTGATGTCGAGGACAATCAGGATGTCGACCCCCTCGAGCGCCCGAGCCCCGCCGGCGCTCCTGTCCGTCACTCCCTCGAGGAGAAAATCGAACATCGCCGGCCATGGCGTCGGATTCACGATCCGGACTTCCATGCCGCGCTGCGCGAGGAGGAGCGCCAAGGCGGCTTCCGAGCCGCAGCCGTCGCCATCGGCGTTGATGTGCGTCGACAGCGCGACGCTGCGCCCCCGCCGCAACTCAGGCGCCAGGCGTTCTATCGCCGCGCGGCGCGCGTCGGGGATGGCGAGCAGATCAGGAAGTCGAGTGGACATGAAGGTGCCGAACGCGACGCGGCGCCCACCGGATCGGCGGGCGCCGCGCGCAATATAACATCGGCGATCGTCAGTCAGCGGCCATGTCCGCCCGCACACCGCCCTGCTGCACCTTCGAATGCCGATAGCCGTAGAGCCAGTAGATGACCAGGCCGACTAGCATCCAGATGATGAGTCGGGCCCACGTATCCGAGGGAAGCGCAGTCATCATGTAGCCGCAGATGATGATTCCGAGAATCGGAACGACCGGCACGAAGGGCGTGCGGAAGGGTCGGGCCAGCTCCGGGTGCCGATAGCGCAGCACGATCACCCCTGCGCACACGATGACGAAGGCAAAGAGCGTTCCGATGGACACCAACTCTCCCAAGAGAGCGATCGGGAAGAAGCCGGCCACGACCGCCGCCACCAGACCGGTGACGATCGTCGTGATATACGGCGTCTTGAAGCGCGGATGCACCTTGCCGAAGGCCGGCGGCAGCAACCCATCGCGCGACATCGAGAAGAAGATTCGCGGTTGCCCGAGCAGCATCACGAGCACGACCGACGCCAGTCCGGCGATGGCGGCGATGTTGATGAGGTACGTGAGCCAGGTGAGCGCGGGACCGGCCTTCGCGATCGCCACGAACACGGGATGCGGGACGTTCAGCTCGGGGTAAGGGGCGAGGCCGGTCATCACGAGCGCCATCAGGATGTACAAGACGGTACAGATGGCGAGAGAGAGCAGTATCCCGATGGGCATGTCCCGCTGCGGATTCTTTGCCTCCTGTGCGGCCGTCGAGACGGCGTCGAATCCGATGTAGGCGAAGAAGACGACCGCTGCCGCGCGAACGATCCCGCTCCACCCGAAGTGCCCGCTCTCCCCTGTGTTGGGTGGAATGAACGGGTGCCAGTTGGCCGTATTCACGTATTGAAAGCCAAAACCGATCACCAGCAGAACGATCGTGACCTTCACGAACACGATGACGTTGTTGAATCGCGCCGACTCCTTGATCCCGATCACCAGGAGCGTGGTCATCATCACGATGAGCAGCATCGCCGGCACATTGATGATTCCATCCGGGTGACGGATGAGCGTGTGCGTCCCCTGGACATCCAACGGGGCGGAGCTGAGCGAGGCGGGAAGCGTCCACCCGAGCTCTTTCATGAAGGCGACGAAGTAACCCGACCAGCCGACGGCCACCGTGGCCGCGCCGAAGAGGTACTCGAGGATCAGGTCCCACCCGATGATCCAGGCCACGAACTCCCCCATCGTCGCGTAGGCGTAGGTGTAGGCGCTACCGGCAATAGGGATCATCGCGGCGAATTCCGCGTAGCATAGCCCGGCGAAGACGCATCCGATGCCGGCGACGACGAAGCTGATCGCCACCGCCGGTCCGGCGAAGAGCGCCGCCGCGGTGCCGGTGAGGACGAAAATCCCCGCGCCGATGATCGCGCCGATGCCGAGGAAGGTGAGGTTCGTCGCCGTGAGGGCCCGCCGAAGAGAGTTCGCACCCTCGGCGCTCGCCTCGGACTGGAGGAGGGCGATGCTCTTGGTGGTCGTCAAGCTCATCGTGAACGCTCCATCGTTTTCTTCGAGAAGGAGAGATGACCAGCGGGGGAAAGGGCGCGCGCGAGGGGCGCGCCGGACGGGAGAAGGCGGTGCAACGATCTGTGCGAGCCTTCCAGATGTCAAGCGAACAACGATGCTGAGGAGAAAAGGCAAACGCGGTCGAGTTGCGCCCTCCCTCCAGCCGCCCCCGCCGCTCCCACGGCCCCCACCCACTCCTACGGGGCGCTCCCGCCATGCCGCCTAGAGCGAGTAGTTGGGGGCCTCGCGAGTGATCGTCACGTCGTGCGGATGCGACTCACGCAGCCCCGCAGCGGTGATCCGGACGAACTCCGTCTCGGAGCGCAGCGCGTCGATGCTGCCGCAACCGACGTAGCCCATGCCGCTCCGCAAGCCGCCAACCATCTGGTAGATCACGTCGGCCACCGGGCCCTTGTAAGGCACGCGCCCCTCGATGCCTTCGGGCACGAGCTTCTTGACTGAAAACTCCCCCTCCTGGAAGTAGCGATCGGCGCTTCCGTCCTGCATCGCCGACAGGCTTCCCATGCCGCGGATCATCTTGAACCGGCGTCCCTCGAGCAGGAACGACTCGCCTGGACTCTCCTCGGTGCCGGCGAGCATCGATCCCATCATGACGCTCGACGCGCCCGCGGCGAGCGCCTTCACCACATCGCCCGAATACTTGACGCCACCATCCGCGATCACCGGCACGTCGCCCGCGCCATCGACGGCATCGAGGACAGCGGTGAGTTGAGGGACGCCGACACCGGTCACCACGCGAGTCGTGCAGATCGAGCCTGGTCCTACGCCGACCTTCACCGCGTTGACACCCCGCTCGACGAGCGATGCCGCGCCCTCGCGCGTGGCCACGTTGCCGGCAACGAGCTCGATCTCCGGCAGCCTCTCGCGAATGAGCGATGTCGCGCGCAAGACGCCCTCGCTGTGTCCGTGCGCCGTATCCACCACCAAGGCATCGACACCCGCGTCAACCAGCGCTTTGGCGCGCTCGGCGAAGTCCCCCCCGGCGCCGATCGCCGCGGCTACCCGCAGGCGGCCATGCTGATCCTTGTTGGCGAACGGATATTGGCGGCGCTTGTGAATGTCCTTGACCGTGATGAGACCGCGGAGTCTCCCGTCGCGCTCGACCACCGGGAGCTTCTCGATGCGATGACGCCCGAGGATCCGTTCAGCCTCCTCGAGCGTCGTACCGATCGGCGCCGTCACCAGGTGGTCCTTCGTCATAGCCTCGTGGAGCGGCCGGTCGAGATTGCGCTCGAACTGGAGATCACGATTGGTGATGATCCCCACCAACCGGTGGTCGCGATCGACGACCGGAACGCCGGAGATCTTGAAGCGCATCATGAGGGCGTTTGCCTCGCGGAGCGTGGCGTCGGGGCCGAGCGTGATCGGGTTGAGGATCATGCCGCTCTCGGATCGCTTGACGCGATCGACCTCCGCCTGCTGCCGATCGATCGACATGTTCTTGTGAATCACCCCGAGGCCGCCAGCTCGAGCCATCGCGATCGCCATCTCGGATTCGGTTACCGTGTCCATCGCGGCCGAAACGAGGGGAACATTGAGGGTGATCCCGGTCGTGAACCGGGTGGTCGTGTCGACGTCCTTCGGGTGGGTGTACGAGTGCCGCGGAACGAGCAGAACATCGTCGAAGGTCAGCGCACTCTCGGTGCGCACCCGGGTCGCGCCGGAGGGGGCGCCGGCGTCGATACGCGAAGGCCCGCCATCCAGGGGATCGGCGGGCCGTATCGGTGGGCGAGTTCTGGTTGCCATGGCGAAAGCTAGGCGCGTCGCGCGGTCAAGTCTAGAGCGTTAATCGAGGGCCCCTCGTCGACTGACGACGCGGAGCCGCCTGCGGATACGAGCGGGGAGAAAGAATGCCGCGGCGAGCAAGACCTCGCGAAGGCTCGCCCTGCTCAGATCGTCAATGTCACCCTTCCAGTGGTCGCGCAACACATGATAGCCGGCGCGATCGATCAGCCGCTGCAGGGCCAGAACGAGGATGAAGATATCGTCCACGTCGCCGAGGAACGGGATGTCGTCGGGGATGAGGTCGATGGGACTCAAGACGTACGCGATCGCCGCCCCGACGAAAATCTTGTCGACGAGCGCCACTCGAGAATCGGTCATGAGGCCGGCGAGTAGCCTGAGGTAGGCCGGCATCTGGCGGATCGCTCCCAACACGGTACGCCGTGCTCCGACGCGCGGGCGCCGCACCGTCCGGGTATCGTCGTCGTAGCGCCGACTCCTCCCCCAGCTCCTGCGCGGAGCCTCCTCCGCGTACGTCGTCACGTCTGGCCGTCCGACGCGGGCGTCGACGGGGACAGTCGCGTCGTCCCCTCTTCGCTGCCCCGGGAGGCGGGAGGCGATCCGCGTTCCGGTTGGGCGCTCGAGCGATCCTCCGGAGGAAGCGGACGCTCCATTGTTAGGCGGCTGGCGGCATCGACCACGTCGCTGGCGACCGACTTCCCTGCTGCGGCTACCCCGGAGAGCACGGACATCGCCCGGTTCAGCAGCCCCATCGTCTCGGCGATCGTGCTCGCCGATACCCGTCCCGCACGCAGCGTGTCCTCTACGCCTTCGGCGAAGCGCTCGAAGACGTTCGGCGCCTGCGACGTGGCCGCGGCGTATTTCGACTCCAGAAACTCCACGTAGTCGAGCAGCTGGTAGCCGCGCTCGTCGGCCAGGGAGTCGAGTTTCCGGAGGATGCGATCGCGGAGCTGGGTGTTCATGCGGAGGAAATCTAGCGACTGGGCAGGCACCTCACACGGACGAAAAACGCCGCCCCCTCGACCGGGGAGCGGCGCGGCAACGGCCCTCGCGCTTGCAGCCGGTGAAAGTGAGAGCCCTAGACCTCTACACCCGGCCCCAACGCGCGCGGGTGCCGCGGGCGTCGATATGAACGAACGGGCCATGCGAGCGCGTGCCGCGGTAGACACCGACACCGCCGACGAGCTCCGGGTGGGCCGCCTCGACTCGATCCACCGCCTCGCGAATCACCCGCGCATCGCGGGAGTCGACCCGGCCATCGTGATTGAGGTCGCTCATGCGACCATCGCCGTTATTGTCGATGTACACGTCCGCCGCATCGCCGTACTGGTGACGGCTCTCCCGGGCGCGACCGCTGTGAACGCCCTGACGATTGTACTCGGGCGTGCGGAAGCCGGACATCACGACCATGTGATCGACGTGAACGCCGTGCGCCTGCAGATCCTCGATCACCAGCTCCAGCTTGTCGATGAGCCGCTCGTTGAGCACGAGATACTTCGGCCAGACATCCTCCTGGTCGTGCGTGAGGAAGTCGCGGAGCCTGAAGTGGTCGGAGACCTGCATGTCGGCGTTCTCGGGGGTCACCTCGATGAAGCCCTCCGGATTCTCGTAGGCGTCGGAGCGCGCCGCCCGATGCTCGGACGGCCAGTATCCGACGAGGTAGCCGCCGACATGCCCGCCATGCTTAGCCGAGAAGGGGAGAAGGCTCAAGAAGGTGATCTGCCTGCTCGTCAGACTGTCGCCTACCGTGATCGCGGCGAGGTCGTGAATGCTGCTGTCGCCAAAGAGGCGCTCAAGTGGCTCAATACCAAAAACGGCGCGCGCCCGCGAGATGAAGCGCGCCTTGAGCTTGCCGCTTCGCCCGAAGAGCGAATCGAGAAGGGCGAATTTCATGGACGGGAAGCCCGCGGCAGCGATCGAGAGCGCGGAAGGCTCGGCTGGCATCTGCGCCGTCGCTTGGCGGAGGGGGACGCCGAGAGCGCACGCCAAGATCAGGGCGCCAACCAGGCTGCCGCCCCTCACGCCGCGCGTCCTGATCCGAGTCGGCATCGTCGCTACGCCTCCCTGGCAACCAGATGGCGAGCCCCACGTAACAACCGGGGCGGCCGAAGTTCGTGGCCGGTCGCCGGGGGTGATTTGCACCCCGCGCCAAGCCAGGAGCCCCCGCCGCGCTAACCGAGACCTTGGCGAGGATGGCCCCTACAGTACGCCTGACGCGGCCATCGCGAAATGGGCAACATGCCCGAAGGCAATTATTTGACTGGCCGAATGGCCAAGCTGGCCCTTGAGTCAGATTCACCTGTGAAATGTGCTGACTGACTGGCCGAATCTGCTCCGCGGTGTTGCAGCCCGGAGAGGGCGGACTAGTAGATGTAGACCTGGGTCCCGATCGGGACGATGGTGTAGAGGTAGGCGATGTCCTCGTTTCTGAGGCGAACACAGCCGTGGCTTACGGCCTCCCCGATCGACTTCGGCTCATTCGTGCCGTGAATCCCGTAGCCGTCGCCCAGGTTGAGTCGGTGCCCACCGAGGACCCAGAGATATTTGCGCTGGTTGGTGCCGAAGGGCGGGATGATGATGTTCTTCTGCGCCACGATCTCGTGCCCCTCGCTTGCTTCCAGTGGCAGGGCGCGCCCGTCCGGATAGAGCCGCACGACGTCGTTTCCCTCGATGCTGATCGACGTCCCATCGCCTACCTCGATGGTCTGCCCACGGGCGAGCTTCATCACACCGAGCTTCTTCTCCGTGGCCTGCTCTTCGTAGTGCCAGTCGGGCGGCACCCAGATGGGGTCGATCTCCTTGCTCTTCACGGTGAGCTGCCCGCGCGGCGTGTCGAACTTGATCTCCTCGTGCCCCCCAGCCGTCTTGATCAGTGTCTTGCCGCTCCCCACGGCCACTGGAGCAGTGTAGAGGGTCGTGTCCCCGTGCTTGTACCAGAGGCGGCGGTCCTCGATGCTGACCACGATGTATGGAGCCGTCACCGGCGATGGCGGAGTGGCCGCCAGCGCGTTCTCGAGGGAGTCGTTGACCGATCCCACCCGCTTCGTCACCTGGTCGAGCAGGTCCCAATTGCGGTTGAAGACGATGCGGTTGATGTCCCGGCGCAACCGGACCTTGGCCGTCGAGGTGAGGAGGAACCCGCTGCCGACGGCGAGGCCGAGCGTGAGGACGGTGAGGGCACCGGCGATCGCCGGGTTGTCGCGGAAGGGCTGAAGGAGAGCGCGCGCGAAGCTCAATAGAAGTACACCGACGTCCCGGGGGTGAGGTTCTGCACGATCGCGCGCAGGTCTTCGGGGCGGGCGCGAATACTCCCCGGCATCACGTACGTCGAATCATCGAGCGGACCGTCGTCAGGCATGGCGTAGATGATCGTCCCCCCGTCGAGGACGATCGCGCTGGGACCGAGGGCCCCCGTCACCTTGCGATCGGCCGGCGCGGTGATCCGGCGATCGTCGTAGACCCATTGCGGCACCTCCCAGACATCCGATGCGCCGACGACATGCTGGACGGATCGTGTGCCCCGTGGAATGGCGAGATGCACCGTGTCCGGGGGCGTCCCGATGCGCCGCTCCGGCCCTACATCGACGGAGAACTCACGTAGCGTCGCCCCCTCGCGCTCGAGGTACATCCGGCCGCTGTCCACGGCGACGGCCAGATGGATGTCGGCGTCCCACTTCGCCTGACGACGGAGCAACGCCAACACCATCGTCAGCTGCCGCTCCCGCGAATTGGTGACCGCGTCGCTGCGCCGGCGCTCGAAGTCGCTCATCCCGGCACGCAGCCGCTCGATCTCCGCTTCGTAGCGCTTGCGCCGGTCGACCATCCATACATCCAGCGCCACCATGGTGGCGGCGATGATCGCGAGCGCAGCGATGAAGCCGGCGTGCTGCCGGCGAAACTCCGAGAATCTCATCGTCACCTACTGGCGCCGGGTGAGGGTCTGGACGTCCAGGAGAGGCACGCCTGACGGCTCGCTCCGTCCGGTGCGGACGCGGGCGCCGATCTCCACCGTCGCGAGCGGCGGAAGGGCGCGTCCTTCCTCCACCAACGCCGGCGGCAGCGCCAGGTAGAGGAGCGAGCTCTCGGCACCCGGTCCGCGCGCCAGCAGATACGGCTCGTCAGGCGCGAGCCCTTTGCGGAGCGGATCCGCCGTCTGGAAGGCGATCACCTGCACCACCCATCGCACGGACTGGTTGCGATAGCGATCGGGCTCGGCGCGCAGGTCGGCGGCCGTGATCGACTTGGCGGCGCCCGGAGCGGGCACGAGATCGGCGTCACGAACCCACCCTTCCGCGCGCACCTTCACCCATCCGCGCTGTCGGGCCACGCCCTCGACCCGCGCCGCCGAATCGAGGGTTCCCACCGCATGCTCGCCGGGGGCGAACGAGATCGTCGCGCGGTGGGCGAGCGAGAAATCCCCAATCGCGCTATCGGCGCTCGCGGCGTCGGGAGTGACCGGCGCTGCCGCTACGGTGCCCGCCGGAACCGGTGCTGCCGGGGGTGTCGCCGGGACGGGAGCTGGAGCAGGAGCGGCAGCGACCTTCTTGGGCGTCGCGCCCTTCTTTCCGCTCGAGCCACCTGGGCCGCCGGTCGCCGGAGCGACCTCGCCACGCGCCGTCGCAACGGTGTTCTCCTTGCTCACAGAACTGCTGGTGACCCAGAGAGCGCGTCGCAGATGAACCCACGACTTTCCCCCGGCCGCGTCCACACGCTGCATCCCGGTGCCGGAGCCAAGCACCGCCACGACGCGCGCATCACCACTCGGGGCCACGCGGATCAGAGTGGCATCGCCGTCGCTCTTGAGAGTGACGGCGAAGGTGTCGCGCTTCGGCCCGACTCGGTCACGGCGCACGTACCCCTCCACGAGCACGTGCGACCATCCGTGGGTGGAGGCCACGGTGCGCACGTGGGTGCCACTGCGCACCTCGCCCAGCTCCCGCCCATCGGCGGTGGCACGGGCGGCCGTCGTCGAGGCTATGGTCGCCTGCGCCACGAGCGCGGGCGCAACGACCCCAAATAGGACGTGAAGGAGAGCGCGCATCGCTGGTTGGCACGTGTGGGGGCGGATACATTTGAACGGCGCCCGGGCGCGCCGGCTCCGCCGCGTCCCCGCGTCGGTGAATATAGTCGCCCGCTCACCCCATACCGATGCCTGATTCGCGACCCCACCCGCCACGGCGCCCGGTCATTCTCGCCGTGCTCGATGGCTGGGGCTATCGTGCCGAACGAGAGGGCAACGCCATCGCCATGGCCAAGACGCCGACGTGGAGCGCGCTCTGGGCGAGCCGCCCGCGCACGCTGCTCGAAGCGTCCGGCCTCGCGGTCGGGCTGCCGCGCGGCCAGATGGGGAACAGCGAGGTTGGCCACCTGAACCTCGGAGCCGGACGAGTAGTGCCGCAGGACCTCGTTCGCATCAGCGCCGCGATCGACGACGGCTCCTTCTTCCGAAACGAGGTGCTCCTCGAGGCCTGCCGGCACGCCGCTCGCAGCGGCGGGACCCTGCATCTGGCGGGGCTCATCGGGAACGGCGGCGTCCACGCGGTCGACAAGCACCTCTTTGCGCTCATCGACCTCGCCTCACGCGAGAATGTCGCACGGGTGGCGATTCACGCGCTCCTCGATGGGCGCGACACGCTCCCGCGCTCCGCCATCCGCTTCATGCGCGAGACGCTCGACTACGCCGACTCCCGCGCCCGCGTCGCCACGCTCGGCGGTCGCTACTACGGGATGGATCGCGACAGGCGCTGGCAGCGCACGGAGCTCTGGTACCGCGCGATGGTGGACGGGGTAGGACCACGAGTGTCGGACCCCATGGAGGCGATTCGGGAGGCGTACGACCGCGGCGAGAGCGACGAGTTCATCAAGCCGATGGTGGTCGTGGAGGGCGAGCAGCCGGTGGCCACGGTCCGCGACGGCGACGCGGTCATCCTCTTCAACTATCGCGCCGACCGGATGCGGCAGATCGTTCGCGCGCTCACCGATCCCGACTTCGATGGGTTCGAGGTGTCGAGGCGGCGGCGCACCTTCGTTGCCACTATGACGATGTACGACGAGACATTCGAAGCGCCGGTGGCCTTCCCCCCCTTCACCCTCTCCCGGATCGTCGCCGAAGTGCTCTCCGAGTGCGGCCGGACGCAGTTTCGGGCTGCCGAAACCGAGAAGTACGCACACGTGACATATTTCTTCAACGGTGGCTTCGAGACACCGTACCGCGGCGAAGTGCGCCAGCTCGTGCCGAGCCAGAAAGTGACGACCTACGACCTGGCGCCCGAGATGAGCGCGCGCGGCGTGACCGATGTCCTCTGCGCCGCGATCACGTCCCGGGATTACGATTTTCTTCTGGTGAACTATGCGAATGGTGACATGGTCGGACATACAGGTGTGATACCGGCGGCCATCAAGGCGGTCGAGACAGTCGATGCCTGCCTGGCGAGGGTGCTCCAGGCGGCCGAGCGTGCCGATGCGCGCATCATCATCACCGCCGACCACGGCAACTGTGAGATGATGATCGATCCGGAGACGGGCGGACCCCACACGGCGCACACCACCAATCCGGTGCCGCTGGTGGTCGTGGACCCAGACGGCGACCGCCCGCTTCGCAGCGGCGGCGCGCTGCGCGATGTCGGCCCGACGGTACTGGCGATGCTCGGCGTCGACCGCCCCAATTCCATGACCGGCGTCGATCTGCGGGTCACGGAGGTGCACTCGTGAGGCGTTGGATCATCGTGGCGGCCACGCTGCTCACCACCACGCACCTCCGTGCGCAGGAAGTGGGCGTCGCTCCGCCGAAGAGCCCCTACGAGGACCTCACCGCCCAGTCCGAGATCGGCTTCTGGGGCGGGTGGTTCTTCGGGTCCAGCGGACGCGCCGGCGTCGGCCTCCAGGATGGCCCCACCTTCGGCGTGCGCTACGACCGCCACTTCGGTGGTCCGGCGGCGATGAGCGTGCGCTTCGGCGTCGTCTCCGCCGATCGCACCGTGGTCAACCCCGCGCTCAACCCGCCCGGGCGGACATTGGGCACACAACGAGAGACCGCGTTCATCTTCGATGGAGACTTCGAGTTCCTGGTCACCGGCGCGAAGACCTGGCACGGTCTCGTACCGCTGGTCCACGCCGGCCTCGGAGCACAATTCGACACCAGCCCTCCCGACATCGGCGGCTTCAGCGTCGGCACCGGCTTCGCCCTCAACGTCGGCTGCGGTGTGAAG
>DASPTK010000126.1:0-2981 GCA_035623475.1 Gemmatimonadaceae bacterium | reverse complement strand
CACCAGATTGCGATCGCGAAGCGCCACCAGATACAGGTACTTGTAGCGCGCGATCAAGTCGCCGAAGGAGTGTGCCGAGAGCAGCACTTCGTACGAATAGAGCGGACCGCGCTTGTAGATGTCGACCAGGCGGTGCTCGAGGATCGCCCGCTTCACCGTGATCTCGTCTTGCGCGCGCACGAGATCGGCGGAGGTGTGGCCGATCTCCGTGGAGATCGTGATCAGCTGCGAGTCCAGCTGCTTGACCACCCGCTCGGTGACCTGGGCCTCGCGATTAAGGTTGTCGACCTCATCCGAGAGGTCGTGCACCGTGCTCTGAAGGCTCGTCCGGCGTCGCTCGAGCTCCTCGCGCTCGCGACGGAGCTCGTCGAGCTTCTCACGCTCGGCACGGAGGCGGCTCTCTGCGCTCTGCTGCTGGGCACGGGCCGCGCCGCTCGTCGCCGCGAGGAGCGCGAGGGCGGTGGCGAGCGCGGTCAGACGTGTCGTAGATGCCTCCCCACGGAGAGGAGAGACCCGAGCAGCCCGATCACTCCGCCGGCGAGCACGCCGAGCACCGCCGTCGTGCGGTCGAAGAACTGCAAGGGCACCGGGCTGCCGATCGAGCTCGCAAACCACGTCAGCGAGAGGGCGAACAACCCGCCGATCACTCCCTTCAGAAAGCCGTCGATGAGGAACGGGCGCCTGACGAATCCATCGGTCGCGCCGACGAGCCGCATGATCGAGATCTCCCGCGCGCGGGCGAGCACGGCCATCCGAATGGTGGCGCCGATGATGATCACGGCGACGACGGCGAAGGAGATGCCGAGGACGAGGCCGGCGGCGCCGGCCACGTTCCGAATGCGATAGAGCTTCTGCACCCACTCCTCGCCGTAGCGGACGTCGTCAATGAAGGGGAAGGTCTGCAACCTCTCGGCCACATCCTTCACCGTCTCCGGATCGCGCGAACCGGGACGGAGACGAATCTCCAGCGAGGCCGGAAGCACCGACGCGTCGAAGATGTCCCCGAACTCGCTCAACTCCTTGTGGGCCCGCTCGAGTGCCTGCGCCGGAGTGATGAGGTCCACGTGGGCGACCTCGGGGAACGCGCCGATGTCTCCCATCGCCGTGCTCACCGCCTCGATAGGCGTCCCGTCGGCGATGAAAGCCCGGATCTCCACCCGCTCTTCGATGCCGCGGAGGGCGCGACTGACGTTGAGGGCCACGAGGCCGAAGAGCCCGAAGGCGAAGAGGCTGAAGGCAATGGTCAACACGCTGAGCGTGCTCAAGAGCGGCGCGCGCCGGAATCCCCGAGCCACCTCGCGCGCCGTGAGACGCATCAGGCGACCGACGGGGGAAGGGGGGCACTCGAGCCTTCGCGCGCCGCCGACTCCGCCGAATCGAAGACGATCCGGCCACGATTCAGCTCGATCACCCGATAGTCGGTGCGCCGGACCAGCTCCAGGTTGTGCGTGGCCATCACGACGGCGGTGCCGGCGGCGTTGATGTCGCGGAGGAGCTGGAAGACGCCGCGCGTGGCGCGCTCGTCGAGATTCCCCGTCGGCTCGTCGGCCACCAGGATCACCGGGTCGTTCACCAGCGCGCGAGCAATGGCGACCCGCTGCTGCTCGCCGCCGGAGAGCTCCCGCGGGTAGCTCGTCCCCTTCGCCGCCAACCCGACTTGTGTGAGGAGCCGATCGACCTTCGCCGTGATCGCGTCCCGCTTCCCACCTGTCACCTCGAGCGCAAAGGCGATGTTCTCCTGCGCCGTGCGGTCCTCGAGCAGGCGGAAGTCCTGGAAAACGATCCCCATCTTCCGCCGCAGCACCGGCACCTCGCTGCGGCGCATCCGGCTCGACGTCATGCCGCTCACCTGGACTTCCCCCGCGGTCGGCCGCTCCTCCATGAAGACGAGCTTGAGGATGGTCGACTTCCCTGCGCCGCTCGGGCCGGTGAGGAAGCAGAACTCTCCCCGATTCACCCGGAACGTCACGTTCGCGAGGGCGAGACCGGTGCGCGGATACTCCATGCTGACGCCGGTGAAGCGAATCATTGTGGCGAAAGATAGCGAGGGGAGCCGGGAAGCTGGCGGTGCCGGCGAGGCGACGGCGTCGGCGGCTCCTCTCTGGCGACGGCGGGCGTGCGCCTCAGGTCACAGCCTGCTCGACGTCCGCGATGAGGTCGTCGGCGTTCTCCACCCCCACGCTCAACCGCACGAAGCCGTCGGGCACCCCCACGGCGCGCCGCTCGGCGGCGGAGAGATGTTCGTGCGACGAGAATCGCGGCTCGGTGACGACGGAGTCGCAACCACCGAAGCTCGGCGCGTGCGCAAAGAGGTGGAGACGCCGGAGGAACTGCTCGGCCGCCGAGGCGCCGCCGGCCAGCTCCACGGAAAGCATGCCGCCGAAGCCGTCCATCATCGTTCGCGCGATCTCGTGATCGGGATGCGTGGGAAGGCCCGGGTAGTGCACGGCGCTGAATTCCGGCCGGGACGCGCACCACTCCGCCAAGCGCTGCGCGTTCTCGTTCTGCCGCTGCACCCGCACCTCGAGTGTCTTGAGCCCGCGCTCGAGGAGCCAGCAGGCGAAGGGGTCGGGGGCCTGCCCCCACACCATCATCTTCTGCCTCACCTCTTCGATGTACGAGGCGGTGCCAAGGACGATGCCGCCGAGCACGTCGTGGTGGCCGTTCAAGAACTTCGTCCCCGAGTGGATCACGACGTCGGCGCCGTGCTCGATCGGTCGCAGGTTCACGGGACTGGCGAAACTCGAGTCGACCACCAGGGCGAGCCCCGTCTCCTGGGTGAGGTAGCGAATCGGCTTGAGGTCGAGCACCCGGCAGGTGGGATTGACCGGCGTCTCGACGAAGATGGCGCGCGTCTGCTTCCGCATGCGCTTCCGCCAGCCGCGCGTCTCGCTGGGATCCACCAGGGTGACCTGGATCCCCATCGACGCGAACTCGCGCGTGAAGAGCTGAAAGGAGCCGCCGTAGAGCCAGCGACTGGC
>DASPTK010000125.1:0-8175 GCA_035623475.1 Gemmatimonadaceae bacterium | reverse complement strand
CGGCCTTCGCCGGGCGGCCACAGGTCGACATCGAGGGAGCGCTGCTCAACGCTGACATCCTGGGCTCCTTCTTCACTCTCGGCGGACGCGCGGCGTACCTCTACGGGTGGGAGCCGACGTGGCTCGATCGCGAGCCGCATTGCGACTCATGGGGAAACAACGCGCTCTTCCTGGCCGATGGGGAACGCCGGATCCGCTACCGCGTGGCCACGTACTATGGAGCGCGGCTCGCCATCGCGAGCTGGTTCGATTCCGCCGGCGGCCCTCACGAGGTGCACCCGGCGCATTCCGATCTCCGAGACACGGCGGGTCACGAGCTCGTGACGGCCTACGCCGTTAGGCGACCGGGGGGAGGGTGGTCGGTGATGGTGATCAACAAGGACCCGAATCGGTCGCACGCCGTTCGGGTGGACTTTCGCGGAGCGGGTCGCCTCGAGCGGCCATTCGCCGGACGAATTCGTCTGAGCATGTATTCGCGGGCGCAGTATCGATGGCACCCACAGGGCTCGCGCGGTTATCCGGATCCCGACCTGCCCCCCGCAACGAGCGAACGCGATGCGTCGGAGCTCATCGCAATGCCTCCGTACAGCCTCGCGGTTATCCGGGGGGTCGTGCGTTGACTCGCCGGATCTGCGTGCGCTCCGGCAGCAGGGCAGCCGTCAGGCAAGTTACCTGGCGCTGAACCACATCCGCGCTGCCACGACGACGAGAAAGACGGCGAAGGCGCGCTTCGCCTGCACCGGCGTGAGGGTCTGCGCCAACTGCGCTCCGAAGTAGACTCCGACAAACAGCCCCAACGCCAGGATGATGGCGGCCGTGATATTGAGGTGGCCCTTCTTGTAGTACTCCCAGGCGCCGAGAGCGCCCACGGGGAGGAGAAGGGCGCCGAGAGAGGTGCCGGTCGCCTCCACAGGGGCCATCCCGGCGAGGCCGATCAGCGCCGGCACGATCAAGACGCCTCCGCCGATGCCGAAGACTCCGGCGAGCACGCCTGCCGCGAGGCCGATCGCGAGAAAGAGAAGCATGGCCATGAGGTCCTCCGAGAGGCTCGAGCGCGTGTGGAGGGTGAGGGGAGCGGGTTGGCCGCGGGGACGACAGGATTGTAACGCCGCCGACTCGATGGACAAGGCGGCTGGCCCGCCGCTTTCGCGAGCGTCACACGAGGCGCAGATTTCCGCGTCTTTCCTTTCCCCCGCCGTGGAGACGCCGTGGCCACACCCCGCGACGACCGCGCGACACCTTCTCCGGGGCAGGGCGCGTGGGCCGGCCTTGCGGTGCTCACGCTCATCAACCTCTTCAACTACATCGACCGCCTCGTCCTTCCGGCGGTCAACGAGAGCCTCCGGCATTCCGAGATTCATCCGAGCGACACCCAGCTCGGCCTTCTCAGCACCGCGTTTCTCATCGTCTACATGCTCTCCGCGCCGGCGATCGGGCTGCGCGCGGATCGTGGTCCGCGTCCCCGGCTTCTGGCGGTAGGGATCGCGCTGTGGAGCGTGGCCACGGCACTGGGCGGACTCGCCCGCACCTTTCCTCAGCTTCTGGCGGCGCGCGCTACCGTGGGCATCGGAGAGGCGGCGTACGGCACGATCGCACCGGCGATGCTGGCCGACTACTTCCCGTCGCATCTGCGGGCGCGCGTCTTCTCCGTTTTCTACGCCGCCATTCCCGTCGGCTCGGCGCTCGGTTACGTCCTCGGCGGCCTGGTCGATGCGCGATGGGGCTGGCGCGCCGCGTTCTTCGTGGCCGGAGTGCCGGGGCTCGTTCTGGCGGTTTTCGCGTGGCTGATGCGCGATCCCGAGCGCGGCGCGCACGACGATCCCGACATCCACGCGACGCACTCGATTCCGGGTGGCATCGGCACCTACGGCGTACTCCTGCGCAACAAACCCTACTTCCTCACCGTTCTCGGCTACGCGGCGTATACGTTCGCGCTCGGCGGCATCGCGGTCTGGATGCCGAGCTTTCTCGAGCGCATCCGAGGCGTGCCACGAGTGCAGGCCAACGTGCAGCTCGGCGCTGTGTTGGTGGTGACGGGGTTCGTCGGGACGTTCGCCGGAGGGTGGATCGGTGACTGGTTGCTCAAGCGCGTCGCCAACGCCTACCTCTGGGTCTCGGCCGTTGCGACCATCGCGGCGGCGCCGCTCGCTTTCGTGGCGCTCGCCGTGCCGGACAGGGGCATCTACTTCACCTCGCTGGTGATCGCCGAGGTATTGGTGTTCGCGTCCACCGGGCCGATCAACACCGTCATCGTCGGTGTCGTGGCACCGACGATGCGCGCGGCCGCGATGGCGCTCTCCATCCTTGCCATCCACCTGCTCGGCGACGTTCCTTCCCCTCCGCTGATCGGGTGGATATCCGACCGCAGTTCGCTCGCGACGGCGGTGATGTTGATTCCGGCGGCCGTCCTCATTGCAGGTTTGATATGGCTCTGGGCCGCGGTTCGCGGCCACGGTGCGGCGGGTGATGTCGCACCGGCGACAGGAGACAGCAGATGATCGAAACTTCACGCCCGGAGCTTCTCTACCTCCTGGCCGGCGATCCGGCGGAGTTGGCGGAGACCCTTTCGGAGATGCGCCCGGCAGACGTCGCCGACGCCCTCAATCAACTGAGTCCCGAGGCCGCGGCGGCGGTCATCAAGGTCCTCCCCTTCGACGTCGTCGTGAGGGTATTCGACGACCCCGAGTTCGAGCACCGCCATGAAGTGTTCGACAAGATCGACGCCGACACGGCTGCACCGATCATCGAGGCGATGTCCGGGGACCAGCAGGCGGATCTCTTCCGCGAGCTGACCGAGACGGAACAGCAGCGGCTGCTCCCGTCGCTCGACTCGTCCACGCGACAGTCTCTCAGTCTGCTCCTCAAGTACTCGCCGAAGGTAGCGGGCGGAATCATGACCACGGAGTTCGCCTCCGTGCCGGCCAACTGGAATGCCGCCCAGACCCTCGCCTACCTGGCACAGGTCGGCGACGCCAAGGAGACGATCTACGCCATCTACATCATGGATGAGCAACGTCGCCTGGTGCATGTCATCTCGCTGCGCGAGCTGGTGATGGTCGACTCCGAGACGCCGATAGTCGATATCGGCGTCAGGCGGACACCGATAACGGTGACGCCTCAGACGAGTCGCGAAGATGTCGCGCGGCTCATCTCGAAGTACGATCTGCTGGCGGTGCCGGTGCTCGACGAGGGGGGACACGTCCTGGGGATCGTCACCGTGGACGACGTGATCGATGCCATGGTGCGGGAAACGACCGAGGACGTGCAGAAGCTCGGCGGCATGGAAGCGCTCGATGAGCCGTACATGGACATGGGCTTCTTCTCGATGATCAAGAAGCGCGCGGGATGGCTCTGCGCTCTCTTCCTGGGCGAGATGCTGACGGCGACAGCGATGGGCTACTTCGAGGGGGAGATCAGCAAGGCGGTGGTGCTCGCGCTCTTCATCCCTCTCATCATCAGCTCGGGGGGGAACTCGGGCTCGCAGGCCACCTCTCTGATCATCCGCGCGATGGCGCTGCGAGAGGTCACGCTCCGCGATTGGTGGCGGGTCGCCTCACGCGAGCTGCCGTCGGGTATCGCCCTCGGCGCCATCCTCGGGGTGATCGGTATCACGAGAATCCTGCTCTGGCAGACCCTCGGCTGGTATGACTACGGAGTTTACCACGTGCTGGTGGCGCTCACCGTCGGGTGCGCGCTCGTGGGCGTCGTGACCTTCGGCTCTCTGGCCGGCTCGATGCTCCCCTTCGTCCTCCGGCGGCTCGGGTTCGACCCGGCGAGCGCCTCGGCCCCCTTTGTGGCTACATTGGTGGACGTCACGGGGCTCGTCATTTATTTCACCGTGGCCTTCGTCATCATGCGCGGGACGCTATTGTAAGGGCGGCTGGGGACGACAGCTTATTCCAGTCGCGATCCCGCGCCTCACAACCGAACGGCAGCTCCCTCCAACCCTCCCGCCGACATGCGTAGACGCCCACTGCTGACCGCTCTAGCCGGAGCGGCCGTCATCGTGCTGGCCACGCACTCCGCCACCGCTCAACAGACCACCGCCAAGCCGAAGACTCCGCCGAAGACTCCGCCGAAGGCCCAGACGGCGCCGCCGAAGGCCGGGAGCGACAGCTTACTCGACTCGCTCACTATCCCGCACGCGCTCAAGGCGCGAAGCATCGGACCCGCGGTGATGGGGGGACGCGTCTCGGCGCTGGCGCTCGATCCCAAGACGCAAGGCACGTATTGGGTCGGCCTGGCCACCGGGGGGGTGATCAAGACGACGAACATGGGGGAGACATTTACCGCCGTCTTCGAGAAGCAGAGTGTCGCCTCGATCGGCGACATCGCGGTGGCGCCTTCGGATTCGTCCGTGATCTGGGTCGGCACCGGCGAGGCGAATGACCGCAATACGGTAGGCTGGGGGAATGGCGTCTACCGCTCCGCGGACGGAGGCGGGACGTGGACGAACGTCGGCCTCGCGAACAGCAAGTCGATTGCGCGAATCGTCGTGCATCCGAGCGACCCCAAGACGGCCTGGGTTGCCGTCGTCGGCAACCTGTGGGCAAACAGCCCCGAACGCGGCCTCTACAAGACGACCGACGCCGGAGCGACGTGGAAGCTCGTGTTGAGCGCGCCGGCTCCGTACGGCGATCGCGTCGGTGCGGGCGACGTGGCGATCGATCCGAGCAACCCGAATGTGCTGTACGCCGTGCTCTACGCCCGCCAACGCAAGCCATGGATGTTCGCGTCAGGCGCGTCGTTCACCGACGGCAAGGATCTCGGCGGGATCTTCAAGAGCGTCGACGGCGGCGCGACGTGGAAGAAGCTCACCAACGGGCTGCCCACCCGCACTCAGCGCATCGGGCTATCGGTCTTCGCCAAGAATCCGAAGACCGTCTACGCGGTCATTCAGAGCGACGCCGAGGGGAACTCGAACATCGACGACATCACGAGCAAGACCGGTGGAGTCTTTCGCTCGGACGACGCCGGGGAGACGTGGACGAGGATGAGCAAGCTCGATCCGCGCCCCTTCTACTTCAGCCAGATCCGCGTCGATCCGGAGAACGACAAGCTCGTCTACGTCCTCGGCTTCATGCTCCACGTCTCTGAGGACGGAGGAAAGACCTGGCGCGAGGATCGCTTCAAGTACGTCCACGCGGACAACCACGCGCTGGTGATCGACGCGCGGAACACCGCTCACCTCGTCCTCGGCACCGATGGCGGGATCTACCAGAGCTTCGACCGCGCACAGACGTGGGATCACCTGACGCGGGTGGCGGCCGGTGAGTTCTTCCGCGTGAACGTCGACATGGGGACGCCGTACCGCATCTGCGGTGGGCTGCAGGACAACGAGAACTGGGTCGGGCCGAGCGCCACCGATACGAAGGATGGGATCCAGAACGGCGATTGGATTCCGATCAGCGGCGGGGATGGATCGTGGTGCGCCTTCGACCAGACGGAGCCGAACTACGTCTACGCCGAGTCGCAGCAGGGCTACACCTTCCGCATGGATCTCAGAACGGCGGACACGCGTAACCTCAAGCCCGAGCCCACGGAGGGTCAGCCGGCCTATCGATTCCACTGGACGTCCCCGCTGATCGCGAGCCGGCACGACAACAACGTCCTCTATCACGCCGGGAACAGGGTGTTCAAGCTCACCAACCACGGCGAGCACTGGCAGGTGATCAGCCCCGATCTCTCCTCGAAGGACTACGAGAAGACGACGGCCGTGGGGAGCGGCGCCGAAGACTACGGCGTCGTCTACACGCTGGCCGAGTCGCCGGTCAAAGGCGGCCTGCTATGGGCGGGCACCGATGATGGGAAGCTCTGGAAGACGGAGAACGATGGCGGCGCCTGGACCGACCTCACGCCATCTCTGCCCGCGGCGACGAAGGGACTCTGGCTGAGCCGCGTCACGCCGAGCGCGTTCGATCCCCTCGTGGCCTATCTGGCGGTGGACGGCCATCGCACCGGCACCTTCACCCCGCTCGTCTACCGCACGGCGGATGGCGGAAAGACGTGGCAGAGCATCGTGGCGAACCTGCCTGATGGTGGGCCGGTGAGAGTGATCGCCGAGGATCCGAGGAATCCCGACCTTCTCTTCGCCGGCACCGAGTTCGCGTTCTACGCCAGCCTCGATCGGGGGCAGAAGTGGTTCCGTTTCGGCGGGCTGCCGACGGTGGCGGTCGACGACATCCTGATTCACCCGCGCGACCTGGACCTCTTGATCGCCACCCACGGCCGGAGCCTCTTCATCGTGGATGACATTCGGCCGCTCGAGGAGTTCACACCGGCAGTGCAGGGGGAAGCGGCCCACCTCTTCACTATCCGCCCGGTGACCGCCACCTATCAGCTCGAGGGGTGGAACGGAAGCGCAGGGGGTGCGGTCTTCCGCGGCACGAATCCGCCGCAGGGTGCGATCATCACATACTACATTCGGCGCTACACCGGTGACGCGGCGACGATCGCCGTCACGAACTCCGCGGGATCGCCGGTGGCCAATCTCACGGGGGTCGCCACACCCGGCATCAACCGCGTCGTGTGGGACCTCAAGCTGTCGAAGGATCTCCAGACCCAATACGGCGGCGACAACGCGGAGAAGTTCGTCCCGCCCGGCGAGTACACGGTCACCCTCACCTACGGCACGGTGAAGCAGACGCAAAAGGTGAAGGTTTCGGTTGCGCCGGGGATCGAGACGCGGTAGCGGCCCCGTTCGCGGGCGAACAGCGCAGGCGCCTTCGGGGTATTAAGACGCGTTCCTCCATCAATTCGCCTGTGACGGCGGCCGGTACGGCGCCTCTTCGATTATCTTGCACGACGTGACAACATCCCCACGGACGTCTCGCCATCGCCGTCCGGTATTTCTCGATGAAAGTGGGGTCCGGTGGCGGTGGGTTCGCAGGTTCACGGTGGCGCTCGGCGTCGTCACGACGGCGCTCTATGCCGTTCTCGCCATCGCGGTCATCATCCCGCCGAGCGTTCCCGACCTCGCCCTCGCCGACGCCCCGGCCACTCGCACCCCGAAGCTCGTCACGAGCCGAAAGGAACGGCTGCGCCTAGCGAAGCGCCTGCAGCTGTGGTTCTCGCTGGAGGCGAATCATCCGCCGCCGGCGATGCGCGCGCAGCTTCTGCCGGTGAAGGGGAAGCTCCCGCCCGGCAAGCACCGGGAGCCGGGCCAGCCGATCGTCGCCGGCTTCTACGTCAACTGGGACGACAACTCGCTCGTCGCCCTGCGGGCGCACGCCAACGACCTCGATTGGGTCGTGTGCGAGTGGGGGTTCCTCTATCCAGGCGGCGACTCGCTCCGGTTGCGCATCGACCGCAAGGTGCCCTTCTCGCTCGCGCGCGACATCCCGAACGAGAAGGACCGGCCCCAGCTCTTCCTCATGCTCTCGAGCTTCGACTCGGCGAGCAAGAAGTGGGATGCGAAATCCCTGCGGCACATGCTCACCAATCCTACCGCGCGGGCGAACGCGATCCGGGAGCTTTCCGATTCGGTCTACCGCTACGGCCTGGCCGGGGTGACGCTCGATTTCGAGGAGGTCCCATCGGATCTCACCGAGTCGATCGTGTCGTTCGCCAAGGCGCTCAAGGCCGAGATCGGGCCGAAGGGTCGACTCGTCACGCAGGCGGTCTCGTTCAACGACACCGAGCACCAGCTGGCGCGCTACGCGTCGATCAACGACAAGCTCTTCCTGATGCTCTACGACGAGCACTTCGGGGGCCGTGGCGATCCCGGTCCGGTGGCGAGCCAGCAGTGGTTCGTGCGCACGGCGCGGCGCATGCTGCGCACGATTCCGCCTGACAAGGCGATCCTCACCGTCGGCGCCTACGGCTACGACTGGAACGACGGCGACAGCGTTGCCAACGCCCAGGCGGTCACCTTCCAGGAGATGATGTCCGCGGTGCGCAACACACGTGAGGAAGGGCGTCCCGCGGGCATCTACTTCGACAGCCTCGCCCTCAATCCATACGCGCGGTGGACCGACGCTGACTCCACCGACCACCTTTCCTGGTACCTCGACGCGGTGGCGGCGTACAACCAGTTCCAGGCCACCCGGCAGCTCGGCGCGGCGGGTCAGGCGATCTGGCGCTTGGGATCGGAGGATCCGGCGATCTGGAACGTCATCGGCAAGGAGGGGATCGACGCCTCGCCGTACGGGCTGGACAGCATCCCGGCCGGATACG
>DASPTK010000124.1:0-16710 GCA_035623475.1 Gemmatimonadaceae bacterium | reverse complement strand
TTGGCGGCGACGATCGTGTTGCCCTGCGACGCCACGAAGTTCATGGCCGTCTGGTTCGTGGTGTAGGTCTGGTTGTCGGAGAAGTACGACTCTTCCGCGGTCGCCATGTTGCGGAGGTCCGACTTCATCGACGCGAGGTACGCCTTCTCCTTCGTGTTGGCGAACTTCGGAATCGCAATCGCGGCCAAGATGCCGATGATCACGACCACGATCAGAAGCTCGATCAGGGTAAAGCCCTTCTTGGCGGTGCTGCGCATTGCTGGATCCTCCAGGGGATCGGTTGTGCTCGCCTGCCCTAAGCGCACGGGGTTGTGGTAGACGCTAGCGAGTTCGCATGGAGTTCTATTCATGCGGAATGCCAATACTTATTTGTCGAGTAAGCCACTGAGAATAAACGACTTACACATATCGCACGTGCACAAAGAGATCCTAATGTTCCTGCGAAGTGCCACCAAACCGGCGAATTGCGAAGTATTAATCACCTCAGAATGTCACACCCAGCACTGCTCCTCCCGGCGCGTCCGGGACACCTAACGGCCAGGCCGCCACCACCCCGCCTACTATGGTGAGGCCGATAATGCCTCCCCTTGGGTGACGCCGACACGCCCCGGTGCGGGGCCCGTCGGCGAGGCCTCCAGCACCAGAGATCCTGGACCGAGGCCGACCAAGACCGGGGCTGCATCCCCCGCACCCCCCTGCCGATAGATTGGGTCCATGACGATTACTTCCCACGCGGATCTCGCCGGGCTCCAGCGAATCGGGCGACTCGTCGGCCAGGCAATCCTGGAGATGCGGATCGCGGCGCGCGCCGGAATGACGACGGCCGCACTCGATGCCGTCGGCGAGAGATTCCTGCGACGTCATGGCGCGCGCTCCGCCCCGCAGCTCACGTACGGCTTCCCGGGGTTCACCTGCATCAGCGTGAACGAGCAGGTAGTGCACGGAGTCCCCGGGCCGCGCGTCCTTCAACCGGGGGACGTCGTCAAGATCGATGTATCGGCGGAATTGGATGGACTCATCGCCGACGCCGCCGTGACCGTCGTGATTCCGCCCGCGAGCGTCGCGGCTCGTCGCCTCGAAGAGTGCGCCAGCTCGGCCTTCGAGCGCGCCCTCCGTGTGGCACGTGTCGGAACCGCGGTGGCCGAGGTGGGCCGCGCGGTGGAGCGCGAGGTGCAGCGGCGTGGCTTCAGCGTGCTCGAGCAGCTCTGCGGGCACGGAGTCGGTCGGCACCTCCACGAGGATCCGAGCGTGCCGAATTACTACAGCCCGCTCACCCCGGGGACTCTCTCCGATGGACTGGTGATCGCTGTCGAGCCACTCATCTCGGCCTCGCGAACGACCGTGGTCGACGAATCGGACGGCTGGACCGTCCGCACGCGGAATCGCTCGATCGCAGCCCACTTCGAGCACACGGTCGTCATTACGCGCGACACTCCGCTCATCCTCACGGCGGCCTGAGGAGGGCGAGAGAGGACGCAAAGCCGGTCGTGCGTGTCGTGATTCTGTGTCCGGCGAACGCGATGCGGCGCCCGGCTGGTCGCTGGCCCTCCGCGCTAGGCGCGTGGAGAGATCGGCTGCGCGTCCGTTGACGGCGCGCGCCAGAGCAACAGCGCCAGGAGCAGAGCGCCGAGCGTGACTCCGACGTCGGCCACATTGAAGGTCCAGAAGCGGGTGGCGCCGAGGCCGAGATCGATGAAGTCCACAACGCCGCGCGGCGACCGCAGACGGTCGAGCAGATTCCCCACAGCTCCCCCCGTCACGAGGGCCAGCGCGATCCCCAGGGGGACATCAGTCGGCGCTGCCCGCCGGTAGAGCGATGCCAGCACCGAGAGCGCGATGAGCGTGGCGACGATCAGCAGCGGGCGCTGCCAATCGCCGAAGGTGACGCCAAACGCTGTTCCGGGGTTGAAGGTCAGCGTGAGCTGAACGGCGTCGCCGAAGATCTCGTGCGGCACCTGGGCCGGGCTGAGACGCTCGACAGCGAGCTCCTTGGTTGCGCAGTCGCCGAGGACGACAGTCAGAACGAGCGGCCAGAACCAGCGAGCCTTTGGCGCCATACGTGATGGACTATGTGTGCGCGTAAACGAACTCATTGTGCGGCCGACAGCCACAGCACGGCGCACGTGTGGATTGTTACTCGCCGTCTCACCGGGGAGCAAGCACCCTCGAACGCCTGACACGATTCGTACGGAGCGATGCGCGCATGGCCCGGCGCCTCAGCGGCGAGGGCGCGGACGCCGGCTGACCGTCGCGACGTAGACGAAGACGAAAGCGCCCCAGAGAGCGATCGGGAGAGCGGCCAGGAGGCGGATGCCGACCGCCGTCGCGAAGTCTTTGGACACGAGTGTGTGGAGCGACAGACCGCCACCCTGACTCGCCGCTCCGACGACCGCGATCGTCCACGCCCACCAGAGCCCCCACCCACGTGCTCCGAACCCGGCCAGCCGAACGAGCTGGCGCGAGACCTCGAGACGCCGGATGACGAACCAGCTGACGATGGCAAATGCGAACCACGCCGCGGCGAAGAGCTCCGCCTTCATTCTCCTCCCGATCCAGATCTCACGTCGCGACAGATCGGCTTGTCGCCAGAGGCAGGGCTGACGCCACCCAAGACCGACGCCGCCAGGTGGGCCAAGGTTTCCACTCGACACCGACTCCCGCTCACCCGCCGCGACCGGTCCGGGGCGCACGCCGGGAACGCCACCCGAAGGTGTCGAGGGCGATGCGTCCGCGAGCGTCGAAGCGGACCCCCTCACGCTCCAATCGGAGTCGTTGGTCGACCTCTGATCCGTAGGTGCCGCGGCGGCTGATCTCGCCGCGCGCGTTGATGACGCGGTGCCACGGTACCACGCTGTCGGTCGGCAGGGCGTGGAGTGCGTAGCCGACCTGGCGCGCCATTCCACGGAGACCGGCGACGGCAGCGATCTGCCCATACGTCGCGACGCGGCCGCGCGGGATTCGGCGGACCACGGCGTAGACTCTCGCATTTCGCCCCTCCGCACCGATCTTCTTCTTCTGGGCCATCACACAGGGTGCTCAAGGCACGCGCCCCGTCCGGCGACCGATCGCCGAACGGGGCGCGTGACATCGTGACTCGGCTCTCGCTACCAGCGGTAGTGGGCGAACGCCTTGTTCGCGTCGGCCATGCGGTGCGTGTCCTCCTTCTTCTTCACCGCATTCCCTTCGCCCTTCGATGCCGCAACGACCTCGGCGGCCAGCTTCTCCGGGAAGCTCTTCTCGTTCCGCTCGCGAGAGAACTGCATCAGCCAGCGCATCGCCAGCGCCGTGCGGCGCTCCGGACGGACTTCGACCGGCACCTGGTAGGTGGCACCGCCGACACGGCGGCTCTTCACTTCGACCACCGGCTTGATGTTCTGGAGCGCCTGCTTGAAGACGTTCACGCCAGGCTGCCCGGTGCGTGCCTCCACCAGGTCCATCGCCCCGTAGAAGAGGCGCTCGGCGGTGGACTTCTTCCCCCGGAGCATGACGGTGTTGATGAACTTGGAGACCGTCTGGCTGTCGTAGCGGGAGTCGGCGAGGACGGGTCGCTTGATCGCTTTCTGACGGCGGCTCACTTCTTCCCTCCGGTCCGCGGCTTCTTTGCGCCGTACTTGGAGCGGCTCTGATTGCGGCTGCTGACGCCCGCGGCGTCGAGGGTGCCGCGGATGATGTGGTATCGCACGCCGGGCAGGTCCTTCACACGCCCGCCGCGGATGAGAACGATCGAGTGCTCCTGAAGGTTGTGACCCTCGCCCGGAATGTAGGCGGTCACCTCGAACCCGTTCGTCAGGCGCACGCGCGCCACCTTGCGCAGGGCGGAATTCGGCTTCTTCGGCGTGGTGGTGTACACGCGCGTGCAGACGCCGCGCTTCTGCGGATTCCCCTTGAGCGCCGGGGCCTTCTCCTTCTTCTCAACGTCCTGGCGGCTGCGCCGGACGAGCTGATTGATCGTTGGCATGAAATCCAGAAAAAGTTCGACAGACTGCGCAAGTTACTGCGGCCCCATCAGGGGGTCAAATGGCCCCCCCCTGACGCAGCCCTCAGGCCTCACAACTCGTCGTCACCAAACCCGCCGCCCGCCGGTGTGAGGAGCGGCTCGAAGGGGATCGCCGGCAGCACGTCAGGCGGCGGCTCCGTCGGCTGCGGCGGCATGTCCATCCCTTCGATGTCCACCTCGTGGTACCGGTACATCCCCGTGCCAGCCGGGATCAGGTGGCCGATGATGATGTTCTCCTTGAGCCCCAGCAGATCGTCGCGCGCTCCGCGGATCGCCGCGTCGGTCAACACTCTCGTCGTCTCCTGGAACGAGGCGGCCGAGATGAACGATTGCGTCGTCAGGCTCGCCTTCGTGATGCCGAGGAGCAACGGCTCGGCGGTCGCCTGCCGCTGGCTGTGCTTCTTTCCCTTCTCGTTGACTTCGCGGAACGCGCCCTTGTCCACGTGCTCTCCCTCGAGCAGTTCCGTGTCGCCCGGGTCGATGATCCGCACCTTCTGCAGCATCTGGCGCACGATCACGCCGATGTGCTTGTCGTTGATCTTCACGCCCTGCAGGCGGTAGACCTCTTGCACCTCGTTGAGCAGGTACTCCTGCACGGCCCGCGGCCCCTTGATGCGCAGGATGTCGTGCGGGTTTACCGGGCCCTCGCTCAACCGGTCGCCGGCTCGCACCCGATCGCCTTCGTGGACACGCAAGTGCTTGCCCGCCGGAACCTCGTAGAGCTGCGCCGGCTGTGAATCGTCCACCGACGCCACGCCCTTGTCCGAGTAGGTGAGCGGCTGCACGAAGACCTCGCGCTTGCCGCGCTTGATCTCGCCGAACCGCACCACGCCATCGATCTCCGAGATCGTCGCCGGATCCTTCGGCCGGCGCGCCTCGAAGAGCTCCGCCACCCGCGGCAGACCGCCGGTGATGTCGCGCGTCTTGTACGCCTCACGACTGATCTTCGCCAGAATCGTTCCGGCGGAGATCTTCTGCCCGTCATCCACCGTCAGCTGGGCATCGACCGGGATGACGAAGTCGCGAACCCGCTTCTCCTTCCCGCCCTTCTCCTGCACGATCTCGATGTGCGGGTGGAGTCGCTTCTCGCGATCCTCGATGACGACGCGCTGGCGGAGGCCGGTGAGCTCATCGAGCTCCTCGGACACCGACTCATCCTCCACCAGATCGACGAACCGCACCGTGCCCTCGACATCCGAGATGATCGGCGTGGTGTACGGATCCCATGTGAACACGACCGCGTCGCGCCGGATCTCCGCCCCGTCCTCGACCATCAGGAACGCACCGAGCGGAACCTGGAACCGCGAGACGACGGGTGCATTCTTGTCGGCCGAGGAGCGAATGATGATCTCCCCTTCGTACGACGTGACGATGCGCTGTCCCTCGGGGTTGACCACGTGCAGCAGCCGCTCCCCGTACTCGACCACACCCGCCACCTTCGACTTGCGCGCCGTCTGTTCGGCGATGCGGGCGGCGGTCCCACCGATGTGGAATGTGCGGAGCGTGAGCTGCGTGCCAGGCTCGCCGATCGACTGCGCCGCCAGGATTCCGACGGCCTCGCCGAGGTCCACCATCTCCATCGTCGCCAGGTTGCGTCCGTAGCACATGCGGCAGAGCCCGCGCTTCGACTCGCAGGTGAGCACCGAGCGGATCTTGACCGTCTCGATCCCCGAGTCCTCGATCGCCCTCGCCGTCTCCTCATCGATCAACTGCCCCGCCTCGACGAGCAACGTGCGCCGACCCGCCTCATCGATCTCGTGCGGGTCCTCGACGTCCTCGGCCGCCACGTTGCCGACGATGCGCTCCGCCAGCGGCTCGATGACATCCTCGCCTTCCTTCAGAGCACCGACATCAAGACCGAGGATCGTGCCGCAATCCTCCTGCGTGATCGTGACGTCCTGCGCCACGTCCACGAGACGCCGCGTCAGGTAGCCGGCGTCCGCCGTCTTGAGCGCGGTGTCGGCCAACCCCTTCCGGGCGCCGTGCGTCGAGATGAAGTACTCGAGCACCGACAGCCCTTCGCGGAAGTTCGACTTGATGGGACTCTCGATGATCTCGCCGATGCCTCCGGTGAGCTTCTTCTGCGGCTTCGCCATGAGGCCGCGCATGCCGGCGAGCTGCCGGATCTGGTCGCGGCTCCCGCGTGAGCCCGAGTCGAACATCATGAAGACGGGGTTGAACCCGTTCTCGGACTCCCGCATCGCCTTCACCATCGCGTCGGCCACATCGTTGTTGGCGTGCGTCCAGGTGTCGATCACCTTGTTGTAGCGCTCGCCGTTCGTGATGTTGCCGGTGTTGTAGGCGCGCTGGAAGCGCTCCACACGCTCCTCGGCCTCGCTCAGCAGCGTCTCCTTCTCCTCCGGAATGCGGAGGTCCTCGATTCCGATCGATACGCCGCCCATGGTGGCGTACCGGAAGCCAAACTCCTTCAGCCGATCGAGGAATTGCACGGTGGGCGCGAGGCCCTCACGACGATACGCCTCGAAGACGAGCTCCGAGAGCGCCTTCTTCTTCATCTCACGGTTTTGGAATCCGAGCGATGGCGGGACGATGCTGTTGAAGAGCACACGCCCGACCGTCGTCTCCTCCCACCGGCGTCCGTCGACGTCATCGACCAGGAACCGAACCGGCGTGTGGTACGTCACCCGAGCCAGGGCGAGGGCGACCTCGACCTCGGCCGTGCTGGAATAGCGCGGCGCATCCTTGAGCCGGGCGTCGAAGTCGAGCGACTCCTTGGTGAGGAAGTAGCACCCGAGCACGATGTCCTGGCTCGGCTCGGCCACCGGCCGGCCGTCGGACGGCTTGAGGATGTTGTTCGACGAGAGCATGAGGAGCCGGCTCTCGAGCTGAGCCTCGAACGACAGCGGCACGTGCACCGCCATCTGGTCGCCGTCGAAGTCGGCGTTGAACGCGGCGCAGACGAGCGGGTGGATGCGAATGGCCTTCCCCTCCACCAGTACCGGCTCGAACGCCTGGATGCCCAGACGGTGGAGCGTCGGCGCGCGGTTGAGAAGGACCGGATGATCCTTGATGATCTCTTCGAGGATCTCGTAGACCTCGGGCGACTCGCGCTCCACGATCTTCTTGGCGCGCTTCACCGTCTCGGCGATCCCCTTATCGACCAGCTTGTGGATGATGAACGGCTTGAAGAGCTCGAGCGCCATCGCCTTCGGCAGGCCGCACTGATGCAGCTTGAGCTCGGGACCGACAACGATCACCGACCGTCCCGAGTAGTCGACGCGCTTGCCGAGGAGGTTCTGGCGGAACCGCCCCTGCTTTCCCTTGAGCATGTCGGAGAGCGACTTGAGCGGACGCTTCCCGCGCCCCCGAATCGCCTTCGAGCGGCGGCCGTTGTCGAAGAGCGCGTCCACCGCCTCCTGCAGCATGCGCTTCTCGTTCCGGAGGATGACCTCCGGCGCCCGGTGCATGATGAGCTTCTGCAGCCGGTTGTTCCGGTTGATCACGCGGCGATAGAGGTCGTTCAGGTCGCTCGTCGCGAAGCGTCCGCCGTCGAGCGGCACGAGCGGCCGCAAATCGGGCGGAATCACCGGGACCACGTCCAGGATCATCCATTCGGCGCTGTTGCGCACCCCGCCCGCATCACCCGAGCCACGGAACGCGTCGATGATCTTGAGCCGCTTGAGCATCTGCTTCTTGCGGTGCTGCGACGACTCGGTGGAGACAGCCGCGCGGAGCTCCTCCGAGACGGCATCGATGTCCAGCCGGGCGAGGAGCTCGCGCACGGCGGGCGCGCCGATGTCGGCCTTGAACTTGTCGTCCCCCTCCTGCTTCGCCTTCTCGCGCAGCGCCAGGAACTCGTCCTCGTCGATCAGCTGGTTCGGCAGGACCTCCTGCGCGCCCGGATCGATGACGACGTAGTTCGAGTAGTAGATGATCTTCTCGAGATCACGGAGGGTGATGTCGAGGAGATTCCCCATCGGGCTGGGGAGCGTCTTGAAGAACCAGATGTGCGCCACCGGCACGGCGAGCTCGATGTGCCCCATGCGCTCGCGCCGCACGCGGGAGAGCGTCACCTCCACGCCGCAGCGATCGCAGATCACGCCGCGGTAGCGGATGCGCTTGTACTTGCCGCAATGACACTCCCAGTCCTTCACCGGGCCGAAGATCCGCTCGCAGAAGAGCCCATCCTTCTCGGGCTTGAAGGAGCGGTAGTTGATCGTCTCCGGCTTCGTCACCTCGCCCCATGACCACCAGTCGCGCTGGCCCTGCATCTCACGCCGCTCGCGCTCCTTGGGATCCTTGGGACCGCGGATCTCCTCCGGACTCGCAATGCGAATCTGGATGAAGTCGAAGCTGGAGCTGCGCGTCTCGCGCACGCTGCGGAAGTCAATCATCTGCTACTCCTCCCCGTTGCCGTCGCCGTTCATTCCGTTCTCATTCGTCGCACCGAGCTTGACCCAGATACCGAGCGCTTGGAGCTCCTTCACGAGCACGTTGAACGATTCCGGAATGCCTGGTTCCGGCAGGTTCTGGCCCTTCACGATCGCCTCATAGACCCGACTGCGTCCGTTCACGTCGTCCGACTTCACCGTCAGTATCTCCTGCAGCGTGTGCGCGGCTCCGTACGCCTCGAGCGCCCACACTTCCATTTCTCCGAAGCGCTGTCCGCCGAATTGCGCCTTGCCCGCGAGCGGCTGCTGGGTAACCAGCGAGTACGGCCCGATGCTGCGGGCGTGGATCTTGTCGTCCACGAGGTGGGACAGCTTGAGCATGTAGATCTCTCCCACGGTCACCGGGCTGGCGAACATCTCGCCCGTCCGACCGTCGCGCAGCCACACCTTGCCGGTGGTCGTCAGGCCGGCCAGGCGCATGAGCTCGGACACCGCGCTATCCACATCGGCCTCGCTCTTCGGGCCGAGCATCCCGGCGAGGGCCCGGAGCTCCTGCGACTCGAGCACGCTCGGGGCCTCGCGCGCCTGCAGCTTCTCGAGCTGCTTGAGCGCGGTGCGCACCTCGGCGCGCCGCTCCTTCGTCTGCGTCTCATCCTCGGCCAGGCGCTCGTGCAGCCCCGCCTGGGCGGCCAGCTCCGCGCTCTCGCGCGACGCCAGCTCGCGCGCCGACAGCACCAGGAAGTCGCGGACTCCATGGAAGAGGTCCCGCGTCTCCTGGGAGACGCCGCGGGCACCGAGGTCGCTCAGTGACGCCGCATCGAGGTTCACGTGAACTTCGCCCTCGGCACGGGCGGGCTTGATGTCGTTCAGAATCGCGCGGATCTCGCGATCGCTGATCTTCGGCGGCTTCGCCTCGAGGGCGAGCGCGTTCGCCGCCCACTGGAGACCGGTGAGCTTCATCAACAGCCCGATCTCCCGCTCGTTGGCACCCTGGAAGACGGGCGTCTTGGCGTAGAAGTCGAGGTGGCGGGCGCACCAACCGAGGTGCGTCTCCAGGATCTGGCCGACGTTCATGCGGCTCGGCACGCCGAGCGGGTTCAGGACGATGTCCACCGGCCGCCCATCCGGCAGGAAGGGCATGTCCTCCTCGGGAACGATGCGGGCGACGATGCCCTTGTTCCCGTGGCGTCCGGCCATCTTGTCGCCGACCGAGATCTTGCGCTTCTCGGCGAGGTAGACCTTCACTAGCTGGATCACGCCGGGGGGCAGCTCGTCAGGCTGGAGGATCTTGTCGATGCGCTCCTCGGCCTTCTCCTCAATCCGCGCCTTCTCCGCGTTCGCGGCCTCGATCACCTCGCGCACGCGGTCATTCACCTTCTTGTTCTCGACGCGGAACGTCTTCAGGTCGAGCGACGAAAGGCGGATGTCGCGGAGCACGTCCGCACCAAGCTTGGTTCCGGCGGGGATCGCCTCCTCCACCGTCCCCGACTTGAGCGCGAGCGCCACCGTCTGCCCCTCGAGCATCTCGACGAGCTCGGAGTCACGAACCTCGTTCACTCGCAGCTTCTCGGCCGCCTCGACGCGGCGCACCTCTCCGATGCGCTCGCCGCGGTCCTTCTCGATCACCTGGTCATCGATGCGGCTGAAGATCTTCACATCGATCACCACGCCTTCCATGCCCGGCGGGACCTTGAGGGACGAATCCTTCACGTCCTTCGCCTTCTCGCCGAAGATCGCCGTGAGGAGCTTCTCCTCCGGAGAAAGCTCGGTCTCGCCCTTCGGCGTGATCTTGCCCACCAGGATGTCGCCCGGCTTGACGTGCGCACCGATGCGAATGATCCCCCGCTCGTCGAGGTCGATCAGCGACTCCTCGGCGACGTTCGGGATTTCGCGGGTGATCTCCTCCTGCCCGCGCTTGGTGTCGCGCACGTGGAGCTCCAGCTCCTGGATGTGGATCGACGAGTAGACGTCGTCCTTGACCAGGCGCTCGGAGAGCACGATGGCGTCCTCGAAGTTGTGTCCGTACCACGGCATGAAGGCGACGGTCACGTTCGAGCCGAGGGCCAGCTGCCCCTGCTCCGTGCCCGCACCGTCGGCCAGCACGTCGCCGGCCTTGACCCGCTGGCCGAGCCTGACGAGAGGCCGCTGGTTGATGGCCGTATCCTGGTTCGTCCGCCAGTACTTCTTGAGCCGGTAGCGATCGTGCTGCGTGAGACGCGCCAGCGGACGGTCCCCCGCCCGGCGGTCGTCTGTCCGGCCGCGATCCGCCGGCCCCGCGTCGACCACGATCTCGTCGGCCGTCACCCGCGTCGCGACGCCCGAGCGCTTGGCGATCACCACCGCGCCCGAGTCGCGCGCCACCTTCTCCTCGAGCCCGGTGCCGACGAGCGGCGTGCACGGATTGAGGAGCGGCACCGACTGCCGCTGCATGTTCGATCCCATGAGCGCGCGATTGGCGTCGTCGTGCTCGAGGAACGGAATCAGGGCCGCGGCAATCGACACCAGCTGCTCCGGCGCCACGTCCATGTAGTCGATGCGGTCGGGGGGAACGAGCGGCACGTCACCCTGGTGCCGGCTGAGCACGAGCTCGTCGACAAACGTCCCATCCTCGTTGAGGCGCGCGTTCGCCTGGGCGATCGTCGCATCCTCCTCGCGGTTCGCGTCGAGCCAGGCGATCTCGCCCGTCACCCGGCCATTCTTCACTACCCGATACGGCGTCTCCACGAAACCCAGATCGTTCACCCGCGCGTAGCAGGCGAGGGACGTGATGAGTCCGATGTTCGGACCTTCCGGCGTCTCGATCGGGCACATGCGGCCGTACTGCGAGTAGTGCACGTCACGCACCTCGAATCCGGCGCGCTCGCGCGTCAGGCCACCCGGCCCGAGCGCCGAGAGGCGGCGCTTATGCGTCAGCTCGGCCAGGGGGTTGGTCTGGTCCATGAACTGCGAGAGCTGTGACGAGCCGAAGAAGGCTTGGATGACCGCGCTCACCGTCCGCGCGTTCACGAGATCATCGAGCGTGATCTTCTCCGGATCGGTATTGATCGACATGCGCTCCTTTACCAAGCGCGCCATGCGCGACAACCCGACCGAGAACTGGTTGGCGATCAGCTCACCCACCGAGCGGATGCGACGGTTGCCGAGGTGATCGATGTCATCCGTGTGCCCGCGCCCCTCGTGGAGCTCCACGAGGTACCGCACGATGGCCACGAAGTCCTCGCGCGTCAGCACGGTGTGCGACGCCGGCGTCTTGAGGTTGAGCCGTTGATTGATCTTGTAACGACCCACCCGGCCGAGATCGTAGCGCTTGGGCGAGAAGAAGAGCCGCTCGAGGGCGACCCGCGCCGTCTCGAGATTGGGCGCATCGCCCGGGCGGAGCAGCGAGTAGATCTGCTGCAGCGCTTCCTTCTCGCTGTGCGTGGGATCCTTGAGCAGGGTGTTCTTGATGAGCGTCGACTCGGCACGACCCGAGGCGACGAACACCTGCACCCGGTTGACGTCGTGCTTGCGCAGCCGCCTGATGAGCGTGTCGTTGACCGCGTGGCCCGCCTCGGCAATGACTTCGCCGGTTTCGGCGTCGACCACGTCCACCGCCAGTGCTCGCCGCACCGGCCGTTCACCGCGCTCGATCGCATCGACCTCGTCGCGGAGGTCGATGGTCATGTAGGAGGCGAAGACCTTCACCGAATCGATGTTGAGCCGGCGCAGGCGGTTGTAGACCTCAGGGGTCAGCTCGTCGCCCTCCTTCACGAGCATCTCCGCCTCGGCGCGCTCGCGTTCGGCGCGCGCCTTCTTCGTCTTCGCCTTTGGGGCGTCGGCCTGCGGGGCCTCGCCGGCGAGCGTGATGTCCTCGGCGATGATGGCGCCGATCACTTCGCGCTGGTCACCCCGGCTCTCCAAACGCTTGGTGAGGTCGAGCTCACGAACCGCGAAGAAGAGGCGGAGGATGTCCGAGTTCGTCCCGTAGCCAAGCGCCCTCAGCAGGGCCGTGGCGGGGAACTTCTTCTTCTTGTCGATGTGGACGTAGATGACGTCGTGGATGTCGACCGTGAACTCCACCCACGATCCCCGGAAGGGGATGATGCGCGCCGAAATCAGGCGCTGGCCGTTGGGGTGCGTGCTCTCCTCGAAGACGACGCCAGGGGAGCGGTGGAGCTGGCTGACGATCACCCGCTCGGCGCCGTTGATGACGAACGTCCCGAGGGGCGTGAGTAGCGGCAGCTCGCCGAGGTAGACTTCCTTCTCGATGATGTTGCGCGGACGCTTGACGCCATTCACGTCCTCGTTGACCACGAGTTGCAGCGTGGCCTTGAGGGGCGCGGAATAGGTCATGTCGCGCTCGATGCACTCCTCCACCGAGTACTTCGGCTCGCCGAGGGAGTAGCGAACGAACTCGAGCGAGTAGTTCTCATGGACGTCGGTGATCGGGAAGAGGTCCTTGAAGACCCGCTCCAGGCCGACGTCCTCGCGCTCGGCCTTGGCGGCGTCGAGCTGAAGGAGTGCCTCGAAGGCACGAGTCTGGATGTCGAGCAGGTGGGGCATGTCCATCCCCTGCTCGAGCTTGCTAAACGAGACTTGCCTTAGCGTCTCTGGCATTTATCACCCGCGAGGCAGACGAAAACAGCCCTGCCCCCCGCAGCCTGCCGAAATTGCGCGGCCCGGGGGGAGAAGCGTTCGCGTCTTCGATTGTCTGTGCGTTACCCGTCGATCCATTCGCGCCGAACTCGGGAGCTGAGCGGCGAAGCGCAGCCGATATTATACCGACTGCTCCCGCCGAAGTTCCCACGCCGGGTCATCCCGGCGCGGGCCCTCTGAGCCGTCATTTCACTTCGACGACGGCTCCCTGCTCTTCGAGCTTGGCCTTGATCTGCGCCGCCTCATCCTTCGAGACGCCCGCCTTCACTGCACTCGGTGCTCCGTCCACGAGGTCCTTTGCCTCCTTCAGGCCCAGGCCGGTGATCTCGCGCACCACCTTGATGACCTGAATCTTCTTCGCTCCCGAATCCTTGAGCGTGACGGTGAACTCCGTCTGCTCTTCGGCGGCCGGGGCCGCCGCCGCACCGCCGCCCGCCGCTGCCGGCGCCGCGCCGGCGGCCGGCGCCGCGGCGATGGTGACGTTGAAGCGGGCCTTGAAAGCTTCGATCAGCTCGGCGAGCTCGAACACCGACATGTTGCCGATGGCGTCGAGGAACTCGTCCTTGCTCAGCGTCGCGTTTGCCATTGTCGTGTCTCCGTGATTGACAGTCGATCAGTGAGTCAGCAAATCGTCCGTCAGTGCGTCAGCCTCTCGCGGGCGGTGATGCTGCCTCGCGGATGCCACTGACGCACCGATCGACTAGGAGCTCTCGCGCTGCTGACGCAGCGCCTCGAGCGACCCCACAAACGAATACAACAGTCCGCTCAGCGCCCCGACGAACGAGGCGAGCGGTGACTGCAAGCCGGCGCCGATCTGAGCCATCATCTGCTCCCGCGAGGGGAGAGAGGCGAGCTTCTTGACCTGCGCCACCTGAAGCGGCCGTCCGTCGAGCATCCCGCCCTTCACTTCGGGCTTCTGCTCGTTCTCCCTAGCGAAATCGGCCAGGACCTTGGCAGCCGCTACCGGATCCTTCCCGATCACGACCCCGGTCGGTCCCTTGAGCTTCTGAGTGTCGAGTCCCGACTCGGTGACCGCACGCAGCGCGAGGCTGTTCTTGATCACCACGTACTCGACACCCGCCTTGCGGAAGCGGCGACGGAGCTCCGTCATGCGCTTCACGTTCAGGCCCGTGAAGTCCGTGTAGTAGAAGGCCTTCGCGCCCTGAATCTTCTCTTTGAGCTCGGCGACGAGCTGCTCTTTCTCGGTGCGCTTCATCGTCGGTTATCGGTATGGGGTGGTGTCGATCGTGACGCCGGGACCCATCGTGCTCGAGATCGCAACGTTCTGGACGTACACACCCTTCGACGCCGACGGCTTCGACCGCACGATCTGATCCATGAAGGCGGTGAAGTTCTCGTTGAGCGCGTCGATGGTGAAGGACACCTTGCCGATCGCCGCGTGTACATTGCCCCCCTTGTCGACGCGGAACTCGATCTTTCCCGCCTTCACCTCGCGCACAGCGCGGGTGACGTCGAAGGTGATGGTCCCGGCTTTCGGGTTCGGCATGAGGCCCCGCGGACCGAGCACGCGCCCGAGCTGTCCCACCTGACCCATCTGGTCCGGGGTCGCGATCATGACGTCGAACTCCATCCATCCTTCCTTGATCTTCGGAATGAGCTCGACGCCGACGAAGTCGGCGCCGGCGGCCTCCGCCTCGCGCGCCTTCTCGCCGACGGCGATCACCGCCACCCGCACCGACTTTCCGCTCCCCGCCGGAAGGACCACCGTGCCGCGCACCACCTGATCGGCGTGCCGCGGGTCGACTCCCAGCCGAACCGCGACCTCCACCGTCTCATCGAACTTGGCGTAGGCCGATCCCTTCACCAGCTCGATCGCCTGGCGAGCGGGATAGTGCGTGGTGACGGTGCGCTTCGCCGCCGCGGCGCGATACTTCTTGCCGTGCGCGTGCATCAGTCGACCACCTCGATGCCCATCGACCGCGCCGCCCCGGCCACCATCGCCATCGCCGATTCGATGGAGTCGGTGTTCAGGTCGGGGAGCTTGATCTCGGCGATCTTCCGGATCTGCGCCTTGGTGACCTTGCCGACCTTGTTCCTGTTCGGCACGCCTGACCCCTTCTCGACCGCAGCCTCCTTCTTCAGAAGGATCGCCGCCGGTGGCGTCTTGGTGATGAACGTGAACGACTTGTCGGAATAGATCGTGACCTCGACGGGAAGAATCGTCCCGTCCTGGGATTGCGTTCTGGCGTTGAACTCCTTGCAGAACGCCATGATGTTGATCCCGTGCGGCCCGAGCGCGGTTCCCACCGGCGGCGCCGGATTGGCGCGGCCTGCGGGGACCTGGAGCTTGACGAATCCCGTGACTTTCTTGGCCATATCCCTTCCTCGATGTTCGGCGCGGCGCCCCATGCGCCAGGCCGTGCTCTCCCACCGAATCTTTCACGTCGCTGTGGTCGGCGACGGCGCCATATCCGGATCACGGTCGCGCGGTCGCGCGACGCGTCATGAGTCTCGTCCGGCTCTCCCGGGCGGCGAGCGGCGCGCCTCGCGTGCCGCTCAGTATCCCTTCAGCTGCAGGTAGTCCAACTCGACGCTCGTCGGGCGACCGAAGAGGCTCACCGAGACACGCACCTTCCCCTTATCGGGGTAGACTTCCTCGACCGTTCCGTTGAAGTCGGTGAACGGGCCTTCGGTGATCGAGACCGCCTGGCCGACCATGAACGGAATCTCTTCCTTCGGCTCTTCCTCCTCCGCCTCGTCGACGACGCCGAGCAGCCGATTCACTTCTTCCGGCCGGAGCGGCTGCGGCAGCCGCTCGAGGCCGACGAACTTGATCACGCCCTGGATGCTGTTGATGGTGTGCAGCGTCTCCTGGTTCATGATCATCTCGACGAGCACGTAGCCGGGCCAGGTTTTCCGCTCGACCGTCACTTTCTTGCCGTTCTTGATCTCCACCACTTCCTGCGTCGGCACGAGCGCCTGACGAATGAGGCGCTCCTCGGGCGGATGCGGATCCTGCTCGATGCGGCGCGCGATCAGCGAGCGCACCTTGTTCTCGTGCCCCGCCGTCGTCTGAATGGCGTACCAGCGGTGCGTCTCCATGGCGACGCTCACCGAAAGAGCCGCGGAATGCCCTGCACCAGAACCGCTTGCAGGATCGTATCGAGCAGCCAGATCAGAACGGCGATGATGAACACGAAGATGATGACGACGCGCGTGAGCTCGAGCAGCTGCTGCCGGTCGGGCCACGTGACCTTCCTCATCTCCGCGCGCACCTCGGACAGGAACGGACCGACCCCCGTGACGAAGGAGCGCAGACCGTGCATGAACGTCGTGAGGCGGCCCGCGGGGCGGGCGACGTCGGTGGCCATGAGCTACTTCGTTTCCTTGTGCACGGTGTGCTGGTTGCAACGCGGGCAGTACTTCTTCCACTCCACCCGCTCGGGATGCAGGCGGCGGTTCTTGGAGGTGAAGTAATTCCTGTTCTTACACTCGTTGCAGGCCAGAATGATCTTTTCGCGCGGCATGGGAACGTGAAGAAAGAGGGTGATTCAATAATGCAGGGACGCCGTGGTGCGACGGAGCTGAGCGACCGGTCTTGTTAGGCCGGTCCGGCCGGGCGTTTACTTGATGATCTTGGTGACGACGCCGGCGCCGACGGTGCGGCCCCCTTCGCGAATCGCGAAGCGCAGCCCCTCGTCCATCGCGATCGGCGTGATCAACTCGATCTCCATCTGGATGTTGTCCCCCGGCATCACCATCTCC
>DASPTK010000123.1:0-8733 GCA_035623475.1 Gemmatimonadaceae bacterium | reverse complement strand
GCCGTCTTCCCATTCCCCTTCGCCCACCGGACGGTGCCGGTGAGGAGGTACTGCACCCCCAGCTCGTCGCCGATCTGCCGCGGCGTCTTCCCCGAGCGCCGGTAGAGCACCGAGCTGGCCCGCGCGGTGACAGCGAGGTCGGGGAGGGCCATGAGCTTCCCCCGCACGGCGTCGCTCACTCCGTCGGCGAAGTAGGCGTCGGCGCTGTCTCCGATGTTCTCGAAGGGGAGCACCGCCACCTTCACCGGCCCCTCCGCCGCCGGCGCCGCCGCCGGCGTCGACCGCCTGACGAGGGCGAAGGCGATGATCGCCGCCGCGATCACCCCGGCGATGACGGTCGCGATGACGCGCCTGCTCGCCGGCGCACGCGACGTGCCGGCCGGCACCGGAGTCGAGGGCGTCGGCGGAGGCGGCGGGGCTCCCCCCGCCGGCGGGGCGGCGACCCTCGGGAACGACTGCCCCGAGGGCATCCCGCTGCTCGGCGTGATGAGCGCGTCGAGCGCGTGCACCAGCTCGTCGGCCGTCTGCGGGCGGTCGGCCGGTCGCTTCTCGAGGCACCGCATGACCAGCGCCGCCAGCGCCGGCGGTACGCTCGGGCGGCGCTTAGCGAGCGGCTCGGGGGTCTCGCTGATCTGGGCCGCGAGCATCGCCGACGAGGAGCGTCCGCTGAACGGGGCTTGGCCGGACAGCACCTCGTAGGCCATCGCGCCGAACGAGTAGATGTCGACCCGCGAATCCGAAGACGGGTCCGCCGCCGCCTGCTCCGGAGCCATGTAGGCCGGCGTGCCTAACGCGACACCGAGCGAGGTCAGACCGGCCGCGCCATCGGCCTTGGTGGTCGAGGCGGCGAGGGCCTTGGCCACTCCGAAGTCGGTCACCATCGCATCGCCGTGGGAGACGAGGACGTTGTCCGGCTTGATGTCCCGGTGGACGATCCCCTTGCTGTGCGCGTACGAAAGCGCGCTCGCCACCTCGCGCAGCAGCCGCACCGCCTCGGTGATCGAAAGCTCGCCGCTCCGCACCAGCCGCGCCCGCAGCGACTCCCCCTCGATGAGCGGCATGGTGAAGTAGGGGAGCCCATTCACGTCGCCGGCCGAGAGGAGGGGCACGATGTGCGCGTGCTGGAGCTTGGCGGCGAGCTGGATCTCGCGGCGGAATCGCTCGACCGACACCCCGGCGGCGAGGTCCGGCGGGAGCACCTTGAGCACGACCTCGCGGTTGAGCGCCGTCTCGGTCGCGACGAAGACGCGCGACATCCCGCCGCCCCCGAGCTCGCGCTCGAGGGTGTAGGAGCCGCTCAGCGTCGTTTGTAGTTGCGAACGGAGGTCAGTCAACGAGCGTGCTGGTGCGAGGGCGCGGGGGCCGGAAAAAACCGGGTGCGGCCAGCGTGAAGTTGACGCACCAAAGCTAGGGTCGGGCCAGAGCTTAAGAAAGGGTGAGCTCGCCTTTACGGCGACGCGCTGATCTCCGCTGTCGGCCCAACGTCCGGCACATCGCTTTGCTTGTCCCTCCCGTTCCATCCGGACCCATCACCCGGCGTCGCGAAGGCCGTCGCCAACCGGAGCTGCCGGAGCATCGAGCGCTTCTTCTCCTGATGCGCCTCCATGCGACGCAGGATGCCGTCGAGGATACTCACCGCCCGCGCTGCGTACGGCCCTTTGTTCAGCATCACGCACTCCGCGCGCTCTCCGACCGCGGCATCGGTGATCTCCGAGCGAGACGGCATCCCCGTCTTCGCCAGCCGCTCGAGGACTTGCGTCGCCCACACCACGGGAAGGTGCGCCGCCTCGGCGATCCAGAGAATCTCCTCCTGCAGCTCGGCCAGGCGCTCGTAGCCGCACTCCACCGCCAGGTCGCCGCGCGCGATCATGATTCCCACCGTGCGGCTGCGCATCGCCGCCAGAATCAATCGAGGAAGGGCCTCGAACGCCTCGCGCGTCTCGATCTTGAGCACGATGCCGAGCGAATCACCGCCGAGCTCCGAGAGGCGCCCTTGGAGCTGGCGAACGTCGTCCTCCGTGCGAACGAAGGAGTAGCCGACGAGATCGGCGTGCCGGGCGATGAACCGTAGGGTCGCGAGGTCCCCCTCGGTGAGCGCCGAGATCTCGAGGTGGGTCTCCGGGAGGTTGATCCCCTTCTCGCTACCGAGCCACTCCCCTTCCGGACGGGCCTGCGAGATCTCGACGACGATTGCCGTATCGTCGACCGAGTGAATGACACCGCCGATCTTGCCATCGTCGAACCAGATCGGCTCTCCCACCCGGACATGGTCGAGGAATTTCGGAAGTGTCACCCCGATGCGCGCTGGCGCGAGCACCCGACCCTTCTTGTCGCGCCTCGGCGGCCTCCCCGGGACGGGCGTACGGGTGAGGATCAGCGTCTCCCCCGGCTTGAGGAGAAGTCGCTGCACGCGCGGCGGGAGCGCGCCCACCTGCAGCCTCGCTCCTCCCTTCCCCTTTGCGCCACCGGCCCGCACGCGCAGCTCGAGCTCCGGGACGAAGTATGCCGTGCGGTCGAGTGTCGTCAGGCACCTATCGCCCTCGACGCGCACCACCTCCAGGGTGCGACGAGACCCCCTCGCGTCGCGGAAGGTGATCGCGTCGCCGCGCTTGAGCTCCCCGAGCGCCTCGCTCGACGCAACCGGCACCGCTACTCCGAGTGACGGCGCGATGCCCGCCGCCCCGCCCGCAGCGGGTGAGACGAGCCAGACGTTCGCCGGCGCAAGAACCCGCCCGACGTCGTCTCGCTGCGGCCTGACTTTGAGCACCGCCGGACCCGGGGCCAGCGGCCCCGTGCGGAGCTTCGGCCCGGCGAGGTCCATCAGCAGCTCACACGGGCGCCCCGTCTCCTCGCGGGCTCTCTTCAGGTTGCGGATCATCCCCGCCCACGCGTCCTCGCCGTCGTGGGCGCAGTTTATGCGCATGCAATCCATGCCATTCGTGAGCAGCCGGAGCACCAGATCGTAGTCGGTGGCCGCCTCGGGGGACGACGTGACCATGATTCGGACGCGCCGGTCGGCGGGGGTCGGGCCGAGGAGCGCCGACGTATTCCGCTCGAGAATCCTTCTGTCCTCGCCGAACTCGATCTGCGGTCCGGCGTCCCCGGGGAAGGTTGCCTCCTTGACGCCGAGGCGGTCGAGGATCGTGAGCACGGCGCGCACTCCGCTCATCACGTGCCCTTCGGTGCGACCGAGCGACGAGAGGCCGAGCGAGGCGAGCTGCGTCTGAATCTCGCGAATGTCGTGGCTGCGGAGGGCGAGGTAGTGCGCCAGATTGCGCGCGCTCGCCCGGTGGGCCTCGTTGAGCTCGACCGAATCGGGGACGAGCGCGGATTCGAGCTTCAGCATCTCCGCGCAGAGACCGTTGAGCTGCCGAGCCAGGCTCCGCAACTCGGTGTCGTCGAACGCAACCATCCTGACCTACCGGCAAACCCTCTCGTAAGCAACTGCTGCGCCGACAGGAATGTGGATTGCGCCGGTCCGGTGTTACCAGACCGGTACCGGACTCGGTGTCGGCGCATCCCTCGCACGAGCCGCACCGACTGGCGCGTCGACGCCGCACGTCCTACGATCTTGGAAAGATAGCTGCGGCGCTGCCACGGAGGTGCGAACCGACGCGGGGTTTTCCGGCGAGTATCGCGAACCCACGCGCCGCCAATCCGGTAAATTCGGAGGTTGTCGAAATGGCGCCCGATGAGGCTCTCCTGCGGCGAGTGCGCGCCGCCCTCGCGCACACTCCTCGCGTCGAGGAGAAGCGCATGTTCGGTGGTGTGATGTTCATGGTGCGCGAGAAGATGTGCATCAGCGTCGGCCAAGATCGGCTGATGTGCCGCATCGACCCCGGGGTACACGATCGCGCCCTCGAGCGCGGCGGCGCCAAGACGGTCGTGATGAAGGGCCGCGAATATCGCGGCTACGTGCACGTCGAGGCCGCGGCCGTCGAGACCCAGAGGGACTTCGACCACTGGGTCGGGCTGGCGCTCGACTTCAATGAGGGCGCCGTGCCGTCCACGCGTAGGCGGGTGACGCGCGCCAAGACATCGACCAGGAAGAGCCGCCGCAACCAGCCAGCCAAGAAGAAGCCCTCGAAGGTCCGCAGCCGAGGACGGTAGCAGCCGGCACCACCACCTACGCGACCGGGATGATCACGTCATCGGCCGGCACCCAGTTCACGGGAGTCGCAACTCCCTCCTTGGCGGCGAGCTGCAGCGAGTCGACCAGCCGCAGCACCTAGGCTAAGTTGCCGGGTCGACTTCTGTGAGACTCTTCTGACAACCTCTCCCGGCGTCACGCGAGCCACGTCGCAGATCGGGGCAGCAGGGCTCGAGCGATCGACGATCGGCAAGGTGGAGCGTCGGCTCCTCCCCTTTCTCTTACTCCTCTACATCGTCTGTTTTCTGGACCGCGTGAACGTCGGGTTCGCGGCGCTCCGCATGAACGGCGATCTCGGGTTCAGCGCGGCGGTCTACGGCTTCGGCGCCGGCGTCTTCTTTCTCGGCTATTCGCTCTTCGAGGTGCCGAGCAACCTCATTCTGGCCCGGACGGGGGCGCGCGTCTGGATCGCGCGCATCATGATCACGTGGGGCCTGACGGCCACGAGTATGATGTTCGTGCGAGGTCCTACGAGCTTCTATTTGCTCCGTTTCTTCCTCGGTGTGGCCGAGGCCGGGTTCTTCCCGGGAATTATCTACTACATGAGCGGATGGTTCCCAGCCGCCGCCCGCGCTCGTGCGATCGCCCAGTTCATGATCGCGATTCCGATCTCCGGCGTGTTAGGCGGTCCCATTTCCGGCGCGCTGCTCGGCCTCAACGGGATGGGTGGACTCGCCGGCTGGCAGTGGCTATTCCTGGTCGAGGGAGTCCCAGCCGTGGTACTTGGCTTCGTCGTTCTCGGCTACCTCACCGACCGGCCGGAAGACGCAACGTGGCTTGCCCCGGACGAGCGCGAATGGCTCGCCGCTCGGATCAGGCTCGAGCACGAGCATTGCGAGCGACACCACGGATTGAGCGTGCTCCGCGCGCTGCTGCATTGGAGGGTGTGGCAACTTGGCGCGCTCGGCCTCCTGTGCACCGCGTTCGGGCAGTACGCGCTCAGCCTCTGGCTGCCGCAAATGGTCAGAGCATTCGCAGGGTTGAGCGACTTCATGGTGGGCCTGGTCACAGCGGTGCCGTGGGCCATTGCGGCCGTGGCGATGGTGCTGACCGGTGCGAGCTCGGATCGCAGTGGCGAGCGTGTCCACCATGTGGCCGCGAGCGCGGTGGCCGCGAGCCTTGGCTTCATGATCAGCGCTTATGCGCACTCGCCGGTGTTGATCGTGCTCGGGCTGTCGTGCGCGACGGCCGGTGTCTTGAGCGTACACGGCCCTTTGTGGTCGCTGCCCTCGATGTTCCTCAGCGGCTCGGCGGCGGCGGGGGGGATAGGCCTCATCAACTCGATCGCGAATCTCTCCGGATTCATCGCGCCCTACACGATCGGCCTCCTCAACACCGGCAGCGGCAACTTCCGCAGCGGGCTGCAGCTCCTCGCCCTCGTACCGCTGGCCGGCGCCGCGCTGGCACTCACGATCGGACGCGCGCCGATCTTCGCGCGGGAGCCAGTTCGCGCCTGACGAGACTCTGCACCCGCGAACCTCCCCACCACCGCTAACAGGCCCTTGCTCCGGGTCCGATCAACCAAGGACTGGCTTGCCCTTTCTCCTCATCGGCTTGGCCTGGCTCGTTGCCGCGATCGCGTTGTCGGCGTTAGGCGTGATCGCGAAGTTGGAGCCGCCGGCCCCGCAGCTCATGGTGGCGGGACTGACGGTGGCGCTCGTCCTCGCCTACCGTTTCCTCGCGCCATTCCGAGAGTGGCTGCTCGCCCTCGACTGGCGGGTGATCGTCGCCTTCCACCTGACCCGGTTCATCGGCTTCTACTTCCTCGCCCTCTACCGGCGCGGCGAGCTCCCGTACGCCTTCGCCGTGGAGGGGGGCACGGGCGACATCATCGTGGCCGCCCTCGCCGTGCTACTTCTCGCGACGAGCTACACCGTCGACCGCCGGCCGCACCTCCTGGCCGCGTGGAATGTGCTGGGCCTGGCAGACATCCTCTTCGTCGTCGTCACCGCCACACGCCTCGCGCTCGCCGATCCTGCGTCGATGGCGCCGCTCCTTCACCTCCCGCTCAGTCTCCTCATCACCTTCTTCGTGCCGCTCATCATCGCCAGCCATCTACTCGTCTTCGTCAGGCTGAGTCGCTGGCCACGCCCCGCCTAGTCGTCGGCCGAGGGGCCGTAGATTCCGGGGACGGGGATCCCCATGAGCCGGTAGTAGACCCCGAGCTGCGCCCGGTGATGCACGAGGTGGCTCATCCCCATGATCCGCATCATGACACGGCGTGGCTGCTGGGTGAGCACCTTCCCGCCGGCGCGGATCGTCCAGGGCTTCTCGAGGTGATCGAAGTCCGCCGCTGCAACGGCGGCAGCGAGATTGCGCACCGCACCTTCGAAGTGGGCCAGGAGGTCCTTGGCGGAGTCCATCGGCGCAACCGGCGCGCGCGTCCCGACGTCGAACACCTCGGTTTGCAACACCGTAACGCCGCGGTTCGGGAGGTCCGCCAGGTGCGTGGCCAGCTCGCTCACCGTCCGCGACTTCTCGTGCGGCCGCCAGGTGCCGCGTCCGTCGGGATAGCGCTCGAGCACCCGTCGAGTGCTGGCGTACTCGGCGCTGAAGTCGCCGAAGAGGAGGTCGCCGGCCGAAAGCTGAGTGGTGGGCATGGGTTCGGGATCGAGGGTTCGATGCATCGGTACGGATCGCGCGACGGCGAGCCACGTGGCCGACTTCGCGATCCTTGGGGCTGCCTAACTAGACGGGCGGCACGCCGAGGGCGCCCGCCCGTCTCTCCTACTCTACCCCACCCCACCACCCCACACCAGTGCTCCGCGCCGGCCAATACCGGCCGCGACAAATCTCAGTGCGACTCCGTGATCTCGACCCGCCGCGCGTCGTCCGCCGAGCCGCCCGCCACGACGTCCGCCGGCGGCTTCATGGTGATCAGCGCCATCGGCACCCCCTGGGCGACGAGCGCATCCCGCACCGCGACCGCGCGATCCTTGGCCAGCTTCACGTTCGCCGCGTGGTCGCCGGAGGGATCGGTGTAGCCGGTGATGTCGATCTGAGTCCCCGCCCCCTTGATCGCCTGCGCCAACGCGCCTAACGCCTGCGAATCGCCGCCGCTGATCGTCGACGACCCGACGTCGAAGTGGACGCTCACGGGGAAGGTGGCCGTCGGCGCCGGCGGCGCGATTTCGGCGGCCGATGTCGAGACCTGCGTGTCCGCACCAACGGGCGGAGCGGCCGCCTCGGTCGTCGTGTGCGGCCGGCGAAGGAGGAGGAATCCGAGGAGTAGGGCCGCGGCGAGCGCGAAGAGCGGCCAGAGGTTCCGATTGCGCGCCTCGGTGTAGGCCGGCACCGACGGCGCGCGCGGCGCCGTCGCCGGCACCGGAAGCCCGGCCGCCGACGCGAGCCGCGGATCCAGCTTGTCCTGGACGTAGCCCGATTGATCGGCGAGGAGATTGCGCACGCCGACCGGGTCGAGGTTGTTCTGCGCGATGTGCCGCTTGAGGAATCCGAAGACCGCCGGCATCGCGAGCGCGATGAGCTTGGGCGCCGACGCCGACCGCATCCCCGTCATCGAGGCGACCGCATCGCCGACCGCGCCGAGCTGACCGCCGAAGAGCCCGCGAGCGAGCGTCGTCCCTTGAGCAAGAATCGACTCCGTGGCCGAGCTGCTGCCGAGGAGGCTCGCCGCGTTGCTGGCGAAGCCCGAGTCGATGGCGCTGCTACTGAGAGTGGAAAGCAGGCTGGTCGCGCCCTGGGCGGTCGACCCCTGTTGGGCAACGCTCCCCAGGATCGCCGGCAGGAGCGCGGTGAGACCGGACTGCGTCGTCGCTGGCCCTTCCCCGATGGCGCGCGCCGCGGCATCGGCAAAGCTTCCGCTGGTCGCGCTCTGAAGGAGGGCGAGAAGGTTCGTGGGCATGGACACCTCCGATCGCAACACCGCCTAACTGGGTGCGTCGCGGATCGGGAGATGCGACGCTCTATATAAGGATTGGGCCCGGCGGACTTGGGCCGCGTTCTTATCATAGACGCAATTCGCGCGCCCTCAAGCGAGCGCGGCGGCCCGGTGCCGTCCTCATCCACACGCGCACGCGCCAGGACCGGATCTTCGATCGGCGGGCGCCCCGCAGCCACTTAGATCATCTCCCAGGCGGGGCGCGGGCAATCGGCCCGGCGGCGCCCGCACACGCAGCATGACCGAGGTTGGTCCGCGATCGGGGCCGCGCGGTCAGGTCATCGCGCAGTGGGGGCGCGGGCACTCGGCCCGGCGGCGCCGCCGAGCCGCCGCGAGCGGGCTGCCCACGCCGCCGCCCGGGCGATGGCGCCGTGCTACGGCGCGCGGCTCCCGGCGGTCGACGCCACCCGGCCGGATGGCGCTTGCACGTTCACGATGACCGTGAAGGGGTACGGCACCTCCACTCCGTGCGCGATGGCATCGCCCACGAGCGACAACGTGTGCATGCCCACGCTGGCGTTGGTCAGCGCGACCAGATCGACCACGCCCGTGGTCTGGCTGGGGCGGAAGCTGACGTCGCCGACGGCCAAGCCCGGATCGGTCGAGGTGCCGGATACGAACACCGTACCGAAGAAGTTCGTGCGCTGGATCTGAATGGTGAGCGGCGCTGTCCCGCCCGGCTGGA
>DASPTK010000122.1:0-8576 GCA_035623475.1 Gemmatimonadaceae bacterium | reverse complement strand
GTGTGTCCCGCGTAGTCGGTGTGAGGGATGGCCAGCCGCTGCTGGCCGACGATCGGGTGCTCGACGTCGCTAACGTGATCTGGTGTACCGGCTTCGAACCCGGCTTCTCGTGGATTCACCTCCCGATCTTTGCGGAGAAGGGTCAGCCTGCGCACGAGAGGGGGATCGTGCCCGAAGTCCCGGGCCTCTACTTCGTCGGGCTGCACTTTCTCTACTCGATGACCTCCGCGACGATCACCGGCGTGAGCCGCGACGCAGAGCGGATCGTGCGGGCAATCGTCGAGCAGCGACGGTCGTCGCGGGCTGCCTAAGGCGCCTCCGTGGTGTCGACAACGACAACCAGGGAGGACGAGGGCGACACGACGTCAGAGCGGGGGCAGGCTACGCGAAGAGCGTCGTCTGCCCTCCGGTGTGCCAAAAGAGTGCCGTCTCGCCCTCGCGGATCCTTCCATCGCGCACCATCGCGATGAGCGCGCCGAGCGCCTTCGCCGTATAGGTGTGCTCGACGAAGAGCGCCTCGGTGCGCGCGGCGAGATTCTGCGCCTCGAGCGATGCCGGGCTACTCAGCCCGTAGCCCTCGCCGACGTGTCCATCGTCGACGATGATCGGGCGCATCGACGCCAGCGCGCCCCCATCGATCCCCAGCAGAGTGCCGATGCCGGCCACGATCTCCCGCACCTGCGCTCCGACGGCTGCCGCCGGGTCGTCGGCGCTGACGCCGACCACGCGCGTGGTGATGCGGTGCAGGGCACAGCCGGCGATCAGTCCGGCCTGGGTGCCGCCTGACGACGTTGCGTGAACGATCACATCCGGCGCTGGCATCTGCTCGAGCATCTCACCGATCGCCCGAACGAATCCTATCGCGCCGAGCGGGGTCGACGCGCCGAGCGGGATCGGCCAGGGGACGCGGCCGGCTCGGCGGAGTCGCTCCACCACTGCGTGCATGGCGGGTGCCCGATCGTCACGCGAGTTGATGTACTCCACCTCCGCGCCGAGGAGGTGATCGAGGAGGGCATTGGCGGTCGGGCGTCGAGGTGCGACGCCATTGGCGATGAGCACGCAGCGCATGCCGAGTCGCGCCGCCATCGCCGCGGTCACGCGTGCGTGATTCGATTGGATTCCGCCCACCGTGACGAGCGTGTCGGCTCCCGCTGCCAGTGCCTCCGCCCCGACGATCTGGAGCTTCCGAACCTTGTTCCCCCCGAAGCCGAAGGGGATCGAGTCATCGCGCTTCACGAAGAGACGAGGTCCGCCCCCGAGCGCTGTGCGGAGGCGTGACATCTCTTCGATGATCGTCGGCGACCGCGCCAGGTCGAGTGAAGGAATCGCCGCCGCGCGCGTGAGGGCGAGCGAAAAATCCGACGAGAGCGAGATTGTGCTCATGGGACTCGAGAGTCTGGAGGCGAAGGGCCAAGATGCGCACACCTAGTATGGACAGGGGGTGAACCGGGCGTAACATGGTGCCCGACGGAGAGACGGCTGTGAAGAGAAGGCCAGCCGTCGAGCCCCTACTGCCGCCTCGAGCCTACTCGGGCGCCTAGTCTCGGGCGGCTACTATAGAATGGGAGGTCGGCCATCCTGCGAGAGAATGGGAGGTCGGACATTCTCCGAGCCCCGGTGCGCCGAGCAACGAGGGCCCTCCGCGCCGCGCGCATCACCGCGCGGCTGAGGGCTGCCGCCTGCGCTTCGGTCTTTTCGGCCGGCCTGGCGAGCGCGCAGGCGGAGTCGGCCCCCCAAGTTCCTGCGGCGCCCTGTCCAGCCAGCGGCAGCGAGACTCAGGCGCGTGACAGCACGATTGCCGTCGCCCTCGACTGCATGGCGCTCTTTCCGATACCCGATCTTCCGGGTGTCTCCGGAGTCATCTCGCTCCTCCCCGCACGCTCGCCATTCGACGTCGCCGTCACCGCCGATGGCCGGACCCGCTATCGCCTGGTGGCGACCATCGACGGGCTACCGGAACCGCGGACATTGGGCGACTTCGGGGATTACATCGCCTGGGCGTACACGCTCTCGCTCGACAGCGCGGTGAAGCTCGGCCGCGTCATGAACGGGACCGTCGACCTTGGTGAGCTGTCCTACGCGCAATTCCGGATTCTCATCAGCGCCGAGCGCCGCTCAGCGGTGACGAAGCGCGAGGGACGCCTCGTGCTCCGCGGCACCTCGCCAAGCGCCCGCCTCCGGGCGCATCGCGACCTCTTGCAGCCGTCGGCGCCGGGCGCGCTGCGTGACTCCGCCGCCGCGATGCCTGACGACATGACCGCGGCCTCCTCGATGCACGGGCAGGAGACCAGCGAGCTGGTGTGGTCGATGCCGCCCGTGCCGGCGTCGATGCCCGCAATGCCGGGAATGGCCGCTCTCACCCCGCCGGTCGCGCCCTTTCTCCCGGTCGCCCCGCAGGGCGCCGACATCGCGAGCGCCCGCCCGCGCGACACCGTCCGTCTCGCCAGCGGAGACACGCTCCAGCTGGAAAGCGGCTTCGTCAGGCGGTCGATCGGAGGTCGGCTGCTGACGACCTATGCCTACAACGGCCGGTATCCCGGCCCGCTCATCGAGACGACGCAGGGCGCCACGATCGTGGTGCGCTACCACAATGCCACCGACCTCCCGAGCTCGGTACACTGGCACGGCGTGCGCCTCGACAATGCGTTCGACGGCGCGGTGGGGGTGACGCAGCTGGCCGTTCCTCCAGGAGGCACCTATCTCTACCGCGTGCACGTTCCGGACGCCGGCGTTTTCTGGTATCACCCGCACGCGCGCGAGGACATCCAACAGAGCCTCGGGCTGTACGGCAACTTGCTCGTTCGCCCCTCCGCGCCGCGCTACTATGCACCCGCCAATTCAGAGGCGACACTCATGCTGAGCGATCTCCTCCTCGGCGGTGACGGGCCGACGCCATACGGAGCGACCGCGGCCACACACGTGCTGATGGGGCGCTTCGGCAACGTCCTCCTCGTGAACGGCGAGCCGCGCATTTCTCTCCACGTCAGGCGAGGGTCCGTCGTGCGCTTCTTTCTCACGAACGCGGCCACCGCGCGGCCATTCAATCTCTCCTTTGTCGGAGCGCGGATGAAGGTCGTTGCGGCCGATGTGGGGAGGTTCGAGCGCGAAGAGTATGTCTCGAGCGTCGTCATCGCCCCCGCGCAACGTTACACGGTCGATGTCTTCTTTCCACGGATCGGTACGGTCACGCTCGAGAATCGCGTGCAGGCGCTCGCTCATCTCGCCGGGACGTTCTCGCCGGAGGTCGACACGCTCGGCACCGTGCATGTCGGGCCGGAGAAGCCACCGCACGACTACTCGGCACAATTCGACAGGCTTCGGCGGAACTCCGATGTCGTGTCGGAGGTGGCCTCCCTCGAGGCGCACGCTTCCGGCCCGCCGGACCGGACGCTCATGCTCACGATGCGGACGAAGAACCTGCCGGCTGCCGTGGCCAACATGCTGCTCGGGATCAATGCGGCCATGGATTGGAACGATGGTATGCCGATGATGAACTGGCTGACCACATCGCAGCAGGTGGAGTGGGTCATGCGCGATGTGGCGACCGGCAAGGAGAACATGGCCATCGACTGGCGCTTCCAGGAGGGAGACGTGATCAAGCTCCGAATCTTCAACGACCCCTCATCGAGCCACGCAATGGATCATCCGATTCATCTTCACGGCCAGCGCTTCCTCGTCCTCGCTCGCGATGGCGTCGCTGTCACCAATCGCGCCTGGAAGGACACCGTTCTCATCCCGGCTGGAGAGACGGTCGATCTTCTGGCGCAAATGTCCAACCCTGGGCGCTGGATGTTGCATTGCCACATCGCCGAGCACTTGAGTGCCGGGATGATGATGGCCTTTACGGTGGACCCACACTGAGTATTCGGCGATCATGAGCATCAAGCCGCTCCTCGCTCTCACCCCTCGTCAGGAGAGTCCTCCATGCGTCGCGTGATTGGCGCGCTCGTCTCGCTCGCGATTCTCGCCGCCGCACCGGCCGAGGGGCAGTCGCGCGATCTGCCGCCGGTGGTCAAGCAGTACGTGATTGTCGACGCGCCGGTCGTGGCGCTCACTCACGCCCGACTGATCGACGGCACGGGAGCGAGCCAGCGTGAGGATCAGACGGTGATCATCCGAGGCGAGCAGATCGCCGCCGTCGGCCCATCGCGCAGCACGCCGGTGCCTGACGGAGCGACCGTTCTCGACCTGACAGGGAAGACCGTGATTCCCGGGATCATCGGGCTGCACGACCACATGTACTACGGCGGCATGAAGTTCATGGGAGTCAGCTACCCGAGACTCTTCCTCTCCGCCGGTGTGACGACGATCCGGACCACCGGAAGCGTCGACGCCTACCAGGAGCTCAACCTCAAGCGGCGCATCGACTCCCTCCAGATTCCTGGACCCGCCATCGTGGTCACCGGACCCTATCTCCAGGGACCCGGCCCCGGACCGGCCGCCATGTATCCGCTCTCCAGCCCCGAGGACGCGAGGCGGATGGTCCGTTATTGGGCCGAGGAGGGGGTAACCTGGTTCAAGGCCTACACCCAGATCTCGCGTGCCGAGCTGGCGGCGGCGATCGACGAAGCGCACAAGCACGGCGTGAAGGTCACGGCGCACCTCTGCTCGGTGGGCTTCCGCGAGGCCGTTGGAATGGGGATCGATCAGCTCGAGCACGGCCTGCTGACCGATGCGGAGTTCTACAGCGGGAAGCAGCCGGACGTCTGTCCGATGGTCGGAGACTCGGTGATCTACGGCTCGCTGGACATCGAGAGCCCCGACGTGCAGCGAACGATTCATGAAATGGTGGCGCATCATGTCGGGCTGACTTCCACCCTCGACGTCTTCGAGATCGGCTCGCCAAGCCGAGTGCCGTCGGACCAGCGGGTGCTCGAGGCGCTCTATCCCGAGGCGTCGGCGCAAGTTGCGACCTTCTACGCGAGCGCGAAGACGGTTCACGACAGTGTCCACCTGGTCACCTTCAAGAAGGCCATGCAGTTCGAGCGCGACTTCGTGAAGGCGGGCGGGCTCCTGGGCGCAGGAGCCGATCCCTGCTGCGTGAGCGCCATCGCCGGCTATGGCGATCAGCGGAACTTCGAGCTGCTCGTCGAGGCGGGGTTTACGCCCGAGCAGGCGATTCAGATCATGACATCGAATGGCGCCAAGATTCTTGGATTCGACAAGGTTGTTGGCACCATCCGGCCGGGAATGCAGGCCGACCTGGTCGTTATCGCAGGGAATCCGGTCGCGACCCCCTCGGACATCCGAAATGTCGAGGTCGTTTTTCGCCGTGGCTTGGGATACGACTCGGCCAAGCTGAGGGAGTCGATAAGGGGGCTCGTCGGCCTCAGGTAGCCCCTCCGAACGGTGGCCCCGTCTCGACCGGCGGTGATACCGGTAGGGTGCCGGGTGGCCACGCGCTGTTCTCTTCGACTGCGCTTGCATCGCGATGTGCGGACGACGGCTCGTGACTGCGAGAGGACCGAGCCGTCCTTGATGATGCCAATCCGCACGGCGATGACCGCAGCCCGGAGACTTCCGCCATGATTGTGCTTCCCAACTTCAAGAAGCGTCGCGAAAACACCGACCCCTCGGGTCACCGGGTGCCGGTGGATGTCGCCGCGCCAGCCGCGCAATCGACCGCCGAGAAGCTCGCCAACCTTCTCGAGCGCGCGGACAGAGTGACTGAGCAGCTCCGCGGCCTGGAAAACGGCGAGCGGGTGGAGCAGCTCGCCACCCTCGAGGCGCGCCTGGCAGGCCTCAGCCATTCCATAGGAATTGCCGAGCGCCTGGCCACGCAGCTCGCCGACGCCGACTCTCGTGCCGCCCGCCTGCTGGCAGCGAGTGAGAAGGCGGAGACGGAGGTGACCGCCGCGGATGCGGAGATCGATCGGATTCGGTCGAACTTCGGCGAGCTCGGCGCCAAGGTCGAGGCGGCGCTCTCGATGCGGGAGCAGCTGGAGCGCTTCGGAGCTCTCCAGACTCAGTTCGCCGCGCTGCGCAGCGAGGGCGAGACGACCGGCGGCCATGTGCGGGAGATGACCGAGCAAGTCGCTCGGCTTCGGTCGGTGCACGACGATGCGTTGCGCGCCCACCAGCACACGATCTCGAGGCTAGACGGCATCGACCGTCGCTTCCAGATGACGGCCACCAAGGTGGAGGCGATCGAGCGCCGCGCGGCGGCGGCGGAGCAGGCGCTGGAGGCGCTCCTGAACATCGCCAGCGGCATCCCCGACGTGCAGCACAAGCTCGGCGTGCTCAAGGCGATCGCCGACCAGGTGATGCAGCGGACGGCGGCGGTGGAGCAGCAGCGTGAGGCGGTGGAGCGCGCGGCGGCCCAGGCCTCGCACGTGATCGGACTCAGCTCGCAGGTCGAGGTCGCGCTGCGGCGCCAGGACGAGCAGGCGCGGGCGATCAATGCGCTCGACACGAAGCTCAACGAGGTGCAGGGACGCCACGTGGACGTGCTGGCGCGCTCGGAGGAGATCGCGGCGCAGCAGCGGCAGCTCGACGAGACGGAGAAGGAGGCGGCGCGAGCCCTCATCAGCCTTCGCGACGAGATGCGGGCCAGCATGGAGCACTTCGAGCTGGAGAACAGAAGTCTCGACGCGGTGACCGAGCGGATCGCCGACCTGCGGACCGGGCTCAAGGAGTGCGAGGGACGGCTCGCTTCGCTCGAGAGCGTCAGTGGCGCGGTGGCGGCGACCGACGCGCACAGTCAGGCGGTGGCCTTCCAGGTAGCCACGATCGCCGAGGACGTGGGGCGCATATCGGCCCAGGCCGAGCGGCTGCGCGCTGTGCGCGATGACGTTGGGGAGCTCGACAAGTCGCTCGCCGAGATGAGCGAGCGTATGCAGCGCGTGGAAACCATGCGCCCGGGCGTGGAAGTCGCGGTGCGCGATCTCTCGTCGCTCAACGGTGCCCGCGAGGCGGTGCGCGACGGGTTGGAGCAGATGCGGACGGCGATCGGCGAGATGGCGCGGGTGCGGGACGGCCAGACGGCGACCGACGCGTGGCTCCGCGACGCCGACGGGCGGATGCGGTCGTTGCAGACGCAGGTGTCGGAGCTCGAGCAGACGCGCCCCTCGGTCGACGCCCTGCGGCGCGATGTCGAGCGGGTGACAGGATCGCTCGATGCGCTGGAGGCGCGCGGTGAGGCGGTGGAGACTCTACGGGGCCGGCTCGGTGAGCTGGAGTCACAGACGGCTCGCCTGATCGAGCGAAGCGAGGACGCGCGCACGCGGATGGAGAGCGCCGAGTCTCAGTTCGCGGAGCTCTCGCGTCAGGCGGCGGAAGCCGAACGTGTCGCCTCGAGCATCGCGTCGACGACGGTGGCGACGGAGGCCGCGGGCCGGCGTCTCGATGCGGTCAGCGAACGAGTCGACACGATGGAGGCGAGGGTGCAGAAACTCGGAGCCCTCGGCGAGCGGATGCGCATTCTCGGCCAGGAGCTCGAGCAGCGGCAGGGGGCTCTCGAGGCGGCCGCCGAGCATCTCGATCGTGCGTCGACGATGCGGCGGGAGGCCGCCGAGGCCGCCCAACATCTGGAGGAGCTCGCCGAGACGATCAGCGGCCAACTGACCGATGCCACATCGAAATCGGAAGCCCTGGAGGAGCTGGTGCACGGGCTCGACGACCGCGCCACCGCCCTGGGGGACGTGGATGCGCGCCTGACGAACTTCGAGGCGCTCCTGCGCAAGTGGGACGTGGCCCATGGCCAGGCGACGCTGGCACTCGAGCAGATCCTGAGCCGCCAGGGGATGATCGACGCCGTTCAGACGCGGCTCGGCAACGTCAGCGACATCGCCGAGCGGACCGCCGACAGCGTGAGATCGATCACGTCGTCTCGGCGCGAGATCGAGGAGACCCGAGCCGTGGTGGAGATCACGAGGGCGGAGCTGAAGTCGGCCACCGAGGCGATGCGCGACTTCGCCGAGCGGAAGCGCCAGGTGGAGGAGCTCGAGCGCCGTCTGGCCCGCGCCGAAGCGCTCACCACCGATGTGCGATCCACCATGGAAGCGATCGGCGCCCAGCGCGCGATCGTCGATCAGGTCCTCGAGCGCTCCGGGACGCTGGCCTTCCAGATCAAGCAGGCCGATGCGGCGGCGGAAGCTTTGCGCGCCGAGTGCACCCTGGCGACTCAGATCCGGAGTGCCGTGTCCGAGCTTCGCGAGCCGCGCGGCGAGGAGGTGGCGGCGGAGGCGAAGCCGGAGGGGAAGCGCAAGAAGTCGCAGTAACCCCGTGTGGCGGCAAACGAGGCGCGGCGGCGAGCTTCTCTCGCCGCCGCGCTTCGTTTCGGGGCCACGAGCCCCCGGGGGCGCCCGGCCGGGCGCCACTTGTCAGGCGGCCGGCTCCGGGCCGTAGTTCCGAAACGGCTCGGTGAGGAGCCGCAGGTCGAGCGGCTTGTACCGAAAGACGTGCACGAGCTGGATCTCCGACCCCACGCGCTCGATGCGCGACTCGAGGAGCTCGAAATCCGCCGAGGTGCCGAGTCCCATCGCGTTCAGTCGCTCGGCCTCGGCGCGACAGACCTCGCCCGGAGTGGGCGGACTTGCCGGATACTGGTCTTCGTGGTGACGGATCAGCGCCGACCA
>DASPTK010000121.1:0-7312 GCA_035623475.1 Gemmatimonadaceae bacterium | reverse complement strand
GTCGACGTCGCGGCCTACAAGGGATGGCAGCAGTACAGCTTGCAATGTGCCCGCTGCCACGGCGAAGACGCCCAGGGAACATCCTTCGCCCCCAGTCTCGTCGTGGCGCTCAGGCCTAACGGCGACGTCCCGAATCGAGAGCAGTTCGTCAGCATCCTCACCAAGGGGCGTGAAGACAAAGGGATGCCGTCGGCCGGCAAGATGGGGCTCGACTCAGTCTTCTTCGATGGCCTGTACCAGTACCTCAAGGGGCGCAGCGACGGCCGCCTCTATGGCGGCCGCCCCGCCCGCCGACAGCCCTAGTGTGAAGAGAGGAAGACGAGCGTAGTCAGCGGAGCGTAGTGAACTACGTACTGCAGAAGCACCGGGCGCGTGTGATCCTGGCGAGATCACACGAGCGGTGGCCCTTCAATTAGCAAGGCCCGACGCGCTGTAAGCCACGTCAGGCTCTCATTGCCCCTCCTGGGCTCGAACCAGGACTCTCCTGATCCAGAGTCAGCCCGGGCTCCTGGCGACAGTTGTGGATCATAGTCAGGCGCCGTCAGGCAACTCCCGTGGGACGCACGTTTCTGCCACACGGCATCCACGAAAGGTCACACGGCGCACTTGGGCTGTCTGTGCGCTGGTGGCTCGATCACCCGCCTTCCGAGCTCCCAACGGAAGGGCCCCTCCTGATCCCCCAACCAGACCGAACAGTCGCGCCGCGTCAGTGCGGCAGCCGCATCCTCGTCAGAAGCGCGGCGTATCGCCGATCGCCGTGGAGCCTCACTAGTAGTGGATCGATGAGCACCTTCGAGAGACCCTGATCGCGCTGTGCATACGCGCTATCGAGCCAAGCGAACGCGCTATCCCTGTTCCCTTGGAATCCATACACCGTGGCGATCTCATACGCGGAGCTCGCGGGGTACAACGTGATGAGGTCAGCCAAAGCGCTGTCCGAGGCCGCACGCTGGCCTTGGGCGGAGGCGACCAATGCGCGTAAGAACGGTCGCCGTTCCGGCGTCCCCGCTTGCGGCACGACACTGGATGCATCGGCGCGCCCTAGCGCAAGAGAGACTCTGACCCGCGTTTCGTCGGAAGCCGCGTCCTTGGCATTGGAGGGAATACTCTGGATGACCTCTTGGGCCTTGTCCGGATATCCGGCGTAATATTCCACTTCGGCGAGGCCATCCAGCAGGTACGGGTCGATCGGATCCAACTCAATGGCCTGGCGCACGAGCGCAATAGCTTCGTCGAAATGGCCCAGCGTGAGCTCGAGCGCCGCGAGGTGCGCGACCGCGTCGGCGCTCCCGGGGTCCAGCTTGATCGCGCGATGGTACGATTCCGCCGCCGCCGCCCAATCCCAGTCGATCAGCCGCTCGAGCTGCCCACGTTGGTCCCACGCCTCGGGGAGATTTGCATCCAGCGCGACCGCCCGGTCGATCGCCGCGCGCGCTCCGGGTATCCCGGAGTCGGCGGCCACAAATCCGCGCGCGGCGCCGCGACGATCTGCCGCCGACAACCAGGTCCATGCCAGCGCAAAGCCGGAATCATGCGCGATCGCTTGCAGAAAATAGCGCCGAGCTGCGTCCCAGCCCCCTTTGGTGTCAGTATAGCGAAACAGATCCCGTCCCCGCATGACGTCGTCGACCGCGATGGGGTCCGCGGACGCCTCCTGCGCTAGTCTGCTCCGTTCGGCCGGACTCAAGTGCAGTCGGACCGCGCGCGCAACAGCGGCGGCGACGCTGTCTTCTATATGGAGCGCATCCTGCTGCGCGTAGTCGAAGTCACCCGCCCACAGATCACGCTCGTCGTCAACCCGAATGAGCCTCACCGACACGCGCAGGCGAGTAGCACTTTGGCGGAGGCTGCTCTCCACCACATACCGCACCGACAGTTCGCGCCCGATCTGGTCCAGGCGCTTGCCGGTGTGCTTGTATTGCATCACCGACGTCCGGGCGATCACTCTGAGCCGCGCCGCCTCGAGACGAGCCAGATATGTGATCAGTTCCTCGGTGAGGCCATCGGCGAGGTAGTCCCGGGCGGTATCGCCGGTAAGGTTGTCGAACGGCAGCACCGCCAAGCGCATCACATCTGATCGGTCCGGCTCGTGCCGGAGTCGCTGCCATGCAATTGAGGCGCCGGTTAGGAGAATGCCCAGCCCGACGCTCGCCCAGACCGCCACGCGCCGCCACCGTGAGATAGGCGGCGATAATTGCGCACTGACAGCCACAGCTTCGACGGATGACTCTGTCGTAACGTCGGCGGCGAGCTGGTAACCCTGGCGCGCCACCGTCACGATCAACCGATCGTCGTCGCGGTCGGCCAGTGCCTTCCGCAACAACGACATGTTCACCGTGAGGTTGGCCTCCTCGACGATTGTGTCGTGCCACACCGCTTTCATTATCTCCTGCTTCGATACCACCCGGTTCGGGTGCTCCACCAGGTAGCGCAGGATATCGAAGGCTTTCGGCGTGACCGGGACTGGCGATCCGTCACGCAGTAGCGCACGCCGCTTGGGATCGAGCCTGAATGCCTTGAACCGGTACACGTCGACCGCGCCTCTTAAGAGTAATTCGGAAGAATTTGGCGCCGGCCTAAGGACATATCGCACTGCCTCTCAGTACGGTAGCAACGCTAGCGCCTGCGACCACGAACCGGCCACGACTGTGCCTACGATTCACGAGGACAAAGGATGCCCAAGATACTCGAGTACGCGCTACCGCCGGTATCGGTCCACAAGGTCGATGCCGATGGCCTCCGCGTTTTCTATCGGGCCGCCGGTGATTCGATAGCGCCGGTCGTGCTGCTACTCCATGGATTTCCCAGCTCGTCGTTCATGTTCCGTGAGCTCATGCCACGCCTCGCCACTCAGTACCGCGTCATCGCACCAGATCTTCCGGGGTTCGGATTCACCGAAGTGCCGGCCGGCCGACACTACACGTACTCGTTCGACGGATTGGCGATGACGACCGACGCCTTTACGCGGGCGCTCGGCATTGATCGCTATGCGCTCTATGTGTTCGACTACGGGGCGCCGACGGGCTTCCGCCTGGCGATGGCCCATCCCGCCCGGATCACGGCGATCGTCTCCCAGAACGGCAACGCGTATGAGGAAGGTCTCGCTGACGCCTGGAACCCGGTCCGGCAGTATTGGGCAGCGCCCACCGCGGAAAATCGTGAGAGGGTCGGGAACAGTATTTTGACGCTTGACGGCACGCGATGGCAGTACACGCACGGCGTTGCGAACCCCGACCGCGTCCCGCCCGAGTCGTACACGTTGGACACGGCGCTGCTGGAACGCCCGGGCATCAAAGAGATCCAGCTGGACTTGTTCCTGGACTACGCGTCGAACGTGAGGATGTATCCGGAGTTTCAGAGATACTTCCGCCAATCGCAGCCGCCGTTCCTCGCGATCTGGGGACAGCATGATCCCTTCTTTCTGCCGGCTGGCGCTGAGGCGTTTCGCAGAGACATCCCCAATGCCAGAATCCAATTCTTGGATACGGGACATTTCGCTCTCGAGACCCATGTCGTCGAGATTGCTGACGCCATGATCGACTTCCTAGGAGCAAGGGTGTCGCGATGAGCGCGGACATCGATCGTCGCACAATGATTGGCAGCCTCGCCGCCGCCTCGCTCGGCGCCTTTCTCGACACCAGGATCGCCGGAGCGATGAGCCTGCAATCCGCGCGGCCCACCGTCGTGCTGGTGCACGGGGCGTGGGCGGATGGGTCCAATTGGCAGCACATCATTCTGCCCCTGGAGCGACATGGGGTCACGGTGACGTGCGCGCAGATCCCGCTCACGTCGTTGAGCGATGATGTTGCCGCGCTCCAGCGCACGCTCGAGCGGGCGACCGGCCCAGTGGTTCTGGTTGGACACGCGTATGCCGGTGCCGTGATCGGCTCGATCCGCGACAACCGGGTGAAATCCCTCGTCTTTGTCGCCGCTCTAGCGCCAGCGGAGAGCGAAACTGTGGCGCAGCTATTCTATAAGGATCCGAAGCCACCGCAGTCGCCAAAGCTTGCGCCTGACGCGCACGGTTTCATCTGGATGCCGGAGAGCGGGGTCCGGAATGCCCTGGCCCACAATGCATCGCCAGACCAGGCGCGCATCCTCGCGGCCGTGCAGCGCCCCATCGCGGTCCAATGTATTCAGGAGAAGGCGTCGCCTCCGGCGTGGCCGGCCAAGCCAACGTGGTTTCTCATCGCCGAAGAGGATCGCATGATCAATCCGAGGACCCAACAGGCCATGGCAGGCCGCATGAACGCCAAAGTCCGATCGTTTCGCGTCGACCATTCACCGCAGATCACCGCCCCGAGTCACGTCGTCGACCTCATCGTCGAAGCGCTATGAGGTTGCCAACGGTCGCCGTCGTCACCGGAGCGAGCTCGGGCATCGGCCGAGCGACGGCCCTTCGCCTCGCGCAGGATTTTTCCGCCGTCGTGCTCGTGGCCAGAGACCGCAGCGCACTGGAGGACGTCGCGACCGCCGTCCAGTTCGAGGGCAGCGATGCGCTGGTCCACGCACTTGATCTCCGCGAGCCGCGATCCGCGCAGATGGTTGTCGAGGGGGCCCTCGCCCGCTATGGCCGAATTGATGCGCTGCTCAACATCGCGGGCGCGGTACCACAGACTCACCTGTTCGAAATGACGGATGCGCAGTGGGACGACGGGATGGCCCTCAAGCTTCATGGCGCGCGTCGCTTGACGATGCGGGCGTGGGATGCACTCAAGGCCGCGCGTGGCTCCGTCGTCCTGATGTCCGGGAGCGCTGCGCTCGCCCCCACTCCGGCGAACGCCGCGGTCGCGGCGATAAATGCGGCCATTACGGCGCTCGCTAAGGCGTTCGCTGAGCGGGGGATCACCGATGGCGTGCAAGTCAACAGCGTATTGCCGGGAACGGTTCTGACGGACCGACGGCGGATGTTCTTCGAGGCGTGGGCGCCAGCGCACGACATGACAGTCGAAGAGGCCACGAAAGCATTCCCTGCGCGCGTCGGCATCGAGCGGTTCGGCACGCCGGAGGAGATCGCTGACCTCATGGCGTATCTCGTCTCTCCAAACGCGAGGTGGATGACGGGAAGCTCCGTCCGGATGGACGGGGGCGAGGTCAAGACTCTCTAGAAGGGAGCAGTCCCATGGTGGATCGCCGTACGGTGCTGGGCGCACTCACCGCCACATCGCTTGGCACCTGGCTCGAAGGCTCATTCGCGGGACTCACGTCTCGATGCGGCTTGTTCGAGACGTTTGAGGTCGAGGTCACCGGCAACACGGTATTCGTGCGCCGCTATGGAAAGGGCTCGCCCATTCTCCTGGTTCACGGTTTCCCGCGCACGAGCCTCATGTGGCGGTTTCTGGCGCCGCGGCTCGCCGAGCGTCACACCGTGATCTGCGTGGATCTGCGAGTGTATGGACGGAGCGGGACTCCCGCATCGACCGACGATCACTTCCCGTACTCGAAGCGCGCGATGGCCAAGGAGCTGGTCGACGTCATGGAGCAGCTCGGCTTTCCGACCTTCACGCTGATAGGGCATAGCACAGCAACGTCTGAGCAGCTCGGGTACTTCTCTGACACGACCGCGCAAATCTCGAGAGGCGGCCGGCTTGCCAGACACTAGCATCCCGGAGGGATGATCCATGGTGGATTGGACTGACGTGACCCGTCGTGACGTGTTGCACACGTTGCAAGAGTACGACGAGCTGGGCCCTGAGCAGTTCTTCTCCGAGCACGGTTTCGCTCCTACTACGACATATGAGCTGGTCTGGAAGAGACGCCGTTACCCGCCCAAGGCAATCCTCGGCGCAGCGTACGAGTTGGCGATGGGGCAGCGACTGGGCTCCGGTGACTTCGAGGGCGGGAAGGCCGGTGCTGTCAGGGTGCTCGAACAACTGGGATTCACGATCCGGAAGAAGGCGCGTCCGGCCAGGTGAGGCGGTGAAAACAGTCCCCGCGAGCAATGACTATGAGCGAATTACCCTGACTCTTGAACTCAGCCTGCCCCCGAAACGACAGCCCGTCGGCGACGGCGCGCTTTCGCGTCGCGGCGTTGCGTTGCCTCTCCTGGGCTCGAACCAGTACTCTCTTGATCCGGAGTCTCCGCGCGAGACGCCCGGTCATGGGCAATCATCTATGTCCTCGACCGCAACAAACGCCAGCGACGCGTTCGGGACAGCGGAGGAGTGAACGGCCAGGTCATTCTCCCCGTGCCCAACGCCGAGGATCCACTTGGCTACGCTCGTGCCCGTGGAGTCGGTCCGCCCTGAGCTCGGCGTCTGTGAGGCGATCGAACCTCCTCCGCTCGTCACCGTGAAGGTCACGGGCATATTGGGAAGGCCATTGCGGAAGTTGTCGGCGACATGCACGGCAACGTCTGCTTCGACAGCTCCGGGGCACACTGGCACAACGTCACCCCCAAGCAGGGTCGCCGGCGCCCCTGCGGCGACATCGAACGCGCCGCTCGAAATCGCCGCGCCGTAGCCGATGTGTGCCGTGAGGACGTAACCGGAGCGCGCCTCGTCGACGTGCAGATCATCGAACGTCACCACGCCGTTCACCGGCTGCTTGTAACTGGACCCCAGGAGAGCGGCCGTGAAATCCGAGTCCTTCTGGTACATCCGAAGCGCAACGAAATCCACGGCGTTGGTGGCCACGTGTCCCTGCGCATCGCGAAGTTCCACCTGCACCGCCGGAGTTATGACGTCGTCCGCAGCGACACTCGTGGGGTTCTGAGTGAAGGCGAGCTGGTAGGTAGTAGTGGCGGGGCCGCTGGTGCTGCCGCCGCAGGGGGATCTGGCCGACGGGCTGGGCCTGGGGGATGGCCCCTTCGCATTACTTCCCGATGATTCTGGGAGTCTACGCGACGCTCGGTGTCTTCCTCCTGATCGCGTCGCGCGATCCACTCCAGAATCGAAGCCTGATTTGGTTCACCGTCTGGTCGAGCGTGGTCCACGCCGCGATCATGGCGGCGCAAGCAATCCGCGATCCTGCAGCGAGGGGTCATCTCGTTGGCGACGTTCCGGCGCTGCTCATCGTCGCGGCGCTGCTCGCGGTGCTCACGCCGCGCGGGGCGCAGGTGGCGCGCGCGTCGAGCTGACCGAGGCGCGATTGTGACCGTCTGATCTCCCGCCCCTCTTTCGGGCACGCTGGGCGCGCCACGAGGCGAAGGCATCGTTCGGCAGCCGGACGGGAGCAACGCGGAGGCAGCAGTGCTACCCACGTCACGCGATGAGGGAGCGGGGCAATGAGCAGGCCGTTCGTTGCGCCGGCGCTCGTTGCGGCGTGCCTCCTGACCGAGTCGGCTCGGCCACAGGAGTCTCGGTGGACCGCC
>DASPTK010000120.1:0-11879 GCA_035623475.1 Gemmatimonadaceae bacterium | reverse complement strand
CAGCCTAACTCCTTTCCATCGGACCGGCGGCGGACGCGGAGTCGGGAAAACCTCGGGTCGCTTGGTGGGTAGCGGACATTGAGCGTCGCCGCGTCCTTCGCCATCGTCGCGCCGTACTCCCCGCGGGCCCGATGGTAGACGTCATCGGCCCACGCACCGAAGGATGTCTCGCGCGTCACCTCGACCCCGCCGAGCGAGATCGCCTCATCGGCGGCGCGCCACGCGGCGAGCGCTTGCTCACCCAGCCACGCCGCGCCGGTCCGCCGCAAAGCGCTGGCCAGGCGCGCCCGCGACCCCCGGCGCAGCTCCGGCACCTCCTGCAGCACGCGACCGAGGGCGACCGGATAGAAGAGGAACGGCACCGCCGCGTTGCGCCATCGGAGAGCGAGCAGAACGCGCGAATACGTCTCCTCGAGCGAGCCGATACCGAGGCTCATGAGGAGCGATTCACGCGCGAGTATGGTGCGGATGAGAATGACGATCGCGGTGCCGTACGCGGGATTGATCAATCCTTCCGAGAGAGGGAGCTGGAGCCAGGCGAAGGGATGCTCGGTGCCACGCACCGACACGACGCTGTGGTAGACCTGCGCTCCGGCGCGAATCTCATCGCCATCACGAACGACGAGCAGTTCGCGAAAGACCGGAAAGCCGTCGCTCCGCTGGCGGAACTCGAATGGTAGGGCGGCGCTCTCCGGGAAGCCGAACTGAATTCCCGCATCTCGCAGTCGGCGATTGAATCGCTGGATCGCGCTGGCGTGGCCCGTGTCGGCGACCTCCACGTGGAGGCGGCGCGGCCCTCCGGCCGGCTCGGCGCCGGGAGTGTCGGCCATCAGCTGGTGCCGTGCAGCAGCTTGCCGGCCAGCCACCGCCACTGCATCCCGCGGAGCGCGCCCGTGTCGGCTTGGCGGCCGCGCGAGCCTTGAGTGCGCAGGTGGTCGAGCAGCGTGGAAACGGGAACGAACCAGCCGTCCTGGGCTGCTAGACGCCTCATCAACCTCACGAAGAGCGGATCGAGCTTCCCGCCCGACAGGAATCGAAAGGCGAAGTGGGTGTACATCACGCAGGCGCCACCGCTCCCGACCAGCCGATCCTGCTCACCCTCGGCGATGGTCCGGCAAAAGGAGTCGCACGTCGCTCCCTCGCTGGAGGAGAACCAGTACGGTACGAACGGGCGCCCGGGATCGTGGTAGGGCATGATCGGATCGCGCGACGTGGTGTCGATGTCCGGGAAGACCAGGTTGCGCACGTAGGTCAGGCGACTCGCGCAGAGATCTCCCCAGAAGTAGTCGGAGCGTTGGTCCTCACCGAAGTAGCGACGATCCTCAGACCGCCATCGGTTCGCCAGGCGGTAGACGGCCCGCGGCCCACCGTCGAGACGCGCCGCTCCCCAGTAGATCGCTTCTTTCTGGCCCGTGTGATTGGCGTACGCGCGAGGGTCCGCTCCGACCACCTCGCGAAAACGATCGAAGCCCGCGAGGATGCGAGCCCTGGGGGAGCTCTGATCGCTCGTTCCGTGAGAGGCGATCTCGAATCCCTCGGCGCGGAGCGAGAGGATCCAGTCGCGGTAGTCGTGGTCCTCGAGTGTCGCCCCTCCCGTTACTGGCTTCCCCGCTCCGCGGAGAGGCCACACGGTCTTGGTGGTACGCAGGCCCAACTCACCGAGGAAGTCGTAGACCGGCCGCACGCTGTCGAGCGTCGCCCCATCCGTGTCATCGAAGATTGTAAAGGCGAATCGCTTCCCCCCCGGCCAGATCATCGTGCGGATGACGACTGCCGCACGGCGAGATCGCGGGACGCTCGCTGAGTCCTTGGAGGAGAAGGCCAGGCGTCGTGGAGGATGGCACTCGTCCGGACGCCCCGGCTGTACGCGAGAGGGCGTGACGCCGCCAAGTTGTGCATCGTCGCGAATATAGATCGCCGGCGACAGGCACACCAGATTATCGTCGGCGAGGCTGCGCGCTCGACTTGCATCGCGCCGCATTGATCCGGCTTCTCAGTCTGCTCCAGCGCGACGCGACAGCCCCACCACACTCGAGCCACGAGCTCATGCTCTTCAACAGCTTCCCGTTCATCTTCGTCTTTCTCCCCATCACGTACGTCGTCTTCTGGTCGCTCCGCTCGCTCCAGCTCCGATACGCGTGGCTGGCGCTCGCGGGCTACGTCTTCTACGGCTACTGGAACGCGAAGTTCTGCCTGCTGATGGCTTTTTCGACCCTCGTGAGCTTCACCGCCGGGCTCGGGCTGGCGCACTTTCCCGAGGGACGCAAGCGGAAGCTCTGTCTCGTCGTCCCGATCACCGTCGACCTCGCGCTCCTCGGCTTCTTCAAGTATGCCGACTTCTTTCTCGATACGGCTACGCGGGTCGTGCACGCGTTCGGCAGTGACGTGTCCCTGCCGCGTCTCGACATCGTCCTCCCGATCGGCATTTCATTCTACACGTTCCACACGATCACGTACATCGTCGACTCCTATCGGGGAACCGTCCGGCCGACGCGAAACCTCTTCGAGTTCGCGACGTACGTGTCGCTCTTCTCCCAGCTCGTGGCCGGACCGATCGTGCGCTTTCGCCAGATCGAATCCGACCTGGCGACGCTGGGGAGACACGACCGGGGGCGATGGGTGGCGCGCGGGCTCTCCTTCTTCGTCGTCGGCCTCGTCGAGAAGGTGCTCGTCGCCGACAGCCTGGCGGCGTTCGTCGATCCGGCGCTGGCGAGTTACCACGCTCTGTCGACCGCCGGAGCGTGGATGGCGATGCTGGGATACAGCCTCCAGCTCTACTTCGATTTTTCGGGCTACAGCACGATGGCGGTCGGCCTCGGCTTTCTCTTCGCCATTCACATCCCGCAGAACTTCAATTCGCCGTATCGCGCGCTCGACCCATCCGACTTCTGGCGACGCTGGCATATCTCGCTCTCGAGCTGCCTTCGCGACTACCTCTACATTCCGCTCGGCGGAAACCGCGAGGGCGTCGCGCGAACGTACCGCAACATGATGATCACCATGCTGCTCGGTGGACTCTGGCACGGGGCGGCGTGGACGTTCGTGGTGTGGGGCGCGTACCACGGGACCTTGCTCTCCCTCTACCACTGGAAGTCGGCGCGGTGGGACGTGCTTCCGGCGCGCCTCAGGCAGGCGACGATGTGGCTGCTCGTCCTGGTCGGCTGGGTCTTCTTCCGATCGAAGACTTTCGGGATGGCCTGGTCGCTCCTCCACACGATGTTCGTGCCGACTGCCGGGACGTTGGTTCCTGAGCCGATGCTCGCGCTCTTCGGGATCCTGGTGGCGGGCTGGTGGTCGACCACTGGCCCGAACGCCTTCGAGCTGAACCTTCACTGGCAGCCGCGCCAGCGGGCGCTCCTCGTGGCCGCGTCCGCCGCGTGCTTGGCCGTCATCGCCAGCGGGCGCGTGTCTCCCTTCCTCTACTTTCAGTTCTGAGCGGGCGCTCCGCGCGGCACGGCCGTTCGACCGGCGAGTAAACGGAAGCTGCCTAACGTTTACGCGTCGTCAGGGGCAATCGGGCGCGGCCGCTCCGCGCTTGAGCGCGTCATCCCGCTCGGCGCGGCAGGCGACGCGGTTCTGCTGAGTCGCCGCCGTCACCTTGCGGCGCAGCGACGTGATCTCGCGAACCCCCGGATACTTGTGCGACAGCTCGGTGAGCAGGTCGGCGGCCGAGCCGAAGCGGACCAGCGCGCCCTCGTATTCGCCGTCGTTCATCCGGTCCAGGCCGACGTGGTAGTCGTCCCAGGCGGGCGCGAGCAACGAGTCGAGATTCGCCGGCGGCGGCACTCTGACCGCGGGGGTTGGGTGGACCGCTGTCGGGGACGGCGTGCCGGGAGGCGCCGTCGACGCCGAGTCGCCACCGGCGTTAGGCGGTTGCGCTGAAGCAGGGGCGGGCGCTCGGGGCGCAACCGCGGCCGCGACGGGAGGAACGGGCACCGACGGTGCCGAGTCCGCCGGCGGCGACGGTGCGCTGTCGGATCGGATGCTGTCGGCGCTCGCCGGCGCGCTGATGGCGGCCGCCGAGTCCTGCTGCGTCGCCGTTGCTCCCGGGGCGGCTGCCGCCACGCCGCCCTCGCTCACCGCCGGAGCGCGATTCCAGTACCAATATCCGCCTCCGGCGACCGCGGCCAACGCCAGGACGGCGAAGGTCACGAACACGCGGCGGCTGGTGGATGGATAGGAGAAGGAGATCTCACCGACGTCATCGTCGACGATCGCCATCTCGGCCGTCGGAGTCCGCGACTCGGTGCTGACGATGACTCGGGCCTCGGTGCGACCGAGGGTCGCTTTCGGCGTAGCCAGCCCACCATGTTGCGCGATCTCCGCGTCCGACATCGAAGCGACCGCTCTCGCCAGGTCGCGCCCGAACTCGCCGACATGTTGGTAGCGCTCACCCGGGTGGTTGGCGAGGGCACGGTCCATCACCCACTGAAGCTCTTCGGGCCAGAAGATATCGGCGCGCATCTGCGTGAGCGTGCGAGGCCGCTCCGTCAGGCGTGCGATCAGCGCTTCGCGCGATGTGACCGCCGGAAAGGGAAGCTGGCCCGTGAGCATGTTGAAGGTCACGAGGCCCAGCGAGTAGATGTCGGTGCGTGAGTCGAGCAGGTCGCCGCCGAGTTGCTCGGGACTCATGTACTCGGGAGTGCCGATGGCCAGCCCCGTCTTGGTGACCTTCTGATCGTCCGCCTGAATCGCCTTGGCGATGCCGAAATCGACGACCTTCGCCACATCCTCACCATTTCTCCCCCGCATGATCATGATGTTGTCGGGCTTGAGATCGCGGTGGATGATGCCGAGATCGTGGGCGGCTTCGAGCGCGTTCGCGACCTGGGTCGCAATGTCGACGGCGCGATTCGGCGCGAGCGCACCTTGTCGTTCAATGATCTTTGTGAGTGACTCGCCATCGACGTACTCCATGGCGAGGTAGATGAGGCCGTCCGGCGTTTCACCGAAGTCATAGATGCCGGCGACGCTCGGGTGCTGAATCTGGCTCGCGTTGGCCGCTTCCCTGTTGAAGCGCGAGATCGCGTCGGGGTCGTGCACCATCCCCCGATGGAGCACCTTGACGGCGCTCTTCCGCTTCATCTTCACATGTTCGGCGAGGTAAACCTGTCCCATCCCCCCCTCGCCGATCCGCTTGAGCACGTGGTATCGGTCGGCGAGCACGGATCCGACCAAGTCGCTCCCCGGCGGAGCACGCAACGTGGAGCCATCGCGCGGGCAGAAGCGCTGCTCCATGTCGTACGTGCTGCCGCAGTGCGGGCAGGTCTTGAGGAGAGCGGACACCATCGGTACGGCCTCGGGGAAAGGCGCCGGGCTCGGCCGTGACGTGGGTCACCAACCCGGCTGGAAACTCATTTTACAGACGAAAGGGGGGCGCTGCCAGCAACCGTGGGAGGCGGGCTGTTCGGTGGTGGCGCGAGTTGTGACGGGACCGCATGTTACGCGCTCCGCAAACGGCCGGGACGAGCTCCCGGAGCCCCTCTCGAATTCTTCCATGCGGCGCTCGTTTCATATCGCGCTCGGCGGCCTGTTCGGGGTGCTGTGCGTTGGGTCACTGTCGGCCCAGGACGCCAGCGATTCGGCGACTTACCTGTCGCTCATCGCCACCCCTCCGGGTGCGCTGACGTCGACTTTCGACGTCGCGATCACGGACGACACGACGCGACACGTCGGGTTCTACGGACGGTACGGAATCCAGAGCCTCGACACCCACGAATACACTCACAACTTCGGGGTGAGCGTCGATTTTCCGGTCGGACCGGCTCGGATAGGCGCGACCCTCGGCTATCACTGGCCGAACTGCACGGACGGTCTGTGCGAGCCGCATGTGATGGGGGGCATCAACTACGGGCAGAACATCGTGAGCGTACTTCTCGGGAAGGATCCGAGCTCGGCGTCATTCAATGTGGGGATCGAAGTGCAGACGGGGTTCGCGTTTCCGCGGGACACCGCCATGGTGTCAGGTCTGGCGAGCGTGCCCGTGGCGCTCGTGCATCACGGCACCGGGTTGCAGGTCGTTCCCTACATCGCTCCCGGCCTCGGAGTCGGGTTGATTCGCTCGACGATCACCGGCACTGAAGCCGGCCTTCTCCTCGCGTTCAACGGCGGCGTCGGGCTCGTTAGGGTCGGAAGCTTCGCTCTCGATGCCAGCGTCGGGCGCATTTTCCTGAAGGACGGAAACTGGATCGCCGGCCTCGGCGCATCCATCCAAGCTCATTGACTGCCGGGGGGCTCGCTCGAGCTCGCCTTTACACGCACACCTCCATTCGTTCGCGTCTCTTGCGACGCCCATCGAGCGTGGTGAGCTTCCGGCTGGACCTCGGAACAACTCAGCTCGGAGGAAGATCATGTCTCACATCCGGCGCGTCGCTCCCCTGTGCGCGCTCGCGCTCGTGCCCACCGCTTCGCTCGTTGCGCAGCAGCGCTTCGAGGGGAAGATCGTCGCGCAGACGTCATTCAAGCCTGGTCGTTCAGCCACCGTCAGCATCTCGGAGAAGTGGCCGAAAGAACGGATCGACGTCACCAACAAGCGTGGGCAGGTGATCATCATCGTCGACTTCAACGCGGGAACCCGCACGGTGATACTGCCGGCGAAGAAGGAATACTGGGAGGTAAACATCGCCGATCGCGCACGCGAGCTGCGAAGAGCAGTGGAGGAACGGGGCTACGTGCCGGGGTCGCTGACGGTGGCGGTCGTCGTCACACCGACGACCCGCACAGCCACCATCGCCGGCTACCCGTGCAAGTACTACACGCTCGGCGCCGACCAGAAGGTGGACATGTGCGTCGCCACCGGGCTCGGAGAGTATCTGGCTGACCGCGAGGTCGATGGCGCATCGGCGATGGGTGGAACGCCGGGCACGGACACACTCTACGATGATCTCGGCCGTCGCTTTCCGGGGGGCTACTTCCCGTTGCAGATCCTTTCTCGCGCCAACGGCCCGGAGCGGACGGTGTTCCAGGTGAAGTCGATCACCAGGTCGTCGATCCCCGATGCGACGTTCGCTGTCCCCGCGGGGTACACCAAGATTCCGCCGCCCCAGATTCCTGCCTGACGACGATCGTGAACCGGGCGCCTGGCGAGGCGCCCCGTTCTTTCTCTGCGCGCTCGACCCCGCTCGACCTTTCCGCCTTGAGCGCAAGCCACCGGGCGGATACCTTTCGAGGGCTCGCGGCGCGGTAGCCAAGTGGTAAGGCAGCGGTCTGCAAAACCGCTATTCGCCGGTTCGATTCCGGCCCGCGCCTCTCCCCCACAACGCCGTATCCCTTGACAGTCGATGTATGGGCGCGTAGACTGGCGCTATACATCGACCGTCGATGGTTACCCATGGCCGACACCCCGATCGACCTCCTGCAGGGAACGCTTGACCTCCTGGTCCTTAAGACGCTGTCCTGGGGGCCCGCCCACGGCTACGCCATCGCTCGGTGGATCGAGCAGGCGACGAAGGACGTGCTCCAGGTCGGCGAGGGATCGCTCTATCCGGCGCTCCACCGCCTCGAGGAGCGCGAGCTGATCGAGTCGGAGTGGAGGGTCTCGGAAACGAAGCGTCGGGCCAAGTTCTATAAGCTCACCGCGAAGGGCCGCCGAGAGCTGCGGGCCGAGACGGCCACGTGGACGAAGTTCGCCGACGCCGTTGGGCACGTGCTCCGCGCGAGCCAGCAGCCGGCGTCGTGAGGCAGAGCGCGTCGTGAGCGACACACCGCACTGGCGCCGTCTCCGCCGCCTTTGGAAGGGCGAGGTTCGGGCCGATGTGGAGGAGGAGCTCCGTTTCCACCTCGACATGCGCGCCGAAGACCTGGCGGCGAGCGGATGGCCGCGTGCCGTCGCCAGCATCGAGGCCAGTCGTCAATTCGGCGATCTGGCGGGAATTCGCGAGACCTGCGTGGCGATCGACCAGCGCCGGACGCGTCGAGCCGACCTCTGGGAGGGCTGGCGCGGGATCGGGGCCGATTTTCGGCTCGCTGCTCGAGCGCTCGCGCGCGCGCCAGGGTTCGCCATCACGGCGGTGGCCTGCATCGGCCTCGGCGTGGCCGTGACCACGACGATCTTCAGCGCCGTTCACGCTCTGCTCATCCGGCCGCTCCCGTACGCACGGGCCGAAGATCTCGTCGCCGTCTACTCGCAGAACCCCGTGCTTGGCGCGCACGGCTCGAACATCTCCTTCCCTGACTATCTCTCCTGGCGCGACAGGAATCGCACATTCTCCGCGCTCGGCATGTACACCTGGAACACGCTCACTCTCTCCGGCCAGGGAGACCCCGAGCGAGTCGAAGGAGCGTCGGTCACGGCCAACCTCTTTCCGCTGCTCGGCGTCCGGCCGATCGTCGGGCGCAGCTTCATCGAGGGCGAGGACCGGCCCGGGTCGAGCAAGGTGATGCTCCTCGGCTACGCTCTCTGGCAACGGCGCTTCGGCGGGGATCGATCGATCGTTGGTCGCAGCGTGATGGTGGATGGTGAGCTGCGCACCATCGTAGGCGTCATGCCGCCGGGCTTCAGCTTCCCCGATCGGGGGAGCGCGTGGGTTCCCCTGGCTGCCGACGCCGCGCATGAGCAGCGCGACAACCGGTACTTCGCCGGGGCGATCGGTAGAGTCAAGCCGGGTGTCTCGCTCGCGCAGACGCGCGAGGATCTGGCTTCGCTGTCGCGGCGTCTCGCGGTGGAATTCCCCAAGGACAACGAACACTGGGCCGCCGAGGCGATCACGCTTCGGGAGGACATGACGGGCGACGTGCGCAAGCCGCTCCTCATCTTCTTCGGCGCAGTCGGTCTGGTGCTGCTCATCGCGTGCGGCAACGTCGCCAACTTGATGTTGGCCCGCGCCGAGGCGCGACGCCGCGAGATGGCGATCCGAGCCGCGATCGGCGCGGGACGATTGCACCTCGTTCGGCAGGTACTCGTCGAGAGCCTGACGATTGCCCTCGCAGGTGGGGCCGCGGGCGCTTTACTGGCTGCGTGGGGCGTGCGGCTGCTGCGCGTCGCCTTCCCGGCCGACGTGCCGTTCTACGATGCGATCTCGCTCGACGGCGCTGTCCTTGCATTCGCCGCTCTGGTGGCGATGGCGGCGGCGATGCTCTTCGGGCTCGCGCCGGCGCTGCGGGCGGGGCGGGTGGACCTCAACGCGTCGCTGCGCGCGGGAGCTGCCGGGGGAGGAGGCGGCGGCACGGCCGGCCGGGGACGCGCCCGCGCGCTTCTCGTTGTCGGCGAGGTCGCGCTCTCGGTCGTACTGTTGGTCGGGGCGCTCCTGCTTGCGCGAAGCTACCGCGCGCTGCAGACGACCGACCTGGGGTTCGATCAGCGCGGCATCCTCTCCTTTCGCGTGGGGCTGCCCGAAGCGAAATACGGAGAGAGCGCGAAGGTTCTCGCCACGATGGATCAGCTGCTGAATCGCCTTCGCGGGCTCCCGGGCGTGACGGAAGTCGGTTCGGCCCAGGGAATTCCGTTCAGCGGGTGGGACTGGGCCATCGATGGCGTAACGATCGAGGGGCGGGCACTCCCGGCGAAAGTTGGAGATGTCCACTTTCAGTGGATCACGCCCGGATACTTTCCGGCGATCGGTGTCCCTATTCTGCGAGGGCGCGCACTCGCGGCGACCGACCGGGACACGATCGCCCGAGTGGCGGTGGTGAACGAGAGTTTTGCCAAGCGCGTCTTCGGGGCCGAGGATCCCCTCGGTCACCGAATCAAGCTCGGCGACGCGGCGTCGCCCGATCCCTGGGTGACGATCGTCGGTGTGGCCAGAGACTTTCGCCACTACCGGCTGCCGCGACCGATGGGGCCGGCGATCTACATGCCGTATGCGCAGAATCCGATGCGGACGGAGGCCATCGTCCTGCGTACCTCGCTCGCCGATCCGCTGACGCTGGCGGGCGCCGTCCACGCGGTCGTCTCGAGTGTCGACCCCGATGTGCCCGCGTACCAGATCCAGACATTCGAGGAGGCGGTGCAACAGTCCCTCTGGCGCCAGCGGCTGCAGCGCACTGCGTTAGGCGCGTTTGCGCTGCTGGCCCTCCTGCTCGCCGCGATCGGCCTCTACGGCGTGATCTCCTATGCCGTCACGCAACGGACTCGAGAGATGGGACTGCGCATGGCGCTCGGGGCCAGCGAGACAAAGGTCATCGCGCTCGTGCTCGGTGAAGGCGCACGCCTCACCGGGGTGGGCGTCGCGCTCGGCATCGCCGGCGCATTCGTGCTCGAGCGGGTGCTGTCGAGCCTCCTCTACGAGGTTCGGGCGGCCGACCCCGTCAGCCTTATGGCGGCGCCCCTCGTCCTCGGACTTACCGCGCTCACTGCTTGCTATCTGCCCGCGCGGCGCGCATCGCGTGTGGCGCCGGTCACCGCCATGCGCGGCGAGTAAGGAGAACCAGACCCCTCCCACGCCCGTGCCTAATGTTCGGCGAGGACAGGCTGGCCCTTGGAAATTCGCCGGAGCGGCACGCCACGCAGCACGAGGGCGATGGTCGGGAAGAGGAGGACGGAGAGCATCCCGGCGCCGATGAGGGCGGCAGCATTTTCCGGAAACATCCTCCCCGTCGAGAGTCCGACGTTGGCGATCGCCACGACGAGCGGCAGCGCGGTCGCGGACAGTAGCGCGAAGGGCCACCGCTCGCGGCGGCCGAGATCTCGGCGATAGAGGAATGTCGGCACCCCCCGCACCAATAGCATGAGCATCAGGAAGAGAGGAAGCCGGAGCACGGCGGTAGGGCTGCCGAGGAGTGTGCTGGGGTCGAAACGCATCCCGCTCGTCACGAAGAACATCGGCACGAGAAAGCCGAAGCCGATGGCGTCGAGCTTCTCGCGAAGTAAGACGCCACGGCGGCCGTAGCTGGCCAGGTTCACGACCATCCCGGCGGCGAACGCGCCGAGGATCATGTCGAGGCCGAGCTTCTCGGCGAGCGCCAGCAGCGCGATGAGCGCGAGGATGCAGATGCGCACGGGCAGTTGGCTACTCGCGTGGATCGTCCGGGCAAAGAACTCCACCGCCTTGGGAGTCCGAAGGCGCAGCGCCAGAGCAGCCGAGAGTATCGACACGGCAACGAACGCGATCAGCAGAGCTGTTTGCACGCCGCTTCCGTGCACTTCGCTGAACAAGAGAGAGATGACGACGATCGGGCCGAATTCGCCCGCGGCGCCGGCAGCCATCAGGTAACGCCCGAGCGTCGTCTCCAGCTCTCCCGCATCCCGGAGCACGGGGAGCAACGTCCCCATCGCCGTCGTGGTCAACGCCACGCCGACGAGCAGCGGTGCGCGAACGATTCCGATCGCGGCAAGCATCGCGGTGATACCCATCGCGAGCACGAGAGAGAGGCCCCACCCGGCCGCAGCGAGCATGGCCGGGCGCCCGCGAATCGCTGCGAAATCGATCTCCAGCCCAGCGAGAAAGATCAGGAAGGCGAGGCCGAGACGTCCGAGAAAGCCGACGACACCGGTCGCATCGGCGAGGTGGAGGACGTAGGGGCCCACGAGAGTGCCGAAGAAGACCTCGAGGACGACGATTGGCAGGCGAACGCCCAGAGGGAGCTCGGCCACGAGCGGCGCCAGAACGGCGACGATCGCAATGACGAGGAGAGAGGGGAGGTGGACGCTCATGAGCGCGAGTCCGGCGAGGCGTGGAAGCTACCAATAGTCGACGTCGCGTAACTACCCGGCAAGCGGCTGTCGCCTCGCCGCGACGTGCGGAACTCGCGTTCCCGGCAATCGCGCCCTTGCGCCCCTCGCCAGCGCCCGAGACTTTCCTCTCGCTTCTTGGCGCCTCCCTCCACGCTCTGCCGAGGACCGCATGAAAAATTACCTCACCGAGTTCATCGGTACCTTCTTCCTCGTGCTCACTGTAGGCTTGACGGTCGTTCGAGGAACCCAGTTCGCCGGACTGGCGATC
>DASPTK010000119.1:0-9669 GCA_035623475.1 Gemmatimonadaceae bacterium | reverse complement strand
CAGCGTCGGTAACTGTGGCATCGAGCTGATCCAGCCCACCGGCGGGCGCAACCCCTACACGGAATCACTCGCCCGCCACGACGGCGCCGATCACGTGCATCACCTCAAGTTCGACGTCTCGGACTTCAACGCCGCGGCTGGGCATCTCGAAGGTCTGGGGATGGCTCGGACCCTTGACGGCCTTTTCAGCGGTGTCGACTCGAAAGCGCAAGCGCACGGCGTCTACTTCCCGACTGAGAGCGACCTCGGATTCACGCTGGAGATCGGCGAGATGCACGAGGCGTTCGAGCCGGCACCACCGGAGTACACCTATCCGTAGCGTTGCGCGGCGGGCCGGCGGTGTAGTCGGTCAGCCGGAGTTCGCGCGATGATCGTCGGCCCTATGCTCTTCGCCACGAGCGATTCGGTGGAGCGCCGCGGTGTCCACGAGCCGGAGCTGATCCGGGCCGTTCCGCGAGAGCACACCCTCGCGTTCCAGGTCGCGGAGGATGCGCGAGACGACCTCGCGGACGGAACCGGACGCGGCCGCTAGGCGACGGGGTTTGGCGGTCACGAGCAGCTCTGAGCCGCGGCGCTCGGCGAGATCGAGGAGATGGCCGGCAACGCGGGCCCGTACCGGCAGCAGCATGCTGCCGGTCAGGGTCTCTTGCGTGATCAGAAGCCGCGCGAACAGATATCGACAAAGCGAACGGGCGAAGGCCGGCTCGGATTCGAAGGCGCACTCGAACGCTGCGGAATCGAACCTGAGAACCGCAGTGTCGTGCACGACATCGGTGTTGAGTCGCCCGGCGAGCATTCTCTGCCGACCGCTGGCGAGGAGACCGGTGAGTCCAACCAGGTCGCCGAGGTTGACGTAACGGGCAGTCGTCTCCCGCCCGTCCGGGTCACGTCGGAAGACCCGGAGCAGTCCGTCCACAACGAGCCCGGGCGGATCGCTCGGCAGGTTGTGCTCCGAGTAGAGGAACTCGGTCCCGGCAGCATGCCGGGTGAGATATGCGCTGGCCAGCAGCGCTTCGAGGCCGGCGGGGGAGAGCGCATCCAGGCTGCTCTCGGCGATGGCTCCGGTGACGTCGAGATCACCCCACCCGGCGGGCTGCGCGGTGTCGAAGTCGGGCACGTCGGATCCGAAGGAGCGGTCACTTCCTGCTCCTGAACTCCGGCCAGGAGCAAACCAAATTCGACGATACCACGGACTTAAATCACGCCGAAGTTGAACCGACTTCAGGATAGAATGCCGCCCGACCGAGAGGACTGATATGGATTTGCGACTAGGCGGCAAGCGGGCAATCGTCACCGGCGGCTCGAGGGGGATCGGCCGGGCGATCGCGCTTGGCCTTGCCGCTGAGGGAGTGGCGGTGGCGATCGGCGCGAGGGATCTCGATGGAGTCACTGCGACCGTGGCCGAACTGCGTGGATACGGTGTCGAGGCGCATGGAGAGGCTGTCGACGTCACTGATGCAGACGCGCTGGAGGCGTTCGTCCGATCGTCCGCTGACGCGCTCGGCGGCCTTGACCTGCTCGTTGCCAATGCCGGCGCACTGAGCGGCGGGCCTCAGCTGTCGGCCATCGGCGGCGACGACTGGCGATACACGCTCGACATCAACGTGACGCACCCCGCCATCGCCGCCCGAGCGGCGCAACCACTGATGGCTGAGAGCGGTGGCGGGGCGATCCTGTTCATCGCCTCGATCGCCGGCATGCATGCCTGGACGCGGCCTCACTACGGTGCCGCGAAGGCGGCGGAGATTCACCTCGCCTCGTCACTCGCGCTCGCCCTCGCCGGAGACGGCATCCGGGTGAACGTGATCAGCCCTGGGTCGATCATGTTCCCGGGGTCCAACTGGGAGCGCTTGGCCGAAGACGAGCAGGCGTTCAATCGCTGGCTCGATCATGAGTTCCCCTTCAAGCGACTCGGTACCGATCAGGAAATCGCCGACGTCGCATGCTTCCTCCTTTCCGAACGTGCATCGTGGGTGACCGGGATCAACGTTCCGGTCGACGGCGGTCAGACCGCACCGAACATGCTGACCACGCAACCGATGGCCGGTGCATGGGCCAGTCGTTGAGGGCACGCTCCGTGCGCGCCGGCCCGCCCCAAGGCGCGGTCGCGGTCGACGCGACGCGCCTGCGCCGGGCGCTCGCAGACGAGGAGCGGCGGTTCGCCGAGACGACGGCCGGGTCTCATCATCTCTACCGCTCCGCGCGGGAGGTCCTGGTCGGCGGAGTCCCTTCCAGCTATCAGTCAGGTAACCCCTGGCCGCTCTATCTCTCTCACGGGAAGGGGCCGGTCGTGTGGGATGTGGACGGCACCGACCGCATCGATTACCACGCCGGCTTCGGCGCGATGGTTCAGGGCCACGCACATCCGGTCCTGGTGAGGGAAATGCACACCCGTTACGCAAAGGGGTCGCACATGGCGGCCCCGACCGAGGACGCTGTCCTCGTCGCCAAAGCGCTCAGTGGGCGCTGGCGCCTGCCGAGCTGGCGTTTCACCAGTTCGGGCTCGGAGGCGACGGCGGACGCCATCCGCATCGCTCGTGCCTACACCGGCCGGGATGCCATCGTGAAGGCGGTGGGCTCCTATCACGGGCACCACGACGCGGTGCTGGTCGGACTCGGGACCGACGCTGCCGTTGATCCAGTCTCCGGCACGTCACGACCAGCCAGTGCCGGCATCCCCGACGCTGTGGCCGCCCAGACGCTCGCCGTTCCCTTCAACGATGCTCCCGCTCTAACGCGGCTACTTTCCGCACTATCGCTACGGGATCATTTGCCCGCGTGCTTCATCCTCGAGCCGGCGTTCATGTTCGGGCTCTCCAATCCGGAGCCCGGTTACCTCGAGGCGGTCCGCGACATCACCCGCCACTACGGGGTCGTTCTGATCTTCGACGAGGTCAAGACCGGGCTGACGATCGCAGCGGGAGGCGCGGCCGAGCGTTACGGCGTGATGCCGGACATGGTCACGCTCGCGAAGGCGCTCGGCGGGGGACTTCCGTCGGGGGCGGTCGGAAGCACGGAGGAGATCATGGCGGTGGTCGAGAGCCGCCGGGTGCTTCAGGCCGGCACGTTCAACGGCAATGCACTTACGATGGCCGCTGCCCGCGCGAACCTGACCGAGATCCTGACCCCGGAGGCCTACGTGCAGCTCGAGCGGATCGGCGGGCGCATCGTCAGCGGATGCCGTGCCGTTCTCGACGAGCACGGCATCACGGGCCACACAGTGTCGGCCGGTGCTCGGGGATGCGTCGCTCTATCCGCCGGACCGATTCGCGATCACGTCTCGCTGCGCGACTACGAGCACCCGGGGCTGACGCGTTTGACGTGGTTGCATGCTGTGAACCGCGGCATCTATGTCACTCCAGCGCGCCCTGAGCAGTGGACGCTATCCGTCGCGCACACCGAGAAGGACGCCGATGTCTATGTCGAGGTGTTCCGGGAACTGGTGAGCAGTCTCACCGGCTGACACGGAGCGACAGGAATCGAGGCAGACACTGTGCGACGGCGGTTCAGGCGGCGCTCTCAGTGAATACGAGCGCGCCCGACTCGTGGACTCGCCCGTCGAGGCCAGCGTCGATGTAGGAGGTGGTCGTCGCCTCCATGACGATCGCCGGCGATGGCAGGCGATCGCCCGGCGCCAACGCCTCGCGATCGACCACCGCGAAGTCACACCAGTCGTTGCGCGCGAAGGAGAAGGCCCGGGCCACGTCCGGGCTTCGACCAGCGGATCCCGGGGTGCCGAGGCGGGGACGTCCGGTACGGGGCAACACGGTTCGCTCGATCGCGCGGACGGTCAGCAGCTCGACCTCGAGATCGAACCGGTGCCCATAGTTGCGCTCGTAGTCCTCGCCGAAGCGAGCGGCGATCCGCTCGGGCGACTCGGCGACTTCGCCGGCATGGAGCGGGACGGGCAACGTCAGCGTGTATTCCTGACCGGGATAGCGCAAGTCAAACTCCGCGGAGCGCACCGTGGTTCCAAGTGCCCCGCTGGCCGCCCGCGCATCGACCTGCCCGAACAGCTGATCCAGGGTCACCTCGGCCTTCGCTATGCCCGCGTCGTCGAGCTGCGAGACGATCGTCAGCGCGGCGGAGCGCACCAAGTCCTGCTCGAGCAGGCCCCACGCGGAGAAGTTGCCGGCGTAGTTGGGGATGATGATCGTGCGGATATCGAGCTCTCGGGCCAGCAGCGAGACGAACAGCGGGCCCGCGCCTCCGTAACCGATCAGCGCAGCTTCGCGAGGATCCTCACCGACCTCGATGCTCACTGCTCGAATCGCGCCGGCCATGTGGGCCGCCACCACGCGCAGGATCCCCCGCGCCGCGTCCTGGGCATCCATGCCCATCTCGGCCCCTACGCGCCCCACCGCAGCTCGGGCCCCGTCGATATCGAGCCTCAGCCCGCTGGCCAGCGTCTCCCGCGCCAGCATGCCGAGGGTGACCGCCGCATCGGTGACAGTCGCGTCCGTGCCGCCTCGTCCGTAACAGACCGGGCCTGGGAGCGCCCCGGCGCTTTCGGGGCCGACGCGCAGGAGTCCGCGGTCGACCGAGGCGATCGAGCCACCGCCCGCTCCGACGGAGCGGACATCGACCCACGGCATCTGCAACGGCATACCGACGACCTCGCCCTCATTGCGGACCCTGGGCTGACCGTCGACGAGCAGACAGGTGTCGAAGCTCGTGCCGCCCACATCGGCGGTGATCGCGAGGCGAAGGCCGAGCTCGCTGCATAGCTTGCTCGCACCGACAGCGCCGGCGACCGGGCCGGACATGATCGTCTCAAACGGCCGCCGGCGCGCGTCGCCGAACGCCACGCTGCCCCCCGAGGACGTGGTGATCAAGCACTCGCCGTCGAAGTTCTCGGCTTGCAGGCCGGATTCCAGCCGCTCGAGGTAGCCCGACACCGCTGGGCGCACGTACGCGTCGACGACCGTCGTCGAGGCCCGCTCGTATTCGCGGTACTGACCGCTCACGGCGTGGCTCAGCGAGATCGGGCCGACGAAGCCGCCGTCGCGCAACAGCTTCTCAGCTGCGAGCTCGTGCGCCGAATTCGCGTGCGAGTTGATGAATACCACCGCGACGGAGTCGACGCCCTCCACGGCGAACGTCTCGGCTGCCGCGCGCACCGCCGCCTCATCGAGCGGGACCGCCTCGCTGCCATCAGCCAGGATGCGGCCGTTCACCCCGATCCGGAGGGGACGTTCGACGAGCGGCTCGGGCGTCCGGAACAGGTTGTCCCACATGTGATCGCCCGACTCATCGACGCGTAGCAGCCGGCGGATGTCGAGCACATCACGGAAGCCTGCGGTGGTCAGAACGCCAACCTTGGCGCCTTTGCGCTCGAGTAGCGCATTGAGGCCGACGGTCGTGCCGTGCATGAAGTACCTGGCCCTCGCCGTGGCGTCAGCGCCGACGTTTGCCGCAAGGACGCCACGAACCGCCTGATCGACCGCGTCGGGATTGGATGGACCCTTTCCCACGGTGACCGTCCCGGTTTCCTCGTCGAAGAAGATGAGGTCGGTGAAGGTCCCGCCCACGTCGATCCCGATACGGGTACTCATCGGTCGATCTCCTGGAACGCATGCGGGTAGCTGACGACGGCCTGGTCATGGCTGACGTATCCGAACCTGAGATCACGTTCGACCTCATCGCGCGACCGCTCTGACGGAGGCCCCCATCCGGCTCCGCCGCCGGTCTGTACGACGATTTGGGTGCCCCGTGGGACCCGCGCACCTGTGACCTTCGCGTACTCGGTGACCTGCCCATCGGAGTCCCTGAGGAAGGCCCGGTTGCATCGGCCGGGAAGGCCGCCGGCCAAGGCGAACGGCGGGACCTGACTCCGCTCATTCACGATCGTCAACTCCATGTCGTCCAGCGCTCGCACCACGAGCTCGATTCCGAGGCCACCTCGATACCGACCGGCGCCGGCCGAGCCCGGGGAGTAGTCGGCGCTCTCGACGACCATCGGGGTCTTCGCCTCCCAGACCTCCCAGGACATGCCACGCAGGCCCGAGATACCCATGGGCATGAGCGGAGCGCCGCCGTTGCCGTATTCACGGGCGGCCGGAGCCCCTCCGACGACGTTGATGGAATCCGCCCAGAAGCCGTGGACGGGATGGTTGCCCCACATCACGAGACTGACCGGCATGTCGTACCCGCCCGGAAGCCGACCCGGCACGGCGCGAGCAATCGCCTCGTTGATCGCCTCGATGAGGATGTAGTTGGGGTAGCTGGCCAGCGCGGTCGGCGATGGACGCTGCGGATCGAACATCGAGCCAGGTCGTGTATGCAGGCTGATCGGCCGGAAATAGCCTGCGTTCGCGCGTCCGTCATCGATGGCCATCGCGAGCATCGCGCAGCGCACGGCCGAGACGACGCCGACTCTGGGGCTGTTGGTGGGGCCGGGCTGAGCGTCGGGAGCGGCCGTGACGTCGACGGTGATCCCGTCCGAGCCGACCTCGACCACGACCTCGAAGGCCTCCATGACCGGTTCGATTCCGTTGTGCTCGTGCACCATCGTGCTCGTGTGGCGTCCGGCGGGCAGTTGGGCCAGTACCTCCCGCATCCGCGCCTCGCCGGCGTCCAGAATCACCTCCACCGCCGCATCGAACTGGTCGATGCCGTGGCGCTCGACGAGTTCGATGAGCGCGCGCAGGCCGGCGCGGCACGCACCTGCCTGGGCGCTTAGATCTCCGGCGGCCGACTCCGGCAGCCGCGTGTTGGCCAGCATCGTCCGATACAGATCTTCGTCTCGAACGCCCGCCCGGTAGAGCTTGACCCCTGGATAGATCACCCCCTCCTGGAAGACGTCGGTGCTGTTGCTAACGAACGGAGCGAGGGCGGCGACATCGAGGTGATGGGCCTTGATCCCCGCATAGGCGACGATCTCGCCGTGGAGGAAGCCCGGGACCAGCACGGCGACGTCCCACTGATGGGTGCCGGTGAGATAGGGATCGTTCACAACGATCACATCGCCATCATGAAGTCCGCCGCTGGCCGCGTAGTGCTTCACGACCGACTCGAGGCACAGATCGAGGCTGCCGACGAACATCGGAAGCGTCTGGATCTGGGAGAGCATGCGCAGATGACGGTCGTAAAGCGCTCCGCCGCCATCGAGGACGTCGTAGATGATCGGAGAGAACGCCGTCCGTTTCAGGGTGACAAGCATCTGGTCGGCGGCAGCGTCGAGACCGTGGCGGATGATCGATGCCGTTACGGGGTCGACTCTCTGGGTCACGGACTGGCGGTCGCTCTCAGGCGTGGTGACCACGTGTCTCTCCTCTCCTCAATAGACCGCGAATACACATTGGCTCACACCAGGTCGACGGCGTGCAATGCCCGCTCCAGTTTCGCGAGGAACTCGTCGATCTCCGCATCGCCGTGGCTGGCACTGAGCAGGAGCGTCCCGAAGGCGAACTGGTAAACGCCCTCATTGAGGAGTCCGAGCATGATGTTCGCCATCTTCTCCATGTCCTCGAGCATGTGCGTGCGGTGATCGACAACGCGCTCTGGCGCCCAATGCATGCCGTAGAGATGTCCGAGGCCCGTCGCGTGCAGAGGTATTGCGTACTTGCGGCCGATCTCGTCGATCCCAAGGCGCATCCTTTCACCGATGCGCTGCACATGTGCGTGGACTTCGGGTGTCAACTGCTCGATGGCGGCGATCCCCGATGCCAGGGCGGTCACGTTGCCCCCGAAGGTGGATGCGGCGAGCACCGGAGCCCGTCCCTGGTAGCAGTCGGGGTCGAGCAGGTCCATGATGTCCGCCCGGCCACCCACTGCGGCTTGGGGAATCCCGCCGCCGATGGACTTGCTCATGGTGGTCAAATCCGGAGTGACGCCGAAGTACGCCTGGGCGCCGCCGTATGCGACCGGGAAGGTCACGACTTCGTCGAAGATGAGGATGACGCCCAGGCGAGTGGTCACATCGCGCAAACGCTGCAAGAATTCCCTTGTCGCAGGCACCATGCCGGCTGCGCCCATGACCGGCTCGATGAGAACCGCGGCGATCTCGTCGCCGTGGCGTTCGAGAACCTCCTCGGCCAGATCCGGGTCGTTGAAAGGGAACTCCACAACGTCCTGAGCGACCCCGGGTGTCACGCCGGCCGGGATTCCCGCCGAGTCGAACCCGATCGAGGAGTCGCCGACGACAAGGATGTCGGCGATGCCGTGGTACGCGCCACGTGCCTTGGCCAGCTTGTTCCGCCCCGTGAATGCCCGCGCGAGGCGGATCGCCAGAAGGTTCGTCTCGGTTCCCGAGGCGAGAAAGCGCACTCGCTCCACCGATGCCACCCGCTCGGATAGGAGCTCGGCCATGCGCAGGGCGAGTCCCGACTCAGGGCAGCCGAGCTGCACGGCGCGATCGAGCTGGGCGACGATTGCATCACGGACGTTCTCATTGCGGTGGCCGAGCGCGATCACCCAGTCGCCGATTCGCATGTCCAGGTAGCAGTTGCCGTCGACGTCCCACACGCGCGCCCCTTCGGCGCGATCCAGGCACACCGGGTAGGGCAGCTGATACCACATGCCGCCGGCGTGGCCGGTCGGTATCAACGGCTTGGTTCGCTCGAGCAGCTCGCGCGAGCGTCGCGTCCGGTCGCGGTAGACGCGAACGCTCACAGCATGGAGCTCCATGCCGGTTGGGGTTTCCGCGACGGCAGTTGATAACGGCGACACGCTTCCTCCCTCTTGACGAGGCCACTGACACAAGATGACTGCGGGGGGGTTGATTCTAATTGAATCCAGGTCAGTTCCAGATGACTTAAGTCCACCAACCCGAAGTCGATTCAGGTAAGCTCTTGGGGTCCTTGCTGACCGATCGGAGGAGGGCGACGTGAACGAGTGCGAGCGTAGTTCCCTGCCGAGGGAGTGCCCGGACCATGTCGCCGCCGAGGAAATGGCGGCCGGGTGACCGTCTCGGTGTCCCCGGAGGCGCTCGGATCTGCCTTGAGGCTCGGTGCGACGGGCTGTGCCGAGCCTGGACTCCGTTTCGCCGACGGTGTGCGCGGCTACTTCTCGAGTTCGGCGCAGGGGCTCGTCGCCGAGTGCTGCCGCACCGACGGGCCGGATGCGACAACGCACGCGATCGCATCCTTGGCGCCGTGTCAGCTAACGCTCGTCGCCGAGGCGGGCGACGACAGCGAATGGTGGGCCGAGGTCACCCGCGTCGCTCCCGATCACGAGCCCGAGACGATCTTGCTCTCGCTGCGCTGTGATGGGGGAGGAGCGATCGAGCGGATCGTATACCTGGGGGCGAGCTATGTTTCCGTGCCCGCGGCCGCCGACGCCGGAAGCACCGCTCCCGCCCGAGCGCTATTCGAGAGTTACTTCGAAGCTCTCCAGGATTCACGCTTCGACGACGCCGCGGCATATTTTTCGATGGACACGCTCTGGGCGCATCCGCCCTATGCGGGACGTCCGCAGCGCGAGTTGGCGCGTGGACGGCGGGAGCTGATCCACACCTTCGTGCACACGCGGGGCGACAGCCCGGTTCGGCAAGTCATCACCGGGTTCTGGCAGGCCGGAGACCGCGTATTCATGGAGGGTGTCATCGAGGGCATCCCCGACGGCGGCAGCTTCGCCAGCACGGGGCAGCTGAGCGCGTCGGGCGAAGTCAGCCGGTACGTCGCGTTCTACACCGCGGCGCGCTGGTAACCGCTCATTGCGCGTGGTACC
>DASPTK010000118.1:0-8905 GCA_035623475.1 Gemmatimonadaceae bacterium | reverse complement strand
ATGATCGAGATCGATGACCCCGATCTCGGTGCGCAGTCCCAGGCCCTGGACTACCCCTTCCTCGGAGTCGACTACGACCACAAGGACGGCCGCGTGGAGATCATGCTCGGTGACGCCGAAGCGGGAAAGCGCCACCTGACCCGGAGCATCGGGGACGTCAGCGCGGTCGAGATCATGGAAGGGACCCGGGGCGTCGATGACGTGCTGCGAATTGCGCACGGCGCGGGGCAGACACTGCTGCGCTTTCCACGCTGACGATCGCGGCGGGCGGCACGCTCTATCGCCGAATCGACGCGCAAAGCAAGATCCGGTGAATGACTGCCCCGCGCGGCGAACCGGTGCACGGCAGCGAGCAGGCAGCGACTGACCAAGATCAGGTCGCTGAGCTAGAGCACGCCCTTCGGATCGCGAAAGCGCGATTCGAAGGTGTCGTGGAGATCGCCGCCGACGCAATCATCTCGGTGGACGAGCACCAGCTCATCCGGCTGTTCAACCAGGGGGCCCAGAGGGTGTTCGGCTACGCCGCCGACGAGGTGCTCGGCAAGCCTCTGGATGTGCTCCTCCCCGAGCGGTTCCGGGCCATCCACCGCCAACACGTGTCAGAGTTTGGGCGGAGTGCCGAGCGCGCTCGCCGGATGGGATACCGGCGCGACATCTCCGGCCTCCGCAAGGGTGGGGAGGAATTTCCCGCCGAGGCATCGATCTCCCGCTACCGCGAGGGAGCGAACCTCGTCTTCAATGTCGTGCTCCGCGACATCACCGAGCGCCGTCGGGCCGAGGAGAGACAGCGGTTCCTTGCTCAGGCAGGCGCGCTGCTCCCCTCCTCGCTCGATCACGAGGTGACTCTCGCCCGCGCCGCACGACTCGCCGTGCCGGCGCTGGCCGAGGGGTGTTGCGTCGACCTCGTGACTGACCAGACGCTGCGCGAGGTGGCGGTGGCGCACAACGACCCCGAGCTCGAGTCGCGCCTTCGGCGCCGACGGCTGGAGTCTCCGGTCGACCTGCGCGGTACCCACCCGATCGCGCGCGCTGTGCGGACACGGGAGCCGGTGGTTCTCCGGCAGCCGGACTCGAATGCCCAGGAGCGCGATGTCGCACCGGAGCTGGAGGCGATCGGCGCCCAGTTCGCGCTCTTCGTTCCGCTCGTCGCTCGTCAGGCAGTGCTCGGCGTGGTCAGCCTATATAGCTCGCGACGGCCGTTCGACGGCGAGGACCTCGTCTTCGCTCAGGACTTCGCCCAGCGCACTGCCCTGGCGATCGACAACGCCCGCCTCTACGAGGCCGCACAGCTTGCCATCCGATCACGCGAGGATGTGGTGGCGTTGGTCTCACATGACCTCCGAAATCCGGTAAGCGCCATCAGCATGATGGCCGGCCATCTGCTGGAGCCCGATGGCGCCACAGTCGAGGAGCGGTTGCGAGAGAGCGTCGAGGTGATACAGCAGGCGGCGCGTCAGGCGGACGCCCTCATTCAGGACCTGCTCGATGTGTCGCGCATCGAAGGGGGCCGGCTCCGCCTCGACGCGGTGTCGGACGATCTGCGGGCGACTGTCGACGAGGTCATGGAGACGATGACCCCCCTGGCCCGCGACGGAGGCCTGTCCCTCGAGGCACACGTCGCCGAGGTGCTGCCGCCGGTGCTCTTCGACCACCGCCGGGTCCTGCAGGCGCTCTCGAACCTGGTCGGCAACGCCATCAAGTTCACTCCCTCGGGCGGGACGGTTTCGCTCTGGGTAGAGGCGGAAGAGGACGAAGTCGTCATCGCTGTCCGCGACACCGGCATAGGGATCCCCGCCGAGTACCTCCCCCACCTCTTCGACCGCTACTGGCAGGGAGAGCGGCAAGCCCGCGGTGGCGCCGGCTTGGGCCTGGCGATCGCCAAGGGGATCATCGAAGCGCACGGGGGCCGCATCTGGGTGGAGAGCACGCGGGGAAGCGGCTCGACGTTCCGATTTGCGCTTCCAGCTGTCCCCTGGCACCCGGATCCCGGGTTGTAGGGAAAAGCCTTACATTACGCGTCGCACTGCTGTACGAAAGTGCGGGAAGGCGCTGACGGCTGGGCCGCCCGGCCGAGAACTAACGTGTCCGTGCGGAGGCGCGGAGCCGAGGGAGCTCGCGCAACGACCGACCGGCACGCCATCGAGCAGCGAGGGGATCATGACTGGTGACACGATTCGGGTGGTTCTGGCTGACGACCACACCGTGGTGCGAGCGGGACTCAAGGCCGTATTGAGCACGGCGCGCGACATCGAGGTCGTCGGAGAAGCGAAGAACGGCCGCGAAGCCGTCGCGTTGGTGAACCGTTTGTCGCCCGATGTCGTACTCATGGACCTGTCCATGGACGAGATGGACGGCACGGCGGCGACGAAGGAGATCTTGGCGAAGAAGCTGCCGACGCGGGTGCTCGTGCTCACGATGCATGCGGAAGAGGAGTATTTGATTCCGGTGCTCGAAGCGGGCGCCGCCGGCTACTTGATGAAGAACGTGGCCGACCGCGAGCTCGTGGATGCCGTCCGGGCGGTGGCCCGGGGCGATCTCTACGTACTGCCTAACGCTGCCCGTGTGCTCGCCCGCAATCTGACGAAGAAGGACCCGCTGAAGGCGGAGCGCGACAAGTACGAGCGTCTGACGGAGCGGGAGCGCGATGTGCTGCGGCTCGTCGCTCAGGGGTACTCGGCCCCGGAGATCGGCGGTAAGCTCTTCATCAGCCCGAAGACGGTGGACACGTACAAGCAGCGGATTCAGGAGAAGCTGGGGCTCCTCCACCGCTCCGACTACGTACAGCTGGCACTGAAGCTCGGGTTGCTCGCGCCATAGCTGGGGCGAAGGGAGATATATCCCTTCGCGATTGCCTGCCACAGCGAGCCCGTCCTATCTTGGCCCTTTCGTAACAGAGACCGGCGCCAGGAGAGATGGGTTGACGGATCTTCGCGAACTGTTGCAGAACACGCTGGGCGACGACTATCGCATTGAGCGCGAGCTCGGTGGCGGTGGCATGAGCCGCGTCTTCGTCGCCGAAGATGTGCGGCTGCACCGCACAGTGGCGGTAAAGGTGCTCCCTGGGGAACTCGCCGCCGGCGTCAACGCGGCGAGATTCGGGCGCGAGATCCTGCTGGCGGCGCAGCTCCAGCACCCGCATATCGTGCCCGTTCTGTCGGCTGGCATGACGGGCGGCCTCCCCTACTACGTCATGCCATTCGCTGCCGGCGAATCGCTGCGCGCCCGGCTTTCGCGCGAGGGGCCGCTCCCGATCGCCGACGTCGTGCGCGTGACGCGCGAGGTGGCCACGGCCCTCGCGTACGCTCACGACCACGGTGTGCTGCACCGCGACATCAAGCCTGACAACGTGCTCGTCAGTCACGGCGTCACCATGGTGACGGACTTCGGTGTGGCGAAGGCGCTCGACGCGTCGACGCGACACGAGACGGCCCTCACATCGGCCGGCCTCGCGCTCGGCACGCCGGCGTACATGGCGCCAGAGCAGGCCACCGGCGATCCGACGACCGACCAGCGGGCCGATGTCTACTCACTCGGTGTGCTCGCCTACGAGTTGCTCTGCGGAACGCCGCCGTTCGCTGGGCGCTCCCCTCGGCAGGTGCTGGCAGCTCACGTGAGCGAAACGCCGCGGCCCGTGACCGAATGCCGGCCCGATGTCCCCCCGGCCTTCGCCTCGCTGGTGATGCGCTCGCTGGAAAAGGATCCGTCGCGCCGGCCCCAATCGGCCGGAGAAGTAATGCACGAATTGGACGCGATCACGCTCGACGGAGCACGGGGCCCGAAGGAGACGGGAGCGCGCGCCGGCTATCGATGGGTGGGTGCCGGCGTCGCGCTGGCGCTCCTCCTCTTGGGGGGACTCGCGATCGCCCGCCGTTATGCCGGGAACGCGGGGGCGAAACCGGGCGGCGAGCGGTCGATTGCCGTTCTCCCCTTCGAGAACTCGAGCAACGACTCGGCCACGGACTACTTCAGTGATGGGATGTCGGAAGAGCTCATCACCGGCCTGAGCCGCGTCCCCGGGGTCCGCGTGACGGCGAGAACGTCTGCCTTCGCCTTCAAGGGGCGCAACGCGGACATTCGCGAGATCGGCCGCGAGCTGAATGTCGCGTCGGTGCTCGAAGGGAGCGTCCGTCGCTCTGGCAATCGCCTTCGAGTGACGGCGAGGCTCGTCGATGCCTCGAACGGGTATCAGGTGTGGTCCGACGAGTACGAGCGCGACCTCACCGACGTCTTTGCCGTTCAGGATGACTTGACGAAGGCGATCGTCGCGGCGCTCAAGGTCAACCTGAGCGGGGGCACACCAGTGGCGGCGAAGCACGGAACGTCGAACCTGGAGGCGTACAATCTCTACCTGCAAGGACGATACAACTACGAGACGCGCACCGAGGGTGGCTTACAGAAGGCGGCGGAACTGTTCCAGCAGGCCATCGCCCTCGACTCGAACTACGCGCTTGCCTACTCCGGCCTCGCCGACTCCTACGCCTTCCTCTCCGCATTCGGTTACGCTGCGCCGAAGGAGATGTTTCCGCGCGCCACGACGGCGACGCTTCACGCTCTGGCGATCGACAGCACGCTCGTCGAGGCCCACACGTCACTGGCCTTCATCCGGCTCTTCTACGACTGGGACTTCCCGGGCGCACAGCAGGAGTTCACGCGTGCGATCGCCATCAATCCCAGGTACGCGCCGACCCGTCTCTTCCATTCGTGGTACTATATCGCTGCCGGCCAGCCGGACAGCTCGGTCGCCGAAATTCAGCGGGCGCGCGATCTCGATCCGCTCTCGTTGATCATCAACACCCGATACGGGACAATGCTCCATCTCGCGCGCCGAAACGAAGAAGCGGCCGCCCAGCTGATGCACACCCTGGCCCTCGACTCCACCTACGAGCTCGCACACGCCCAGTTGGCGCGCGTCTATTATCAGCTGCATCGCTGCCCGGACGCGCTCCGCGAGGTTGCGAAGATGAAGGACACGTGGAATTACGAGGGGCGAACCGTCGGCTTCACCTACGCTGCCTGCGGAGATCGGGCGAAAGCCGAGAGCCTGCTCACGGCGCTGCAAGACCGCTCGCGGACACAGTACGTGGTCCCCGATGCGATCACGGCGCTCTATGCCGGGCTGCGAGACCGAGAGCATGCGCTCAGCTGGCTCGAGCGCTCCTACGACGAGCGCGTCTGGTCGCTCTTTCTCTTGAAGGTCGAGCCGATCTATGACTCGATTCGCGACGACCCGCGCTTCGTGGCGCTCGAGAAGAAGGTCGGGTTGCCATGACGTGCTTCAATGCTGTCGCGCGCCGGGTCGCGATCACCCTGCTCGTCTGCCTGACGCCAGTCGCTCTCTCGCAGAGTACGACGGCGCCGGCGATCGGCCCCTACGGCGTGATGGCGCCCGGCGTGTCGCGGATCGGCCCCATCGACAGCGCTGCCCTTGCCTCGTTCCTCGACGACTTCTTGCGGCGCGACATGGCGGAACTTCACGTGCCCGGCGCCGTGGTGTCCGTCGTCCAGGACGGGCATCTCGTCGTGGCGCGCGGCGCGGGGGTGGCGAATCTGGAGTCGGGCACGCCCGTCGACGCGCTCACGACCGTGTTTCGCGTCGGCTCTATCTCCAAGCCGTTCACGGCGACGGCGATCATGCAGCTCGTCGAGTCAGGGAAGCTCGACCTGCGCGCGGATGTCAACCGATACCTTCGGGCCTTCAAGATCCCATCCGCCGGCGGCCGCCCGGTCACCATCGCCGACCTGCTGACACACACTGCCGGGTTCGATGTGCGCCTGAATGGAACCGCGTCAGCGACCGAGGATGGTGTTCCGGCACTAGGCGCCTACCTCGCGGCCTCGCTCCCTCCGCGCGTGCGTCCGCCCGGTGACACCATCGCCTACTCGAACCATGGCTACACGCTGCTCGGCCATTTGATCGAGGTCGCGAGCGGCGAGACCTACGCCGATTACATGACGCGGCACATTCTGGATCCGCTCGGGATGACGCGTAGCAGCTTTCGCTTCGATTCGACCGAGGCATCGATGGCGGCTGTCGGATACGACCCCGCGGGGCTCGGCCACGTCGTCGCCCCGATCGTGCATCCGAACATCGTTCCGGCGGCGAGCCTGAGCATGACGGCCGGCGATGCCGCCCGGTTCATGATCATGCAGCTCGAGGGTGCTGAAGGCCGCCAGGCGCCGATTCTCTCCGACTCGATGCGTCGGATGATGCAGAGCCGGCAATTCGCGCAGGACTCGAGGGTCGCAGGTATCTCCTACGGTTTCTTCGAGAGCTTCGAGAACGGACAACGGTCGCTCTGTCATTCAGGGGGAATCCACGGCTTCTTCGCGGTGATGTGCCTATGGCCGGAGCAGCACATCGGGTTGTTCGCCGCGGACAACGGATTCCGCGGCGACTTGTTGCGTGACCTGGTGTTCGAATTTCAGGACAAATACTTCCCTTACACCTCCACATCACCGTCGCCCACGAGCGGCGCGGCCGCGCGCGCACGAAAGGTGGCCGGCACATATCGGTTGGCGGCACATCCGGAGAAGAATCTCGAGAAGGCGGGAGCGATCCGAAACACGCCGCTGCGGATCGACGATCCCGAGGATGGTACGTTGGCGGCGTTCGGCGATCGGTTCGTCGAGGTGATGCCGGGGTTGTACAAGGCCGTGGGCGGTGACGAGACACTCGCCTTCCTCGAGGATCGACGGGGTGTGGCGCGTGTCCTCGTGACCACCGACCAGGTGGCAGGGACGCAGGTGTGGAACCGGGTTCCTTGGTACGACACGAGCGCCCCCTCACAGGTCTTCCTGCTCGTCGTGCTCGGGGTCGCCATCGCGGCGACGTTCTGGTCTCCGGGCCACCGTGGGCGTGTGAAGCTGTTCGACCGGGAGCGCCGGAGCGAGCGCCCTCTGGCGGCAGTCCGCATCGCCCGCGCTCGCGCCGCCGGCGTGCTCGGGTATGGGATACTGGTCTGGCTCGCCGCGCGGTCGATGGGCCGAGCCGGCCTCCTACTAGGCGTTCCACTCGCGTTCGACGCGGCGGCATGGTTCGCGCTCGCGTGCGTCGGGTTGACGGGCGCTCTCGGTATCGCCTTGATCAGGGCGTGGCGCTCGCCGGGGGCGAGCCGGTCGGATCGCCTCTACGCCACGGTCGTTCTTCTGATCGCGGTCGGGCTGGATCTCTTTCTCGCCCACTGGAATCTTCTCGGCATCGCGCACTAGCGGGGCGCGACGTCCCCGGAGCCGAGGCACGAACGTGGCAACTCCTCCGCGCACTCCATCGCACGCCAGCGCCGACCCCGGGCTGATTCGTGGCCTCACCTCGATCGATGCTTTCGCGATCGTCGTCGGCGGGATCATCGGAACCGGCATCTTCCTCAAGCCGGCAGTGGTGGCGCAACTGGTCGGGTCGCCGACCCTCTTGCTCGGGGCGTGGGCGGCGGCCGGGTTGCTGACCCTCGCCGGCGCGCTCACCTACGCCGAGCTCGGCGCGCTTCTTCCCGCGGCGGGCGGGGAGTACGTCTTCTTCCGAACGGCGTTCGGCGACGGGGCGGCGTTCGCGTTCGGTTGGACTCGGTCGTTCACCGCCGGCGGTGCCCTGGCTGCGTATGGTGTCGCCATAGCCACGTTTCTTGCGGCGCTGATCCCGCTGGGCGGAAACTGGGTCGCGATGACTGCCCACCCTTTCGGCCTCGACTTGCACTGGCAATTCGGCGCTCGTCAGGCGGTCGCCATCGGCTTCATCGCTGCCTTCGCGGGCCTCAATTGCTCGGGCGTTGTCGCCGGAGGCAGAGCGCAGACGGCGATCATGGTTGCCAAGCTGGGAGCGATCGCCATCATCGTCGTCGGTGCCCTGCTCTGGTCGCGCGACGGCTCCTGGGAGCACCTGCGAGCCCCGGCCGAGCACGCCGGCGGCGCCGGCGTCAGCGCATTCGGGGCCGCGATGCTGGCGTCGCTCTGGGCCTACAATGGATGGAGCTTCCTCCCGATGTCGGCGGGTGAGCTGCGCGATCCCACGCGGACACTCCCGCGCGCGATCATCGGAGGCACCCTGATGGTGGTGGTCATCTATCTCCTCGTGAATCTCGCCTTCGTATATGCCCTGCCCTTCAGTGAGATTCAGTCGGCCAACTCGACGCGCTATCCGCTGGCGCTCCCCGTGGGGACGATGGCGGCGGAGTCCTTTCTCGGCCCCATCGGCGCGCGGGTGGCGGCGGCCGCGTTCGTGATCTCGACCATCGGCGCCCTCAACGCCAGCACGCTGGCTTTGTCTCGCATTCCGTTCGCTATGGCTCGGGACGGGCTTTTCTTCGAGCCGCTCGGACGCGTGTCAGAGCGAACGCGCGCACCGGTGGCGGCCATCGTCTGCTTCGCGGCGTGGGGAAGCATCCTGGCCACTCTCGGCTCGTTCGATCAACTGACGAACCTGGTGATGTTCGCGTGTTGGATCTTCTATGGCTTGGGTGGTGCGGCCCTGATCGTTCTCAGACGAACCAAACCCGACGCGCCGCGACCGTACCGCGTGCTCGGATATCCCGTCGTGCCGGCACTCCTCTTGGTCGCCGCCGCCTGGTTGGTCGCCAACACCGTCCGCACGAACCCGGGCGAGGCGTGGGCAGCGCTCGGGCTGATGGCGTTGGGCGCTCCGCTGTACTGGGTGAGGCGCCGACAGCGGCGCACACGGTCGGACCGCGATCTCGTTCGCGTTGACGCGACTCCGACGCCCCCGTAGCATTCCTCCGGGTGCCGAGTGCCGGGTGATGGGGTTCACCTCGATTGCCGACCAGAGTCGGCTGATGACTCCTACGTGCAGACGTGGGGGTCATTTTTTGTTCATGCGCTGCGACTAGCTCCCACGTCCTCAACCGAGAGAAGCGTGCAATGCTCTGGTTCATCGCGGCGGGAAGTGCAGTGGGCG
>DASPTK010000117.1:0-23234 GCA_035623475.1 Gemmatimonadaceae bacterium | reverse complement strand
GATCCCCACTTCCCACTCGGCCCGCGTGTAGTAGGGCTCGAGATCGGTGTAGGTGATCGGCCAGTCGGCGAGTGACGCGCGGGGCACGCCCGACGTGCGCGACCCCTCCGAGAAGTCCACGTCGCGGAAGCGCCAGAAGTTGGCCGCGTAGTGCACCGACGTTCCGCCCACGAGGGTCGCGTACACCAGGCAGGTTTGCTCCTTGGCGGTGTCGGCTTCCGTCAGACGATAGGTCTGCGGCTTCGTCTTCGGATTCGCCGTGAGCTTGCTGAGCGCGAAGTTGGCGAACTCGTCGTGCGTGAAGTCCGGCTTGTCGAGGTGTGGCCCCTGCTCGAGGACGACGACGCTGTATCCGGCGCGCGCGAGCTCGCGGGCGACGACGCCCCCGGCAGCCCCGGATCCGACGACGACGAAGTCCACCACCTCTTTCGTCGAGAATGGGCGGCCCAAGCGCGCCGCATGCCTGTCGGGGGTCACGGGGCGCCTCCATCGCCGAGCAGGCGATGCAGGTTCTGCTTCTGATCGTAGTAACCGTAGGGGGACGAGTACGAGGGACCGCCCACGTGGCCTACAACCTTCCACCCGATGTGATCGCGGTTGCCACCGTACTCCGGGCTGGCGACGAATCCGGTGATGGTCGCATAGCAGGCGCCCTGGAAGAAGGGCGTCTTCTCGATCGCTGTGAGCACCGCGTCCTGCTGCTCGGGAGTGAGTGCGGCGAAGTCGCGGGCGCTGGGATACCGCTGCGCGACCTCCCGCTGGAGATCGGAGAGTCCGGAGCGGAATTGATCGCGCTGCTCGGGGAAGTATCGCGCGAGCACGCGATCGATGAACCAGGCACACCCCGCCTCTTTCGCGCCGGGCGTGTCATCGGTTGGGATGATACGCGCCGTGAGTGCCTCAACGACGCGCATTTCGTCCGCGGTGAAGAATTCCGGCGCATGGCGCTCGGGATTCCGGGCAAGGTGGGCCGCGTGGTGCGCCGCCGCCTCGATGACCTCGACGTGCGACGCCAGCCAGGCGGCACCAGCCCCGCCCGTCACGATCTCGAGGAATTTTCGGCGGGAGAGGTCGTCGATCATGTACGAAGCCCGTGTCGAATCGAGGTTGAGCGAACCTAGCTACGTGGAGTCGCGGCTGTAAAGTCTAACGCCGGAGAGTGCCCGGATTGTGTCAACTCGAGCGGCCCCGTATTGAGCGCATCCCGACCGCGCGAATAGAGTGGCCCAGTCGAGCGACCGGACTTCCTCCTCGCCACTCGAACTCGGAACTCCCTGTGAACCGATCGGCAATTCTCGTCGCCAGCGGCCTGGGTGCCGTCGCGCTCGCCGCCAGCGCCTCTCGAGGCAGCGTGCCCGTCGTGTTCGCGGCCGGGATGGTGCGGCGCGAGTTCGTCGACTCAACCCGCGGCAACTGGCAGGGCACGGGGCCGCGGCCACTCACAACGCTCATCTGGTATCCGGCGCCCATGGGATCGCGCGCCGAGACGCTCAGCATCGGCTCCACCGGGTCACCCGTGTTCCTGGCTGGGGTCGCGTCGCCCGGAGCGCCGGTCGCCGGCGACACGACGCGCTACCCGCTGATCGTCCTCTCGCACGGCACCGGAGGCTCGGCGGTGCAATTGGCGTGGCTCGGCACGGCACTCGCACGTCGTGGCTATATCGCGGCGGCGGTGAACCATCACGGCAACACGGGAGCCGAGCCGCAGTACGACCCACGCGGCTTCCTGCTCTGGTGGGAGCGAGCACGCGACCTTTCAGTGGTGCTCGACCGCGTGGTCGCCGACTCCTTGCTCGCACGGCGCATCGACCACCACCGGATCGGTGCCGCAGGATTCTCGCTCGGCGGCTACACGGTCATGCTGCTCGCCGGGGCCCGCGTCGACCTCGACGCCTACCGCGCCTTCTGCCGGTCGAGCGCGCGCGACTTCACATGCGAGCCGCAGCCGGAGTTTCCGCAGGCCCCGGCCGAATTCGCGCGGCTCGCGGCGACCGACTCGGCGACCAAGACCTCGCTCGCTCGCGCGAACGACGCCTATCGCGATCCGCGGATCAGCGCCGTGGCCGCCCTCGCTCCGGCCATCGGAGAGGCGCTCAACCGATCATCGCTCGCCCAGATTCGCCTTCCGCTTCTCGTCATTGTCGGCGCCGCGGATGACGAGGCGCCCGCGCCGACGAATGCGCGCGTCATCGCGGACGCCGTTCCCGGTGCGCAGCTGATCGTGCTTCCGGGAGTCGGGCACTACGACTTCCTCAGCCCGTGTACACCCCGCGGGAGGGAGGCGATCGCCCGGCTCTGCCAGGAGACGCAGGGGACGGACCGGGTGGCGGTGCACGATTCGGTGGTGGCGCTGGTCGCCGCCTTCTACGAGCAGGCCTGGCGTGCCAAGCCCTGACCGCCCTGACATCGCTGCCTAACGACCGCTTCCGCTCCCTCACCCGAGGGCGCCGATCAGACGCGCTGCCGGCCGAAGCGCTCGCTCACCCAGGGGATGTTCATGCGCGTGCGGTCGGCGAACGATCCACCGCGCAGGATGTGCGGCTGCTCGGATGTGACGAAGGCATTTGGATCGTACTGTTCGACGATCGCGATGATGTCGTCGAGGTGTTGGCGCTGGACGACCGAGCTGACGATCTCCACCGAGCCGTCGCGGCCGTAGCCGGGCATCTCGGTCACCCCGTAGCCACGCGCGCGCAGCGCGTCGGCGATCTCCACACCCCCGTGCTGAGAGACGATGCGCACCGCGGTCAGTCCGTAGGCGAGCGCGCGCTCGATCGTGATCCCGACCAGCGTGCCCGTGCCGAAGCCGGCGGCGTAGGCGAGGATATGCCAGATGCTATCGAGATGCTTGATCGCGTTCCCGACGGCAACAATCCAGATGAGCGCCTGGAAGAAGCCGAGGACCGCCGCGACGGCACGCTGGCCCCGGACGGTGAAGAGCACCCGCATCGTGTCGAGCGACACGTCGCAGATGCGGAGGAAGAAGATGATGACCGGACCCCACGGCAGCGCGAACAGCGTTGCCGCGCTCACGTCACTCCCGAACGTCTATGTGGACGTCGGCCCGGGTCAGCGCCGTCTTGTCCGCTTCGCGTTCGAGGCGCTCCACTCTCTCTTCGAGGCGTACGAGCGAGTCGGACAGCTCGGTGGGGCGCGTCGGCGCGGCGGTCGGCGGAACGGTCGGCAGCGTCACGGCGCGCTTCGGCCAGAAGGTCTTCACCAGCGCCCCGATGAAGAGGAGAACCAGGACCAGCTGCGCCCCGATCGTCTCGACGGTGGGAAATATGCCGAGGGCCTCGACCTGCGGCAGGCCGTGGATGACGGTCATCGGCACCGCGTTCACCTCTTGCAGCTCGTGGATCCCCTTCCCGACGAAGACGAAGGCCATGTAGTAGAGGAGCACGCTGGTGGCGGCGAAGAAGGGCCGGAGCGGGAGGCGGACACCGAAGCGGTGGAAGAGGATGAAGATCACCGTCAGGGCGGCGAAGCCGACCACGATCCCGCCGAGCAGTGCTAGCGTCAGTCCGCGCGACTCGGCGAAGAGCGCCTGAAAAAAGAGCGCGGTCTCGGCGCCCTCGCGATAGACGGCGAGGAAGGCGACGAAGGCGAGGGCCGTTCCACCGCCGTGCTCGAGCGCCGAGGAGACTTTGTCGCGGATGAACTGCTGCCAGCGCGCGGCGTCGACCTTCGAGATTAGCCAGTAGCTCACCGAGAAGAGCACCGCCACCGCCACCAGCATCGTGATTCCTTCGATGAGGTCGCGGGTGGCCGGCACCGCGGCGAGCAGCGTCTGAAGGACCACGGCGGTGAGGATGCTCGCGGCGACGCCGAGACCGGCGCCGACCCACACCGATCGCACGCGCTCTCCGTTTCCCGTCTTGGTGAGGAATGTCGCGACGGCACCGATCACCAGAATCGCCTCGAACCCCTCGCGGAGGATGATGAGGAAGGACTCGAAGAAGGCGCTCCAGGCGCCCGACGCCTGACGAGTCAGCTCCACCACCGATCCGATACTCGTCTCGATGGCGTCGCGCGACTGTTGGGCGGCGCGGATATCGTTGGCCTTGATCGACGCCTTGAAGTCGGCGAAGTGCTGCTCCATCGACGACACGAGCCCGGGACGCTTGGCGCGGGTGGGGGTCTCGAGCGGCTCGAAGGCGATGTACGCGTCCACGGCGCGCTCGGTCGCCTCTTCGGTGCGCCCGGCCTGCGCCTCGACCAGCGCCTGGTCGAGGGTCGCCATCACGTTTCGCGCGACCTGCGCCGCATCGGAGTCGGGGGCGGTGCCGTCCGGCGCGCTCCTCCGCTCGGGGAGCGACCGAAGATAGGCGACGACCGCGCCGACCTCGCCCTCGGTGAGATCGCGCGCCGGCGGCATCGCCGTCCCCGGCGCTCCGTGTCGCACCACCTTCGCCAGCTGCGAGTCGCTCTGCTCCGCCTGCCAGGCGAGCGATCCGACATCGGGAGGAAGCTTCGAGAGGGAGCGAGAGAGCGCCCCGTCAGCGGCACCCGTTGGACCGTGACAGCTCGCACACCGCTGGAGATAGAGGCCTTCGCCGGAGATCGTCGCCGCCGGCGCTGTGCGCAGAGATTGCAGATAAGCGACGACATCCCATCGGTCCTGCACCGAGAGCGCTGGGCTCCACGCCGGCATCTTCGTGCCGGGGACGCCGATCGTCATGACGCGATACTGGAGCGCTGGCGATGCGGATGCCATCGCGGTGTCGCTCCCGATCGCCGGCGGGGCGGGATGAATCGAGGGTGCGAGCGGGCCGTCGCCCATCCCTCGCGCGCCGTGACACTGCGCGCAGTTGGCGGCGTAGATCGTTCCCCCGCGCGCCACACTCGGCGCTCGCGGGGGGAGCTCCAGTGCCCCCTCGTCGCCGAGAGCCGCCACGAATCGCCGGTGAATCTCGGCCACCGCCGCGGGCGGCTCCCTGGTATCGACGGCGCGCACGAGCGTGTCGAACACCGCCCGCGCGCTGTTCGCGCGATCGCCTGACAGCCGTTCGGCGACACTGCGCGCATCGGCGAGGAATCCGACGGTCTCGTCGTACTCCTGCTGCGAGATGAGCGCGCCGTGGGAGTCGATTCCCTTCGCGTACTCCTCCACGGCGACACCAACGATAGTCGACAGCCGCCGTGCCGGATGCTCTTGCGCGGCGGCTGCGTGACTCGCCAGGAGAAGCGCGAGCAAGCTATTGAGAATCGTTCTCAGATACATCCCGATGAAAGGTATCGGATTTCTCCAGCCGCTGCTACGGTCGCAGACCGTTGAGGGGTCGTCGCTGCCCGGCAGGGCCCCGGACTCAGCGCTCCAACACAACGAACGCCCCAGCCGTCAGCTCGCTGTGGGAGAGTGAGAGCCAGATCGCTGCCACGCCAAGCTCGGCGGCGCGTCGCGCGGCGGCTCCATGAAGGATCAGGGAGGGCCGGCCATCCTCCGCCGCGCACACCTCCATCTCGCGCCAGGCGATCGCTCGCGCCCCATCGCTCCCGGCCAACGCCTTGAACGCTGCCTCCTTCGCCGCCACCCGGGCGGCGAGGTGCACGAAGGGCTGCACCTTTCGCTCGGCGTAGGCGCGCTCTCCTTCGGTGAAGAGGCGGCGGAGCGCGCGCTCCCCCTTCGATGCGACGAGGCGCTTCACCCGGGCGACATCCACCAGGTCCACGCCGATGCCGACGATCACGCGCTCCTCCGGCGAAAGCGCGAGAGGAAGCCGCGGGGGGACCGGCGGCCATCGACGAGAATGGCACTCACGGAGAACCAGCACTCATCGGCCCGCTCGAAGACGCGCCCGAGCGCGCTCGACCAGGCGCGCCACCTAACGAATCGCTCCGCGTCATCGCTCGCTCCCAGGGCGTCCTGCGCCTGCTCGAGCGTCGTCACGCTCGCCATGAGTGGCTCGACCGACTCCAGCAGCTCGGCTTCGAGCGCCCTCCGCTCCGGCGGGTGCTTCGGATAGCGCTCCGCCGCGAACTCCTTGAGCCGCTTCGTGAACGCCCCGCGGAGCTCGCCGGCGTCGAAGGCGGCCCGCAGCGCCACCACGTTGGGCGCGCCCTCGGCGGCGCGGCGCGCTTCGAGCAGGATGGCGAAGAACCGGTCGTGCTCCTCGCGGGGCGTCGCCTTCCGCGAGCCGAAGGCGCGGAGGGAACGCATCATTTCGGGGAGGGAGCAGAGGCGGCGTGAGAGCTGCGTGGCAACCGCCGCCATGTCGCTCGAGCCCTCGAGCAGCACGACATCGCCCGACTCGTGAAAGAGCTCGAGCGAGTCGCCGAGGAGCCGCATCCCGTGGAGGGTCGCGAAAGGGATGACGACCCGCTCGCGATCGCCGGCCAACACGACGGCATCGTCGTCGACCGACACGTTCGCCGCTCCGGAGAGCTCCTTCCCCCCAAGGAGTCCCCCCAGCATCGCTCGAGCGGTGGGTTCGGTGCTCACCGCGCGTCCCTCAGACTCTGCGTCAGCACCACCGCATCCGCCGAATCGCTCAGCACCGCGCGCTGGCCCGTGCGCGACTCGAAGCGCTCGACGAACGCGGGGAGTGCTTCGGCGGTGAAGCGGCCGCGCGCGATTCCGGTGGCGGCAATCCCGTGCTCGATCGCCTCCGGCGTCCCCTCGACTTCGACCAGATCATCCATGCGCGGATACCGCTCGAAGCGCACGATCGCACCGCCCAGATCGAACTGCGCGATCGTACGATCGATGGCGAGCGTCACCACGTAGCCGAGGTGCTCGAGCATCGCGGCCAGCGTCCTCGGATCGCCGACCGCGCAGTGCAGCTCTTCCCGCACCTTGAAGCCCCCCTCGATCCCGGTCGGCCCCTTCCAGGCCAGCTCGCAGCGACCACCACGCGCGTCGAGGTAGGTCCGGAGGCGGAGCACTTCGTCGCGCGACAGGAGCTGTCGATCGGGCGTGTCGTAGCGGCGGTCCTCCAGCCTCCCGGCGAAGGTCAGGGCCGCTCCCGCCCGCTCCACCCGGGCGCGCCTAACGTCCCAGGCATCGAGTACCGCCTTGAGCTCGACCTCACGCATCGAGAATCACCCTCAGCACCGCGTCCGTGTCGGCGAGCGTCGAGAAGACGGCGTAAGGCTCGTGGGCCTCGAGCTGCTCCACCGAGAATCGTCCGGTAGCGACGGCGATCGCCCGGCCGCCCAGCGGGCGCACGCAGGCGATGTCGTCAGGCGTATCGCCGATGACGATCATGTCGCGCCCGCGCACGTCGAGCCCCAGCTCGCGCGCCCGGCGCTGCGCCACCGCGGGGAGCTCCGGCCGCCGATGATGATCCGAGCCGAAAGCGCCGACGCGGAATCGGGAGGGATCCACCCCCGCCGAGCGCAATTTGAGCGACGCTCCGTCGCGGAGATTTCCGGTGAGGAGACCGAGCATGACATCGGGGTGCTCCTCGACAGCATCCAGGAGCGCGCCGACGCCTTCCATCAGATGCGCCGGCCTCCCACCACCGAGTTCGCGCTCGAGATAGACGAGGTAGCGCCGCACGAGCTCCGGCATCCGCTCGTCGATGCTCGGGTCGTCGTGCCCCGCCGACCGCATGAGCTCCCGCACGATCTGGGGGTCGGTCTTTCCATCATATTGGTAATCGGTGGGACCGGCCGTTCCGAACAGCTCGGTGAGCGCGCCCGTCATCGCGCGGCGGCCGGCGCCGTCGCTCCACAGTATCGTGCCGTCGATGTCGAAGAGAACGAGCTTCACGATCTGGTGAGGAGGACGCCGGCGATGATGGTCCCCGCCCCCACGCTCTGCCAGAGCGTGGGCACCTCCCTCAGCGCCACCCAGGCGAAGAGGAGCGCCACGACCGGCTGGAGGTTGGAGTAGATCGCCGTCCGAGTGGGGCCGAGGGTCCGCACGCCCCGATACCAGAAGAAGTACGCGATGACCAGGGCGCCGACTCCGCTGTAGAGGAGGGCCAGCCAGGTGAGCGGCGCCACCTGGGTCCACGATGTCGCCAGAATCGAGGGCATCGAGATGGCGACCAGCGGGATGGCGCCGCCAAGCATGGTGAGGGCCGACAGGGTGACGAGATCGACGCGGTCCGCGAGGGGCTTGAGGAGGACGCTGAAGAGCGACCAGGAGAGCGCGCCGGCGAGCACGAGGGCGTCGCCGAACACGGTCGCCCCGGCGCTCCCCTCCGTCCGGCCGAAGACGACGAGGCCGATCCCGGCGATCGAGAGGCCGATCCCCAGCGCCTGCCGTCGCTGGATTCTCTCGACGCCGAGAGCACGGCCGATCAACGCGATGAACGCCGGCGCCGCCGCGAGCACCAGTGCCGCATTGCCGGCGCGTGTGTGCGCGACCCCTTCGGCGAAGAGAAGCTGGTAGAGGCCATTCCCGAGCACGCCCAATCCGAGCAGCGACAGCACATCGCGCTTCGACGGGCGCGAGCGTCTCGCGAGCACGGCCGCCGCTACGAGAATCGTCGCCGCCAGCGCCACGCGGACGCCATTGTAGGCGAGCGGCTTGAGCACCGATGTTCCGTACTTCACCACCGAGTAGTTGATGCCCCAGATGCAGCTCATGGTGACGAGCAGCGCATCGGTGAGGGTGAAGGGGCGCGATGGTGAGGAGACGGCAGCGACGGAAGCCATGCGGAAGAAGATAATGTCCGCTCCCTCGCCGCACCGTGTCTCCGCTTCCATCTTGTCCCACCATGGAGATCACCTTCGCCCTCTTCGCCGATGCCGCCAACCTCTCCGTGGAGGGGAAGCTCAACATCCTCGGCGTGTTCGACACGCTGCAAGTGGGGGCCGTCCCCGTAGTACACCCGCGCGCGCACCTGGTGGTCCGGCTCAAGGGGGGACGCGACGATACAGGCCCGCATTCGGTCGGCCTCGAGTGGGTCAATCCGCGCGGCGACTCCCTCTGGTCCTCCACCGGAGAGCTGAGCATCGGCACGCCGCCGCCCGGGGTGACGGAGATGGACGTGCCGCTCATCGCCGCCATCGACCTCCCGATCGACAGCAGCGGGAATTACGTGATGCGGATCGCGATCGATGGCGTGCCGCACGGCGAGGTAAAGCTCAACGTGCGCACAGGCGCCCAAGCCATGGGCGGAAAGTTGGTGAGTTGACGCGCGGGCGGCGGCTCGCCGCTACAGGAGGTGCCGGGCGAAACGAAAGCGGCCGACCAAAGCCTTCACGTACGGGTCCCGCTCCCGATGCGCCGTGTCCTCGATGGCGAAGCCGCCGCGGCCGAGCGCGACGTGGGCGAGTCGAGACTCCCCGAGCGCGATCGCGACGTGGGTGATGCGGCTGTCCTCGCGATCCGAGAAGAAGAGAAGATCGGCGGGTGTCGTCCCCTCGATCCGCTCGCCGCCTTCCGTCCCGCACTCCGCCTGATCGCGCGAATCGCGCGGCAGCCGTACACCATGCAGGGCGAAGATCGCCTGCGTGAACCCGGAGCAGTCGGCGCCCCACGGGGTCACGCCTCCCCACTGGTACGGGGCGCCGTCAAAGAGCGTCGTCGCGCTGGCGCAGATACCGGCGGCCGTCCGTGGGAAGTTGCCCGCGAGGCCGGCCGAGGTGACGAAGCGTCCGTACTCCACCACCGCGTCGTCAGGCAGATAGGCGCGGAGCGGGAGGTCGCGGCGCCGGTTCCCCGCCTCGCGCACCGAGCAGCCGAGCGAGATCCGCCGGCCGAGGCTCCCCGTCGCCGCCGTGGGAGCCAGGTACCCCTCGTGCACCCACCCGGTGTAGTCGTCGTCCGACCGCACGCGGAGCCAGGGCGCCTGTTCCTCGAGCACGGCGAGCCGGTGACCGGCGAGGGCCTGCGAGACCTGGGTACTCCCGGCGCTCGGCTCCTCGGTTATCGGCGCGATCGCCGATACGACCTGCCGGTATTCGCTCACCGGAGCACGTCCACGCCGGCGGCGCGGCGACGCGGCTCGATGTCAGCGCACACGGCGACCTCCACGGCGAATGCGCGGGAGCAGCGCCCGCGCTGCCCGAGTCACTTCGCGATCGGTCACGGATCCGAGCCGGCGCACCAAATCATCGCGACGCTTGGAGCGTTTCACGGCGGGGGTCGAAATCGCGCGGCCTAACGACCGGTCGAGCGGGATGTAGAGCAGCCGCCCCTTCCACTGGCCGCTCTCTCCATCGTACCAGGGCTCCGCGAGAACGGTGAAGGTGCGGTCGTCGAGGGCGAATCGCTCGCGAACGACCAGAAGGTCGCTCACGCCGTGGCGCCGGCTGCCTTCTTCCGCTTCTCCTCGCACGCCGTGCACCGCTCGACTCCCTTGAAGGTGCACATCAGACAGAGAAACGTCCCGCAATCCGCGCATGGATACCCCTCCGATGCGCGCTCCTCCTTGCCACAGGAGCGGCAGACCATGCCATCGTGCTCTTTGAGTTCCATGGAGAGTCCGTGTTCGTTGAAGGGTGAGGAGAGAGTCACCAGATTGACGGCGCGCTCGGCACGCCGGTCACCGCGCCGCCCCGGCCGCCGCCGCGGCGTCATCGCGGGCGACGGAGTCGAGCAAGTCGGCGACGGTCGCCAGGGCGAATGGCTTGGCGATCCATGGCCGACCCGCGCCACGGAGGAAGGCTCGGGTCCCCTCGCTCTCGGTGTCCCCCGATGTGAAGACAACGCGCCTCGCGTGGTCCGGGTCGCTCTCCTCGAGCGTCGCGAAGACGGCCTCGCCGCTCATGTCAGGCATCCGGAGGTCGAGCAGAATCGCGCGATAGCGCCGCGATCCGAGCAGAGGCAGCGCTTCGCGCCCCGACCCCACCGCGTCCACCTGATGCCCCGCGCGTCTCAAGAATACCGCGAGCGCCGCACGAATCGAGGACTCGTCGTCCACGATCAGCATCCGCCCGTGCCCCGGCGGTTGCGCTCCGGCATCGACACTGCGCTCGGCGTCCTTCGCCCGAGACGGTGCGACGAGAGGAAGGTCGATGGTGAAGGTCGCGCCATGCCCCGGCGTCGATCGCACGGTGAGGGAGCCGCCGTGCTGGCGCACGATACCATGTGAGATCGAGAGGCCAAGCCCCGTTCCCTCTCCCACCACCTTGGTGGTGAAGAAGGGATCGAAGATCCGATCGAGCTGCTCCGGTGGAATCCCCGGACCCGTATCGCTCACCGACGCGAGCAGCCGATCCCCCACGCGTTGTGTTCGGAGGGTGATTCGCTTCTTCCCCTCGTGGGTTCGCAGTGCGTGTTCGGCGTTGGTGAGCAGGTTGAGCACCACCTGCTGAAGCTGGAAGGGGTCAGCGGAGGTGGCCGGGAGGTTCCGGTCGAATTCGGCGACGACGTCCACCTGCTCGGCGCGGAGGACATAGCTCCGCATCTCGAGCGTGTCACGCAGAACCGCGTTGAGGTCGGTCGTCGTCCGCTGCGGAGCGCGCTGACGAGCGAAGAGGAGGAGATTGGCGACGATCTTCGCCGATCGCCGCGCTTCCTTCTGGATCGTCTCCACCGCGTCACGCTGCTCGAGGCTGAGCGGCTCGGATGTCGCGAGGAGCTGCGCGAAGGCCATGATCCCGGCGAGCGGGTTGTTCAGCTCGTGCGCCGTGCCGCTCACCAGCTGCCCGATCGCCGCCAGCTTCTCGCGCTGCAGCAGCTCCTCGCCGAGCCGCCGCTCTTCGGTCACGTCGCGAACGATCGCCAGGACCCCCGCCGTCCTTCCGTCCTCGATCACGGGCGTCGTCATGACCGATCCGGTGCGAACGTTGCCGTCGGCGTCACGATAGCGTAGCTCCGACCGCTGGCGCCGTCCCTCCATCGTTTCCCGGAAGAGACTCTCGGCCACGGGGAGCTGCTTGCCGTCCAGCAGCTCCGAGAATCGCGTCCCCAACAGCTCACCCCGAGGCCGCCCGATCGTCAGCTCGAGGGTGCGATTCACCGAGGTGAATCGCCCCTCCCGATCGAGCATGAAGATCGCATCGGATGCCGTCTCGACGAGCCGCGTGTAACGCGCCTCGGACCTCGCCAGCGCCTCATCCCGCTGGCGCTCGGCGGTGACATCGCGCGCGATCCCCAACACTCCGGCAACCTGTCCCGCCTGCACGATCGGCGTGTTGGTGACGGAGAGTTGGCGTCGCTCCCCCGACTTGCGGAAGAAGTGACACTCGTAGCGCTGGGCTTCCCCCGCGAGCGCCTCGCGGAAGTGGCGCTCGACGATCGGAAAGTCGTCGCGGTCGAGGAAGGGTTCTGCGGGCCGGCCGAGAAGCTCCTCGCGATCGTAGCCGCTCATCAGGCAGGTGGCTCGATTCACCGACGTGAAGGAGCCGTGCACATCCATGGTATAGATGGCGTCACTCGCTGTCTCGAAGAGGTTGCGGTAGCGCGCTTCCGACTGCGCGACGGCATCGCGGGCTCGGCGCTCATCGGTCACGTCGCGCAGGGTGGCGACGACGCCGGTGACGTCATCCCCCTCGCGAAGGGGCGCGGAGCTGATCGAGACCGTCCGGGGCTCGCCATTCGCCAGGACCACCGTGGTCTCGTATTGCTGCGCAACGCCGGCGAAAGCCTGCCGCTCGCGTTCATCCACGTCGCCGCGCGACTCGGGTGCGGCGAGCGCATCGAGGGGCTTGCCGATGAGACCCGAATCGGAGTAGCTGAAGAGGCCGTGCGCCGCCGGGTTCGCGAAGACGATGGTGCGCGCGGGGTCCGTGATGACGATGGCATCGCTGGTCGTGTCCACCAGCCGCCGGTAGCGCTCGAAGAGGAGGGCACGCTCGCGCAGCAGCTCCCGCACGGCATGCATCTTCTCCGGAGGGAGGCCGGCAAGGAGCGCCGACTCCGCGGCTTCGCCGGCGCCGGGAGTGGCGATGCGGGAGGTCGACGGAAGGTCGGTCATTCAGCGGAGCGAGAGCGGGGTGCCGCGACAGGCACGTTGCGCAATGTAGGCTCCGTCATTCAGGGGTCAACGCTCGGCGACGGCACCAGCACCAGGGCGGCCCCCGGCGCAACCGTCGCCGTGTATGGAGTCATCCCGCGAATCTCCCCATCTGCCTGAAGAGTCTGCGGGGGGTCGCACGTGATGCGAAAGGACCGGCCACGTCGGTAGGTGATCGCGCCATCCTCACGGAAATCTTTGCGCAGTAGTCGCCAGGCGAGACGCAACGCTTCACCAGCGCGCCGCGCCGTGTAGATGCAGAGGTCGAGCATGCCATCGTCGGGTCGAATCCCGGGGCCGAGGGCGAGGACGTTGTCGAAGACGGTCCCGAGGTTCGCCACCATCACCGCCAGCGCCTCGCGCTCGACCAGCTCCCCCTCGACCTCGGCGCGGACGTGGAAGGGGCGCGGCGAGAGGGCGATGACTGTGGCTCGATGGATGTACGCCGCCACGCCCAAACGACGCTTGGCGGCGGTGCTCGTTTCGGCGATCATGCGCGCATCGAGACCCGCTCCCGCCGTGAAGGCGAAGTGTCGGCCATCCCCCAAGACCCCGAGGTCGTACGTGGCGCGGCCGCCGGCGGCGAGGGCCATGACGGCGCGGTCCACTCGGTGCGGAATGTGAAGTGAGTGCGCCACGAGGTTTCCGGTCCCACCGGGGAGGATGCCGACCGGCTTCCCCGTCCCGGCGAGCGCGTCGAGCACCTCGATGGCGGTGCCATCACCGCCAAGGACGAAGACCGCCTCGTAGTCGCCGGCGTGCTGGCGAGCGATCTCGTCGGCGTGGCCGGAGCTCTCCGTGCGCCTGACGTCGTACGGAATGCCCGCGGTCCTGAACCCCCGATGCGCCAGCGCCTCCAGTCGCGCGGCGCGCCGCGCGGCCGGATTGACGATGAAGAGAACCGGGCCCCTTAGAAGGCCCACTCGCGAAAGAGATCGAAGCCGACCTGCGTCGGGGTGTTGCCGATGTAAATCTGGCTGCCCGGCTTGCACTGCAGCGCGGCCGCCGACGGCTCGACCGTCACCTGGGCAGCCACACCGGGCGCGATGCGATAGTCCATCGAGCCGCCGAGCTGGTGGAAGAAGTCGGTGCCGGTGGAGCCGCCCGAGATTCCGCAGAGGCCGGCGCTGGCGATCACGAAGATGCGGTCGGTCACCTGCTTCCCGATGCCGATGCGGGAGGAGGCGAGGATGTTGTTGCTCTGGTTCGCGTACGTCGAGCCGAGGCCGCCACTCTCGATCTGGACGTAGTCGAAGAAGCTCACCTGCTGCTGGATGGCACTCTGCAAGAGTGCATTCACGCTCGGGATGAGCGCCGCGCTTACTGTCTGGAGGGTGTTGGTCGACCGGACGTCGTTTGATCCGAGCACCGACGCCTCGCCGAAGATGATGTAGTTCAGGATCTCGGTGTAGGAGAGCGGGTAGCGCTCGTCGCTCGACAGGGTGAGACGCGGCGCCCGGGCGGTCCCCTGGATGTGCGCCAAAATCTTCACGTCTTGCGAGAGCTGGTTCGCCTGTCGCACGACGTAGCTGGCGTAGATGTTCAGCTCGCCGCCCGACTGCGCATCGTTGTAGAAGGTGACCGTCCCGCTGTCCACCTGGAAGGAGCGCTGCACCAAGCCGAAGTCCAGCCGGTAGCTTCCGCGCTCGACACGGATCGAGCCTGTAATCCGCCGGTCAGTGCCCTCTCCGAAGGTCACCGAGCCGCCGAGCTTGATGTTGGCCTCCTGCGACTTGAGCCAGACCTCCGGGCCGATCTCGACCGACAAGTTCGGCACGCGGAGGTTGTCCCGGGCCCGCTTGAGCTCGGGGTACTGCGTCCAGATCGAGCTAGCTGTCACCAACGCCGACGTGTCGATTAGCGCACCGAGCGAGTCAAGGTCGATAACCTCCTTCTGGGCCAGCGACTGAATGGCGATCGTCGCCTTGTCGATCCGGATGGTCCCACTCAACGCCAATGCGCTGAACGGCCCCACGAGGTCGAGAGATTCGGTGATCTCCATCCGGGACATCGCCTGAAAGCGATTCGCCTTCGAGTGGAGGTCGAAGTTGAGCGCAGTGATGTCGCTGAAGATGTCCGCCAGGTTGTGCGCGCTGATGCTGCCGTCGAGGGTCAGCTTGCTATTGTTGTCGGTCCCACTCACCGCCGAGATCGAGCGCAGGAGCAGGCTATCGGACACGAATGCCGCGTCGGCGTTCAGCTCGCGCAGCCGGATGCCGAGACGCGGCAGTCCGACCTCCCCATTCTTGATGGTGATCGGTCCACGCAGCACCGGATGGCGCCAGTTCCCCCCGACCCTGATGTCGGTCGAGAGCGTCCCCGTCACTCTCGACACTGACGTCGTGAGCACTTCGAGAAGACCCAAGGAGACGCTGTCGGCCTGAATGCGACCGGAGAGAGTGTCGCTGAGAAATCGTTGCGCCACCGGTTGAAAGGCCAGATCGACCGGAACGACCGCCTTCAACGTGAGCGCCGGCGTTCCCTCCCGTAGAAGCTCGCCACTGAGGCGCAGCCGCCGGCGCCGGTATTCGGTTTGGAGACGCGTCTCGGGGAGATTTAGCGTCCCATAGGTCAGGTCCTTGAGCGTCGCGGTGCCGGCGATGATCGGACGGCGCCTCACGCCGGTGACCTGAATCTCCGCGTCCGCCGTTCCACCAATGTCCTGCGCTGTCTTGACGAAGACTCCGGCGTCTTCGAGCGGGAAACTGTTGAGCACGATGGAGAGGCTCATCGGCTCCTCGATCGGCATGGCCCCGCTTATGGCCAGCCGACTCCCCCGACCGCTCGTTATGGCGAGCGAGTCGATTTGGAGCCCGCCGGAGTCGACCACAACGGTGGAGGGCCCGGTGAGAGTCCACGACTGGTCGGCGTAGCGGCCGGCGAGAGAATCGACCACGATGCGGAACGAGTTGGCGAAGCGCTGCACCGCGACCTCAGCCCCCACGTCGGACTTCCCACCCACCCGGCTCGACGTGGTGCGGAGGGTGAGGTGAGCGTTCGACGTGTCCGTCAGCGTGATCGCTGCTGTGATGCTATCGACCGGCACTGACTCGTAGAGCACCGAGTCCATGTCCACCACTAGCGTTCCACGCGGTGCGTTCGGGAGCCCCGCCAGGTCGTACGTGCCGCGGACGCTCCGGACCTCGTTGCCGGCGATCACCCAGTCATCCCCGCTCACCAAGCCATGGGTCCGGATGGAGTCGAGCGAGCCGGTCATGCTGCCGATCAGGCGGAGCGAGCCCGAGAGAGAGTCATCCAGGGCCAACTTGCTCTGCTGTTTCTTGGTGAGCGGGAGCGCCGAGTCGCCCGCGCTCTCGACCTCGGGGGCCGCGTAGGCGACGCCGGGAAGGATGTATGGACGGAGCCCCCCGAGTGAGTCGGCGGCGATCTCGTAGTGGACCGAGTCGTGGCGCGGCTCGGCGAGTCCGAGTGCGCCGCTCGCCATCAGCCTTGCCTTCTTGGAAGCGATCTGGAGCGTGTCAATCGACACGCGCTCGTCGGCGAAACGGAACCTCCCTTCCGCAGAATCGGCCTCGTATTTGTCGACGCGCGACGGGCCGAGAACTACTTCAGCGCCGCCGGTCAGATTGGGGAGCGAATCGCCATGGACGTCCGCCCGGAGCGTGCCCGTGAGGCGCGTATGCACCATGTTCGGGCGCGTTAGCAACGTCGCCAGATCGAGCGAGTTCACGTCGAGCACGCCGCGCGCGGACTGGCCGCCGGCCGGATCGAGGTCGAAGTGCCCGTCGATATGGAAGGAGCCGGCAGGACCCGAGAGCGAAGTGGCCATGTCGAGATCGCCAAGCCACCCTGACAACCGCATCGGGCCGCTGTACTCACCACGCAACGGCAGGTGCGGATACGACCGTTCCAGCGTGGTAAAGGACAGGGGTGACGCTTGCAGATCGACGTCGTAGGTGAGGATCTTGCCGTTCGTCAGGCGCCCGCTCCCCGTGATGTGCGAGTGCGGACCGTCCCCGTCGGTGTGGGTGAGATCGAGACCGTGAAAGCGGACATCAGTCCACACCGAGTCGAGCGAGATCTTCCCGGCGAACGTCCCCTGCAGCCTGGGGAAGGCAGGGAAGAGGTACTCGATCGAGCGGAGGTCGAGCCGCCCGACGTCGACGTCGGCCCCCCGGAAGACCGCCAGTGAGGGGACGAGGATATTGAGCCCACCGCGAAGGGCGAGTTTGCTCACCGCGCCCTTCACGTGCGCGTCACGGAAGTCGAACTTCCCCTCCGTCACCTGCCAGCGGTCGAGCGGACCACCGGGGCCCTTCAGCGTCCCCACCAGCTGCCCCTGCCAATCGACCGGAAGGGGGCCCTGTCCGAGCACTCGCAGGAGATCGAAGTCGAGTGGGTCGGCCACCAGGTCGAGGTTCTTGATCTGGAGCACGGGAGCGCCGACGCCGAAGGTCATCGAACCCGTGATGTGTGACTTGGTGGACCTGAGGTCCATCTCCGTCAGCACATAGTCGAGCACGTGCAGGTCCTTCGGATCGTTCTTGATGGCGAGGTTGGTGCGCCCACCCCCAGTGTGGGGGAGACCCGGATAGATCCAATCGACATCGGAGAGCGAGATCGAGTCGGTGACGGCGTGCACGTCGTAGTGCACCGGGTCGGTGGAATTCCACCAGACCTTCCCGTTCGCCCGCCCCGCCGAGGCCGGCATGTCGAAGTGCCCCATCGAAAACCAGACGCTGTCGCCGACCAAGCGCACAGTGCCCCGCCCGTTGCGGACCTTGAAGGGCGGGTCGCTCTCCACCATGTCGAGGTTCCCGATCACGATGAGACGGCCGGCGGAATCGGGGTGGGCAACGCGCAGGTACGGCAGGCGCACCTGCATCTCCGTCCACCGCATCGTCTTCTTGAGCCCTTCCTTCGTCCGCCGCACCTCGTGTGAGGTGTCGGCGAGCGCACGACGAACCGCGCTGTCGCGCTGCGCACCATGGAGCCACGAATCCGGGCTCCACGGCTGCGTCAGCACGAAGGTCATGTCGTCTAGAGCCGCGCTGTCGACGACGATGAAATCGCCGAGCCCCGGGGTCACCGGCCGCACCGGCAGCCTCATCGGTCCGCGGCGTTTCGGCTCCTCGGGGAAGATCTTTCGATAGTTCCAGACGTTGTCGGCGTGCCGGCGGAGGTAGATGTACGGGTGCTTGACGTCGAGCGTCGAGAGCAGGATGCGGCGGTCGAGCAGATCGCGCGGGTCGTACGTGACGGTGATCGGGCCCGTCGACACGAAGAGTGAGTCTTCGGCGTCACGAATGGCGAAGGAGTCGATGACGACGCCGGTCAGCAGGTTCCCGCCGATATGGCCGATGTACATCGATCCGCGACCACGCAGCGAGACGGCGAGCCGCTTGTTGAGCAGATCGCGCGCGGTCTCGCGCCCGAGCCCCGTCTGCGTGATGGTCACGAACAGACCAGCCACCACCAGGAGGGGGAGGAGCATGATGCCGGCGCTGATGAGCACGACCAAGCGACGACGCGTCATCCGCTAGAAAGCCTGTCCGATGCTGAAGTTGAACGTGATCTTGCTGATGAAGCTCGTGTTCGGCGGCGGCGCGTACGATGCCGGACAGCTCTGGTTCGACGGGATCACTCCCTGCTCGAAGGTGTTCCCAGGGCTCACGCAGAGCAGCTGATTGTCGGTGGTACTGAAGTAAGCGGGGCCTGTCGTTGGCGCATAGCCGTTGTACCCGAAGTCGACCCGAATTGGCCCGATCGGCGTGCGCACGCGAATGCCGACCCCTGGCGTCCACCGGAGCGGCTGTATGGTCTGATCGGGCCTGTTCCACACATACCCGCCGTCCACGAAGATGGCCAGCTGCAGGATGTCGGTGAGAAAGGGGGATCTGATACGCCATTCGACGTTGGCGACGATCGAGGCGTTACCCCCCGTGGCCGAGCGCTGATTCACCTTCGTCGAGTCCGTCGTGCGGAAGAACTGCTTCCCCGCCGAATCGACCACCTCGTAGCCGTTCACGATGTAGACGAGCGGGCCGAGCAGGTTCTGGCCGTAGCCGCGCACCGAGTTCGGGCCACCAGCGTAGAGTCGCTCTTCAGGGGGGACGTACGACGTCGCGCCATCGAAGCTGAACCCCTCGAATACCCCGCCAATCTGCAAACCGGCGGCCAGGACGGAGCGTCCAATGGGCTTGTAGTACGTCACTTGTCCGAGGGCGCGCGAGAACCGGGTGTTGCCCCCCGTCTGGATCGAGGTGGTCCCCGTCTCGAGGGCAAGCCTCTCCTCATCGCCTGTGCTCGGATCGAGGATGTTGTCGGCGTTGTTGCGGGCGATGGCTCCGCCGATGATCTGGAGGAGGCTGTTCTCTTGAAGGCGGGCGATATCTGCCGGACTGCATTGGTTGAAGAGCTGGCAGAAGACCGCCGGCTGCGCCGACGTGTGTCCGTACTCGATCCGGTATGTCAGGGTAACCGGAAGGAACGGCGTATATCCGCGCGGCTTGAGGTCGCGCGTCAGCTCGACCGCGGCACCGATCGGGGTCGACCGGAGATAGGCCTCGAACTCCGACGTGCGCTCGCTGTACACGGTGAACGACGGCGTCGTACGGGGCCCGAGCAGTGACGGCAGCCGGAGCTGTGCGGAGGCGTAGTAGTTGAGCGAGTCGCGCAGGGTGTCCGATCTCACGCTCGGCGTGCAGAGCGCGATCCGTGAAATCCGGCCGAGGAGCACGAGTCGCTTCGCATCGCTCCCCGCGAAGTTCCGGTCGACGTAGCGCGTTTGGAAGCGAAGACAATCGAGAGTCGCCCAGCCGCCGCCGAGTCGAATCGTCCGCATCTTCCCCTCGGCCACCGTCACCCGAACGGTGATCAGAGTGTCGCTCGGCTGGCTGTCCGCCGGGAGCCGCTGGATGGTCACGCGCCGGTAGGTCTCCAGCTGGTAGAGATCACGCTCGCTCCGAGCCAGGCGCCCCTCGTCGTAGATATCCCCCGGTTGGAACGACAGCATCTTCCGGATGGTGTTCTCGGAGACCTCGGAGGAGTCGCCACCCGGCGAGATGTCGTACAGGATCTTGCCGATCCGAGCTCGGTGGCTGGGCAGCTCGAGCTGAGTGCGGTCGCCGATCCGCTCGAAGAACTGGATCGATACGATCGCGTGCTCGGAGCTGGAGTCGACCTGCGTCGATTGCAACGGCTTCTCGGCGTAGGGATAGCCGCTGCCGTGCAGGCGCTCGATCACCGTGTCCGTCACCTGCGACAAGGCGACGGCCGAAAAGATGCCGTGCTGGAAGGGCTTGAAGAGCTTGAGCAGCTCGTCGCGGTCCCGCACCGAGTCGAGCCCGGTCACCGTTAGGCTGTCGATGATGACCGGCGGACCTTCCTTGATGGTGAAGCGGACCTTCACCCCCGTCGTTCCGTCCGGCTCGAGCTGGCTGGTGACCGCTGTCTTGTAGTAGCCGTGCAGGCGGTAGTAGAGGCGGATCCGCAGCGCGTCGCGCTGCACGTCGAGGGAGTCGAGGCAGCGCTTCGGGCCGAGCGGGATGCCGAGATTGCGTCGCATCCAGCTGGTGGGCGCGGTGACGATGCTGTTCTCGAGGAGTCCGGACTGGAACTTGTCGTTCCCCGAGACCGACACCTCGCGTATCTCCAGCATTCCCGGATCGCAGCCGTCGGTCTGCGCCGCTACGGCGCGGGGCAGCAGGACGGCGAGCATCGCGATCGCGAGCCGCCGCATCACTCGCGCTGCATCCGGCGCGTTGGGTGCATCGACCTCCCTCGGTGAAGAACGGCCCCCGTGGCGCGGGGGCCGAGTGGAGTGTGGCTGCTACACCGCCTGCACGAGGATGGTGCCGGGGCCGCGTTGCTTGGCTCGTCGCTTCACCTCGGCGGCGAGGGAGCCGATGTGACTCGTGGAAATCCAGCGCTCCGGATCGACCGTGAGGATGGCCACCGAGAGTCTGGCGATGGGAAACTCGCGGGCGTGACCATCGCGATCGATCCCCATGAAGTGGCCCCGTCGCACCGCCTCCTCGCCCACCGCACGCTTCGCCACCTCGATGAAGCGCACCGCGCAATCGCGGGCGACGGCTTCGGCGCCTGCGAGCGTGGTGACGGCGATGAAGTCATCGCCGCCGATGTGTCCGACGAAGTCGCCCTCACTCCCGACCGCGGCGACGGCGCCGCGAATCGCCGCCCCCATGTCCCGGATCACCATGTCGGCCACGGTGAAGCCGAAGGTGTCGGCGAAAGGCTTGAAGTTGTCGAGATCGATGTAGCAGATGGCGAAGGGCTCGCCCAGCTCCGCGCGCCGGAGGATCTCGTCTTCGATCGCCTGGCCGCCGGGGAGCCCGCTCGTGGGATTACGGTCGCCCTCGCGCCTGACGAGTCGGAGGAGCGCGACGATGCGGGCGCGGAGCTCACGCGGGTCGAAGGGCTTCGCCAGATAGTCGTCGGCGCCGGCCTCGAAGGCGGCGAGCTTGTGCTCGACATCGCCGCGAGCGGTGAGCATGAGCACGGGAATGCGCGCGGTGAAGGGATTCAACTTCACCGCGCGACAGACCTCGATCCCGTTCATGCCGGGCATGACCAGGTCGAGCACGAGCAGATCTGGCTCGCGCTCCTGGATGGACACGAGCGCAGAGAGTCCATCGGGCGCCAGATCGGCCTCGTGCCCCGCCGAGGTGAGGATCTCGCGCACCATTAGGCGCATGTCCTCGTTATCGTCGACGCAAAGGACGTAACTCACGATTGACGCTTCACTTGGGGCGTCGTAAGTTTCTCGCTCAATCCCGCCTCTGTCAACCGGTTTTCCCCCTCTGGCCGACGGCGATTCATGACGCCGGCGAACGCCGTTCCGCGCCGACGCGGCCGGCTCCCAAGCCGCGTGCGCCCCGCCCGTTTTCTCGCCCTCACGATCGCCGCCCTCGGCTGTCGGGGCACCGAGCCGGGGCCCCAGCGACATACAGTGATCGACTCGCGCGATCGCTACGATCCCAAGTCGCTCGACCCCGCACTCTCGACCGACGTCCCCACCGGCCGCGCGGTGTCCTACCTGTTCGACGGGCTCACCCGCTTCTCCGTCGACGCCAAGCTCGAGCCGGCACTCGCCACTCGTTGGGAGACGTCGGCCGATGGCCGCGAATACACCTTTCACCTCCGGTCGGGGGTGAAGTTCCACGATGGCAAGCCCCTCCGGGCCTCTACAGTCGCACGCTCGTTCGCCCGGGCTCTCGATCCGGCGAACAAAGCGGTGCGGCCGTGGCCGCTCTACCCGATCGCCGGCGCGCGTGCGTTCGCCTCCGGATCGGCGCCGACGATCGCCGGCGTCACCGTGGTCGACGACAGCACCCTCCGTATACGCCTGGATACGGCACTCGCGATCTTTCCCAAGCTCCTGGCCATGCCGGTGGCATCGGTCGTCCCCGACTCCACGCCGGCCGACTTCGGACAGCACCCCGTCGGAACGGGGCCGTGGCGATTCGTACGATGGCAGCACGACGACTTCGTGCTGCTCGCGCGCAACCCGACGTACTTCGCCGGGGCGCCTCGCGTGGATTCCTTGATGATCCGCGTCATTCCGGAGCCAAGCACGGCGGTGGCCGAGTTCGAGAGCGGAAATGTCGACATCCTCTACGTGCCGGAAGCCGACACGCGCCAGTGGGAGCAGACGGATGAGAAGAAGGCGCTCCTCGTCTCGACGCCGGCGCTTCGGCTCTGGTACGTCGCGATCAACACGACGCGGGGCCCGCTCAAGGATCCGCGCGTTCGTCAGGCGCTCAACCACGCAGTCGACGTCAAGGCGATCGTCGATCGCCTGATCGGAGGGCGCGGACGCCTCGCCGCCGGGGTGATTCCGCCGAGCCTCGATGGCGCCGACACGGCACGTCACCCTTACGCCTACGACCCGAAGCTGGCGAAGAAGCTCCTCGCGGAGGCGGGCTACGAGAAGGGATTCTCCGTCGAGATCTGGCACGGCCAGGACGAGACCTTCGCCCGGGTCGCCCAGGCGCTGCAAGGATACCTGGCCGACGTCGGCGTTCACGCGACGATCGTCCAGCGGGAGAGTGCGGCGGCTCGGGAGGCCTCGCGCAACGGGCAGGTGGACCTCTTCGTGAAGGACTGGTACGCCGATTACCCTGACGCCGAGGATTTCCTGTATCCGCTCCTCCACAGCGCCAACCGCGGCGTGGGGGGCAACGTCTCCTTCTACGAGAGTCCGGCGGTCGACAAGCTCATTGCGAAGTCGCGCCTCGAACAGAACGCCGCCGTGCGCGCGCAGCTCTATCGTCAGGCAGACTCCCTCGCCTTCCTGGACGCACCGCTCATCTACCTCTTCTTCTACGACGAGCTCTACGCGGTGCAGCCGTGGGTGCACGGCTTCGAGGCGCCGGTGATCTTCACCGGGCAGCG
>DASPTK010000116.1:0-9941 GCA_035623475.1 Gemmatimonadaceae bacterium | reverse complement strand
ATCAGATCAACGGCGGGAACCGCAATCAGATCAACGGAGGGAACCGCAACCAGATCAACGGCGGGGACCGCGGAAACGGGAACCGCGGAAACGGCGGCAACTGGCAGCACAACCCCTCACACCGTGGCGGAGCCCCCTACGGCGACCGCAATACAGCAGACAAGTTCGGTGGATCGACGCGGGGCGACTCTCGGGGCCAGTCTCGCCCGTCCGCTGGCACTCAACCGAGTAACCGACCCTCGCAGGGCGGGGCCGGTGTGAGTGATCGGTCGGCGGGCGGCGGCCAGTCTCAGCGTCCCAGCGCGAATGATCGCTCGGCAGGCGGCGCCGGGGGCGGAAGCCGCGGTGGAGACCAGGTCGGATCGAGAGACATCCCGAAGAGCAGCGGATCAAAGAGCAGCGGCTTCAGTGGTGGTTCCGGCGGGTTCAGCGGGAGCAATGCGCGCGCCAGCAGCTCGCGTGGCTCTTCCAGCATGGGGTCGAGGGGCGGCGGAGGGTCGAGGGGTGGTGGCGGCGGCGGACGGCGGAGGTAAGGCCGATGACCGCAGACCTATTCCTCGAGAGCGCCCGGCGGCTCCGTGCCGGAGCTGCGTGCGTGGCGCGTTGGACCTGGCTTCTGCTCGTTATGCTGTCGCCGATGCTGCCGAGCGCTGCGCAGCAGGCTCCGACCAAGGCGGCGCCTCCGGCGGTAAAGCAGAGAACTTTCCAGACTCCTGAGGAAGCGGCGTGGGCCCTGATTCTGGCCGCCGAGCAGTACGACGTTCAAGCGATGACCGAAATCCTTGGGCCCGACGGTGTGGATCTCGTGCTCACCGCCGACACGGTTCAGAACCGGAACCAGAGCATCGCCTTCGCCGCGGAGGCGCGCGAGGAGACTCGGGTCGCGGTGGATTCAAAGAAGAAACGCGCCACGGTGAACGTGGGGTACGAGGACTGGCCGCTCCCGATACCGATTGTCGAGAGCAAGGGGAAATGGCGGTTCGATACCAAGGCAGGACGGACAGAGATGCTGTACCGCCGCATCGGGAGGAACGAGCTCGATGCGATCCAGGTGTGCCTGGGGTACGTCGAGGCCCAGAAGGAGTACTCCTTCGAGAGGCATGGCGACGCGACCGTGAACCAGTATGCGCAGCGCGTCATCAGTACCCCGGGGAAGCAGGACGGGTTGGCCTGGCAGAACGCGGACGGAACATGGCAGGGTCCAGTCGGCGAGGTGATCGCCAAGGCAATCGCCGAGGGCTACAGCGATAAGGCACAGCCTTTCCACGGCTACTACTTCAAGGTTTTGAAGGGCCAAGGCCCGGCTGCCCCGCTGGGCAAGATGGACTTCGTGGTGAAGGGCGCGATGATCGGAGGCTTCGCCCTCGTCGCGTCGCCGGCGGAATACGCGGTCTCCGGAGTGAAGACCTTCATCGTGAGCCACGACGGCGTCGTGTACCAGAAGGACCTCGGGCCCCAGACGCTCGACAAGTTCCGCAAGATGGAGCTCTACAATCCCGACTCGACGTGGGAGCCGGTGGAGGACGAGCCTTAACTGGACGAATCGCTCCCTTCGACTAAAGCATCGACATGGTGAAGCCGAGCATTCTTCCGATTCGCGAGACGCACTTCTCCTGGCTGCGCACGAGAATGAGTGTCGAGCGGACGCTGATGTCGTGGATCCGCACCTCGACCGCGCTGATCGGATTCGGTTTCACCATCTTCCAGTTCTTCGAGCGCTTCAGTCAGATGGAGGGCGTGGCGCCGCCGAAGAATCCCAACCTGGTGCGCACGGTCGCCCTGCTCCTTATCGTCCTGGGCACGGCGGGGACCTTCGTCGGACTGATCGAATACCGGAACATGGTCCACTACATGTGGAGCGATGAGTTCCGGGACATCGCCGGCGTCGGCGAGAAGCCGCCGCTGAGCCCGATATTTGTAATCGGCGTGTGTATTCTTGGCGTCGGTCTTTACGCCTCAGTCAGCGTGTTCACGCGGACGATCAGCGGCCACTGACGCGGGGACGGCCTAACTAGGAAGCGCTCGCCCGCCGCTCCGTGCCCTCGGAGTCGCGCACCCCGGCCGACCGGCGCGGAGTGCCCACGCGGCCGAGCACTCGCTCGAGCCAGCGGCCGGTGTGCGAGCCCTTCACCTTGGCCACATCCTCCGGCCGCCCCATCGCCACCACCCGCCCCCCGGCATCGCCGGCCTCGGGCCCCAGATCGATCACCCAATCGGCGAGCTTGATCACGTCCATGTTGTGCTCGATCACCACGAGCGTGTGGCCGTGCTCGAGCAGACGGTCGAAGACCCTCGCCAGGCGGCTGATGTCCTCGAGGTGCAGGCCGGTGGTCGGCTCATCCATCACGTAGAGCTTTCGCGTCCCGCGCTCCTTCCGGCCGGCGGCGACGAGCTCACGCGCGATCTTCATCCGCTGCGCCTCGCCACCGGAGAGCGTCGGCGCCGGTTGACCGAGCCGCAAATAACCCAGTCCCACCTGCTGGAGCTGCCAGAGCGCCTGGCCGAGCTTCTCCTCGCGGGGGAAGAAGCGAATGGCCTCGTCGATGGTGAGCTGGAGGATGTCGTGGATGTTCTTCCCGCGCACGTTCACCTCGAGCACCTCGGGCATGAAGCGCTTTCCGCCGCACTCGTCGCAGGGAACGAAGATGTCGGCCATGAACACCATCTCGACCTCGAGATAGCCCGCGCCTTCGCAGTGCTCGCAGCGCCCACCGGCGACGTTGAAGCTGAAGGTGCCGGCGTCGTAACGCCGTTGGCGGGCGAGGGGCTGGTCGGCGAAGATCCGCCGGATCTCGTCGAAGGCCCGCACGTAGGTCACCGGATTCGACCGCGGCGTCTTCCCGATCGGGCTCTGGTCGACCAGCACGACATCGTCGATCGCCTCGTAGCCGGTGAGCGTGTCGAAGTCGCCGACGCGCTCCCCCAGATGCTGCTTGGCGGTGTGCTCGCCGCGAATCCGCGTTTCGAGGGCCCGGTAGAGGACATCGTGCACGAGAGTGCTCTTCCCCGACCCGGAGACGCCGGTGACGACGGTGAGCGCGCCGACCGGTATGCGGATGGAGACGTCGCGCAGGTTGTGCTCGCGGGCGCCGGTGAGCGTGATCCAGCGTGGGCCGGTCGGGCGCCTCTCGTCAGGCACGGGGATCGCCCGCTCGCCCGTGAGATACCGTCCGGTGAGCGGACTCTCGGACACCCGGGCCGCCGGCCCGGAGAAGACGAGGCGTCCGCCGTGCTCGCCGCTCCCCGGTCCGAGCTCCACCATGTAGTCGGCGCGCCGAATCGCCTCCAGGTCGTGCTCGACGACCAGCACCGTGTTCCCTTCGTCGCGCAGCCGCGCCAGCAGCGTGAGGAGACGGTCGACGTCGCGCGGGTGGAGGCCGATCGACGGCTCGTCGAGCACGTAGAGTGTGTCGACGAGATGAGACCCTAACGAGTTGGCGAGCCCGATGCGTTGCGCCTCGCCCCCCGACAACGTGCGGGCGGCTCGGTGGAGCGAGAGATACCCGAGGCCGACGTCGAGGAGGAAGCGCGTCCGGCTCCGCGCCTCGGCGAGGATGCTCGCCGATACCTGCTGCTCGAACGGCGTCAGCTCGAGCGCTTCCAGCCACGTGGCGAGGCGCTCGACTGGCCACTCGCTGACCTCGGCGATGCTCCTCCCGTCGACCCGAACGTGAAGGGCCTCGGGCTGGAGCTTCGCTCCGTGGCAGCTGGCGCACTCGCGAGCCGACTGATACTGGCGGAGGAAGACGCGGATGTACTGCTTATAGCGCTTCGATTCCAAGTCCTCGAGGAAAGGCACGATGCCGCGGAAGCTTCGCGTCCTCGATCGGAGCAGGAGCTCGCGATGGGCGGCCGACAGCTCGCTCCAGGGCGTGTCCATATCGATACCGTGCCGCTTGGCCATCTCGGCGAGCGCCCGGCGCCGGCCATCGTAGCGCGGCTTCGTCCACGGATCGATCGCGCCCTGACGCAGCGTTCGCGTGGCGTAAGGGACGATGAGCGACTCGTCATACTCGAGCACCGCGCCGAAGCCGTTGCACGTGGGGCACGCGCCGCGCGGATTGTTGAAGGAGAAGAGCTGCGGAGTCGGCGCGCTCGCTCTGGTACCGTCGTAGGCGCACTCGAATCGCTCGGTGAAGCGCAGCCGGTCGCTCGGCGTGCTCGTCCCGGCGGGAGTGACCGTCGCTCCGTTCGCCAACAGGATCAGGCAGTCGCCGTCCCCCTCGGCGAACGCCGTGCCGACGGCGTCGGCGAGGCGGGAGCCCACCGCCGGCGCCGCCGTGAGGCGGTCGACGACGACCAACAGCTCGCGAGCCCGTGTGAGGTCGGGTGCCGGCCGCGACGCGTCATCGAGATGGATTTCCACGGCGTCGGCCACCACCCGCACGAACCCCTGCGCCTGGAGACTCTCCACCACCGTCTCTGGCGTCACCTGGTCGCTCAGGACGAGGGGGAAGGTCACCGACAGGCGCGTCCCCGCGGGAAGCGCGAGCACCGCGTCGGTCACCGTCTGCACCGAGTCCGGGCGCATCTCTCGCCCGCAGCGCGGACAGATCGTGTGACCGACGCGCGCCCAGAGCAGCCGGAGATAATCGTAGATCTCGGTGGCCGTCCCGACGGTCGAGCGCGAAGTCTTTGTGGCATTGCGCTGCTCGATGGCGACGGCGGGAGCGAGGCCCTCGATCGAGTCCACGTCGGGTTTCTCGCGTCGCTCGAGGAACTGGCGCGCGTAGGCCGACAGGGATTCCACGTAGCGCCGCTGCCCCTCGGCGTAGATCGTGTCGAACGCGAGCGAAGACTTCCCGGAGCCCGATGGCCCGGTGATCACTGTGTAGCTTCGCCGCGGGATCTCGACGTCGATCGACTTCAGGTTGTGCTGGCGGGCGCCCCGGACGCGGATGGCGGTTGTCACAGTGGAAGAAATCTAACGTCGGGCTGTAGAGGGAGCCGGGCGCAGGCCCCCACCGCTTGCCTGGCAATCGAGCCGGTCATAGTTTCGTCACGCTCGGCGTGAAGCACCCGCCCGACGTGCCGGGGCTGCCTCGATCCCTCCTTAGCGCCACGCCCATTCGCCCGCCATGCCGTACCTCCAACTCGACGGACAGCAGCACGTGCTCGCCTCGGGGGACAATCCGATCGGCGCAGGTGCGGCGGTGCGCGTCGTGATTGCGGGGAGTGGGGTCGAGGGAGTCTACGCCGTCGTGCAGGTGGGCGCCGATGGTGGCGTCGTCATTCGCCGGATGAATCAGCCGGTGCGGGTCAATGGAGTCCAGCTCGGCGCCGAACCGGCGCCGCTGCTCCACGGCGACAAGATCGAGATCGCCGGGCGAGAGCTGATCTTCGGGGAGGACCGCCGCGCTGGCAGCACGCAATACGTGTCGCCGATCGCTGCACCGTCCGGGGTTTCGTCGCGCACACCGACCCCGCCCCAAGCGGTCGGCCGAATGGCGACGCCCGTGCGCGCGAGCACCGCGACCGGGGGACGCCTGATCTCACTCGTCGATGGACGCGAGTACGTCGTCCCGACCTCCGGGCTGGTCATCGGTCGCGACCCCACGTGCGACGTGGTCGTCCCATCGACCGAGGTCTCGCGGAAGCACGCACTGGTGAGCGCATCGGACGAGGGATACGTCCTCACCGACACGAGCACGAACGGCGTGCAGGTGAATGGCGAGCGGGTGCGGAACCAGCGCGGGCTCGCGCGTGGGGACTTGATTCGCATCGCCGATGAGGAGTTTCGCTTCTACGCGGATCCCACCGCCGCCGCCCGGCAGGTGTTGGCGATACTCGAGGTAATGAGCGGAGGGCTCCTCAAGGGGCGCCGATTCGAAGTTCGCTCCCCTCTGACGCACATCGGACGGGGCGCGCACAATGACGTCGTGCTCCCCGACGAGAGCGTCTCCGATTCCCACGCCAAGCTGCAGCGCCGCGAGAGCGGGTGGGTGATCGTCGATATGGACTCCACCAATGGCACGTATGTGGGGGGGCGCCGCATCGCGGGTGAGCAGGCACTAATTGGCACGCCGGACGTGCGCTTTGGCGGTATCAAGCTCATCTTCAGGGGAACAGAGGGAACCGCACCGAGCGCCGGGGGGGAGGCGGCGGCGGGCGCACCGGCAACGCGGGTGATCGCGTCGCTCAAAGGGGCGCCGCGCGCCGATGCTCCGACCCCCGTAGCCACACGGTCGGCGGCGGAGGAGCCGAACGAGTCCTCGATGCTGCAACAGGTCGGGGGCTGGCGCGGCCCCTCCACGATCGTGTGGGTCGTTTCGGTGCTCGCCCTCGTCATTGGCGTACTCCTACTTCTCACAAGTCGCTAAGTGCAGCTCGAGGTCGGCCAGGGCACCAACACCGGAATGATCCGGTCGGGGAACGAGGACAGCCACTTCGCTGATCCGGGCAGCGGGCTGTTCGTCGTCGCCGACGGCATGGGCGGGCACGCCGCAGGCGAGATCGCCAGCGACATGGCCGTCCGGATCCTTTCCGACGAGCTGCGCGCGGCCGGGCGCATGTCGAGCGACGACGCGGTCGGAAAGATCGAGGGGGCGCTGCGCCACGCCAACCTCGCGATTTACGAACGGACACTCACCGAAGTCGACAAGCAGGGGATGGGCACCACCGCATCGGTGCTCGTGCTCGCCAACTCGACGTACCTGATCGGCCAGGTGGGCGATTCCCGGGTGTACCTGCTACGCGATGGACAGCTGCGACAGCTCACCAAGGACCACTCCTACGTGCAGGAGCAGGTGGACGCCGGCTTCCTCACCCCCGAGCAGGCGCGCTACCACCCCTACAGCAATGTCATTACGCGGTGCGTGGGGGCGGGTGCCGACGTCGATCCCGATACATACTCCGGTGAGCTGCGCCGCGGCGACACCTTCCTCGTCGCCAGCGATGGTCTAACCGGGATGGTGGACGACCGTCGGCTGCTGCAGCTGCTGATGGTCCGCTCGTCGGCCCAACAGGTGGTGAACGCCCTGATTCGTGAGGCGAACGGCCGCGGAGGGCTCGACAACATTACGGCGATCGTGGTGCGCGTCGTCGACACCGCGGACAGCGCCGCGGGCGGCGCTCCCGGCAGCGCAAATACGAGCGACGGCGCCACCCCGAGCGAGGGGGCTACCCCCCCGGGCTGATCAGACTCGCCCCGACCGCACCACGTCGCGCACCCGCGCCGGATCGACTCGCGCAGCGGAGCCGACAAATACCCGCAGCACCCGAGCCGATCGATAGAGCTCGTTCGAGAGAGCGGGGAGATTGATCGCGCTCGGCCATCCCTCGGTGGTGAGCCGCCTCACGCTGCCGTCACGCCGCAGCACCGGGAGATCGAGTCCGAGCATTTGCGGCTTCGTCGGGTAGTCGAGAAGGAGCTCCCCTGCTGCCACGCCGAACTCCTGAGCCAGTGCGTCCTCGGCGGCAAGGGTCCGATCGCGATCGCTCGAGATCCAGTCGCCGACTCCCTCGCCGATGTCGGCGGAGGACCACTCGAATGCCCGCTTGTAGAGACGGCGTTCGGTGAGGGCGCCGAGCAGCGGGGAGGGGAACCGCTCTTCCAGGCGGTGGAGCAGGCCTTCATCGGTGAAGCCGGCCAGCTCTTCGCCGCTCACCGCGCCGGCGCGCAGGGCATCGTCCACCAGGCGCTTGTACATGGCAGTCGCGCTGCGGACGGCGTGGTGCCAGTAGACGTTGCGATACATCTGGTACTTGGCGAAGAGGAGCGATTCGAGCGCCGAGAGCCCCTTCTCCTGAACCCCCGCCGTCACCCGCCCGTGCAGGGGGTCGGTGACCAGGGTGAGGGAGTTCACCAGGCGATCGACATCGATCTCGCCGTAGGGCACGCCGCACATGAAGGCGTCGCGCTTCAGGTATTCGATCTTGTCGAGATCGAGCGAGCCCGAGATGAGCCCTTGGAGCGGCCCGCTCGAGGCGCCGCGGATGAGCGCGTAGACGCGCTCCGGAGCGTCGGCTCCGATCGCCTGACGAAGTGTGGCGGCCACCTCGCCTTCGGTGATGAGCACCCGGGCCACCTCCTCGTGATGCAGGGCGCCGATCTCCTCGAGGGCGTGCGAGAAGGGATAGTGACCCACGTCGTGGAGGAGGGCGGCGGCCTGCACGATCGTTCGCTCATCGTCAGGCACCTCGGCGAGCTCGCAGCGCTCGTCGAGGAGCCGGATCGTTCGGCGCGCGAGGTGGTAGGTTCCTAGCGCGTGCTCGAAGCGCGAGTGCGTGGCGCCCGGATAGACGAGGTAGGCGAGGCCGAGCTGGCGAACGTAGCGGAGCCGCTGGAAGGGCCGACTGTCGACGAGCCGGAGCGCGGTCGGCTCGAGACGGATGTTGTTCCAGAGCGGGTCGCGGATCGTCTCGAAGGCCGTGGGCACGGGGCGTGGCGGTGCGGTGTAGTGCCGGCGGAGCCGCTCGACGGAAAGAGCGTCGCGCGCCGTACGCTCGGTCCGTCAGCGCGTGATCGGTCCCGCGCGGCGCACCGCCGCCGATGACGCATCGGCGAATTGCTCGAAGTTCTTCTCGAACATGGCGGCGAGCTTTCGCGCCTGCGCGTCGTAGGCCGCCGGATCCGACCAGGTGGCCCGCGCCGAGAGGAGCGCTGAGGGCACGCCCTTCACCGCCGCCGGCACCGACAGGCCGAAGATGGGATCGCGCGTCGTCGGCACGCCCGCCAGCTCTCCGCCGAGGGCCGCACGAACCATCGCGCGCGTATAGGCGAGCTTCATCCGCCGCCCCACCCCGAAGGGGCCGCCTGTCCAGCCGGTGTTCACCAGCCAGACCGCCACTTTGTGCTTGCTCAGCAGCTTTCCGAGCATGTCGGCGTACTTCGTTGGGTGCCACACCAGGAAGACGGCGCCGAAGCAGGCGCTGAAGGTCGCCTGCGGCTCGGTGACGCCGCGCTCGGTGCCCGCCACCTTGGCCGTGTAACCGGAGAGGAAGTAGTACATCGCCTGCTCCGGCGTCAGGCGGGCGATCGGCGGGAGGACGCCGAAGGCGTCGGCGGTCAGGAAGATCACGTTGCGCGGGTGTCCGCCTCGCCCCCCCGGAACGCAGTTCCGGATGTAGTGCAGCGGATAGGAGGCGCGCGTGTTCTCGGTGATCGATCCGTCGGCGAAGTTGACGCGGCGCGAGTTCGCGTCGAGCACCACGTTCTCGAGGATCGTGCCGAACATCTGTGTCGTCAAAAAGATGTCCGGCTCCCCTTCGGGCGACAGGTTGATCACCTTGGCGTAGCAGCCGCCCTCGAAGTTGAAGACGCCTTCCTCGCTCCACCCATGCTCATCGTCACCGATGAGATGGCGCTCGGGGTCGGCGGAGAGCGTCGTCTTCCCCGTTCCCGAGAGGCCGAAGAAGAGCGCCGTGTCCCCCGAAACGCCGATATTCGCCGAGCAGTGCATGGAGAGCACGCCGCGCTTCGGCATGAGGTAATTCATCACGGTGAAGATCGATTTCTTCAATTCACCGGCGTAGCGCGTGCCGCCCACCACGATGATGCGCTGCGCGAAGCTCAGAATGATGAAGGTGCCGGTGCGCGTCCCGTGGCGCTCGGGATCGGCCTCGAACTCGGGGGCGTGGATGACGCTGAAGCCGGGGACGAAGGTCGGAAGGTCTGCAAGCTCGGGGCGAATGAACATGTTGCGCACGAAGAGCATGTGCCACGCGCTCGGGCTCACGAATCGAACCGGGAGCCGGAACGCCGGATCGGCCCCCGCCCAGAGATCCTGTACGTAGAGGTCGGGCTGCGCGCTCAGGTAGGCGCGGACATCGGCCAGCAGGAGATCGAACTTCGCCGGCTCGAAGGGGCGGTTCACCTTCCCCCACCAGACATCTCCTTCGCTCTCGGCTTCCTTCACGATGAACTTGTCGTTCGGCGACCTCCCCGTGTGCGGCGTCGTGATCGCCACCAGCGGACCCATGTCGGCCAGGTCGGCATTTCC
>DASPTK010000115.1:0-3650 GCA_035623475.1 Gemmatimonadaceae bacterium | reverse complement strand
TTCCGGTTCCGCTCCGTGTGGTGGAGTCGCACCAGATCGGCCCGAGCCTCGGCGCCGATTCGATTCGGGACGGCGTGCGTGCCGGATTGGTCGGCGTCGCCCTCGTCGTCCTGATCATGGTCGTCTACTACCGCTTCAGCGGCTTGCTCGCCGTGCTGGCCCTCGGCCTCTACGTCCTCTTCACCCTGGCGCTCCTCGCCGGCCTCGACGCTGTGCTCACGCTCCCCGGCCTCGCGGGCCTCGCCCTCTCCGTCGGCATCGCCGTCGATGCCAACGTGCTGATCTTCGAGCGCATTCGAGAAGAGCTGGATCATGGCAAGACCGTGCGCGCGGCGATCAACGACGGCTTCAGTCATGCGATGAGCGCCATCATCGACTCGAACGTCTCCACCGCGCTCACCGCCCTTGTGCTCTATCAAGTCGGCACCGGCCCGGTGAAGGGCTTCGCCGCCACCCTGCTCGCCGGCATCGCGGCGTCGATGGTGAGCGCGATCTTCGTTGTACGGACCTTTTACATGGTCTGGCTCCAGCGCACCCGCGGGACCCAGACACTGAGCATCTGAATGCTGCGCATCCTGCACGACACCAAAATCGATTTCATCCGGCTGTGGAAGGTCACCACCGCCGTCACCCTCGCGTTCATCCTGCCGGGGATGATCCTCGTCGCCACGCAGGGCTACCGGTACAGCATCGAATTCACCGGCGGGACGTTGATGCAAGTCCACTTCAATACGCCCCCCAACGTCGCCGACATTCGCTCCTCGCTCGATGGCGCCGGCCTCGCCGGCGCGGAGATCGCCGAATTCGGGAGCAAGAGCGACTTCGTCATCCGCGCCCAGGACAAGCGTCACGTGGCGGAGCAGGGGTCGGGCGCGGAGTCGGTGGGGAACGAGATGCGCGCGGCCCTCACGCAGAAGTTCGGTGCCGGCGCGTTCACCGTTCAGAGATCGGAAGCCGTGGGACCCAAGGTCGGAGGCGAGCTCCGGCAGAAGGCGTTGTACGCGGTGCTCCTCTCCTTCCTCGTCACCCTCATCTACCTCGCCTTCCGCTTCGAGTGGCGGTTCGGAGTGGCCGCGGTTATCGCTACGGCGCACGACATCCTGGCCACGCTGGCCTTCATAAAGTACATGAACATGGAGATCTCGCTCATCGTCGTCGGCGGCATCCTGACGATGATCGGATACTCCCTCAACGACACGATCATCATCTTCGACCGCGTGCGCGAGAATCTTCGGAAGAAGCGCCGCGAGTCGCTGTACGACACCCTCAACCGGTCGGTGAACGAGACGCTGCCGCGCTCGGTCCTGACGCACTCCACCACCTTCGCTACCCTTCTCGCGCTGGCCCTGCTCGGCGGCGAAGTGATCCGGCCGTTCGCCCTCGTGATGCTCTTCGGCGTCGTCACCGGGACATTCAGCTCGATCTACGTCGCTTCGCCGATCCTGCTCTATATCGAGACGAGGTGGCCGCGGGCGGTGGGCGAGCATGGTGGAGTGGGCCCGCGCGCGTCGCCGAAGCGCGGGAAATCCGAGCGGACGGGCGAGCGGCCGATCGCCGCCGCACGCTGACGGCTGCTCGACGGCGCTCGTCCGTCGCTCGGGGCGCGCGGCCCGCGCCCGCTCATGTTCGTCGATAGCCACGCCCACCTCGCCGATCCGGCCTTCGATGCCGATCGCGAGGCGGTGATCGACCGCGCGGCGGCCGCCGGCGCGGAGTGGATCGTGTGCATAGGCGAATCGCTCGCTGCCGCCAATCGTGCGCAATCCCTCGCCACCGCTCACCGCCACCGCATCGCGTACACCGCCGGCGTCCATCCGCACGATGCCTCCGGCTTCGATGCGGCGCGCGACTTGGCGGCGATCGCCGCACACCTCGACGCCGGAGCGGTGGCGGTGGGGGAGTGTGGTCTCGACTACCACTACGACAACGCCCCGCGCGAGGCGCAGCGCGCGGCCTTCGCCGAGCAGCTTGATCTCGCCGCCACTCGCCAACGGGCGGTGGTCGTCCACACGCGCGACGCCGAGCCGGACACCGAGGCGCTGCTGCGCGAGCAGCTCTCGGGGCGCGCGGTGACCGGCGTGCTCCACTGCTACACCGGCTCCCTCGCGCTCGCCCGAGCCGCCATCGAGGCCGGCTGGTACGTCTCCTTCAGTGGCATCGTCACCTTCCGCGCCTGGACCGATGAGGCGCTCCTCCGCTACGTCCCCGACGATCGGCTGCTCGTCGAGTCCGATGCGCCGTACCTCGCCCCGGTTCCGCACCGCGGCCGTCGCAACGAGCCGGCCTTCGTCCCGCTGACCATCGCACGGCTCGCACGCACCCGTGGCATCGATGTCCCGACGCTGGCCGCGCAGACGGCGGAGAATGCGCGCCGTCTATTCGGATTGCCCGCGCCCTCTCCGGTTGGCTAGCGGCTGGCGACGAGCTACCGGACACTGGTAAGTTGGCGCCACGCCATTCCCCCTCACCCGCGCTCGAGAGAGTCTCCGTGGCTACGATCCCAACCGACATCGACATCGCCCAGCGCGCGAAGATGCGCCCCATCGTCGACGTCGCGCGGGACCTCGGTCTCTCGGCCGACGACCTCGATCTCTACGGGAAGTACAAAGCGAAGATCGCTCTCGAGGTCTCGCAGCGGCCCGCGCGCGGCCGGCTCGTTCTCGTCACCGGCATCAACCCCACCGCGGCCGGAGAGGGGAAGACCACCACTCTTGTCGGCGTGACGCAGGCGCTCCGGCGACTCGGGAAGAACGCCGTGATGTGCATGCGTGAGCCGAGTCTCGGACCGGTCTTCGGCGTGAAGGGAGGCGCGGCCGGTGGCGGCTACTCGCAGGTGATCCCGATGGAGGACATCAACCTCCACTTCACCGGCGACTTCCACGCCATCGCCAGCGCCCACTCTCTCCTCTCGGCGATGCTCGACAATCATCTCACGCAGGGGAACGAGCTGGATCTCGATCCGCGTCGCGTCACCTGGCCGCGCACGATCGACATGAACGATCGCGCTCTGCGCGATTGCGTGATCGGGCTCGGGGGGGTCGCCAACGGAGTGGTGCGCGAGGAGCGGTGGGTGATCATCCCGGCGAGCGAGATCATGGCGATCGTCGCCTTGGCGACGAGCCGCGAGGACCTCGAGGCCCGCCTCGCCCGGATCATCGTCGGCTCCACGGCGGGCAGCGATCGCAAGCCGGTGCGCGCCGGCGAGCTGAAGGCGGTCGGTGCGATGACGCTGCTCCTCCGCGATGCGATCCGGCCGAATCTGGTGCAGACCCTCGAGGGCGGGCCGGCGCTCATCCATGCCGGCCCCTTCGGCAACATCGCCCACGGCTGCAACAGCCTCATCGCCACGCGGCTGGCCCTCAAGCTCGGCGAGATCGTGGTGACGGAGGCCGGCTTCGCGACTGACCTCGGCGCCGAGAAGTTCGTGGACATCAAGGCGCGCACCGGCGGCCTCACGCCGGCGGCCGCCGTGGTCGTGGCCACCGTGCGCGCGCTGAAGCTGCACGGCGGCGTCGCGCCGGCCGACCTCGCGCGCGAGGACGTGGCGGCGGTGCGGCGGGGCACGCAGAACCTCGCCAAGCACGTCGAGAACGTGCGCGCCTTCGGGCTCACCCCGGTGGTCGCGCTCAACCACTTCAGCAGCGACGCCG
>DASPTK010000114.1:0-4129 GCA_035623475.1 Gemmatimonadaceae bacterium | reverse complement strand
ACCACGATCCGGTCGATGTGCCCAAGGGGACGAACGCGATCCTGGTGACGCACGATCTCACGCCGAGCCTCACCGTGCAGCTGGATCGGGAGGCGATCGGCGCCATCGCCACCGATGCCGGCACCCGCGTCTCGCACGTCGCGATCCTCGCCCGCTCGCTCGGCATCCCGGCCGTGGTCGGACTGCGCGACGCCACCAAGCGCCTGACGAGCGGCGACTCGGCCATTCTCGACGGGGCCGCGGGGACGATCTCCGTCAAGCCGACGGCGCAGGAGATCGCCGCGTTCCGCGAACGCGCGCAGCGCGCGATCGCGCTCACCGCCGAGCTCGAGACGCTCAAGTCGGCGGAGCCGATCACGTCCGACAGCGTCCGGATCACCTTGTACGCGAACGTCGACATTCCCGAAGAGGCGGAGCTGGCGGCGCACTCCGGGGCCGAAGGGGTCGGGCTGATGCGCACCGAGTTTCTCGTCGTTGGCCGGACAGCGATGCCTGACGAGGACGAGCAGTATCGGGCGTACAAGCGCGTCGTCGAGTCGTTCAAGGGGCTACCGGTGGTGATCCGCACCTACGACATCGGCGGTGACAAGCTTCCCGTCGGCGGATATCCCACCGAGGCGAATCCCTTTCTCGGATGGCGGGCGATCCGGGTGTGCCTCGACGAGCCGGAGCTCTTCATGACCCAGCTCCGCGCTCTCATGCGGGCCGCCGTCCACGGCGACGTACGCATCATGCTCCCCTTGGTCGTCTCGGTGGAGGAGGTCCGCCGCACCCGGCAGCTGATGCAGGAGGCGGCCGCAGACCTCGCTACGCGCCAGGTGCCGCACCGCGCCGACATTCCGCTCGGCGTGATGATCGAGACGCCGGCCGCCGCTGTCGCGGCCCACTCGTTCGTCGGTGAAGCCTCGTTCTTCAGCATCGGGACGAACGACCTCACCCAGTACACGCTGGCGGTGGACCGAGGGAACGCGAACATCGCGCACCGCTTCACACCGCTCCACCCGGCGGTGCTGGAGCTCGTGCAGCGCATCACCCAGGTCGGCCAGGAGAACGAGATCGACGTCACGGTGTGCGGCGAAATGGCCTCGCAACCACTCATGGCCTTCGCGCTGATCGGCCTGGGCGTTCGCAAGCTGAGCGTCGCCCCGCGTGCCGTTCCCTTGGTGAAGCGGATCGTCCGCGGGATGACCGTCAAGAACGCGACCGAGGCGGCGACCCTCGCGCTCTCCACGCGCACGGCAGCGGCAGCCGAAGCCGTGCTTGCGCGCAGCCTGATTGACACATTTGGTGACGCCCCGTTCCTGCACGACGGGTTGCCCGACCTCTAGCGGCTCCATATCATCTTCGAACGAGCCCCAGTCGCTCCGAGCGGGAATCGACGGGTAGACGCGCGAGCTTTCCCCGAGCGTCCTCACCGCACGATTCGACAGCCGAGTCCCTGAGCCCCCAGCCCCCAGCTTCCCGAGCCCCGATACCGTGCCCGATCAATACCTTTTCACCTCGGAGTCCGTCACCGAGGGGCACCCCGACAAGGTGGCCGACCAGATCTCGGACGCCGTCCTCGACGCCATCCTCGCCGAGGATCCTGCGGCGCGCGTCGCCTGCGAGACCCTGGTTACCACCGGGCTCGCCTGCGTGGCCGGCGAGATCACCACCAGCACGTACGTGCCGATCCCGGACATCGTCCGCGGCACGATCGCCTCGATCGGCTACACCGATGCCAGCTACGGTTTCGACAGTAAGACCTGCGCTGTTCTGAGCACGATCGACCGGCAATCGCCCGACATCGCGTTGGGAGTGGACGTCGGTGGGGCGGGAGACCAGGGGATGATGTTCGGCTACGCGACGGACGAGACCCCCGAGCTCATGCCGATGCCGATCCAGCTCGCCCACCGCCTGACGCACATGCTCGCCGTGCGGCGGCGGAGCGGAGAGCTCCCCTGGCTTCGTCCCGATGGGAAGGCGCAGGTGACCGTCCTCTACGAGGGTGCGATGCCGGTACGGGTGCAAACCGTCGTCGTCTCCACGCAGCACTCCGAGACGGTGTCGACGGGGGAGATCCGCAAGGCGGTCATCGAGCGCGTGATCGAATCCGCGATCGAGCCCGAGCTCCTCGACCAGAGCCGCACCGTCTTCCACATCAATCCGACGGGCCGCTTCGTCGTCGGCGGTCCGCAGGGCGACGCCGGACTCACCGGGCGTAAGATCATCGTCGATACCTACGGCGGATCGGCGCGACATGGCGGCGGCGCGTTCAGCGGCAAGGATCCCTCGAAGGTCGATCGCTCCGCCGCCTACGCGGCACGGTGGGTGGCCAAGAACATCGTGGCCGCCGGCCTCGCCAAGCGATGCGAGGTGCAGCTCGCCTACGCGATCGGCGTGCGCGAACCGGTGAGCATCATGGTCGAGACCTTCGGCACGCACTGCGTCGATGAAACGTGCATCGAGAAGGCGGTGCGGGAGGTGTTCGACCTGACCCCGAACGGCATCATCACGGCGCTCGGCCTCCGCGCGCCGATCTACCGCAAGACGGCGGCGTATGGCCACTTCGGACGCGCGCCGGAAGAGGGACGGAACGGGGCGTCGCCTCTCACGTTCTTCTCGTGGGAGCGCACCGACCGCGTGGACGAGCTTCGGCGCGCCGTTCGATGACCGCTGGCCCGGTCGTGCAGTCTGACCCGGCCGACTTTCCTCAGACCGAGAGATCTTGATGGCCTCCACCACGACCGCGGCGCCGAGCAGCGCCAACTACGACATTCGCGATATCTCCCTCGCCGACCAGGGGAAGAACCGCACCGAGTGGGCGGAGCGCTCGATGCAGGTCCTCCGGGAGATTCGCGCCCGTTTCGCCAAGGAGAAGCCGCTCGCGGGGAAGAAGGTCTCCGCCTGCCTGCACGTCACCGCGGAGACGGCGAACCTGATGGCGACTCTCAAGGCCGGGGGGGCCGACATTGCTCTCTGCGCGTCCAACCCCTTGTCCACGCAGGACGATGTTGCGGCGCATCTGGTGCGCGACTACGGGATCAAGGTCTTCGCGATCAAGGGCGAAGACAACACCACCTACTACGAGCACATCCGGGCGGCGATCGCCCACGAGCCGGACATCACGATGGACGACGGCGCCGACGTCGTCGGCTCCATCCACATGATCGCGCTCAATCGTCTGGACGACCTGCAAGGGCCGGTGCGCGCCTGGGTCGAGGGCCTCGGCCCGGCGGCGCGGAAGGCGCTTCTCGCCAAAGTCATCGGGAGCACGGAGGAGACGACGACCGGTGTCATTCGCCTCAAGGCGATGGCGAAGGAGGGGATTCTGCAGTTCCCGGTCATCTCGGTGAACGACTCGTACACCAAGCATCTCTTCGACAACCGCTACGGCACCGGCCAGTCCACCGTCGACGGCATCATTCGCGCGACCAACCTGCTGCTGGCGGGCTCGACGTTCGTGGTCGCCGGCTACGGATGGTGTGGGCGCGGCGTCGCGATGCGCGCCCGCGGTGAGGGAGCGAACGTGATCGTCACCGAGATCGACGCGCTCAAGGCGTTGGAAGCGAGCATGGATGGCTTCCGCGTGATGCCGATGTCCGAGGCGGCGCCGATCGGCGACATCTTCTGTACCCTCACCGGGAACGTCGAGGTTCTCCGGCGTGAGCACTTCGCACGCATGAAGGATGGAGCGGTGATCTGCAACTCCGGGCACTTCAACGTCGAGATCGACATCCCCGCGCTCGAGAAGATGGCCGACAAACCGCCGCGCTCGGTGCGCCCCTTTGTAGAAGAGTACATCGTCGATGGCCGGCGAATCTTCCTCCTCGGCGAAGGGCGCCTGATCAATCTCGCCGCGGCCGAAGGGCACCCGGCGAGCGTCATGGACATGAGCTTCGCGAACCAATCCTTGGCCGCGGAGTATCTCGTGAAGAGCGCATCGTCGCTCAAGAAGGACGTCTACCGCGTGCCCGAGGAGTTGGACCGCGACATCGCGCGGCTCAAACTCCAGGCGATGGGCTCGGAAGTCGACAAGCTGACGGAGGCTCAGCGCAAGTATCTTGCCTCGTGGGACATGGGCACCTGAGGATTGGTGGGTCGCACACCGCCCCTCCGCTGGAGTCGCCATGATTGAAGTCACCGTCGC
>DASPTK010000113.1:0-230143 GCA_035623475.1 Gemmatimonadaceae bacterium | reverse complement strand
GGCGGCCGAAGCCGTGGCGCCGGCTTCCCCGCCCCTTCGAGCCTCTGGCGACGCATCTGCTGCAGACGCTGCCGGAGCCGCTCCTGAATCGCGGCGTACTTCACGCGTTGCACGGGCGTCATGAACTTCGCCAAATCCTTCTGCTCGCTTCTCACGAGATCGACACGCTGAGACTGTATGCTCAGCAGCTTCCCCATCATCTCGTCGACGTGCTGCTGGTTCGCCTGTTGCCCCTGCTGGATCTCGTCGCGCAGGGAGAGGCGGATCTCCCGCTCCTGGCGCACGAGGTCGCGGCGTTGGGCGGCGTAGCGTTCGTTCACGCCACGGAGCTGACCCATCTGGTCATCGGTCAGGCCGACCTGCTGTTGCACGACCTGCTCGACGCGTCCCCGCACGGCGTCCTCGAGCGCGCGGCGCTGTGGCGACGCACCGAGCGAGTCCCCCTCCCCCTCCCCCACGCCGGCCTGGGCCGTCGCGCGGCCAAGCGGCACGAGCGCCACCAGCGCCAAGAGGATCGCGCGCCTGACGAACGTCTCACGATTCAGGCGTATGCTCACGAGTCCCCCTCGCCGACGTCGGTGTCCAGCACCGGCGCCGGCTCGACGGACGGCAGGGCCTGGATCTCCGAGGCCGCATCGAGCAGGGAGCGGAGATCGTCGTCCGTCAGGTCGGAAAGGCCTCCCTCGAGCGCGACGCCGGTAGAGCTCGCGCGCACGGCGCGCGGCACCGCCACAGACTCGTGAGGCGAGGTGGTTTTCGGTGTGTCGGCACGCGCAAAGCGCGGAGGCGGAGCCGGTGTGACCGTCGGCGCACTCGGCGCGCTCGGCGCCGACGGAGCAGCGCTCGGTGCGACGGCGACCGGGACCGCGGGGGCACGGGCCGGCGACGGGTGCGCGAAGAAATACCCCGCCGCCAGGACCGCCGCTGCGGCAGCCGCGATCCCGATCGCCCACCAACGGCCGGTCGCCGGACGGCTGATCGAACCGACGACCGCCGAGCGCGGCGGGCCCGACGCCTCGCGTGTCGCCTGTCGCACCGCGGCGGCCACGCGTGCCGTGTCGATCTTCGGCATTCGCGATATCGACGCCTGAAGGGAGCGCAGAAGCGCGAGCTCGGAGGCGCACACGGCGCACCCGGCGACGTGCTGCTCGACCGATGCGCGCACGCCGGGCGCCAGCGTGCCGTTCACCAGATCCGGCAGCAGGTCTCGCATCCCCTCGCGCGGGCAGTCACTCATTGAGGAACTCCTTGATCGCCTTCATCGCATTGTGGTAGTGCACGCGTGCCGCGCCTTCCGAGCTCTCGAGAACGACCGCGATCTCCTTGTACGACAACCCTTCGGCGACTCGAAGGGTGAACACCTCGCGCTGCATAGGCGAGAGGGTGTTCACCGCCGCTCGAAGCCGCTCCTGCGTTTCGTCGGCCACCGTTCTGTCCAACGCGTCGTACTCGGTGACCGCATGCTCCTCCTCGATCGCCACCACCCTCTTTTCCCAGCGACGGCTCCGCACTCGATCGCGCACCAGGTTCCGCGCGATCGTGAAGAGCCAGGTACGGAGCGAGCTCTCGGCACGAAAGCCCTCGAGCGAGGCGAAAGCCCGCACGAAAGTGTCCTGGACGATCTCCTCCGCCTCGCCCCCATGTCCGAGGCTCGCCACGTACCGAGCCAACGCACCGGCGTGACGTTCCACCAGGAGGGTGGCAGCCCGCTCGTCCCCTCCCCTCCACCGCGCAATGAGCGCGTCGTCGCCCGGTGCAGCGGCGGGGACCCTGGCGTCCGTCATGCCTTCACGAGAAATGAGACGTTGGTCACCAGAAAGTGTTAAATGGCGGCTTGACGGCCCGCGGCCGGAGGCCTAGGTTGACACCGAACGATCGTTCGAACCTTCGTTCTAGGCCCTCCGATGACCACCCCCGCCCGCGACCAGAAGCTGGATGCCCTCCTCGCCGCGGCGGCGCGGGTCTTTGCCCAGCGCGGCTACCACCAGACGAGTATGCGGGACCTGGCGAAAGCCTCTGGGGTCTCCCTGGCTGGCGTCTACTACTATGTCCAGAGCAAGGAAGAGCTCCTCTTCCTGATCCAGAGCCGGAACTTCGATGCGGTCATCGCCGGCATGCGCGAGGCGCTGGCGGGGGTGACCGATCCGGTAGAGCGCCTGTCGCGGTACATCGACAACCACCTGGACTACTTCGCCGGCCACATGGCCGAGATGAAGGTGCTCTCCCACGAGGCGGACGCGCTGAGTGGGGACTACCTCCACCAGGTCAGCGACAAGAAGCGCGAGTACACGCGGACCCTCATGGACATCCTCGCCGATGTCGAGCGGGCGCACGGACCGGCACATGTGAACCGCCGCGTGGCCACGTACTCGCTCTTCGGAATGATGAATTGGATCTACAACTGGTACGATCCGCTGGGGGATGTCGGGGTCGAGCTGCTCAGCCAGAACGTCGCTCGGCTCTTCCTTGGCGGTTACGTCGGGCTCCCGGTGTCGGACGCGGTGCTGCCGCGCACCTCATCGGGCTGATCGGTCAGACCCCCGGATGCCTGCGGCCGCACGACGCCGGCTGGAGCCGTCAGGCAAACAACGCGATCCGCACCGTTTCGAGCCGAGGCAGACATGGCCACCGCCACAATGAACGATCGGGCGACCGAGACCCTCGTCACCTACCGCACCGAGGGGCACATCGCCGTCTTCGAGCTGAACGACCCGCCTGCCAACACGTACACGCACGAGATGATGCGCCAGCTCGACGAGTGCATCCTCCGGGCGCGCTTCGACAACGACGTGCAGGTGATCGTCCTGCGGGGCGCCGGGAACAAGTTCTTCTCCGCCGGCGCGAACATCAAAATGCTCAACGAGGTCGACCCGACGTTCAAGTACTACTTCTGCCTCCACGCAAACGAGACGCTGAGCCGCCTCGAGCAGACGCCGAAGCTGGTGATCGCGGCGCTCAATGGCCATTGCGTCGGCGGGGGGCTGGAGATTGCGATGGCCGCGGACATCCGCATCGCCTGTCAGGACGCCGGGAAGATCGGCCTCCCCGAGGTGAACCTGGGCGTGCTCCCGGGCACCGGTGGCACGCAGCGCCTGGCCCGGCTCGTCGGCAAGTCGAAGGCGATCGAGCTAATGGTCACCGGCCGCACCTTCTCGTTCGAGGAGGCGCAGTCGCTCGGCATCGTGACCGAAGTCTTTGCGCGCGACGAGTTTTGGGAGAGCGTCCTGCTCTACGCCAAGCAGTTCTGCCTGCCTAACAAGGCCGGGATGGCGGTGGGGCACATCAAGCGCTCGGTGCAGTCGGGTGCCGAGATCCCGCTCGAGTACGGGCTGGCCCTGGAGCGCGAGCTGCAGAACCTGCTCTTCAAGAGCAGCGACGCGAAGGAGGGCTTGGCCGCGTACGTCGAGAAGCGACAGCCCGACTTCAAGGGTCGCTAGGTCGCTCGTCGCCCCGCCGGACGGGCTCCTCTCATGGCCGCGACATCGGCACCCTCGACGCTCTCGACGACGCTCCTCATCCATGGGGAGCACGCCGAGGCCTCATCGGGTGAGGTCATCGCCATCGTCAACCCGGCCACCGAGGAAGAGCTGGCGCGTGTGTCGTCGGCCGGCGAGGCGGACGTCGATCGCGCCGTCCGATCGGCCCGACAGACATTCGAGAGCGAGGCGTGGCGCGGGCTCAGCGCTCGTCGTCGCGGAGCTCTGCTCACCCGCCTGGGGGAGCTCTGTCTCGAGCGCAAGGACGAGCTGGCCCGCCTCGAGACGCTCGAGAACGGGAAGCCGATCTTCGAGTCGCACATCGATCTCCGCCTGACGGCGGACACCTTCAAGTACTACGGGGGGTGGGCGGACAAGATCCACGGCGACACGATCCCGGTCGATGGCCAGTTCCTCAACTACACGCTGCGCGAGCCGCTGGGGGTGATCGGCGCGATCGTCCCCTGGAACTTCCCGATGTCGCTGGCCGCGTGGAAGCTCGGTCCGGCCCTCGCCTGCGGAAACACCGTGGTGCTCAAGCCGGCCGAGCAGACGCCCCTCACCGCGATCCGACTCGCCGAGCTGGCGCTCGAGGCGGGATTCCCCGCCGGCGCCGTGAACTGCGTTCCGGGAGCGGGGCCCGTGGCCGGGGCCGCGCTCGTCAGGCACCCGGACGTCGACAAGATCGCTTTCACCGGGTCGACCGCCGTCGGGAAGCAGGTGATGCGCGAGGCCGCGGGGACGGTCAAGAAGGTGTCGCTCGAGCTGGGCGGGAAGTCGCCGAACATCGTCTTCGCCGACGCCGATCTCGATGCGGCGGCCAAGGGAGCGCTCACCGGCATCTTCTATGGTAAGGGGGAGGTATGCGCGGCCGGATCCAGGCTCCTCGTGGAAGCCTCGGCGCGCGAGGAGCTCGAGCGGCGCATCCTGGAGCGTGCCCGCAAAATGGTCGCGGGGGACCCGCTCGACCCGAAGACCCGGCTCGGCGCGATCGTCTCCCGCGCCCAGATGGAGCGTGTCCTCGGCTACATCACCCGTGGGAAAGAAGAAGGAGCGCGCCTGCTCGCCGGCGGCGAGCGGACACCGGTGAACGGACGCGGCTACTTCGTCGCTCCGACGATCTTCGGCGACGTGCGACCGGAGATGACGATTGCACGCGAGGAGATCTTCGGCCCCGTGCTCGCGATGTTGACCTTCGATGACGGTGTCGACGGCGCGGCGGCGCTGGCCAATTCGACGATCTACGGCCTCGCCGCGGGGATCTGGACGCGCGATATCAAGAAGGCGCTCCGGACCGCGCGCGCCGTGAAGGCCGGGACCGTCTGGATCAACACCTACAACATGTACGACGCCGCCTCCCCCTTCGGCGGGTTCAAACAATCCGGCTTCGGGCGCGATCTCGGCGCCCAGGCGCTCGATGGATACCTGCAGACGAAGTCCGTCTGGGTGGACCTCTCATGACCGACGCCCTGATCGTCGATGCGGTGCGGACGCCGATCGGCCGGCATGGCGGCGTTCTGGCCCGCGTGCGACCCGACGATCTCGCCGCGGTCGCGATCCGCGCCCTGGTCGATCGCACCGGCGTCAAGCCGTCCGATGTCGATGACGTCATCCTCGGCTGCGCCAATCAGGCGGGCGAGGACAATCGCAATGTCGCGCGGATGGCACTGCTGCTCGCCGGATTGCCGGTGGAGGTGTCCGGGCAGACGGTGAATCGCCTCTGCGGCTCGGGACTCCAGGCGATCGTGAGCGCCTCGCAGGCGATCCGCGCCGGCGAAGGGGAGTGCTTCATCGCCGGCGGCGTGGAGAGCATGACCCGCGCGCCATGGGTGACGCTCAAGCCGGAGGAGGGCTTCCCTCGGGCAGCGCCGACCGTGGCCGATACCACCGTCGGCTGGCGCTTCACCAACCCGACGATGCCGACGGGATGGACGATCTCGCTCGGCGAGACGGCGGAGGAGGTCGCGAAGCGCTACGGCATCTCGCGCGAGGAGCAGGATGCCTTCGCGCTCGAGAGCCAAGCGCGCGCCGCGTGTGCGGTCTCGTACGGGCACTTCGCGGACGAGCTGGTGCCGGTGACGGTACGGTCGCGAAATGCCGAAGTCGTCGTCGACCGCGACGAGAGCCCACGCCCGGAGACGACGATCGAGGTGCTACGGGGAATGAAGCCCGCCTTCCTCAAGGTGGGGGGGACGGTGACCGCCGGCTCCTCGAGCGGCATCAACGATGGCGCGAGCGCGACGCTGATCGTGTCGGATCGAGCCGCGCAGCGAAGCGGCCGCACCCCGTTGGCGCGCGTGGTCGCGTCCGCGGTTGCAGGCGTCTCCCCCGACGTGATGGGGATCGGCCCTGTCCCGGCGACGCGCAAGGCGCTCGAGCGCGCGGGGCTCAAGATCGAGGACATCGACCTGGTCGAGCTGAACGAGGCATTCGCTGCCCAATCGATCGCGTGCATTCGCGAGTTGGGCATCGATCCCGTGCGCGTCAACGTGAACGGCGGCGCGATCGCCCTCGGCCACCCATTAGGCTCCTCCGGCGCCCGCATCGTGACCACACTCGTGCACGAGATGAAGCGCCGAGGCGCTCGCTATGGCCTGGCGACGATGTGCATCGGCGTCGGTCAGGGGATCGCGACGATCGTCGAGCGGGTGGCAGGATGAGCTACACCAACGTGTTGTTGAATCGCAACGGTGCCGTGGGGACGCTCACCCTCAATCGCCCGGAGAAGCTCAACGCCTTCGCCGGGACGATGCGCCAGGAGATCGGCGAGGCGCTGGTGGAGCTGGACCGCGACCCCTCGGTGCGGGTGATCGTGATCACCGGCGCGGGACGCGGCTTCTGCGCCGGAGCCGACGTGGGCTACATGGCGGAGCTGGTCGAGCGGGGGGATGCCACCTCCCTCGCCGCATTGGTGGAGGAAGGGCGGCGAGTCGTGATGACGATTCGCCTCTCGCGAAAGCCGGTGATCGCCTCGATCAACGGGGCCGCGGCGGGTGGGGGCGCGAACCTCGCCCTCGCCTGCGATCTTCGGATTGCCAGCACCGCGGCGAAGATCGGCCAAACCTTCAACCGTATCGGCCTGCACCCCGACTGGGGCGGCACGTACTTTCTTCCGCGGCTGGTGGGACCGGCCAAGGCGCTCGAGCTCTTCTGGCTCGCCGACATGATCGATGCCCAGGAGTGCCTGCGGCTCGGTCTGGTCAATCGCGTCGTGTCTCCGGAGACGCTGGCCGAGGAAACGGCCACGCTTGCGCGAACGCTGGCGGCGAAGCCGGTCGACGCCGTGGCGATGGCCAAGGGGGCCGTCTATCAGTCGCTCTCTCGATCGCTCCCCGAGATGCTCGACTACGAGCTGGACGCCCAACTCAAGTGCTTCCGCAGCGGCGATGCTGCCGAAGGCATACGCGCCTTCGTCGAGAAGCGCGCCCCGGCGTTCGGCACCACACCATCAAGCCTGACGACAGGAGTATAGGATGGCTCTCGCGAAGATCACGAACTTCGACGACTGGATCGACCTCTTCAAGACCTGGCAGGACGACATCGGCCTCGAGGCGATCGAGCTCAAAGACTACAAGTTCGATGTCAAGCTCGCCGAGCTCGAGATTCCCGAGATCGAGTTCGGCCACTACGCCGGTCAGTCGAAGTGGAAGACGGTCATGCACATCCCCGACCAGCGCATCCGCGACGCGCTGCAGACGCTCATCATCTATCAGGGCGACACCGAGTTCGCCTCGGTGGAGCAGCAGCGCGCCCTCCTCGTCAACGCGCCGAGCGACTACGACCTGCTCTCGATCTATCGCGTGATGGCCGAGGAGATGCGCCATGGTTGGCAGATGTCGTACCTCCTCGTCTCGCACTTCGGCGACGAGGGGAAGCGCGAGGCGGAGAAGCTCCTGCAGCGCCGCGCCGACGAGCACGAGCGCCTCCTCGGCTCGTTCAACGAAAGCGTCGAGAATTGGCTCGACTTCTTCGTTTACACGGAGTTCATCGACCGCGACGGCAAGTACCAGCTCCAGATGATGTCGACATCGGCCTTCGCTCCGCTCGCGCGCTCGATGAAGCCGATGCTGAAGGAGGAGTCCTTCCACCTCGGCACCGGGAACAACGGCCTCCTCCGCATCATCAAGGCGGGAAAGATCCCGACGCCGATCATCCAGCGCTACTTCAACAAGTGGGTGTCGACGGCCTTCGATCTCTTCGGCACGGACAACTCGTCATCGGCGCAGTGGGCGTACACCTGGGGGCTCAAGGGTCGTTTCGACGAGCGGACCAATCCGCAGCCGGCGGATCGGAGTAGGCTCAATGAAGCGGCGCGAGAGCTGTACCGGCAGGAGGTCCAGGGGCTGATCGACCGCCTCAATCAGTATGTGCCCCCCGAGCACCAGCGCCTGACGATTCCGAGCGTGAAGTTCAACCGGCGGATCGGCCAGTACAAAGGGCAGACGTTCACGGTCGACGGGGAGGCGATCGAGCGGGAGAAGTATGCCGCCTACGTCGCCTCGGTCATGCCCACGACCGAGGATCGGGCGCTGTTGCGCGACATCTTCAAAGAAACGGACTGGATCCAAGCGAAGCGGAGTGACGACTGAACACCCCCGGCCGCGGCTGATCGGTCACCGCGGCGCGCCGACCGAGTGCCCGGAGAACACCCTCCCCTCCTTCCTGCGGGCGCTCGAGCTCGGCGCCGATGGGATCGAGCTCGACGCGCACTGCACGCGCGACCGGGTGGTGGTCATTCATCACGACGAGATCCCTCGCGCGAAGGCGCCCCGCGGTCTCGAGCGGAAGCCGATCGCCGAGCTGACGTTCGATGAGCTGCAGGGATTTTCCGTCGAGGGACGGGCCCTCATCCCGACGCTGGCCGAGGTGCTGGCCGCGGTGAAGGATCGGGCCGATGTCTACGTGGAGCTCAAAGGGCGCGGGATCGAAGCGGCGGTTGTCGCGGTCATCCGCAGCTCGCCGGCGCCACATCGCTGTTCCGTCCACAGCTTCGAGCACGAGGCGGTCCGGCGGGCGCTGGCGCTGATGCCGGGTCTCGCGGGGGGAATTCTCTTCGATCACGCTCTTCCCGACCCTGCATCGGCGCTCCGAGCGGTCGGCGCCACGGCCGCCTGGCCGCGGGAGGACCTGATCGACGCCGCGCTCGTCGACGCGGTGCACGGAGCCGGCGGCCGGGTGATCGCGTGGACGGTGAACGACCCGAAGCGCGCGTCGCTTCTGGCGGCGCTGGGCGTCGATGGCCTGTGCACCGATCGACTGCCCGTCGTGTCGAAGGCGCTCGCATCGTGAGCGGAGTGGCGAAGCTCGCCGTCGTCGGCGCGGGGACGATGGGGCACGGGATCGCCTACGTCGCGGCGGCCGCCGGCTGCGCGGTGGCCCTCACCGATGCCGACCCCGCGGTGCTGGCGCGTGCTCGCGCGCAGATCGCCGGCGCTTTCACCAAGGCGATCGAGAAGGGGAAGGCGACCGCCCAGCAGCGTGACCAGGCGTTGGCACGCCTGACGACGCACGAGACGATGGCCGCGGCGATGTCAGGGGCGGACCTGGCGATCGAGGCGGTGCCTGAGCGTCTCGATCTCAAGCGACGGATCTTCGCCGAGCTCGAGTCCCTCTCGAGGGGCGACACGATCCTCGCCAGCAACACCTCCTCCATCCCGATCTCCGAGATCGCCTCCGCTCTCGAGCGCCCCGGTCGCGCCGTCGGTCTCCACTTCTTCAATCCGGTGCCGGTGATGCGGCTGGTGGAGGTCGTGCGGGGAGTGGAGACGAGCGACGAGACGGTGCGTGCGGTCCGCGAGTTCGCCGAATCGCTCGGAAAGACGACCATCGTGGTGCGCGATACTCCGGGGTTCGCCACCAGCCGGCTCGGCGTGGTGCTCGGGCTCGAGGCGATTCGGATGCTCGAGCAAGGGGTGGCGAGCGCCGAAGACATCGATCGCGCGATGGAGCTGGGATACAATCACCCTATGGGCCCGCTCCGCCTGACCGATCTCGTCGGGCTGGATGTCCGACTGTCGATCGCCGAGACGCTGCATGCCGCCCTCGGAGATGACACCTACCGGCCCCCAGCGCTGCTGCGCGAGAAGGTCCGGGCGGGCCAGCTCGGTCGAAAGACCGGGCAGGGCTTCTACACCTGGGAGCAGGAGCGATGACCGAAGGGCGTCCCGTTCTGAGCGAGACTCGCGGTGCCGTCGCGGTCCTGACGATGAATCGCCCGGAGAAACGGAATGCGCTCGACGACGCGATGCGTGCCGCGTTTCTCGAGGCGATGGAGGGGGCACGACGCGACGGCGCCGTGCGGGTGATCATCGTGACCGGGGCCGGAGAGAAGGCCTTCGTCGCCGGCGCCGACATTTCCGAGTTCGAGCGTCGGACGCCCGTCGATCAGTGGCGGGCCATGAAAGCGGTCTCGATCTACGATGCGGTCGCGCGCTGTCCCAAGCCGGTGATCGCGGCCATCAACGGCTATTGCCTGGGTGGTGGGATGGAGTTGGCGATGGCGTGCGACATCCGCCTGGCGAGCGAGGTGGCCCGGTTCGGCCAGCCGGAGGTGAATCTCGGCCTCATCCCCGGCGGAGGGGGAACGCAGCGTCTCCCGCGGATCGTCGGGCTCGGCGCCGCGCTTCGCCTCATTCTCACGGGTGAGCTGATCGACGCCGCCGAGGCGCGACGCATCGGGCTGGTGGAGGAGGTTTCCTCGCCGGCGACTCTCATGGAACGCGCTGTGGCCCTGGCCGACGTCGTGGCGGCGAAGAGCCCGGTGGCCCTGGCCGCAGCCAAAGAGGCGACTCGCGCCGCGCTCAGCCTGCCACTCGACGACGGGCTCAAGCTCGAGAGCGCTCTCTTCCAGCTCTGCTTCTCGAGCGAGGACAAGGCGGAGGGGGTGCGCGCCTTCCTCGAGAAGCGTCCCCCCCAGTTCCCCGGTCGTTAGGGCGCGTGACCGTTTCGCGCGGCGCTCCGCAGAGCTATCGGATCACCGACTTCCACGTCCACATCCAGCCGTGGGATCAGCTCAAGCCAGCGGTGAGGGAGACGATGGTGCGCGGCAAGGAAGGGCATGTCGACTTCCTCATCGCGCTGATGGAGGAGCCCCAGCTTCTCCTCCGGATCATGGATGAGCAGGGGATCTGGAGGGTCGGGATGGTGAACTACCCGAGCCCGAACATCATGGGGTTCACCGACGAGACGAACGACTTCGCGGCGCGCTATGCGGCGGCGGACCCCGTGCGCCTCCTACCCTACGGCGGCGTCGACCCAGTCACCACGAAGGACGCGCGGTCGGCGGTGCGGCATCTCCTGGAGATCGGAACCCGCGTGCTCAAGCTGCACCCGCCACATCAAGGGTTCGCCGCCAACGACTACACGCGCGGGCTCGACTCGCTCGCCGTCATCTATCGGATGTGTCAGGAGCACGGCCTCCCGGTGCTCGTCCACACCGGCACGAGCATCTTCCCCGGCGCCCGCAGCAAGTACGGCAACCCGATGGAGCTGGACGATGTGGCGATCGACTTCCCCGACCTTCGCCTCATCATGGCCCACGGCGGGCGGCCGCTCTACATGCAGGAGGCTTTCTTCGTTCTGCGCCGCCATCGTCAGGTGTGGCTCGACCTGTCCGGGATACCGCCGAAGGGCCTGCTCGACTACTTCCCTCGGGTGGGTGAGCTGGCGGCGCAACTCCTCTGGGGCACCGACTGGCCCAGTCCGGGGGTCGAGAGCATGAGGAAGAACGTCGACCAGTTTCTCGCGCTGCCGCTGGACGAATCGCTCAAGCGATCAGCGCTGGAGAGCAACGCGCTTCGATTGCTCCCGTAGAGTGTCAGGCGCGGGGCGCACCCCTGGCCCGCTTCTGGACCGCACTCTAGCTTCCTCGCCGCACAACTGCCCTTCCCGAGGAGCCACTCCAACATGCGCCGCGTCGTACTCGTCTGTGCCTTCGCGCTGGCCGCCCGCACCACGATGGCGCCAGCCCAGGCACCGACTGCCAAGCCAGCCGCTGAGGATACGGCGAAGAAGCTTCCGCCCGGTCCCGGCGCACTCTCGGTGCCGAACTCCGATCCGTTCCCCAGCACCTACAAGCCATTCCCCTCGAAGCCGACGGTCATAAAAAACGTCACCATCCTCACGGCTGCGGGGCCGCGCATCGATCGGGGGTCGATCCTGCTCCGCGACGGGAAGATCGCCGCCGTCGGCGCAACCGTGGACGCACCGGCCGACGCGGTGGTGATCGACGGGACGGGGAAGTTCGTGACGCCGGGGATCATCGATGTCCATTCCCACCTGGGCGTCTACCCCGCTCCGGGCGTCGAGGCGAACAGCGATGGAAACGAGGCGACGAAGCCGAGCACGCCCAACGTGTGGGCCGAGCACTCGGTGTGGCCTCAGGATCCGCAGTTCCCGCGCAATCTCGCGGGAGGCGTGACGACGCTGCAGGTGCTTCCGGGATCTGCGAACCTGATCGGCGGCCGGAGCGTCGTGCTCAAGGTCGTCCCCTCTCGCACGGTTCAGGGAATGAAGTTCCCGGGCGCGAAGTACGGGCTGAAGATGGCGTGCGGAGAGAATCCGAAGCGGGTCTACGGGCAGCGCGGCGGTCCATCGACGCGCATGGGCAACGTCGCGGGATACCGCGCCGCCTTCATCGAGGCCGAGCAGTATCGCCGGAAATGGGACAAGTGGCTGATCGACAAGAAAGGCGATCCGCCGCCGCGCGACCTGGGGATGGAGACGCTGGCCGAGGCGCTGCGCGGCAACATCCTCGTGCACATGCACTGCTATCGCGCCGACGAGATGGCGCAGATGATCGACGTGATGCACGAGTTCGGCTACCAGATCCGCGCCTTCCATCACGGGGTGGAGGCGTACAAGATCGCCGACCTCCTGGCCAAGGAGGGGATCGCCGGCGCACTCTGGGCGGACTGGGGCGGGTTCAAGATGGAAGCGCTCGACGCCGTGCGCGCCAATCTCGCTCTCGTGGACCACGCCGGCGCACGGGCGATCGCACACTCCGACGATCCGTCGGGGTCGCAGCGACTGAACCAGGAGGCGGCGAAGGCGATGGCGGCCGGCCGCGCGATCGGGCTCACCATCGGCGAGGATCAGGTGATCAAGTGGATCACAGCGAATCCGGCCTGGGCCCTTGGGCTCGACGACAAGATCGGGACGATCCAGGTGGGGAAGGATGCCGACATCGTCCTGTGGAGCGGCGACCCGTTCAGCATCTATACGCGCACGGAGAAGGTGTGGGTGGACGGTGCCCTCCTCTTCGACCGCGGCGATCCGAAGGAGCAATGGCGGACGGACTTCGAGCTCGGATACGTGCCGATGGCGGGAGGTGGCCAATGATCCCCGCCCATCGCCTAACGCCAGTGGTGGCGCCGATGCCGCGAGAGGTGCGCTCTGTGATCGGCACGGCGCAACGCCTCACGAGACGGGCGGCGATCCTGACGCTACTGGCGGGGCCGCTCGGCGCGCAAACGATCGCGATCACCGGCGGGAAGGTCTATCCCGTGAGCGGGCCGCCGATCGAGCACGGGACGGTGCTCGTCAAGGATGGAAAGATCCTCGCGGTCGGCGCCTCGGTGGCCGTCCCCGCCGGAGCGCAGCAGATCGACGCCACCGGCAAGTGGGTGACCCCCGGACTCGTGGACTCGTACTCGAACCTCGGCCTGGTGGACGTCGAGTTCGGTGCCGGTCCGCGTGAGAGCTCGGCTAAGGGGGCCGACGGCATCGCCGCGGCGTTCGAGTCGTGGCTCGGGCTCAATCCGCGGTCGGTCATGATCCAGCCAGCGCGCGAAGAGGGGGTAACCACCACGGCCGTCTGGCCGCAGGGAGGATTGGTGGCCGGTCAGCTGGCGTTGGTCGATCTGGTGAACGGGGCGGCGAACGACATGCTGGTTCGCGCCCCAGCCGCCATGGTGGCGCAGATCGGCGACGACCGGTCCGCGGGCGTCGGCGCGAAGGGAGAGCTGATCGGCAAGCTCCGCACTCTGCTCCAGGATACCCGCACGTACGTGGCCAACAAGGCGGCGTACAACCGGGCCCAGACGCGGCCGTTCAGTGCGGGCCGGGCCGATCTCGAGGCGATGATCCCTGTGCTCGATGGCCGGCTCCCGCTACTCGTGACCACCGACCAGGCGAGCGACATCGAGGCCGCGCTTCAACTCGCGGCGGAGTTCAAGCTCCGGCTCATCATCGGAGGGGGCGCCGAGGCGTGGGTGGTGGCCGACAAGCTGGCGAAAGCGAAGGTCCCGGTGCTCACCGGAGCGATGAACAACATCCCGAGCAGCTTCTCCGCGTTGGCAACCCGGCAAGAGAACGCGGCGATTCTGCGGCGTGCGGGGGTTGAGGTTGGGCTGTTGGGGGATGCCGGCGGCGGCGACGAGGACCTGTTCAACATCCGCAACATCCGCTATGAGGCCGGGAACGCAGTCGCCTACGGGATGAGTTGGGACAACGCGCTCCGGGCCATCACCCTCGGACCGGCACAAATCTTCGGCATCGCCGATCGCGTCGGATCGCTGCAAGTCGGCAAGGAAGCGAACGTCGTGGTGTGGAGCGGCGACCCGTTCGAATTCGCGAATCACGCCGAGGTAGTGCTGGTCCGCGGAGAGCGGGTGACCGGGAGGTCGCGGCAGGACCTTCTCACCGACCGCTACAAGGCACTTCCGCCGACGTACGGATCACCCTAGGCGAGGGCTGAGGCGGGGGGGAGCGGGGGGGAGCGGGGGGAGCGGGCGCCTACCAGGTACTTGAGCGACGCGACGCCTTGCGTGCCGAGACTAGCTCGGCGAGGCGTTTTTCCTGCGCGGCTGCGGTGGTCTCGGCGGCGTCGAGGGCGTCCGAGAGGCGCTTGAGGACGTCGGCCTCTATCTCGCGGGCCTCACGCCTCGCCTGCGCGACCGCGTAGCCTAACGCGGCCGCAGCCTTGTCGGCCTGCTGTCGGGCGCGGAAGGCTTCCAGGCGCACGCGCCCTTCGTCGATCGCGATCTGGGCCATCTGCCCGGCGCGGTCCAACTCGACCTTGAGGCGGGTCCAGAGCGGCATAGGCGACCCTCCCGCGTCCTCCGGGTCCCCCACCGTCAGGCGGCGGGGGTCGTTTCGCTCTCGGGCGCCGGGTAGACGCTGATCTTGTAGCGATCCTTGTTCCGGTGCTCGAACTTCACCACGCCGTCGATGAGAGCGAAGAGCGTGTAGTCGTTGCCCAGGCCGACGTTGCGGCCGGGGTGGAACTTGGTGCCGCACTGGCGCACGAGGATATTGCCAGCGCGCACGTGCTCGCCGCCGAACTTCTTGACGCCGCGATATTGGGCGTTGCTGTTACGGCCGTTGCGGCTGGAGCCGACGCCTTTCTTGTGAGCCATCGCTCGTTCTCAGCCGAGGGTGATGTCGTTGATGCGGACTTCGGTGAATGGCTGCCGATGCCCTTGCTTCCGGGCGTAGTTCTTCCGGCGCTTCATCTTGAAGACCACGACCTTGTCTCCCTTCCCGTGGCGGACGATTTCGGCCGACACGCTCGCTCCGCCGAGGAGGGGGGCGCCGGCTCGGACGGTCGTGCCGTCGGAGCCGAGAAGGATCTCGTCAAAAGTGATGCGGGAACCGACCTCGCCGTCGAGACTGGGGATGCGAACGGTCTTCCCAGGCTCGACGCGGAACTGCAGGCCGCCCGTCCGGATGATCGCGTAAGGCATTGGAGTGGGGGCAAGTGATATCAGCCTCTGAACTTAGCGTCTGACAGCCACGCGGTCAAGGAAGCCTCGGGCGTACTCGGGTCGAGCGACCAGAGCTCCTCGGCAATGTCGTCCACCAGACGGCGGGCACGGCGCAAGCGATCGTCCCCGAGCGGGAGGAGGGGCGCCGCTCCGTCCATCAGTTCGCCGAGCTCGCGAAGCGATGCCGAGGCGACGCCGAGAAAGAAGCGGTACTCTCGAAGCGTCAGCCGATCCCCTGCCTCGGCGATGTTCGCCACCACCGACACGGCGCTCCGACGAAGCCGCGCTTGCAGGCCGAACCGCTCTGCCGTCGGCAACCTGTGGGAGAGGAGATAGATCTCGTCGGCGAGGTGCATCGCCCGCTGCCAGGCGCGAGAGTCACCGTCGCTGGGATGCGGCACGGGATGGGACGGGTTGAGGGAGGCACCGCACGCGTCTCGGGCGCACGATGCGACGACCCCTCCCCCGCTGCGCCATCACGCCACGGCGTACTGTCCCGTCACGTCCCGATCGGCACCCTTCACGACGAGCTTGAACTCGTCAGGCTTGAGCAGCGGATCGTCGCGCATCTCGAGGGCGAATCCGAGCGACTTCTCGAGCTTGGGCATCAGATCGTGCTCCTGCTCCTGCACGTACATCGCGACATCCGGATGCAGCTTGACGACGAGCTGGTCCTTGCGGCCGTCCACCGCCATGCGTCGCACGGCACGCTCCATCCGACGCACCGTGCTCTCGGGGGTGAAGACACGCCCGGTGCCGGCGCAGGTGGGACACGCCTCCGTCATGTTCTGGTAGTGGCTGGCCCGGACGCGCTGGCGCGTCATCTCCACCAACCCGAGCTCGCTCACCGCGAAGGCCTTCGTTCGCGCGCGATCGCGCGCGAGGTGGGTGCGCAGCTCCTGGAGCACCTTGTCGCGGTTCTGGCGGCTCTCCATGTCGATGAAGTCGCAGACGATGATGCCGCCGATGTCCCTCAATCGGAGCTGACGCGCGACCTCGCGGGCGGCCTCGGTGTTCGTCTTGAGGATCGTCTTCTCGGGGTCCTTCTTTCCCGTGTAGCGGCCCGAGTTCACGTCGATCGAGACGAGCGCCTCGGTCTGCTCGATTACCAGGTAGCCGCCCGAGGGAAGATCGCAGCGCCGCTTGAAGAGATCACGGATCTCGGGCTCGATCCCGGCCTTGTCGAAGATCGGAACGGGGTCGTCGTACATGACGACGCGCTGCATGAGCTCCGGGCCTACGCCCTTGAGGTAGTCGGCGATCTCGTGGTGGACCTGCTTCGAGTCCACCTGGAGCTTGTCCACCTTGGTGGTGAAGAGGTCGCGGATGATCCCCCGGGTGAGGCTCGTCTCGCGGTGTACCGAGGCAGGAGCGTGGAGGAAGGTCGTCTTGCGCTTGATCTTCTTCCACTGCGACATGAGCGTCTGCAGCTCCCGCTTGAACGTCTCCTGGGTGGCGTCCTCGCCGACTGTCCGGACGATCACGCCACCCGAATCGCTCGGAAGTACCTGCTGCACCTGTTCGCGCAGCCGCTGGCGCTCGGCGCGGTCGCCGATCTTCCGGCTGACGCCGACGCGCGACGCGAAGGGCATGTAGACGAGGAAGCGCCCCGCCAGGGAGATCTGGGCGGTCACGCGTGGGCCCTTCGTGGAGATCGGTTCCTTGCTGACCTGGACCAGGATGTCCTGGCGCGGTTTGAGGAGGTCCTGAATCGGAGGGACCTTCGCGCGGCGACGGCGCGGCGTCTCCGCGGTCTCCTCCTCCTCGTCCTCCTCTTCGGCACCCTCATCGTCGCGCTCGTCATCCTCGTCGAACACGAGGTCCGACGCGTGGAGAAACGCGCTCTTCTCGGTGCCGATATCGACGAACGCCGCCTGAATGCCGGGAAGCACTGCTTCGACGCGTCCCAGGTAGATATCCCCGACCATGCGACGAGTGTCGGGGCGATCGACCATCAGCTCGACGAGCTCGTCATCCTCCAGTATTGCGACGCGAGTCTCTCGTGGACTCGCATTGATCAAAATCTCTCGCTTCATCAGCTGCGGCACTCGTTCGCCCCGGCGGCGACTCGGCATCCGGGAGAAGAGCACCTCGTACTACGTGGTTGGCGCAGGCCCACATCGGCGAGCCGCCCCGTCGGGCTCGGAGCCCGTCACGGCGGTTCGGTGCGCGGCGCGCGATCGTGTGCGGCAGGCCCGCCTCGGTTCGCTGAGTGACCTGCGCGAGCGCCACGACGGCACTCGCGTGAGGCATCAGTCCGAGGGATGTGCGGGTATCCGTCCGATCCATCGCCGATATCGGCTGCGGTTCGCGGTGAGGAGCGGCCGGAGAACCCTCTCGGTCCTGCCCCTCGCTTGGCGTTTCGGGCGCCGCGGTGGTCGGGAGTCGCTCCGCCAGCCGTGCGCCGGGAAAGTTGGTGTTGGTTTCGATCGTTCCTACAGGAATCTGGAGGCGGGCGGCGCTGAGCACGTCCGGTACCTCATCACAGACGAATGAGACCGGCCCGATGTTCCCGCCGACGGGGCGAAAGATACGACGCCACACGAAAGGGGCGCAATCACCTATCTGGCCGGTGCGCGGCTGCCTGCCTGGCGGGGCGGCCCCGGAGCGCGTGGAGCCTCGCCGGTCAGTCGGCCAGGTGTTTGAGGGTTTCGCGGGCGATGACGATACGTTGGATCTCCGAGGTCCCCTCGCCGATCTCGCACACCTTGGCATCGCGCATCATCCGCTCCACCGGGTACTCCTTCGTATACCCGTAGCCGCCGTGGATCTGCACCGCGGCAATGGTGGCTCGCATCGCGAGCTCCGAGCAGTACAACTTCGCCATCGCGGCATGCCGGGTGATCGGCTGGCCATTCTGCGCCAGCCAGGCGGCGTGGAAGAGGAGGTGGCGTCCCGCCTCTATCTCGGTCGCCATGTCGGCGAGCTGGAACCGAATACCCTGAAAGGAGGCGATCGGCTGACCGAACTGCTTCCGAGCCGTGGCGTATCGTAGGGCCTGGTCCAATGCTCCCTCGGCGAGACCTAACGATAGAGCGGCGATGCCGATGCGCCCCGAGTCCAGGGTACGGAGGAAGTTGATGAAGCCCATCCCCTCGCTTCCGAGCATGTTCTCCGCCGGTACCTCGACATCCTCGAAGATCAGCTCACAGGTGTCGGAAGCGCGCCAGCCGAGCTTGTCCTCCTTTCGCCCGCTGCGAAACCCGCGCATCGCGGGCAGATCGGGATCGTGGCCGACTCCCACACGTCGGGCCGACTCGAGATCGGCGCACTCCTTGGTGAGGATGAAGGCGCTGATTCCCTTGTTGCCGGCGGCCGGATTGGTGACTGCCGTGACCACGAAGATCTCGCCGACCCCTCCGTGCGTGATGAAGCGCTTCGAGCCGTTCAGCACGAAGTGGTTCTTCTTCCGAGCGGCGTGGGTGCGCGTGCCGCCGGCATCGCTGCCGGCACTCTCCTCGGTGAGGCCGAACCCTCCGAGCACCCTCCCGCGGGCGAGCACCGGCACATAGCGCTCGCGCTGAGTCGGTGTGCCGAAGTTCACGATCGGCGAGGTTCCGAGCGTGGTGTGGGCGGAGATCGTGATCGCATGCGAGGCGTCGACCTTCGCCATCTCGTTGATCGCGATCATGTAGCTCAGGTAGTCCAGCCCGGCCCCACCCAGCGACTCCGGCCACGGGATGCCGAGGAGTCCGAGCTCTCCCATCCGCTTGATCGTGTCCCAGGGGAAGGTCGCGCTCGCGTCGTGCTGCGCAGCGATCGGTGCGACCTCACGGCGTGCGAAGTCGCGAACCATCTCGCGAACGGCCCGGTGCTGCTCGCCGAAGTACGGAAGATCGGTTTCTGTCATCGGGCCATCTCCGTCGCTTCGCGGATCACGCGGAGAAAGCGCTCACCATAGCGCTCCAGCCGCTCATCCCCCACTCCGTGCACTTCCCGGAGCGCGCCCAAGGACGGAGGGCGCAGCACCACCATCTCGAAGAGCGTGCGGTCGGGACAGACGCAATATGCAGGCACGCGCTCCTGCTTCGCGATCGTCCCGCGGAGGGTGCGCAGCGCGCCGAGGAGCGCGATGTCCTCGCCCGTCAGATCCCGCTCCGGCATCTCTCGGCGCGGCGCGGCCGCCGCCCGGCCCGAACGAGCCTGGGAGCGCGATCTCTGGTTGCGCGCGCGTTGGCCGCGATCGCTGATGTTCGGCTTCTCCCGCCTCGATCGCGAGCGGCCGGTGGCTCCCGGGCTGTCACGCGTCTCGGAATGCGTGCCGAGGCAGTTGTCGCAACCATCGCACCGCGAGCGAGCCGCGGGGTCGCCGAAGTATCTTAGAATGAATCCCCGCCGGCAGCCATTGGCATAGGCGAAGCGCTGCATGGAGTCGAGCTGAGCGAGCTCGGCCGACCGACGCCGATCGAGTGCGTCCCAGTCGACGGGGATCGAGCCGGGGCCCGCCGGCGGACCGGCTCGGTGGCCACCGCCAAGGCGCTCGACGACGACAAACTGCTCTCCCTGTAGCGATTCGAGGAGAGCGGCTACCCCCGCCGGACCACCGAGCCCTGGTGCGAAGCTCCCGGCGTCGACCACGATGCCGTCGTACACGCGCTCGCCGGCCATTCGCCAGAGCGCTCGCAGCACCTCCCTCTCCGCTTCGCGCCCCGCACCGAGCTCGCCCCGGATTCGCTCGGGCGTTGCGAGGAACCGCACGTGCAGCTGCGTGGACGATGGCGAGTCGAGTTGGAGGGCGCCGGACCTGACGAGGAGTCGCAGCGATGACTCGACGGCCCGCTCGTTCACCCCTCCGCCGACGAGGGTCGCGAGCTCGGCCGGCGTCCCGCGCGAGGCGCCGCCTACCGTGCAGGCGCTGGAGACGGCGGCGAAGACGCGCTCCACCACGCGCCGCTCCGGGTACGCGCCTTTGATGAAGAATTCGTGGGTGAATCGGTCGGGAAACGAGTGCAGGAGGACGCAGTCAGATTGCAGGCCGTCACGCCCCGCACGACCGGCTTCCTGATAGTACGCCTCCAGGCTTCCCGGCATCGCGTGGTGCACGACCAGCCGCACGTTAGGCTTGTCGATTCCCATGCCGAAGGCATTGGTGGCAACGATGACTCGCACCCGCTCCGCCATGAAGTCCTCCTGCACTTCGCGGCGGCGGTCGTCATCGAGGCCGGCGTGGTACGCCGACGCCCGGATCCGCGCCCGGCAGAGCATCCCGGTGACGCGATCGACGGCCCGACGAGTGGAGGCATAGACCACCGCCGGCCCCTCGCGCTGACGAATGAGCGTGAGGAGCGTCTCGTCCTTCTCGGCGTCGGTCCGAGTGCGCACGACCGAATAGGTGAGGTTCGGCCGGTCGAATCCGGCGACGACGGTCTTGGGATCCCGAAGGGTGAGCTCGTGGACGATGTCCCGCCGCACCTGCGGTGTCGCCGTCGCCGTCAGCGCGATGGCCGGGGGACCGCCCAGCTGGTCGCGGAGCGCGCCCAGCTTGAGATAGCTCGGCCGGAAGTCGTGCCCCCACTCGCTGATGCAGTGCGCCTCATCCACGGCGAGGAGAGAGACGCCGATCCCCTTCAGCCTCGCGGCCAGTGATCCTATAGCGAAGCGTTCCGGCGCCACGTAGATGATCTTGAGCTCACCTCGGTCCGCGCGCGCGAGCCGGTCACGCACCTCCGCCGACGTCAGGGTCGAATTGATGTAGGCCGCCGGCAGCCCTCGCGCTGTCAGCGCATCGACCTGGTCCTTCATCAGGGAGATGAGCGGTGAGACGACCACGGTGAGGTTCGGGAGCAGCAGCGCCGGCACTTGATAACAGAGAGATTTCCCTCCGCCCGTCGGCAGCACGACCACGGTATCGCGGCCCGATAGAACGGCCGCGACAGCGTGCTCCTGTCCGATGCGGAAGTCGGGGAAGCCGAAGCGATCGCGCAACAGCAGCCGCGCATTCGCGATGGCCGGTACCGATGTCAGGCTCGCCACCGCGCGGTGCGGCTCCGCGTTCTGGCGTGACGGCGGATGCTGGCCACTAGACGGCACGCGCGAAGTGACCGCGCGTGAAGGATGAGCCGACGACCTCGCGGATCGAGGCCAAGGGTGGCGATGCGCCCGCGGGATCGGCCAATGCGTCAAGTGCGGCGCGGTAGCGCGCGACAAGCTCTCGTACCGGGTCATCGCCCACGTTGAAGATCAGGCGGTAGCTGCGGATTCCGGCGCGCCAGAGGCGCGGGAGAAACTCCGAGCCCTCGATGGGCCGTGAGTGGAGAAGGCGATTGCGGCAGTCGGAATCCGTCGCCACGGGAAAGGCGTAGCCGGTCGAGTCGGCCAACTCGACGTTGGGATGCTTCTGCACGCAGAGGTCGCGGCACGAGGTGGGCTCGCGGTCGAAGGCGGCCGAGAGCACGCAGTGTTCGATGGTCATCCCTTCCGGGCGACCGTAGGTGATCACCTCGAACCGTGCCCCGCCCCACGGAGCGCAGACGGCGGCCAGCTCCTCCGCGGTCAGCTCGATCGATAGCGCGATCCGCTCGGCGCCGAGGCCGAAGAGCTGGGCCGCGGTGTGCTGATTGAAGCAGTTCACGGCGTAATCCGCGGCCACGACCCGGCCGCCCGCGCTCAACTCGGCGACGAGCCCGAGGTGCCCCGACAGCAGCGGAAGATCGAGCGCCAACCACCGATCGAGCGCCGGGCGGTCGTCGGGGCGCACGATAGTGGGGGTACGGAGGCGAAGATCCACATTGCCTCCCTGAAGCTCTTCGGCCAATCGGCGGATGCGCGAGAGAGGGGGTGTCGGGTGCCGCAGAAAGGGATCGAAGACGATCTCGGTGGCGCCTGCGGCAGCGGCAGTCTGCGCGTCCTCGATTCGCCAGACTTCGGCACTCAGGCGGAGCGCGTGTGCGTCGGGCACGCCATGTGGGAGCGCCGGCCGACTGAGGTGTGCGATGGCAGCGTCGATCCGATCCGCGCGACTTTCGCTGGCCGCGCTCAGCCGGCTCACGCGGGCCGCCTCGAGCTCCGCCACCGCTCGCTGCCGGAGAGCGTTGAGCTCGGAGACGGGGAGGAAGAGGCCCGGCGCCAACGCCGCCGCATCGATCTCGCCCAACTCGAACGCTGTCTCACCCAAGCGGCCGAGCTGGGCACGCAAGCGCCCGATGTCCATGCCGTGCTGATCCGCCGGCACGAGAGTCGTCCTTCCGCGCACCATGACCGGGCGTCCGTGGGCCGGGGTGAAGACCAGCTCGAGAGGCTCCCCCGACGCGCCGCGTGCTCGGACATTCAAGCGCTCGCGCTTCTCCTCGACTCGCGCCATCGGGGTCGCGTAACTCGAACGCGCGCGTGCCCCGAGCGCGGCGTGCGACGTGCGTCGGACGCGCCATCCCACCGGGATGCGCTCTGGTGTCGTCAGCGCCTGACGATGAAGTCCTCCACGCGTGGCCAGTGTTCGGACCTCCGACACGGTGAAGCCCTTCGACGCGCCGCGCTTCCCCGCCGGAGGCTCGAAACCGACACCATCCCCCGGTTTGAGCGACGTCCTCACCTCGACGATGACTTCGCCGCGCGAGCTGTCGACCACTGCTCCGAGCTCCACGCCCCGATTGTCCGGCTGATCGCGGGTGACGTAGTCGCGTCCGGCGCGGCCGCCGTACAGGCCACCGGTGAAGCCGCGGCTGTAGATCTGCACCAGCTCCTCGTGTTCCGCCGGGGTCGTCACTACCGGCTCTCCTCGAGCGAACCGGTCGAGCAGGCTGCGGTACGTTCGCGTGACGGTGGCGACGTACTCGGGCTTCTTCTTTCGCCCCTCGATCTTGAGAGTGTGGATTCCGATGCTGGCGAGTGCGGGGACATGCTCCGAGGCCGCAAGGTCGCGGGCGGAGATGAGATAGCCGCGATCCAGCTCGTCGCCCGTGTGCACGTCCCGGAGGACGTAGTCCTTGCGGCACGACTGTGCACACGATCCGCGGTTGGCGCTCCGCTCCGAGATCATTCCGGACATGTAGCACTGGCCGGAGTACGAGATGCAGAGCGCGCCATGAATGAATGTCTCGAGGACGAGCTCCGGCGCCGCTGCGTGAATTGCTTCCAAATCCGACAGAGTGTTCTCGCGCGCCAGAACGACTCTCTGCAGCCCGAGCCGGTGGAGCACCGTGGCGCCCCCACCGTCGTGAACCGTCATCTGAGTCGAGCCGTGGAGCTCCAAGTCCGGGAAGATGACGTGAATGAGGTGAACGAGACCCAGGTCCTGAACGATCGCGGCGTCGATGCCGCGATCGACGCAGTCACCCAAGAGGTGGAGCGCGTCCGAGAGCTCGGCCGGCTTGAGCAGCGTGTTGAGCGTGAGATAGACGCGGGCGCCGCGAACGTGGGCCAGCCGGCAGGCCTCGCTCAGCTCCTCGAGTGTGAGCTGGGCCCCCTCATCGCGGGCGTTGAAGCGCTCGACGCCGAGGTAGACGGCATCGGCGCCATTGCCGAGGGCAGCGCGCACGGCGTCGAGCGAACCGGCGGGCGCGAGGAGCTCCGGACTTTGCGGCATCCGCAACAAGATAACCCGGCCGGCCGACGTCGTGCGCATCGGCCGAACGCGCGCGCCGCCCTAGCGCCGCGGCTGGCCGCCTGGCCGAACGAATCGGAGGATGAAGGCGACGACGACGAAGCCCATGCCGACGTACATCCAGCTTTGCCGTTCGGTGCGGAAGCCAAAGGCCCAGACGATGACTCCGGCCGCCAGAAAGGAGAGCTTCAGGACGTCGAGGGGCTTCACGGCTTCTTCGTTTGCCGACCGATGAATCGCCGGAGCCCCTCGCGGAAATCGCTCGTCGAGCGCGCGACGACGTTCGTGGCGACGCCACGGGCGATACCGGCGTCGAACCCGAGGCCGTCGAGCTCGTAGAAGAGCCGTTTCGTCAGGCGGAGCGCACCGGGCGGCGCCGTGGCGAGGGCAGTGACGACCCGGTCCACCTCGGCGTCGAAGTCCGCCGCGGGAATCACACGACTCACCAGCCCCAGCGCCTGCGCCTCCGCTGCGCCGACCAGGCTTCCCGTGGCCACGAGATCGAAGGCGCGCTTCTCGCCGACCGAGCGCCGGAGCATGGTCATCACCATCGCCGGCACGAACCCGATCCGGATCTCGGGGTAGCCGAATTGCGCGTCTTCGTGCGCCAGGACGATGTCGCACGCCGTCGCCAGCCCCGTTCCCCCGGCCAGCGCCCGGCCGCGCACCGCGGCCACGACCGGCCGTTCGAGATGCCGGATGAGAGTGAAAACCGCGCCGAGCGTGCGGGCGTCCTTCTCATGGACCGCCCCACCGGCGTCGATCATCTGCTCGAGCGCCTCGAGATCGGCTCCGGCGCAGAAGTCGGGGCCCTGGGCATCGAGCAGCACCACGCGCACCGCCGGGTCACCCCCGAAGAGGCGGAGCGCGGCGCCCAGCTCGGCGGCCATTACCTCATCGAGCGCGTTGCGCTTCTCCGGGCGGGCGAGCGTGATGTGCCCTACGCCTGCGCGCGCTTCGGCCACGATCCTCGTCATCGCGTGGGCCTCGGAAGCCCCGCTGCGGCGGCATCCTCGTCAGGCACGTCGAGCGACAGCCGCAGCAAGGCGGTGGAAAAGACCTTCCCTTGGGCGTCGGTCTTGAGCGACACCGTGCCTCCGCCCCCGAGGGCGCCGTGGAGGAGGAAGTTCAGCGCCAGGAGATTCGGGAGCTCGAAGCGCTCGACGCCGCCATGGATCACGGGCGCGAAGTGGGCGGCGACGCGCTCCCTCGTCAGATACCGCTCGAGGATCGGATACCACTCCGGCCGGAGTGCGATGACGCCGACGTTGGCGGTATCGCCCTTGTCACCCGATCGCGCGTGGGCAATGTCGAGGAGACGGACCTTCACGTCGTGCGCACCTCGACGCGCGGCGACACCGCGCGCTTGTCGATGAGAGCCGGCCAGTAGGCGACCACTTCCTCCACCTTGGGCCGGCCGCCCGCGAAGCCCGTCACGCTCGGCGGTCCGTTCAGCACGAGCGGCGCGATCTCCCGCGTGAAGCGTTCCACGGCGTTGCGTGACGGCCCGCGTACCCCTAGGCGAAGCTGAACTTCCGGCGGATCGCCGGGCGAGCCGGCGAGAGGACCGTGCGTGGCACCCGCTCCCACCAGCTCCGTCAGCACCTCGTCGAATCGCAGGCCGAGCGCCGCGAGCCGCTCTCGCAGCACGCGGTCGGCCAACTCGGCCTTCGCGACCGCGTCCGGCCAGGCGTACACCAGCGTCGCGACCGCCTTGAATCCGGCGCGATAGGCGACGGAAACTTTCAGCTTGTCGGTGGCCGGCCTCCCCTTCACTCCCGACACGCGCACCCTGTCGGGTCCGTCCGCCGAGAGGCGGATGGTGGTGAAGTCGGCGATCACGTCGGGCGTGATGTAGGAGCGAGGATCGCCCATTTCGTACACGAGCTGCTCGGTCACGCCGTGCACGTCGATTCTCCCTCCCGTGGCCGGATGCTTCGTGATGACGAACGTGCCATCGGGCGACGCCTCGACAATCGGGTATCCGATATTGGCGAGGTTCGGGATGCTCTGCCACTCGTAGAGGCAATTTCCTCCCGAGCACTGGGCTCCACACTCGATGATGTGGCCGGCGACGATCCCGGCCGCGAGCAAATCCCACTCGGTGCTTCCCCACCGGAACTCTCTCGCCAAGGGTGCCATGGTGAGGGCCGTATCCGTCGATCGCCCCGTGATCACGATGTTGGCGCCGCGGTCGAGCGCCTCGACGATCGGTGTGGCGCCGAGGTAGGCGTTGGCCGAGAGCACGCGGTCGCTGATCGCGGCCAGTGGCTCTCCCGTCTCCATGTTCGCCAGGTGGTGTCCGTCGGCGAGGAGCGAATCGAGTCGCGGTAGCAGGTCGTCCCCGGTCACGACGCCGATGCACAACCCGCTCCCTCGCCCGGACGCTCGAATAACGGCGGCGACGGCCTCGGCGCAAGCGATTGGGTTCACTCCGCCCGCGTTGGCGACCACTCGCACGCCCCGCGATTGCACCGCCGGGAGGATGCTCTCCACGGCACCGATGAAGTCGCGGGCGTAGCCGAGGCTGGGGTCGCGCTCCTTCTGCTTCTGCAGAATGGACATCGTCACTTCAGCCAGGTAGTCGAGCATCAGGTAATCCAGCGGACCCCCCTCCACCTGACGGCGCGGCGCCTCGAGCCAATCCCCCCAGAAGCCCTGCCCTGCGCCCACGCGCACGACGCGACTCACAGCGGCTCCAACAGGTGCGGCGGCAGGACGAAGGGACCGAGGTGCGGTCCCGGGTTGTGCTGTGCCGCGCGCAGCGCCATCGCCAGCACGGCACGCGTCTCCTCGGGGTACACGATGGCGTCGATATATCCGCGGGCCCCCGCGAACTCGGCGCCGAGCTGGTGCTCGTAGTCGGCGCGCATCGCCTCCACCGCCTCCTGGACGTCGGGCGGAGGCTCGCCTCCGCTACGGCGCGCCGCGTCGAGGGCGGGACCGTGGACCGCTTGGATCGCCGACTCGCCCTCCATCACCCCCATCCGTCCGGTCGGCCAGCTGAAGATGAAGTCGGGGTCGAACCCCTGACCGGCCATCGCGTAGTAGCCGGCGCCCGAGGCGTGATTGACCGTGAGGACGATCTTGGGAACGACGGCCGTGGCCATCGCCTCCACGAACCGCGCGCCGGCGCGAATGATCCCCTCGTGCTCGGCCTCCGGCCCCACCATGAATCCGGATACGTCCTGCACGAAGAGCAGCGGCAGACCCTGCCGGTCGCAGCGATCGATGTAGTACGCCACCTTTTCCGCGCTCTCGGCGTAGATGATGCCGCCAAAGCGCGGCTTTTCTCCGTCACGTCCCTTGACGAGCCCGCGCTGGTTGGCGATGACGCCGACAGCGACTCCCTCGATGGTCGCGTCGCCGCAGATCATTTCGCGAGCGAGATTCTCCTGGAACTCCTCCAGCTTTCCTTCATCGATGATCGCCCGGAGCACGGCGTGCATGTCGTACGACATCCGATGGTCGGCCGGGAGGAGGTCGTACAGCGAGGCGCCATCCGCGCGCGCATCGTCTTTGCGCGCCCGGTGGGGCGGTGGCGACGGAAGCCTCGCGATCAGGTCACGGATCTTGACCAGGCAGGCTGCGTCGCTCGGCTCGCAGTAGTGGGCGACGCCGGAGATCTCGGTGTGCGCCCGCGCCCCACCGAGGTGCTCGGCATCCACCGACTGGCCCGTCGCTCCCTTGACCAGGTTCGGCCCGCCGAGCCCCATGAACGAGGTCCCCTCGACCATCAGGATCACGTCAGAGAGCGCCGGTAGATAGGCGCCGCCAGCGATGCATGGCCCCATCACCGCGGCGAACTGCGGGACGCGCAGGTAGCGCCGCATGATCGAGTTGTAGTAGAAGATGCGGGCGGCTCCATACTGCCCCGGAAAGACTCCCCCCTGGTAGGGAAGGTTCACGCCGGAGGAATCGACGAGGTACACGATCGGAATGCGGCACCGCATCGCGATCTCCTGGGCGCGGAGAATCTTGCGAATCGTCTCCGGCCACCAGGACCCGGCCTTCACCGTTGCGTCGTTGGCGACGATCACCACTTCACGTCCGTGGATGATCCCAACGCCGGTGACGACGCCGGCCGCCGGTGCCTGCCCCTCGTACTGGTCGTGAGCGACGAGGAGCCCGACCTCGAGAAAGCGACTCTTCGGGTCGGTGAGCCCCGCGATGCGCTCTCGCGCCGTCAGCTTCCCCTGGTCGTGCTGGCGCCGAATCTTGTCGGCGCCGCCGCCCTCACGAAGGCGCGCCTCCAGCTCGCGCAGCTCGTGGGAGAGCGTGGCGAGCCGTGATGTCACGCTTCCTGTTGCTGCCGCTCGGCGTACCACTCGTCGATGTAGCGCACCAGCTCTGAGGTGGGCGTTCCAGGGCCGAAGAGCTTACCGATGCCCAGGTCACGGAGCGCGTCCATATCCTCTTTCGGGAGGATGCCACCGCCGGTGATCAGGATGTCGTCGCGTCCCTGGGCGCGAAGGAGCTCGCGCACGCGCGGGAAGAGCGTCATGTGGGCACCGCTCAGCACCGAGAGGCCGACGACGTCGACATCCTCCTGAATCGCCGCGTTGGCGATCATCTCGGGCGTTTGATGGAGCCCGGTGTAGATCACTTCCATCCCGGCGTCGCGCAACGCCGCCGCCACCACCTTGGCTCCACGGTCGTGCCCGTCGAGGCCTGGCTTGGCGATCAGAACGCGGATCGGTCGGTGCATTTCAGAAGAAGACGGGCTCACGGTAGGCGCCAAAGACCTCCTCTATGGCCGCGCGGATCTCGTAGAGGGTGCAGTAGACGCGGGCCGCATCGAGAATATACGGCACGAGGTTCGTGTTCGTGCGCGCGGCATCTCTCAGAGCACTGAGCCTCTCCCGGCACGTCGCGTTGTCGCGCGTCGTCCGGAGGCGCCCGAGGCGTTCGCGCTGCTCGCGCTCCGCGTCCTCACCCACCTTGAGGAGCGGAATGCTCAGCGCCGCTTCCTCGGTCACGAATTCGTTGACGCCCACCACGTAGCGCCGATGCTGCTCCACCTCCCACTGCTGGCGCGCCGCGGACTCGGCGATGCGACGCTGGAACCAGCCATGCTCGAGTGCCTTCACGACGCCGCCCTGCCGAGCGATCTCGTCGAAGAGCGACTCCGCCTCCTGCTCCATCTGGTTCGTGAGCGTCTCGACGTAGTACGAGCCGCCCAGCGGGTCGATGACGTTGGGCACCCCCGTCTCGTAGGCGAGCAGCTGCTGAGTGCGGAGCGCGACCTCGACCGAGTGTTCGGTGGGGAGCGCCAGCGTCTCGTCCATCGAGTTGGTGTGGAGCGACTGGGTGCCGCCAAGGACCGCCGCCAGCGCTTGATAGGCAACCCGCACGATGTTGTTCATCGGCTGCTGCGCCGTGAGGGTGACACCGGCGGTCTGCGAGTGGAAGCGCATCATCCACGACCGGGGGTCGCGTGCGCCGTACCGGTCGCGCATGTGGCGCGCCCAGATGCGCCGCGCCGCCCGAAGCTTGGCGATTTCCTCGAAGAAGTCGTTGTGAATGTCCCAGAAGAACGAGAGGCGCGGAGCGAAGTCGTCGACGGCGAGCCCCCGCGCGATGCCGCGCTCGACGTAGGTGAAGCCGTCGGCGAGGGTGAAGGCGAGTTCCTGAACCGCACTCGAGCCGGCCTCGCGGATGTGGTAGCCGGAGATCGAGATCGTGTTCCAGAGCGGCGCATGGGTCGCGCTCCACTCGAAGCCGTCGACGATCAATCGCAGCGCCGGCTCGATCGGATAGACCCAGGCATGCTGCGCCATGTACTCCTTCAGGATGTCGTTCTGGATCGTGCCGCGCAGCGCGCGCGAATCCACCCCCTGCCGCTCGGCTGCCGCGACGTAGAAGCAGAAGAGAATGATCGCCGGCCCGTTGATCGTCATCGACGTGGAGACCCGATCGAGCGGAATGCCGTCGAAGAGCGCCTCCATGTCGGCGAGGCTCGAGATCGCGACGCCACACTTGCCGACCTCGCCCTCCGAGCGCGGATGGTCGGAGTCGTATCCCATCAGCGTCGGGAAGTCGAACGCCACCGACAAGCCGGTCTGGCCGTGATCGAGGAGGAACTTGTAGCGCTCGTTCGTGTCGCGCGCGCTTCCGAAGCCGGCGAACTGGCGCATCGTCCAGAGGCGGCCGCGATAGCCGGTGGCATGCACGCCGCGCGTGAACGGAAAGGCGCCGGGGAGGCCGAGTGCGTCGAGGGGAGCCTCGATCACATCGGCGGCCGTGTAGAGCGGCTGCACCTCGCCACCCGAGTTGGTGAAGGCGAGATCGCGCGTCGTCCCGGCGTCGAAGCGCGCCCGCCACGCGGCCACCTCGGCGCGCAGCCGCTCGAGCTCCGCCTGCTGCTCGCGGATCGTATTCTCAGGATCGCGCAGTGTCGTCATCGGTCCCTGATCCGGTTGCCGTCAGCCCTTCGCCAGCTGCGCCGCGCTGCGCTCGAGGAGAGCGGTGGCGGCGGCGTACGGCGTCAGGTGGCCGGCCTCGAGCGCCGGAATCTGCTCATCGAGCCAGGCCTGCGTTCCGGCGTCGCTCCACAACCTGCGCTGAACGAGCCTCTCGACCACGTCGACCACTCGGTCGCGAACCCGAGCCCGGCGCCGGCGTTGGAGCTCGCCGGTGCGCACAAGATAATCGGCGTGCCGCCCGAGGGCGGACGCCAAGGCGTCGATCCCTTCGCCCCTTTCCGCCACCGTGGTCAACACGGGGGGAGTCCACCGGTCGGGCTCCCGTTCCGAATGAACGCCGTCGGTGGCGGCCCCCTTGGGCCGCCGGAGATCGACGCCGTGGTGGGCTGGAATATCCCGATACCCCTGGCCGAGCCGATAGCCGAGCATGAGCTCCACTTCGTGCTTCAACCGATCGGCCCCGGGGCGATCGGCCTTGTTGATCACGAAGATGTCGGCGATCTCCATCAGCCCGGCCTTCATCGTCTGAATCGCGTCGCCCGATTCGGGAACGAGCACGACGACGCTGGTGTCGGCCACCCGCGCGATGTCGAGCTCACTCTGGCCGACCCCGACGGTCTCCACGATCACTCGATCGAATCCGAAGGCGTCGAGGACGTCGGCCACCTCACGAGTCGCCGCGGCGAGGCCGCCAAGGGAGCCGCGGGTCGCCATCGACCGAATGAAGATACCCGGGTCGAGGGCGACCGACTCCATCCGGATGCGGTCGCCGAGTAGCGCACCGCCGGTGAAGGGCGAGGTCGGATCGACGGCGACGATTCCTACCGACTGGCCCCCTTCTCGCGCGAGCGCCGCCAGGCGGGTGGTGATCGTGCTCTTCCCCGCTCCCGGCGGGCCGGTAATGCCGATCCGCCTGGCGCGTCCGACACGACTGTAGAGAGTCGAGAGGATCAGCTCGAATCCGTCGCGCCTATTCTCGACGAGGCTGACGGTGCGGGCGAGGGCCGCCGGCCGGCGATCGTCGAACTCGGCGAGCAGCCGCGAGAGCTGTGGAGGAAGCCCGGTCGTGCCTGCGGTCATGGCCAGCGTCGGAATCCGCGGAGCGGGTTCGAGAGGAGGTGCACCGGGATCACCAGGATGACGGCGAAGCACAGCAGGGAGACGATCGCGCTCACCAAGAGTACCGCGAGACTGTGCCCGACGACATAGAGCGCGATGCCACCCAGAAAGATCGTGCTTGCGAAGACGCCGAGCATGAGGCGGCGTGTCTGTCCCGCGATGAATCGGTGCATCTCGATGACATCGCGTGGATGCCAGCGAACGCGGAGCTCATCGCGGCCGGCTCGATGCACGACGTCGCGCAGCTCGCGCACGATCGCCGTGAGCTCGCCGAGCGCGCTTTGGACGAGGTCGCGCCCCCCGCCGGCGTAGGCCGATGCGAGGAGGGCGCCCGACATCCGCTCGAACACCGGCAGGGCGAAGGTGACGGCGTTGAAGTTCGGCTCGTAGCGAACGGCGATTCCCTCCGCGAGCGCGGTGGCTCGGGCGAAGTACACCAGCTCACTCGGCAGCACGATCGGCCATCGATAGAAGGTGGCCATTACTTCGTTGACGATGCGTTGAATCTGCCGTGGCTTGGCGTCGGGTGTGAAGGCGATCGACATGAGGGACCGCGCCGCGTCCCGGATGGTCCCGCGATCGACTTCGGGGTCGAGGATCCCGAGCTCGTAGAAGCCGGCGATGACGCCGTCGACGTCCTGCCGCGCCGCCGACATGATCGTCTGGATGAGCTGCGCCCGCGTCTCCTTTTCGACCCTCACCACCATCCCGAAGTCGAGGAGAACGAGCCTCCCGTCGGGCGCGACGAGCAGGTTCCCCGGATGCGGGTCGGCGTGGAAGATCCCGTCGATCAGCATCATCTGCGCATAGACCTCGACGATCGTCTCGAGGAGCGCGGGGAGCGAGATGCCGCCGCACGCGATGCGCTCGTGCAGGCGATCGACCTTGGTCCCCTCCATGTATTCCAGCACGAGCACGCGCCGCCGGGTGAGTTCCGAGAGCACTTCGGGCACCGCGACCCGTCGGTCCGATGCGAAGTTGGCTCGGATGAGATCGGCGTTGCGGGCCTCCTCCCGGAAGTCCATCTCCTGCTCGATGCGCTTGGCGAACTCGCGCACAATGGTGGTGATCGCCCGCGTGTGATGGTTGGGGAAGACCACGTTGACGAAGAAGAGAATGCGGAAGGCGGCGCCGAGGTCGATCGCGACCGTTTCCTCGACCCCCGGTCGCAGCACCTTCACTGCCACGGCGTGACCGCCGACGGTTGCGCGATGCACCTGCCCCAGCGATGCCGCGGCCAGCGGCTCCGAATCGAATTGTTCGAAGACCTCGGCGGCGGGCCGCCCATATTCGGCCTGGATCACGGCCTCGATGTCGCGCACGGGCAGCGCCGGTACGCGATCGGTCAGCTGGCCGATCTCGGACAGGTACGGCTCGGGGAGGATGTCGGCGCGAGCGGCGAAGACTTGCGCGAGCTTGATGAAGGTCGGTCCGAGCTCGGCGAGCGTCGCCGTCAGTCGGGCGGCTCGCGCCTGATGCGCCCCTTCCGACAGGGCGCGCGGCCTCCCGACGACGATCCAGCGGCGGCGGTCGCGCAAGAAGGCGACGAAGAACGGCGCCAATCGCCAGAAGACGTAGATCGGGCGCACGTCAACGTGGTGGGGTCAGCGTCGCCGTCGCCGCTCCGGCAGCGGGTTGGACGAGGAGCTGCTCGAGGCGCGCGGGCTGCGCGGTCACGACGGTAAGCTCCAGGTCGCCGAGCAGGAAGCGCTCGCCGACTTGCGGAATGCGTCCGAGCAGCCGGACCACCGCGCCGCCCAAGGATTGCGCGCGCTCCTGGATTTCCGGTGGAAAGGGGATACCGAACTTCTCGGCGACCGACTCGAGCGGAGTGCTAGCCTCGAGCACCATCGCCCGTCGGAGGACCGCGTGGGTCTCCGTCATCGGCTCATCGTGCTCATCGCGGATGTCCCCGACCAGCTCCTCCAACACATCCTCGAGCGTCACAATCCCCGCCGTGCCGCCGAACTCATCGAGAACGACCGCCAGGTGCCGTTGGGCACGCAGCATCTCGAAGAGCATCTCGCTGCACCGCTTCGTTTCCGGCGCGTGGGCGACCGGGCGTACGTGGGGGAAGAGCTCCCCACCCTCTCGTAGAACGTCGAACACGTGCACCATGCCGACGATCTCGTCGATCGAGTTTCGGTAGACCGGCACCCGGCTGTATCCCGCCTTCGCGATCTCGTGGGCGAAGGTCATCGGCGGGAGTGAGATGTCGAGCGCGAAGACATCGGTTCGAGGCGTCATGACGTCACGAAGCACCTTCTCGCCGAATTGCACGACGCCGCTGATGATGTCGAGCTCGTCGGGCTCGCTGATTCCCTCGAGCTCCCCCTCCCGGAGGAGGTCTTCGATACCCTCGTGCTGCACTTCGGTATCGGCGGTCGGCGACGGCGTGGCGAGCGCGCGCGCGACGCGGACGGCCGCCCGCTCGACGGGAGCGATGAACACCGCCGTCAAGCGGAGGGGTGGCAGAAGGATGGGGATGAGCTGGCTCGCCCACCGCCTCGCGATCGCACGCGGGAGGATCTGGCCGAACACCATCACCACGACGGTCGCCAGCAGGATGGAGCCGGCCAATCCGGCGACGTCGAGGTCGGGGATCGAGCCGAGAAGAGTCCCGGTGAGGGTCACCAGGAGTGCCACGCCCCCTGATGCCGCGACCAGCAGGCCGTGCAGGCGCTCCAGGTAGGTATCGGCGGCCGCCCCCCCCGACAGCTGTTGCTCCACCCACTGGCGGAGCCAGATGCGGCTCACCGAGCGAACGGCCGTCGCCGCTGCGGACAACCAGGCGACGAGGAGGAGCGCCATGCCGAGCAACACGAGCGAGGTGACCGTCACTATTCCCTCTCCGCCATCACCGGCAGGCGCTCGAAGTAGACACGGTCGACGCGTCGCCTGACGACCCGCTCCACGACGACACGGAAGCCATCCAAGTGGAGCGACTCGCCGGCGCGCGGCACATGGCCGAGCATCTGGAAGACGAGACCGCCGACGGTCGACACATCCGGGTGCTCGAAGTGGTGCCCCATGACCTCGGAGAGCTCGTCGAGCGTCACCCGCCCCGACACCCAGTAGCGCTTCCCCTCCTCCTGCTCGATCGAGGGCTCCTCGCGGTCGTACTCGTCGCGGATGTCCCCGACGATCTCCTCGAGAATGTCTTCGATCGTCACGAGCCCCGCCGTGCCACCGAACTCGTCGACGACGACGGCCAGGTGCGATCGCGTCGCCTTGAAGTCGCGCAGCTGCGCCTCGACCGTCTTGGTCTCCGGGATGAACGCCACGGGCCTGACGAGCGAATTCCATCCGGTGGCCGGCTCTTCTCCGGCGAGCACCGATGGAAGGAGGTCTTTGGCGAAGAGCACGCCGATGATCTCGTCGAGCGTCTCGTCGAAGACCGGAATTCGCGCGTGCTGAGAGCTGCGAGCGCGCTCGATCACCTCGGACCAGGGGATGGAGCGCTCCACACCGACGATGTCCACGCGCGGGACCATCACGGACTCGACGGGAGTGTCGCCCAGGGAGAAGACGCGGCGCAGCATCATCCCCTGATCGGCCGGCGCGGCACCGCCCGCCTGGACCGCTTCGCGAAGCCGCCGAGCGGTTTCTCCGCGATCGGCTTGGGCCGGCGCGGCTGGAGGCAGGAGCCTGCGGAGGGCACTGTCGAGGCGGGCGCCGAGGGCGACGAAGGGCTTGAGCACTGCCTCGACCCCATCCACCAAGGCGTCGAGGGAGCGAAGGATCGGTCGCCCGATCTCCTCGCCGATCGCTCGCGGAAGCATGCCAGCGAGCGTGGCGACGACGATGGTGACGACCAGGGCCTGCGGGAGCGCGAGCGGCAGAGGCTGCGACGGTAGATCGAGCGCCCGCGCGCCCGCCGCGCCCGCGACCAAATAGGCGGTGAGTCGCGCGATGGACAGAGCGCGATGCGTCAGGTTGCGATGGTCGCCGTGCGGGAGAGTGCTCCCTTCGCCGCGTCCGTCTCCGGGTGCCGGCTCCGCCGCCAGGAGGGCGGCATCCGCGCTCGCGCACAGCGCGCCGAAAAGCGCCGCGCCAAGAGAGACGAGAAGGGCGACGATCGTCATCACCGGCTCCGCAGTGCGCGCGACAGGAGCCGTTCCTGACGGCGCCACATCGCCGATCGATCCCGACCGCCGTCGGCGGGATGATCGTAGCCGAGCACGTGGAGCGTTCCGTGGACCACGAGGCGCGCCAGCTCTTCGCGGACGCCGACCCCGAAGTCGCGCGCGTTCGCGCGCGCGATCGCCGGCGCGATGTAAATGTCGCCTACCAGCGGCGAATGCCGGGTGACGGGCGCGAAGCTGAAGGCGATCACGTCGGTGGGACGTCGTTTTCCGAAGTGGCGGTGATTCAGCCTAGCGATCGTCGCCGGCGAGACGAAAGCGATCGAGATGCGCGCGTCGCGGGCCCCCTCGGTGCGAAGCACCATGCGCACGATCCGGCCGAGCCGGCCCCGCGCGATCGGGAGACGGCGCACCTCGCCAGCGACGGCAACCTGCACACTCATACCGACGCGAACTCCGATGTCACGCCACCACTGGCGGCCGGATAGTCGATACGATTGTGGTACATCCCGGCCAACACCCGTGCGAACTGGTCCTTCACGACGTCGAGCTGTTGCAGCGTCAGCGGCGCGTTGGCGAGCTGACCCTGCTCGATCCGCTGCCGCACGATGTGATCGATCACCTCGCGGATCTTCCCCGGCGTCGGATCGGCCAACACCCTGACCGATGCCTCGACCCCGTCGGCCAACATGCAGATCGCAGTCTCAGCGGTCTGTGGGATCGGGCCGGGATAGGCGAAGATCTCGGCGTTCCGCGGCAGGCCGTCGCGCTCCTTGGCCCGCTCGAGAAAGTACGTGATCTGTCCCGTGCCGTGATGCTCGGGAATGAAGGCCGTGATCGCGGCCGGCAAATGGTGCTCGGACGCGAGGGCGAGACCTTCGCGAATATGGTCGCGAATGATCGACGCGCTGGTGCCCGGGTTCAGCTTGTCGTGCGGATTCCGGCCGCCCGCCTGGTTCTCGGCGAAGTACTGGGGACGATTCAGCTTTCCAATGTCGTGATAGTAGGTGCCGACGCGGCCGAGGAGCCCGTTCGCGCCGATCGCGGTGCACGCGGCTTCGACCAGGTTGGCCATGGCGATGGTGTGGGCGTACGTCCCCGGAGCCTCGAGGCTGAGCCTCTTCAGGAGCGGCCGGTTGAGGTCGGAGTACTCGATGAGCGTCAGGTGCGTCGTCGTCCCGGTCACCCGCTCGGCGAGGGGGATCAGAAAGACAGCGACGATCACCGACACCGCCCCATTCACCACGCCGAGCGCCGAGCTGCGCGCGATCTCTCCGGCTGTCCAGCCGAGGGTGAGGCCGATCGCCAGGGCCGCGAAGAGATAGGCGACGGAGATCACGAGCACGTATTGGTATGCCTGCTCGCGCCGCAGGAGGACGCGCGCGCTGAGAGCGGCGGCCGCCCCTCCGACCAGGTTGAGGAAGAGCGCGTTCGTCCCGCGGAAGACGCTCTGACCGCCGACCAGCACGGCGAGGATCATCGCCGCGATCATGCTTATTCGCGGGTCGAACATGAGACTCAGGATGATCGCGGCGAGCGCCACCGGGACGAGCTCCGGATGCACGGGCTGCAGGTGGGCGGTGATCGCCGAGCCGCCGAGGACGAGCAGGAAGACCAGGGCGAAGAGCGCCAGGGCACGCAGCGAGTCGTAGAGCTGCGGGCGGAAGAGGACCACGGCGATGCCGAAGATCGCCAGTACGAGCGCGTTGTACAGAATGCCCCCGACGATTCGGCTCACCGCGCGCTCGCCGCCGCTCCGTGCCTGCATCGATTCGTGGAGGGCGCGCATCTTTTCGAACTCGGCCCGCCCCACGACCTCGTGCTCTCCGACTATCTTCTCGCCCGAGCGCACCGTGTACTTGTTAGGATCGATCGTGTTCCGCAGCTCCTGGCGGCGGCGCTCGGTGTCGGCGCGATCGAGGGCGACCGTGGGACGGAAGAAGGTGCTGAGAAGCTTGAGGTAGAGCGCGTCACCGACGGAGGAGTTCGGATCGGGGTGCATCTGCCGCGCCCGGCTCAAGAGCGAGCCGAAGGTGAGCAGACTGTCGACGGGAACGCTTCGCTCCTCGGCGCCGCGCTTGAGGATGATGTCCCCTCGGACGCCCTCGAGCTGAGACGTGGTGGTGATGCCGGAGGAGAGCCAGCGCGAGAAGACCCGTCGGACGGCGTCTTGCATGGCGCGACGGCGCGTGGGGATCGCCAGATATTCGGCCTCCGCCGGCGTCAGGCGCAGATCGTGGAGCACCGCGGCTCGCTGCACGGCGAGGACGCGACCGCGCTCGTTCGTCTGGCCGCTGTCGGCGATCTCCGCCATCGTCGAGTCGAGCGCATCGATGGATGAGTCGAGGGCTGCCGGGAGGTAGACGAAGCTCGGTTTGACCGAGCCCGCGAGCTCTTCACGCTCGGCGGTCAGCTCGGCCTGCGTCTTGGGAACGGTATAGGCGAAGGGGGCGATGACGTTCTCGGTGGCAACGGACCCGATCTCGAAGATCGGGTAGTCGACGGCGGCCGCGGACGGGAAGAGCGCGTAAGTGATGACGGCCAGCCCGAGAAGGATCCCGACGCGCACGCCATGGTACAGCAGCGGATCGGGTCGCTGTCCCGGCTCGGGGGTGGTCGGAACCGGCTCACTGGGGATGCGGACGCCCATGGCGCTACTCGCCTCCCGCATCTCGAGCGTACGCCTTGACGATCTCGCGCACGAGGCGATGGCGGATGACGTCGGCCTCGGTCAGGTAGTGGAAGGCGATGCCATCGATCCCCTTGAGGATTCGCTCGATCTCGATCAGCCCGGAGACCTCGCGAGCCGGCAGGTCGATCTGGGTTTTGTCGCCCGTGATCACTGCCTTCGAGTTCACGCCCAGGCGGGTCAGGAACATCTTCATCTGCACGCTGGTCGCGTTCTGCGACTCGTCGAGAATCACGAAGGCGTCCGAGAGGGTACGCCCCCGCATGTAGGCCAGCGGGGCGATCTCGATCGTGCGCGTCTCGAGGGCCCGTTGCACGCGCTCGGGCGGCATCATGTCGTCGAGGGCGTCATAGAGCGGTCGCAGGTACGGATCGACCTTAGCTTGCAGATCCCCGGGGAGAAAGCCCAGGCTCTCGCCGGCTTCCACCGCCGGCCGCGCCAGGACGATGCGTCGCACGCGCTTCCGGGCGAGCGCCTCCACCGCCATGGCGACGGCCAGATAGGTCTTCCCGGTGCCCGCCGGTCCGATGCTGACGACGATGTCGTTGTCCGCGATCAGCTGCAGGTACTCGGCCTGGCCGGGAGTTTTCGGCTGAATGATGCGCCGCACGCCCGGGAGAACGATGCGCTGCCCCGTCCCTTCGCCGTTTCCGGCTCCGTCCGCGCCATCCGTCGTCAGGCGTATGACATCGTCGGGCGTGAGCGGGAGCTGCTGCCGCGCTGTATCCACCATGCGCTGGGCGACTCTGGTGGCACGCTCGACCGTGTCCTGGGAGCCGCTCAACGACAGCATCTCGCCGCGAAGCGCGACCTTGACGCCGAAGGCCCGGGCGAGCTCGATCAGGTTCTGGTCGTTGACGCCGGCCAGAGTGAGCAGGTCCGCTCCCTCCGTGCTGAGACGGTGGGTCACGCTCTCGTCGCTCACGTCACCAGCCGGAGATGCAGATCCGCCGTGTCCTCGTCAGGCACCACGCTCGGCGCACCTTCGAAGAGCGCTCGCGCCGCCGTCGTCTTGGGGAAGGCAATGACGTCGCGCAACGAGGGGGCCCCGGCGAGGAGCATGGCGATGCGGTCGAACCCGAAGGCGATGCCGCCGTGTGGTGGCGCCCCCGACCTCAATCCCTCGAGGAGGAAGCCGAAGCGCCGCTGCGCCGCCGCCTCATCGATGCCGAGCAGGGCGAAGACGCGCTGCTGTACCGCCGGATCGGAGATCCTGATGCTCCCCCCGCCAAGCTCGGTGCCGTTGAGGACGAGGTCGTAGGCCTTCGCGCGGACCGCCGCCGGCTCCGACTGGAGGCGAGGCAGATCGCTGTCGATGGGCGCGGTGAAGGGGTGGTGAACGGCGCCCAGCGCACCGGTCTCGGCATCCCGCTCGAAGAGGGGAAAGTCCGTGACCCAGACCAGCTCGATCGAGCCGGCGGTGATCAGGTTCTGCAGCCTCGCGACCTCCTGCCTGACGCGGTCGAGCGCCGGGCTCGACACACGGTCCGGGGCGGCGACGAGCAGTGCCAGGTCGCCATCGGCGAGGCCGAGCTGCGCGCTCTGCCCCTCCGACAGAAACTTTGCCGCGGGACCGGTCAGCTTCCCCTCCTCACGCTTGATCCGCAGCAGGCCCGCCGCTCCGGCCCCTTTGGCGATCCCTTCCAACGCGTCCACCTGCTTGCGCGACAGGCTCCCTCCGCCGGGGATACGCAGGCCGCGAACTCGGCCCCCCGCGTCGAGCACCGAACGGGCCACCGTGAATTCCGTGCCGCGGAAGAGGTCACTCGCATCGAAGATCTCGAGGCCATAGCGCAGATCGGGGCGATCGGTGCCGTAGCGCTCCATCGCGTCAGCGTAGCACATCCGGCGGAAGGGGGGCGAGAGCTCGATCCCTCCCTCCTTCCAGAGCGCCGTGATCAGGCCCTCCGAGACGGACACGATGTCCTGCACATTGACGAACGAGGCTTCGATGTCGATTTGCGTGAACTCCGGCTGGCGGTCGGCGCGGAGATCCTCGTCGCGAAAGCAGCGCGCAATCTGGAAATACCTGTCGTACCCCGAGACCATCAGCAGCTGCTTGTAGAGCTGTGGGGACTGCGGAAGGGCGTAGAACTCGCCGGCATGGACCCGGCTCGGCACGAGATAGTCGCGCGCCCCCTCGGGGGTCGGTTTGGTGAGAATCGGCGTCTCGATCTCGAGGAAGCCCAACGCGCTCATGTGCCGGCGAGTCGCCTGCAAGAGGCGATGGCGCAGGATCAGGTTGCGCTGAAGCTCCGGTCGGCGAAGGTCGAGATAGCGGTGGCGCAGGCGCAGCTCCTCCGCCGGGAGAACCTCGTCTTTGCCGAGTACCACCGGGATGGCCGGCGTGTCCGCGGGGCCGACGACGGTGAGCCCCGTCGCATTCACCTCGATGTCCCCGGTCGCCATCTCGGGGTTGCGCGCCGATTCCGGGCGCGCGACGACGGTTCCCTCGATGAGCACCGCGCTCTCACGTCCGACTCCTTCCGCGTCGCGCATCGCGGCGCCCGCGTTGGCGGGGTCGAATCGAACCTGCACCACACCGGTGCGATCCCGGAGATCGAGGAAGAGCAGTCCGCCGTGCGGGCGCTGGCGCTGGACCCAGCCGCCCAGCCGGACCTGCTCCCCGACGTTCTTCAGACCGAGCACGCCGCACGGATGCGTGCGGAGGCTCGTCTCGAATGGTCGCTCGACGGTCACGAGGCGGAATCGCGCCCGCGGAGGATCGATGCGACGGCGATGCCGCAGGCCGCTCCCAGCGTGTCCGCGGTCCAATCGAGGACCTCCATCGAGCGTCCCGGAATGAACTGCTGATGCCACTCGTCGAGCGCCCCGAAGAGCGAAATGCCGAGAGCGACCGTCAGTGCCACGCGCTTGGCGCCCGGCCGCCACACGGCACGCGCCGTGAGGAGTCCCAGCACGCCGTAGAGTGTCAGGTGGACCAACTTGTCGAGATTGGGGATGCCGACCGACGGGATCATCGACCCGGGTATCGAGGTGAGCACGAGGATGAACGCGGCCCAGAGCAGTGGCGGCACCCACCGCCACATGCTCACGGCACCTCCGATGAGCGAACGACCTGGAGAAACGCCTCCGGGGTCGGCGCCGCCATCAGATCGAGCCGAAGCTGCTCGCGGCGAAGGAGGCGTGAAATTCTGCTCAGTGCCTTCACGTGTGCTCCGGATGCGCTTTCGGGTCCGACCAGCAGAAAGAAGAGACGAACCGGCTTGCCATCCAGGGCGTCGAAGTCGATCGGATCGGGCGCGACGCCGGCGGCCACGGTGAGCTGATCGATGTGCGGGGTCTTCCCGTGAGGTATCGCCACACCGGAGCCTATCCCTGTGCTCAGCACCTGTTCTCTCTCGTTCACCGACGCGAGGATGGGCTCCGCATCCGCCCGGCCGCGGTCGGCTGCCACGAGCCCCACCAGCTCTCGTAAGACGTCGCTCTTGGTGCGGCTGCCGAGTGGAACCTTCACGCGGTCCACCGACAACAGCTCTGAAAGAAGCACATCCTCTCCGGGGCGCGGACGCAACCGCAAAAAGTTAACGCCCATAGAGTGCACGTGGTAGCCGAGCGGGCGCCTCGTTTGCCGTCGCGGCTGCTGCGTATCTGGTTTCCATGCCTAAACTTAACAACTGTCACCGAAGAATAGTTGTGAAGCTCGATGGCGCCGTCTGGCTTAGATTGCGTGCCGGACTCCGATGACCACTCTCGACGCCCACGCGGGCATCAACCTCCTCGATCAATCGCCGGCGCGCGCGCGCGCCATCCTCGCGCAGCTCTCTCGCGATCTCGGCGAGCCTTCGTACCGCGCCGAGCAGCTCATGCTCCGCCTCTGGCGCAACCCGGTGGCCAGCCTCGATGCCGCCACCGAGCTGCCGGCCGCGTTTCGCGCTCGCCTGACGGAGCGCGTCGTGCTTCCCCGCCTCGAGCTGGTGACGCGACAGGCATCGCGGGATGGAACGCAGAAGTTCCTCTTCCGCCTGAGCGACGGCCAGGCGATCGAGACCGTGGCCATCCCCGAGGGGCGTCGAGTCACTCTCTGCATCTCCTCCCAGGCGGGGTGCGCGCTGCAGTGCGCCTTTTGCGCCACGGGGCGAATGGGCTTCCAGCGCAATCTCGCCGCCTGGGAGATCGCGGCGCAGGTACGCGAGATGCGGCTTCTCGACCCGCCGGTGGCCGTCACCAACGTCGTCTTCATGGGTATGGGTGAGCCCCTCATGAACTGGAAGGCAGTCGACTCGGCCCTCACCATTCTCAATGCACCGGAGGCGTTAGGCATCGGGGCCCGGCACATCACCGTGTCCACCGTGGGAGTGCTGCCAGGCATCGTGGCCCTCAGCGAGCGGCCGGAGCAATTCCGGCTGGCGCTCTCCATCCACGCGCCGAGCGATGAGCTGCGGCGGCGGTTGATGCCGATCAACGTGAAATATCCCCTCGCCGACGTGATCGATGCCGCCAAGCACTTCGATCGTCGGGTGACATTCGAGTACGTCATGCTGGGCGGAGTGAACGACGCGCCGGCGCACGCGATGGAGCTGGCGCGGTTGGCGCGCGAGTGTCGGGCCTTCGTCAATCTCATCCCGCTGCACGAAGGGGGATCGGGCGACTTCCACCCCACGCCGGGCGCGCGAATGCAGGCGTTCGCGCGCGAGGTGCGCAAGCACGGCGTCGAGGTCGTAGTGCGAAAGAGCCGCGGCCGCGACATCGCCGCTGCCTGCGGCCAGCTACGGGTAGAACGGTTGGGCCGGCGGGCGCCAGCTGGAGCCGATGAGGACAGTCACGTCGACGTAGTGTGAGCTGTCGGGGCGCGACTGCACCGGAGCGCCGCCCATGGCGCGTGCCGCCAGACGCGCCCAGTCGGGGTGTCCCGATCGGTCGAGGATGAGCGTCGAGTCGCGCCCCGGCGACGTCGTGCTCGTTTCGACGACGTCGAAGCCACGATCGCGCAGGTACATCGTCGCCCGGCGGCCGAGCCCGTGAATGCGCGTGGCGTTCAGCACCTCCACGCGGATGCGGACGCCGGCGGGCACGATCGACGACTCGTGCGGCGCGCTCGGCGACGCGGAGCGCGAGGCGCCGACCGGGAGCGCCGTCCTGAAGACGATTGCCAACGCGGCGGCCGCCACGACCGCCGCGGCGATCCACGCTCGGCGGATCAGCAGATGGCGTTCCACAGCTCGGCTGTCTCGGGAAATATCGGCTTCCCGTCTCGGAGCGCCCTGTCGATGCGGAGGCGCACGACTTCGCGAAAAGTCTCGTCGAAGGCGGTCGGAACTCCATGCGCCAACACGGCGCGCTCCCCGGCCGCGAAGGAGCGTCCGGGCTCGAGGAAGTCCGCCATGTAAAGCGCCCGGCCGGTGCGTGACCATTCGGCGTTCCCCGTGGTGTGCCAGCGCACGGCCTCCAGCACGTCCGATCGCATCTCTCCCGCTTGCGCGAGCCGCTCGGCGGCCGCCGGACCGTGGAGAAGCTTGACCGGCCAATCGAGTCCCTTCGTCAGCACGCGGAGCTCCTCCTCGGGCGCGTCCCTCAGGGCATCGTGCCATCGAGCGGCGTCGCGCCACGCGCCCCGTTCCACGGCGCTCACCGCCATCGCCTCCGCCCACTCCTCGATGAGCGCGACGACGCGGGCGATGTGAGCGGCGCGCTTCGGCCGCACGCGCGCCCACGGCGGCATCTCAATCGAAGCCGCGGCGGACATAAGGCTCGAGCACGGCTTGGTTTCGGATGGTGGTCTGGGTGATGTAGTTCCACCCTTTGAGCTCGACGCCACGGCCGATCGACGCGTTGACGATACGCGAGTACGGTCCGATGACGCACTCGCTGCCGATTTCGGTGTGCCCCTCGAGCACGGCGCCGGGATAGATGACCGTATCGGCGCCAATGCGAACCTCGGCATCCACCCAAACCGTGCTCGGGAGGACGAAGCTTACCCCGTTCGCCTCGTGCGCGCGGATGATGCGGTCGTGGAGCGCGCTCGATGCGGCGGCCAGCGTGTGCCGATTCGTGACGCGGATCAGCTCATCGCGAAAGGTCGCCGCCACGGGAACGGCTCCGGCGGGATGCCGCGGATCGTCCGCCGACGCCAAGGCCGGGCCTTCCCCGCTCACGGCCAGGTACGCGCTCTCGAGCGTGCCCTCCGTGAGGGCGACCACACTCGACTCTGCCGCGCGCAGCATGCGCACGACCGTGGGGCGGGCGACGAGCGGCGCCGCGCCATCGACGAGCAGCTTGAGCCCGGGCGACGTGACCGCGGCGCGGAGCGCCACCAGCTCGCTGCCGTCGGTCACCGCCTGCGCGCGCACCGGAACCGGGAGCGAGTCGGGAAGCTGCATCGCCGCTGACGCGTGATGCAGCACGCACACATCCGCGGGGGCAGGCTGTGATTCGGCGAGCATCGAGACGACGTGCCAGATGATCGGCCGGCCGGCGAGCGGATGGAGATAGACGCTGACGCGGGATCGGAAGGTGTCGCCGTCGTCGAGGGCGGCGACGACGGCGTGCCAACTCATGGTTGACCGAGAATCATGTTGTCGATGAGCCGCGCGCCGCCGACGCGGGCGGCGACGGCCACGATCGAGCCCTGTTCGGCGATGGCCACCGGCTCGAGACGCTGCGCATCCATGATGGCAAGATACTCGACCTGGACATCGGCCTCGGAGGCGAGGATCTCCCACCCCAGCTGCTCGAGCTTCGACGCGTCGTACTCGCCACGGTCGTAGGCTTCGCCGATTGCGCGCAGCGCGCGAGAGAGGACGAGTGCATGACGGCGATCGCCGGGCGAGAGATAGGCGTTGCGGCTCGACAAGGCGAGTCCGTCGCCCTCCCTGGCGGTCGGCGCGATGGCGATCTGCACCGGGAAGTCCAGGTCGCGCGTCATGGCCTTGATGAGGACCGCCTGCTGGATGTCCTTCTGCCCGAAGACGGCGACCGTCGGCTGAACGATGTTGAACAGCTTCGCCACGACCGTCAGCACCCCCGTAAAGTGGCCGGGGCGCGCCGCCCCCTCCCAGCGGTCGGCGAGCGCCAGCGGCGTCGTCACGACGACGCGATCCGGCGAGAAGAGCTCCTCGGCCGGTGGAGCGAAGAGCAGGTCGACTCCGCGTCGCTCGGCGAGCGAGACGTCGCGCGCAAGATCCCGGGGGTAGCGCGCAAAGTCCTCGTGGGGTCCGAATTGGAGTGGGTTCACGAAGACGCTCAGGACGACGAATCCACTCCGTCGCCGAGCTTCGTCCACCAGCTGCAAGTGCCCCTCGTGGAGCGACCCCATGGTCGGCACCAGGCCGATCGACAACCCCCGGCGCCGCGGCTCCATCAGCGCCGAGCGGAGCGGCGCGATCCGCTCGATCGTGCGCATCCTAGAAGCTGTGATCATCGTCCGGATACCGGCATTGGCGAACGTCGTCGCGGAATCGTCCGATGGCGTCGCGCACGTCCTGCGCCATCGATGCATAACGCTTGAGGAACTTCGGCGTGAAGTGCTCGTTGAGGCCGAGCAGGTCATGGAGGACGAGCACCTGCCCGTCGCACCGGGGCCCCGCGCCGATGCCGATCGTCGGGACGCGCACGGCGGACGTCACCTCACCGGCGACGTCCGCCGGAATGAGCTCGAGCACCATCGAGAAGACGCCGGCGTCCTCGAGTCGTCGCGCCGAATCCGTGAGACGAGCCGCGGCCCCCTTCTCGCGCCCCTGGACCCGGTAGCCGCCGAGCGCGTGCACGGACTGCGGCGTGAATCCCAGGTGACCCATTACCGGAATTCCGGCGCCGGTCACCGCGCTGATCGACTCGAGCACGCTCGCGCTCGCGCCCTCCAGCTTCACCGCTTGCGCGCCCGTCTCCTGAAAGACGCGGCCGCAGTTGGTGAGCGCCTGTTCCGGGGACACCTGATACGTGAGAAAGGGCATGTCGACGATGAACAGGCTGCGCGACACGCCACGGCGAGCGGCTTGGGCGTGGAAGATCATCTGGTCGAGCGTCACCGGGAGGGTGGTCTCGAGTCCGGCGACGACGCTGGCGAGGGAGTCGCCGACGAGCACGGCATCGACGCCCGACTCGTCCACCAGTCGTCCGAAGAGCGCGTCGTACGCGGTGACGACCACCAGCTTCTCGCGCCCCTTCCGCTCCACGAAGTCACGAACCGACACCGACTGCCCGCGCGTCGCGCCGCCGCTGACTCCCGCCCCTCCACCGCTCACTCGCCACCTCGCCGCAGCTCGTCGATCTCGCGCTGCCAGAAGGGGCGATGGGGCAGCTCCGGGTGCGGGACGATGAGATCGGACTCGCTCACCTGCTGGTGATCGAACATGACGATGTCGAGGTCGAGGGTGCGGGGCCCCCAGCGAACAGCGCGTTCGCGTCCGGCGGCCCGCTCGATCCCGTGAAGCTGCGCGAGAAGCTCGCGCGGCGAGAGCGACGTCTCCAGTGCGATCATCTGATTGAGGTAGGGCCCCTGGGGCACACCGCCGACGGGCTCCGTCTCTTCGACGGAAGATGTGGCCACGATGCGGCTGTCGGGAAGCGCCCCGAGGGCCGCGCGCGCGCGCGCCAAGAAAAGAGCGCGGTCTCCCAGATTGGAGCCGAGCGCGATGTACGCGATGTCACGCATCCGTTGACAGGGGCGGAACGTAGGGGCATCGTGCGCGCGTGGCAAGCGGGCGCTCGGTGTGGATGCTCTGACCGCGCACTACATTGCGCGCGAGCTGGCGACGGAGTGGCGCGGCGCGCGCATCAAGACCCTCACCGTCTCCCACGAGAAACGCGCCGTCGTGGTTGCCGCCGCCGGCCTCGCCGTCGAGTTCGACTTCTCCCGCGGTACCGCGTCTCGCCTGAGCGAGGACCCCGGCCGGCAGGCCGCGTGGGCCGGCTGGGTGATCCGCGATGTCGTGGCGCCGACCGACGAGCGCCGGATCGAGCTCTCTCTCGCGCGCGAGGGGAAGTTCCGCGGCTCGGCGGAGCGTAGCGCGTCGCTCGCGCTCTCCTTCCGTCCGACGGCGCGCGGCGCCGCGCTGCGCGAGGGCGCGCGCGTCCTCGCCTCCTTCGGTTCTCTCGGCCCGGCCGCGGGGTCGCCGCGACCGGAGCTCACCGATGACGATGTCCGGACGGCCGCCGCGGCCGGCGACACGGTGACGCTCATGCGCGGCCGATGGGTGAGTCCCGCAATCGCGCGATGGTTGCTGAGCGATCCCCTCGCCGCCGTCGAACGGTATCGACTCATTTGCTCGCTTCCCCCCGCACGTCCCACGCGATGCGGCGACGAGGTCCTTCCCCTCCCGGTCTGCGCCGGCGGCGAGCCCGTGCCCGCCTTGCTCGCCTCCCGTCCGCCCGACGGGACGCCGTCGTCAGGCAGCGACGATCGAACGACCCGCGCTCGTCGTCGAATGGAGCGCGAGTTGGCACGGGCCGAGGAGGCCCCGCGCCTTCGCGAGGCGGCGGAGCGTCTCTCCACGGGCGCCGATGGCCCGGCGCCGTCGTCCGTCCTCCTTTCCGACGGAGCCTTCGAGATCGCCGTCGAGCGGGGCGAGACGGCGCACCACGCGGCGCAACGTCTCTTTCGCCGCGCTCGCGCGATGGAGCGGGCGCTCGAACGCTTGCCTCAGCGAATCGCGCGCCTCGAGGCCGCTCCGGGGGATGTGCGGGCGGCGCGCCCCTCTCCCGCGCCACGAGTGCGGGCGCGGAAGGTCGCCCGCCCCTTCCGCGAGTACCGCTCGAGCGGCGGCCTGGCGATCTGGGTCGGACGCGGCGCCGCGTCCAACGATCAGCTCACCTTTCGTGAGGCAACGCCGGACGATGTCTGGCTGCACGCCCGCGGCGTGAGCGGGGCGCACGTCGTCCTCCGGTGGCCGCACGCCACGCCACCCCCGGCGCGGGATCTGGAGGAAGCCGCGACGCTCGCCGCCTGGCACAGCCGGGCCCGGGGATCGACGGTCGTCGCGGTCGACTGGACTCGCCGACGCCACGTACGGAAGCCGCGGCAGGCGGCCCCGGGGAGCGTCGTTGCCCAGCAGACGAAAACCGTGTTCGTCAGGCCGACCGCCTTGGCCGAGAGGCGGCTTCGGCCGGAGGCGTGAGCCCCGCCTAGCTATCGAGCGCGGCGCGGAGGGACGATACCAGCTCGAGCGCGCTCGCCACCGAGTGCTCGGCTGCGCGCACCACCGCGCTCCCGACGACCACACCGTCGGCGAGTCGCCCGACCGCGCTCGCCTGCTCGGGCCTCGAGATCCCGAATCCGACACAGATCGGTAGCGACGTGACGCTGCGGAGCCGCTCCACCGTGGCGGGAAGCTCCCGCGGAATGTCGGTGCGCACGCCGGTAACGCCCAGGCGACTGATCAGGTAGACGAACCCCTTCCCGTGTCGGGCAATCTCGGCCATCCGCTCCACAGGGGTCGTCGGCGCCACCAGTCGAACGAAGGCGAGCGACCCCTTTCCGAGCCGCGTCTCGAGCTCCGGATCCGCCCCCACGGGAAGGTCGGTCACCAGCAGGCCGCTGGCTCCCGCGTCGGCAGCGCGTGCGAGCGCCTCCGGACCGGCGGCGAGGAGCGGGTTGAGATAGGTGAAGAGCACGACCGGCGCGCTGGAGCGTCCGCGAGCGATGATCTGGAGTGCACGGTCGAAGGTGACGCCCTGTTCGAGCGCGCGCTGCGAGCTCGCCTGGATGATCGGGCCATCGGCCAGTGGATCGGAGAACGGCACGCCCACTTCGATGACGTCGGCGCCGGCGCGGGCCAATCCCGCCACCAGCTCGACCGATTGAGCGGGATCCGGGTGCCCGGCCGTGATGTAGACGACGAGCGCCTTGCGCCCGCGAGCCGCCAGCCGCGCGAAGCGCTGGCCGAGCGCGTCAGACGAAGTAGTCAGCGACGCGGATGGCATAGCGGTCGGGATCCGCCACCTTGATGATCGACCGAGCGAACCCCGTGCCGCTGGTGCTCGCCTCGCTCAAGTCCGCCAAAAAGCCGGGATAGAGGAGGTTTCCTCGCTCGTCGCTGATGATGCGCACGATGGGCCGGGCCGCCGCGTCCTGCAGGGGGCTCGCCGCGTGGACGATCGCCATCTCGAAGGTGTCGAGCACGACCAGCGTACCCACCGGATAGTGTCCCACGAGGCTCATGAACGCCTTGACGAGCACCTGATCCATGCCGCGCCGGGGATTGACGCGCATCTCCTTGAGCACGTCGGCGGGGGAGAGCGGCGTCGTCTGGTACGTTCGGCGAGACGTGGCAGCGTCGAAGGCGTCGGCCACCGCCACCACCTTGCTGTAGATGCTGAGCGTGCGCGGACGGACATGCTTCGGATATCCCGAAAGGTCGGTCTTCTTGTGGTGCTCGAAGGCCACGATCATCGCCCGATACGGCACGTCGTTAGGCCCGCGCATCTGGAAGAGGGCGAGAGCGCCGAGCCACGGGTGTGAGCAGATCGCGCGCCACTCGTCCTCGGTGAGGCCGGTGGGCTTGTTGAGGACCTCGATCGGCACGCGCGACTTGCCGATGTCGTGCATCAGAGCACAGACGCCGAGGTCGTAGAGCTGCAGTCGGGTGAGGCCCAGCTTTCGCCCGAGGGCGACCGCGAAGATGCACACATTCACACTGTGGGTGAACGTGTACTCGTCGTAGTCGCGGAGCGTCGTCAGGCCGATGAGCGATGTCTCTTCGTTGAGGATCTGGTCGACGATCCCCTGCACCACCCGCTTGATCTTCTTGATGCTCGGGCTCTTTCCCAAGCGGACGGAATTGATGACGTCCTTGGTGACGCTCACCGACTGGGCGTAGGTCCGCTTCGCCGCCTCCTTCGCTTTCTGCCGCAGCTCTTCATCGACGTTCGATGGCGGACCGAGGTCGAAGGCCCCCACGCGCACGCTGGCGAGCTTCTCCCCCAGAGCGAAGAGGCGCCCCTCCGGCTCGCCGACGTTCGCCGCCTGCAGGAGATTCAGGAAGATCACCCAATCGCGGGTGGTCGACCCGTCGCGCACTCGCACCAGGCCGACGCCGGCCTCCTTGAAGACACCGATGATCCGGCTGAAGCTCGCGTAGTTGTCGAGGTCGAGGCGGAGCCGCGTGCTGTTGATGAAGATGAACTCGCCCGAGACGCGCAGCTCGAGCTCGTGCTCGCGGCGCTGGAATTCGCGCGAGATGCGCACGACCTCGTCCACCGTCTTCTGCACCACCGGATTGTCCGGCGGATAGAGCTTCACCGTGCGGAGGGCGCCGTAGATGGCGAGGAGAAAGTCGCGGCCGACCTTCCGGACGAACGCGTCGGTCTCGCGCTCGCTGACCGACTGGGGCGCCGGCGGCGTCGCCCGCTGCGTGGTCCTCGACTGCGCCGTCGTCACCCGGTCACCCCGCGCAGCGCCTTGCTGATGGCGCTGCGCACGATCGGATTGCGCTCGCGCTCGGCTCGGCGCAGCGCGGCCAGGGCCGGCTCCGTCCCGATCTTGCCCAGCGCGGTGGCCGAGCAGGCCCGGATCTCGGGGTGCTGCTTGCGCATCCAGACGGTGCGAGCGTTGAGCAGCTGGCCGAGGGTGGCGACGCCCTTCTCGCCGGCGAGGGCGGCGTAGGCCTCGAAGTACGCCACTTTCTCCGTCAGGTCGGCCCCCTTCATCGCCTTCCCCTTCACCACCCCTTCGATCTTGGGGAGCGCGGCGCGATGCCCCTGCGCCCCCAGCGCGCGCACCGCCGACACGCGCACATCGCGGTCGGAATCGTTCAGCGCCGTCTCGAGGAGGCGGAGCGCGCCCGCCGAGGCGATCTCGGACAGGGTCTGCGTCGCCGCCTGACGAAGGAGCGCATTCGGCGACTGGAGGACGCGCGCCAGGGGGGCGACGGCTGCCGGCGTCTTGAGCTCCCCGGCGCGACGCATCGCCTCCTGAGCGACGAGCGGATCCTCGGAGGCGATGAGCTTGATCATCTCGTTCGTGTTCATCGACGCCAGTCGGCCGGCGGCACGTTCGAGCGTCGCGCGGAGCGTCGGATTCTGCGCCTGCTTGAGCCACCCGAGGACCGTGCCGAGCGTCCCCTGGCGGAGCTGGCCGAAGAGGGCGTCGAGCTCTTCCTGCGGCGGGACGTTGGTCGACTCATCCAGCGCCTGCAGCAACTGTGAGAGCACGCCGGGCTCGCTCAGGCTCTCCGGGAGGCGCATCAGCCGGAGTTTGAGGGCGGGCTGCAGCTGCGGGGTCTTCTGCATGACGAGCTCGACCTCGCGGAACAGAAAGGCCACCGCCCCGTACTGTCCGAGCGAGAGGAGATAGAGCATCATGCTCTCGAAGATGCCGCACAGCTCCTCGCGCACGGTGTTGTCTTCCTGGACCTCGAAGATGTCGAGGAGAAGCGAGAGGACATTGCGCGGAAGGTCGGAGTGCTGCTCGTTCTGAATCTCCGACCGGAGATAGTCGATCTCGTGCTCGTCGAGGAAGTAGAGGGCGGCGTTGAGGTCGTCCATGTTGACGATGCCGGGCCGTCGCTGCGGTTCCGGCTCCGGCGGCGCCTCACGAACATCCTCGATGATTTGGATCGTGCGCTCCTGCTCGGCCTGAGGGCTCGGCTCGATCGGTGCGATTCCGTCGAAGCCGATATCGACGAAGCGGTAGCGCAGCAACCCGAACTCCTGCTCCCAGAGGAGGGTCAGGAGGTCATCCTGGTCGGCGGCCGTCTTGCGCACGCGCTGGATGATGTCGAGGAGGCCCACCAGCTCGCTCTCCTCGAAGCCCTTGGCGATGGTGAGCTCCCGAACGCCGTCCTTGTAGAAGACCCACGGCAGCGAATCGGAGCGATTCGGCTCATGGAGGACGGCGCGTCCCTCCCAGCGGAAATCCGATTCGGTGATCGAGATGATGAGCTGCTCGGTCTCCTTCCACACCGGGAGGAAGGATGTGCGGAGCGTCTCGATGGCGCGCTGATAGATCGGATTGTTAGGCAGATAGAGCTGGTGCGTCTTGACCGCGCGAGCGAGGTTGCGCATCAGCTCCTCGACGAGCGCCGGCGGGAACGGGGGCTCGGTGAGCGGTTCGGCGTCGGGCGCCGCGCCCGCCGGAGCTCCGGCCACCGTCCCGGCCGCCGAGTGCGGGGAGGGCGGACTCACGTGGCGCTCCCGAGCATCGCGCTCACCTGTGACACGTCCTTGTCGCCCCGACCGCTGACGCAGATGACCACCGGCGTCTCCCGCCCCCACCGTCCCCGCTGCGAGGTTACCCAGGCCACTGCATGGGCCGTCTCGAGCGCCGGGATGATCCCCTCGAGGCGGCTCAGGAGCCGGAAACCCTCGAGGGCCTCGGCGTCGGTCACCGCCACGTACGTGGCGCGCCCGCTCTCTTTGAGCCACGAGTGCTCCGGACCGACACCGGGGTAGTCGAGACCCGCCGACACTGAGTGCGCCGGGTGCACCTGCCCGCCCTCGTCCTGCAGCAGGTAGCTCAGGGAGCCATGGAGCACGCCGGGGCGACCGCGGGCGAGCGAGGCGGCGTGGCGATCGGTCTCCAGTCCGTCTCCGGCCGCCTCCACTCCCACCAACTCCACATCCGAGTCCTCGAGGAACGGGTGGAAGATCCCGATGGCGTTGGAGCCGCCACCGACGCAGGCGACGACAGTCGCCGGGAGGCGCCCGCAGCGCTCCAGCACCTGGGCCCGCGCCTCGCGGCCGATGACCGACTGGAAGTGGCGCACCATTCGCGGATAGGGTGCGGGTCCGACCACGGAGCCGATGATGTAGTGACTGTCAGTCACCGTCGTCACCCAGTCGCGAATCGCTTCGCTCGTGGCGTCCTTGAGCGTCCGCGTTCCCGATGTCACCGGCACGACCTCGGCCCCCATGAGGCGCATCCGGAAGACGTTCAACGCCTGACGGCGCATGTCTTCCTCGCCCATGTAGATCACGCACTGCAGGCCGAACCGCGCGCATATCGTTGCCGTTGCCACTCCGTGCTGCCCGGCGCCGGTCTCGGCGATGATCCGCCGCTTGCCCATCCGCCGGGCCAGCAACGCCTGAGCAACCGTGTTGTTGATCTTGTGAGCGCCGGTGTGGTTCAAATCCTCGCGTTTGAGCAGGATGCGTGCGCCCACCCGCTCGGAGAGGCGCGGGGCATCGCTCAATGGAGAAGGACGACCCACGTACCGCCCGAGCAATTCTTCCAGCTCGTCGAGAAACGCCCGATCTCGGAGGGCGGATTCGAACGCCGCCTCCAACTCATCGAGCGCCGGGACAAGCGTCTCCGGGACGTAACGTCCTCCGAACGGTCCGAATCTCCCGGCTGGCGTCACCGTCGCGCTCACGCCGGCCTCGTCGCGCGCTGGGCCGAGCGGACTGCGTCCACAAAGGAACGCATACGCTCGCCGTCCTTCCGGCCCGGCACCCTCTCGACGCCTGACGACACGTCCACCACGTCGGGGTCCACGGCCGCAATCGCCGCGGCCACGTTCTGCGGCGTCAGTCCGCCGGCGATGATCCAGGGGACGCGACGCTGCCATCCGGACGCGGCGCGGGCGAGCGCCGGCCAGTCGAAGGCTCTTCCCGTTCCGCCCAGCACGCCCGAACGCAACGTGTCGAACACCAGCCCGTCGGCGACCGCTTCGAGCGGTGCGAACGACGGGAGATCGACCGCCGCGCCGATGCGGATCACTGCCCAGATGGCGACGCCGCTCACCTCCCGAGCGCGACGCACGTCATCGGGTCGCGGGTCACCATGGAGCTGCACGATCTGAAGGCGCGCCGCGGTGACGATGCGGGCGAGGGTGCTCGGATCCGCGGCGCCGAAGACGCCGACCCGCGTGACCGCCGGTCCCGCGGCGTCGAGCACGTCGGCGGCCCGCTCCGGATCCACCGCCCGTGGGCCACCCGCGAAGACCACTCCGGCGTAGCGCGCACCGAGCGCACCGGCCAGCGCGGCGTCTTCCGCGGTCGTCAGGCCGCAGAACTTGATGTCAGCCACGGCGAGGAACTCGTCGGACGCCAGTGAGCTCGCGCACCGCCGCGGAGGGATCGGCGGCAGCCGAGAGCGAGGAACCAACGAGCACGGCGTCCGCACCGAACGCCGCCGCGGCGCGCACGTCGTCGGCGCTCGAGACGCCACTCTCAGCGATGGCCACCACTCCGGCGGGAATCCGGCTCAGGAGATGGGCGCGGACTCCGTGATCGACCTCCAGAGTCTCGAGGTCGCGGCTGTTCACTCCAATGAGACCGGGAGAGAGCTGGAGGGCGAGCTCGAGCTCCGCCTCGCTTCGGACCTCCACCACGCATTCCAGGTTCAGCTGCCCAGCGGCGCGGTACAGCGTGGCCAATTGCGTTGGCGAGAGGGCCCGCGCGATGAGAAGGACGGCGGAGGCGCCGTAGCCCCGCGCCTCGAGGAGGTGGAAGGGGTCGATCGTGAAGTCCTTGCGGAGCACTGGGAGCGGGACGGCTCGGGAGACCGACTCGAGGTCCGCGAGCGACCCGCCGAAGTGGCTCTCCTCGGTCAGGACGGAGATTGCTCGGGCGCCACCCTCGGCGTAGCGCCGCGCCTGATCGTCGGCGGCGAGACCGGGGCGAATGTCACCGCGCGACGGGGACCGGCGCTTCACCTCGGCGATCACGGCGACCTCCGGTCCGTCAGCCAGGGCGGCGGCAAAGCTGGGGGGCGCCGCCTGGTCTGTGGCGCGTCGCTCGACTGCGCGTCTATCTCGCGATGGCATCGATGCGAGGCGCTGGCGGGCTGCGGCAATGATCTGGCCGAGCACGCCGGTGGGCGGTACCCAGAGTCGCTGGGATGCTTGCACTTCGGTAACTGTTCGGCTATTCTGTTGTTCGGCGTACATTCGGGCGATCCGAATCTAACGGACGCTCTCACCATTCGCCGGGGAAGGCAGGAGCATGGCGCTCACCAAGCGGCAGCGTGAGATACTCAACTTTCTCAGTGCATACACCGAGCAGAACGGGTATGCGCCGAGCTTTGAGGAGATCGCGCGACACTTCAACTATAACTCGCTGGCCACCGTTCACGAGCACCTGAGCAATCTGGAACGGAAGGGCTACATCAAGCGGGCGTACAACGAGAGCCGGTCGATCGAGATCCTTCCCTCGGATGTCTTTCCGAAGGCGATCGAGCTGCCGCTTCTGGGAAGCGTGGCCGCCGGCGTGCCGATCGAAGCGGTCGAGAGCCACGAATCGATCTGCGTCCCCGAGAGCTTCGTCAGTCGTCAGGCAAACCACTACGTGTTGCGCGTACGCGGCAACTCGATGATCGACGAGCAGATCCGCGATGGCGACTACGTGATCATCAACGAGCGCCGCACGGCCGAGAACGGCGAGACGGTGATCGCGCTGGTCGACAACGCCGCGGCCACGGTGAAGAAGTTCTTCCGCGAGCGGGATGGGCGGATCCGGCTCCAGCCGGCGAACGACACGATGAGTCCCATCTACGTGCACGAGGACGACGTGACGATCCAGGGGGTCGTCGTCGGGGTGCTCCGGAAGTATTAGTCCCGAGCGGCCGCCGCCCGGTCGCTCTCGTGGCGAAGTCTCTCCAACGCCGCCGTCCCCCGCCCCGCCGCCAACGCCTCGGCGGCGCGGACGAGCGCGCTCTCGAAGGTCGGGTCCAAGCCCGCCACATAGATCGCCGCTGCCGCGTTGAGCAGTACCGCTGCTCGCGCGCCGTCCCGCCGCTGTCCCCCCAGCACCTCCCGCAGCAGGAGCGCGTTCTCCGCCGCCGACCCGCCCACGAGATCGTCGGCGCGGTCGGTGGCATGCCCGACCCGGGCCGGGTCGATCGTCCACTCGCGAGTCTCGCGCCCCCGAATCTCCACCACGTGCGTGCACCCGAGCGGCGAGATCTCGTCGAGCCCCGGCTCACCATGGACCACCAACGAGTGCTTCGTGCCTAACGCGATGAGGGCGCCCGCCACCAGCGACACACGGGCCGGGTCGGCGACGCCGATCACCTGACGACCGGCGCCGGCGGGGTTCGCCAACGGGCCCAGAAGGTTCATCATCGTCGGGATGGCGATGTCCCGGCGCACCGCTCCGACATGGCGCATCGCCGGGTGCATCAAGGGCGCGAACATGAAGACGATACCGGCGCGGTCGAGCACTGTCCGCATCGCGGCGACGGAGAGCTCGATCTTGACGCCGAGAGCTTCGAGCACGTCGGCGCTGCCGCTTCGGGTGGCGAAGGAGCGGTTCCCATGTTTCGCGATGCGAGCGCCGGCGCCGGCGGCGAGCAACGCGGCGGCGGTCGAGATGTTGAAGGTCGTGATCGCTCCTCCGCCGGTGCCGCACGTATCGACGAGCGTGTCGGGATCCGGCGCGTCGAGTCGGAGCATCGTTCGGCGGAGGGCCTCCGCCCCACCGGCAACCTCCTCCGATGTCTCCCCCTTCACCCGGAGTCCCACCAGGAGGGCGGCCACTTGGGCCGGGCTTCCATCCCCCGCCATCACTGCACCCAGGGCCTGAGCCGTTTCCTCCTGAGTCAGGGAATGGCCGGCGGCGAGTTGCCGAATCGCGTGCGGGAGGGGCTCAGCGGACACCGATCGACTCGAGAAGACGCTCCGGCAGCGCGGCGTGCGACCCTACCAGCGAGATCACGAGGGCGAGGAGACGCACTCGCTCGACATCCTCCTCGACGAAGATCCCGCGCTGCACACGATTCGTCAGGTTGAGCACACCCAACAGCTCGTCGCGGTAGACGAGCGGGAAGCTGATGAATGAGCCGCTGGTGAAGTGCTCGTCACCGAGCAGCGGATGGCCCGCTGCCTGGCGCACGTCGGTCACCAGCAACGGCTCGCGGCTGAGCGCCACCTTCCCCGCCACCCCCTGGCCGATGCGGACCCGCCGCCCCTCGGCGACGTCCGGCGTGAGTCCCTTCGCCGCCGCGATGTAGAGCTGCTGCGTCCCGGGCACGCTGAGCATGAGGGAGCAGCGCTGCGCCTGCATGTCATCCCCCACCAGCGCCAATAGCCCGTCGGCCAGCTGCTTCGGATCGGTCGTGTTCGCGTCCAGCGCCAGGACGCGCTCGAGCAGGTAGAGGGTGCGTGTGCGCTGACGGAGGACATCGCTCCGGCGATGCAGCTCCACGTGCGCCTGCTCGAGCTGCCCCACCGCGGCCGTGACCTGTTGCTCCACGGCGTCGGCTCGGCGCGTGGCGCGTCGTGCCTCCTCCTTCGCGCGAGCCGCCTCCGCCTCGAGCGAGACGATTCGTTCCGGCGAGAAGTCCCCGTGGCTATCCGGGGGCGTATTGCGGGCGATCGCCAGTGCCTGCTCGAGCGACTTGAGGTGTTTCACGTACTCGCCGTGAACGCGCTGCGTCACATCCTCGAGCGTCCGCACCGCCTCGTTTCTCGCTTCGCGCTCGGCGTAGCGAAGGTACGTCAGCTCGAAGAGCGCGACGTACGGCGCGAAGCGCTCCACGACGCGCGTTCCGAAGAAGCGGCGGGGCTCGTAGAGCGCGATGACCGCCGAGAGTGTGCCATCGGTGCGGATACCGCGCAGGGCGAGTAATCCCTCTTCCTGGAGCACGTGCTCGAGTCCGAGCAGCCGGGCGATCTCGTCGGACTGCTCCTCGAGCTCGGCGAACTGGCCCCCGGCCTGTAGCTGCGCGCGAACCTTCCCCGGGAGATGGTCGAAGGTGGTGTCGACGCGCGCCCGGGTGACCGAGGAGCCGCTCGGCATCAGGCGCTCGCGGAGCATCTGCCGGCGGGTGTCGAAGTCGAAGAGGGCGAAGCTGGCCTCGCGATCCACCTCGGCCAGAGCCTCTCCCATCGCGACGAGCGCCGCGTTCAGGTCTGAGGCGGCGCTGAGAGCGTGCGCGAGGGACGCCAGGGTCCGGGGTGGCATCGCGGGGCCGAGGGCGGGGCGAGGGCTCGAGCTGAGGTGCCGCGAGGGGTTCGAGCGGGTTGGTGAATGTAGAGGCGTAGGTGCCGCACTGTCAATCGGTTCGGCGATTTCCGATTGCTTGACAGAGGGGGGGCTCGGACTAAGTTCCGTGCATGCGGGAGCGCACCGTGCAGCTCGTGCTGCACTACGACGGCGCTGGCTTTGCGGGGTGGCAACGTCAGCCGGACGTACGCACGGTGCAAGCAGTGGTCGAGGAAGCCCTGGCGCAGCTCTGCGGCGGCCCCGTCGCGGTTCTCGGCGCCGGTCGCACCGACGCCGGGGTGCACGCGACGGGTCAGTCCGCCGGCGCCCGCATCCCTGAGAAGTGGGAGCGCTCCTCGCTGCGCCGCGCCCTGAACGCCACACTCCCCTCCGACGTGTGGGTCGAGTCGGTGTTCCTCATGCGCCCGGACTTTCACGCCCGCTACGGCGCCACGTCGCGCCGGTACGCCTATCGTGTCGGAACCGACGCCGACGCTCGATCTCCCTTCCGGCGCCGCTGGGAGTGGAGCGTCGAGCGCGAGCTCTCGCATCAACTGCTGCAGGAGTCGGCGCGCGCGCTCCTCGGGGACCACTGCTTCCGCGCCTTCGCTGTGCGCGGGACAGCGCCCGAGGGCGATCACCACCGTTGCACCGTGCTTCAAGCGGCGTGGCGCGATCGGCCGGGTGGGGTGACGTTCGAGATCGAGGCAAACCGCTTCCTCCACCACATGGTGCGCTTCCTCGTTGGCACCATGGTCGACGTGGCCTCGGGACGTCGCGATCCCGGCACAATTCCGCGGCTGCTGGGAGCAAGCGACAACCTCGACACATCACCACCCGCTCCCGCCCACGGCCTCTTTCTCGAGCACGTCGACTATCCGCGCGAGCTCTATCTGGATGGGAGCGCCGGTGATCGGGAAGCGGACGAGGCGATCCCCTTACCAGCCGGAGCGTGACGTTGCGCCTCACGCTGCCGCTCCTCGTGACCCTCGTCGTCGCCGGTTGCGGAGGTGCCGTCGGCGACGCGTCAGGCATCGGAGTCCCGACCGCCGACGCGGCGCAGCGGATGCAGGCGGCGTCTCCACGACCGCCGGCGAACCCCAAGGAGACGATCGACCCGCGGCGTCGTTCGCCGGTGACCGACGCCGTTGCGCGCGTCTCACCCTCGGTGGTGACGGTCCAGACGGAGGTCGTCAACAAGTCCGTCGACCCCTTCGACGTCTTCTGGGGGAGACAGAGCGAGCGCGTCCTGCCGGGGCTGGGCTCGGGCTTCATCGTGCGCGCCGATGGGGTGATCATCACGAATGCCCACGTCGTGAATGGCGCCAGCTCGATCGTCGTCGCGCTCAGGGACGGCAAGACGTACGCGGCGAAGCTGATCGGCCAGGACGAGATCAACGACATCGCGGTCCTCAAGATCGACGCCCAGGGACTCCCGCTGGCGCCCCTTGGCGATTCGGGGGATCTCCTCATCGGGGAAACGGCCATCGCCATCGGCAACCCGTACGGTTTCCTCCTCGGCAACAGCGAGCCGAGCGTCACGACGGGCGTGATCAGCGGTACTGGTCGGAATCTCGTCGCCCGCTCCGAGGGGAGCGGGGTCTACGTCGACATGATCCAGACCGACGCCGCGATCAATCCGGGGAACTCCGGGGGACCACTGGTGAACGCGTTAGGCGAGGTGATCGGTGTCAACAGCTCGATTTACTCGCCGACCGGTGGCTCGGTGGGCCTCGGGTTCGCGATTCCGATCAATCGGGTGAAGCGGGTGGAGGAGGACCTGCTGCTCCACGGCGCGATTCGCCGACCCTGGATCGGGCTCAAAGTGGAGCTCCCCGACAACACGACGGCACGCCAGAACGCGTCGACGGCGGTCACCGTGCGCTCGGTGGTGCCGGGCTCGCCCGCCGACAAGGCCGGCATCCAGCGCGGCGATGTGCTGCTCCGCTCGCGCGATCGGCCGATTCGCAACGCCTTCGACTGGGAGGCCGAGCAGCTCGACATGCGTGTCGGTGAGGTGGCGCGGCTCTCTCTCCGTCGCGCCGACCGCGAGTTCACGATCACGGTGACGGTAGCCGACCTCCCGGAGGTGGCGGCGGCGAAGGTGGCGGTGCTCAAGGAGCTGGAGCTGGTCACGCTCACGCCGGCGATCCGCGCCGAGCGCAGCATTCGAAGCACCCGCGGAGCGCTCATCTACAAGGTGAGCGATCGTGTGTCCGATGAGCTGGGCCTGGAGAAGGGAGATGTGATCGTGCAGATCGACCGGGCGCCGATCGAGAACGCGCAAGAGGCGGCGGCGGCCCTCGACGCCTCGTCCGGACGGGGCGTCGTGCGCATGTTCTTCGAGCGCGGCGGCCGTATCTATTCGACGGACTTCATGATTCGATGACAGACCCGACGCGCTTCGCGTCTCCGCTCTCGGAGCGCTACGCATCGCGCGCCATGCTCGAGCTCTGGTCCTCGCAGCGGCGCCACTCGCAGTGGCGGCGGCTCTGGCTGGCGCTCGCTGAGGCGGAGCGCGAGCTCGGTGTGGCGGAGGTGACCGAGGAGGGGCTTGCCCAAATGCGCGCCCACCTCGACGACATCGACTTCCCTGCCGCCGCCGCGTTCGAGCGGCGATTCCGGCACGATGTGGTGGCGCACATCGAGACGTTCGCTCAGGCGGCTCCCGCTGCCCGTCCCTTCATCCACTACGGGGCTACCAGCGCCTTCGTCACCGACAATTCCGACGTGATCCTGATGCGCGAGGGGCTCGAGCTTCTCCGGCGCAAGATCCTCGGCGTCCTTCGCAGCCTGTCGGCCTTTGCCCGCACCTGGCGCAATGAGCCCGCACTCGCGTACACGCACCTGCAGCCTGCCCAGCTCACCACCGTCGGCAAGCGGGCGACGCTCTGGATGCAGGACCTGCTCCTCGACCTCGGCGACATCGACTACCGCGTCGCGACCCTTCCGCTTCGCGGGGTGAAGGGGACGACCGGCACACAGGCGAGCTTCCTCGAGATCTTTCACGGCGATCACGGCAAGGTACGCCGCCTCGAGGAGCTGGTGGTGGCGAAGATGGGATTCAGCCGCGCCCTGCCCGTCACCGGCCAGACGTACAGCCGCAAGGTGGACGCGCAGGTGCTCGGCGTCGTGGCGGGTGTGGCGGCGAGCGGCGGCAAATTCAGCGGCGACGTTCGCATCCTGCAGTCCTACGGCGAGCTCGAGGAGCCGTTCGAGCAGGAACAGGTGGGATCTTCGGCGATGGCGTACAAGCGGAACCCGATGCGCGCCGAGCGGATCGCCGGACTCGCGCGCTTCGTCATCTCGCTCGAGGAGAACGCCAACAACACGCACGCGGCGCAGTATCTCGAACGCACCCTCGACGACAGCGCCAACCGGCGCCTGGTGATTCCCGACATGTTCCTGGCCACCGACGCCATTCTCGTGCTGATGGAGAACATCTCGTCCGGCCTCGAGGTCCATCCCGATCGGATCCGGAAGCGCATCGCCGCCGAGCTGCCGTTCATGGCGACGGAGAGGCTCATCGTCGGCGCAGTGAAGAAAGGGGGGAGCCGGCAGGAGGCGCATGCCACCATACGGCGGCACGGATTGGCGGCGGCAGCGGCGATGAAGGACGGCGCTGAGCGGAACGATCTCTTCGAGCGGTTGGCAGTGGACGGTGGACTCGGGCTCACACTCGAGGAGATGCACGCGGCGGCGCAGGCGAAAGACTTCATCGGCCGTGCGCCGCGTCAGGTGGAGGAGTTCCTCGATGGCGTGGTCGAGCCCCTGCTGGCTCGGTCGCCGAATCAGCCGACCGAGGCGGAGGCCCCGCGCGTATGACGACGATGGCGTATAGCGCTCTCCCGCTCCGGCGCATCGCCCGCGGAAAGGTGCGCGACGTGTACGAGGTCGATGCCGAGCGGCTCCTGCTCGTGGCGACCGATCGGGTGAGCGCCTTCGACGTCGTCATGCACGAGACCATTCCGTTCAAGGGTGCCGTGTTGACTCAGCTGAGTGCGTGGTGGTGCCGCCAGCTCGAGGGAGAGGTTGCGCATCACCTGCTGGCGGCGGACGCCGATTCGATCCTCGCCGCCGTTCCGGCGCTCGCGGGCCACCGCGCGGAGATCGCCGGCCGTGCCATGCTCTGCCGGCGAACGACCGTCTTCCCCATCGAGTGCGTGATGCGTGGTTATATTTCGGGCTCGGCGTGGAAGGAGTACTCGCGCCGAGGCACGCTGGCGGGAGAGCCATTGCCCGCCGGGCTTCGCGAGAGCGATCGGTTGGAGCCGCCACTCTTCACACCCGCGACCAAGGCCGACGCTGGACACGATGAGAACATCACGATCGCGCGGATGCGCGAGATCGTAGGCGCGGCGCCTGCCGCCGAGCTGGAGCGGCTTGCCCGGCTCGTCTACGGTCGCGGCCGGGAGATCGCGGAGCGCCGCGGCATCATCATCGCGGACACGAAGTTCGAGTTCGGGCGCGCTCCCGACGGGCGGACACTGCTGATCGACGAGGTGCTCACTCCCGACAGCTCCCGCTTCTGGCCGGCGGATGGCTATCACCCCGGTGGCACCCAACCAAGCTTCGACAAGCAGCCACTGCGTGACTACCTGGACAGGTTGCGCGAGGCAGGCGAGTGGAACGGCGACGCGCCACCGCCCTCCCTTCCGGCCGACGTGGTGGAGGCGACCAGCGCCCGCTATCTGGAGGCATACTACCGCCTGACCGGCGCTGAGCTCGACCGCAGGGCGCTGAGGTGAGCCTGGCACGCGAAGGGCTCGCGCTCATCGCCGTCGCGGTGCTCGTCGCGGCGGGAGCGTTCGCGCTGGCACTGTCGAAGCGATCGTGGGGGCTCTGGATTGCGGCGTATATCCTTGCCGTCATCGCGCTGTGGGTCGCGTACTTCTTCCGCGACCCACAGCGCACGGGCCCGCGCGGCGAGCGCCTCGTCATCGCCCCAGCCGACGGTCGGGTCGTGATGATCAGCGAGGTCGATGAGCCCGACTTCGTGCGAGGACGGAGCACGCGCATCTCGATCTTCATGAACATCTTCAACGTGCACGTGAATCGGTATCCGGTGAGCGGCACTGTCCGATACCTGCATCGGAATCCGGGCAAGTTCCTGAATGCGGCCTCCGACAAGGCCAGCCTGCTGAACGAGCAGACTTCGGTCGGCATCGAGGGCTCGCGGGCCCCGGTCGCCGTGCGACAGATCGCCGGTTTGATCGCGCGGCGTATCGTGAACTACTCGGCGGTCGGTGCGACGGTGCGACAGGGGGATCGGATGGGAATCATTCGCTTCGGCTCCCGCGTCGACGTCTTCGTCCCGCCAACCGCGACCCTGAGAGTACAGCTCGGCGACAAGCCGCTCGCCGGCGTCACCGTTCTCGCGGAGCTCGCCGAATGAGACCGCTCGCTCGCCCTCGGATGCGCAACGCCGTCGTCCTCCTCCCCAACGGGTTCACCCTCGGGAACCTGCTCTTCGGCGTCTTCGCGATCGTGTCGGCGTCGCGGAAGGACTTCATCTGGGCCGGGTGGTGCGTGGTGCTGGGCGGCGTGATGGACCTGCTCGACGGGCGCATCGCGCGAATGACGCGCACAGGGAGCCGATTCGGCATCGAGCTCGATTCGCTCGTCGACGCGGTGAGCTTCGGCCTCGCCCCGTCGATGATCATGTACTTCGCCGTACTGAACCAGGAGAACTGGTCCTGGCTCTTCTGCTTCTTCTACACGGCGTGCGCGGTGATGCGGCTCGCGCGGTTCAATGTCGAGCAGGGAGGGCGCGCGAAGACGCACTTCCACGGGCTTCCCAGCCCTGCCGCGGGGATGACGCTCGCCACGTATTACTGGTTCAGCCAGACGAACCTTTACAGCCAGACCTTCGTCGGCTCTCTCCCCTGGCACGCCGTGCTCCCCGGGGTGATGCTCGTTCTGAGCTTCCTCATGATCAGCCACGTCCTCTACCCGGCGCTCCCGAAGTTCAGCGTGCGCAGTCCGATGGCCGTCGTTCGGACCGTCGGCGTGATCGGGATTCTCTGCGGGGTGCTGTACAAGCCGCTGGCCTTCGCGTTTCCAGTTCTGGTCGCCTATGTCGGCTACGGGCTGGTGAAGACGGTCTTCCTTGGGTTGGTCGATCGGCTGCCGTCGGAGGACCCGCTGCTCGACGAGGACGAGGAGGGGGAGGAGGAGAATGGAGAGCGCGAGATCGAGTTTGCCGAATCGCCGCTGCGCGGCCGTCGGCGTGACCGCCGCGCGAGCGCGATCGCGCGCGCCATCACCGGCGGCGGCGAAGCGGAATGAGCCGCTTTCTCGTCTCGGTTCACATCGTGCCGCGGAAGGGCATCCTGGATCCGCAAGGAACGGCGGTGGCCACGGCGCTCCACTCGCTCGGATTCGACGGCGTGCGTGATGCGCGGATCGGTCGCCACGTGGTGCTGGACATCAACGCCACGACGGCGTCCGATGCGCGTCAGGCGGTGCGCCAGATGTGCGAGCGACTGCTGGCGAATCCGGTCACCGAGGATTTCGAGATTTCGTCTGTCGAGGCGGAGGGGAAATGAAGTTCGGCATCGTGACGTTCCCTGGATCGAATTGCGATTACGACACGTTCCATGCGGTGCGCGATGGCATCGGCGCCGAGGCGGTCTACCTCTGGCACAAGTCGCACGACCTCGAGGGGGTGGATGTCGTCATCCTCCCCGGTGGCTTCAGCTATGGCGACTACTTGCGGGCGGGGGCGATCGCGCGCTTCAGCCCGATCATGCAGGAGGTCGTGGCCCACGCCAGGCGCGGGGGTCCGGTCATCGCGATCTGCAACGGCTTCCAGATCGCCTGCGAGGCCGGACTCCTCCCCGGTGTCCTGCTCCGCAACGCCGGCCTGGCCTTCGTGTCCGAGCAGGTGCTGCTGCGGGTCGAGAACGCGGACACAATGTTCACCCACTGCTACCGACCCGGGCAGATTCTCCGAATTCCGATCGCCCATGGCGAAGGGCGTTACACCGCAGAGACGGAGGTGCTGGACCGACTCGAGACCGAAGGGAGGGTGGTTTTCCGGTACGTGAACGCGCGTGGAGAGCGGGAGCCGGCGGCCAACCCCAATGGCTCGTTACGGGACATCGCTGGAATCGTGAGCGAGGAGGGAAATGTCCTCGGCGTGATGCCTCACCCTGAGCGAGCCGTCGAGCGGCTCACGGGCTCCGAGGACGGCCTGGGCATCTTCCAGTCGATGCTCGCCCGCGTCTCAGCCTAAACTCGAGGGTCTCATGCGCGTCCTGCTCCTCGCCGCGGTGGTCGCGGCCACTGCCTCAATCGCCCCCGTCGCCGGGGCGCAAGGCTCGGATCAGTCGATCGATCCGGGGATGTCGAAGAAACAGGTGATCGAACATCTCGGTCAGCCCGCGACGACGCGGACCTACAACGGCAAGACCTACATGCTCTACACGAACAAGTGCAAGTCGTGTGGCATGCAGGACGTTGTCATTCTGGAGAATGACGCCGTGGTGGATGCCGTCTTTCGCGACCCGAATCGACACTACACGGGAAACAGCAGCTCGCCGGAGGCTCTGACGGCGTCGCAGGCGAAGACGAAGGTGGGGCCGCTGACGGTGAGCGAGCCGGCGGCGAATCCGGCCCCTAAGAGCGCGCCCGCCGCGCCGACACAAGCCGAGAAGGTGACGCCGGCGCCTCCACCGCCCCCCGCGCCCCCCACCGCGTCCGCACCTGCGCCTCTACCTCCGCCTGCAGCGGCCCCACCCGCTCCGGCGCCCGCTCCGCCGGCACCACCTGCACCGGCCGGCATGCCGGCCGCGACCGACTCGTCGGGCGATCGCCCGCCGCAAGGCGCGTGACGGCTGCGCCGCGCCCGGGAGATCCGGCGATCACGCCGGCGCTCGTCGCCGAGCACGGCCTCACAGAGGAGGAGTATCACCGGCTGGTAGGACTACTCGGTCGCCAGCCGACGTTCACGGAGCTGGGAATCGTCAGCGCGCTCTGGAACGAGCACTGTTCGTACAAGCACTCCCGACCGGTGTTGCGCGGCCTCCCCACGCGCGCACCGCACGTTCTGCAGGGCCCCGGGGAGAACGCGGGCGTCATCTCCATCGGCGACGGGTTGGCCGTCGCCTTCAAGATCGAGTCGCACAACCACCCTTCCGCGGTCGAGCCGTACCAAGGCGCGGCGACCGGCGTGGGTGGGATCCTACGCGACGTCTTCACGATGGGCGCCCGGCCGATCGCACTTCTCGACTCGCTGCGCTTCGGCTCCCTCGACTCCGCACGGACGCGCTACCTCTTCGGTGGAGTCGTGAAGGGGATCGGCGACTACGGGAACTGCGTCGGCATTCCCACCGTCGCCGGCGAGGTGGTCTTCGACCCGGCGTACGATGGTAACCCTCTGGTGAATGCCATGTGCGTGGGGCTCCTCGATGAGCGAGATCTCATTCGGGCGAAGGCCGAGGGGGTCGGCAACCCGATCATGGCTGTGGGCGCTCGCACGGGGCGCGACGGGATACACGGCGCGTCATTCGCCTCCGAGGATCTCTCCGCAAGCAGCGAGGCGAAGCGCCCGCGGGTGCAGGTGGGCGATCCCTTCACCGAGAAGCTCCTTCTCGAGGCCAGCCTCGAGCTGATCCGGAGCGGCGACATCGTCGCCATCCAGGACATGGGGGCAGCGGGGCTCACATCGTCGTCGGCGGAGATGGCGGCGCGCGGGGATGTCGGCGCCGAGATCGACGTCACTCGTGTACCGGTGCGCGAAGAGGGGATGACGCCCTACGAGATCCTGCTTAGCGAGTCACAGGAGCGGATGCTGGTGGTGGCGAAGCGAGGGCGCGAGGACGCGGTGAGGGCCACGCTCGAAAAGTGGGACCTCAACGCCGCGGTGATCGGCTCCGTCATCGCCGAGCCGGTCTATCGGGTGACGGAGGGCGACCGGGTTGTGGCCGAGTTCCCGGGATCGCGCCTGGTCACCGATTGCCCGACCTATCAGCCCCCGGCGCGCGAAGCGGATGCCGTGCGCGCGCTGCGCGAGCGCGATGTCCACCAGATCGCCGAACGCGCGGAGGAGCGCGATCCGGTCTGGACACTGGCGCGGATGCTCTCATCGCCGACCATTGCCAGCAAGCAGTGGGTGTATCGCCAGTACGACACGACGGTGCGGACGAGCACCGTGCTCACCCCGGGACAGGGCGATGCGGCCGTGGTGCGAATTCGGAATACGCGCCGAGCGCTGGCCATGAAGACGGATGGGAATGGCCGGTACGTCTATCTCGAGCCGCGCGTCGGCGGGCGCATCGCGGTGGCCGAGTCGGCGCGGAATGTCGCGTGCACGGGTGGTCGGCCGATGGCGATCACGAACTGCCTCAACTTCGGGAATCCGAAGCGCCCCGAGGTGTACTTCCAATTTCGTGAGGCGGTCAGGGGGATGGGCGAGGCGTGCGAGGCGCTCGGCACCCCCGTGACGGGCGGAAACGTCTCTTTCTACAACGAAAGCCCGACCGGCGCGGTCTATCCCACCCCTGTTGTCGGGATGCTCGGTCTCATCGAATCCCCCGATCACATCACTCGGTCGGCGTTCGCGACCGACGGCGATGCGATCGTTCTCCTCGGTGATCCGACGGAGGAGCTGGGGGGGAGCGAGTACCTGGCGCGCATCCACGGGGTCGTCGCCGGGCGACCTCCCGCCTGCGACCTCGAGCGAGAGCGGCACACGATCGACGCCCTCCTGGAGGCGATCACAGAGGGACTCGTCTCGAACGCGCACGACTGCTCCGATGGCGGTCTCGCTGTCGCGCTCGCCGAGTGCTGCGTGGGAAATCGACTGCATCAGCTTGGTGCCGAGGTCGATCTGTCGGCCTGGTCCAGCCTTCCGTTGCGAGCACTCTTGTATGGAGAGGCGCAGAGCAGGATCATCATTGGTACGAAGGCTCCGGAGCGTGTCGTGGCGATCGCCAAGCGTCAGGGCGTCAGCGTTCGCGCGATCGGCTCGGTGCGTGCCGGGACTGGCGTCCTCTCCATCCGGGTGGGAGCGATGCGCGTCGAGGCAAGCCTGGCCCGACTCGCGGCCGCCTATCACGAGGCGATTCCGCGAATCATGGAGAGGACGACATCAGAGGCTGCGATCCTCGAACAACACACTCAACCGGCGAGCGTGTAGGCGATGTGCGGGATCTTCGGCGTGCGCGGCGTTCCTAACGCCGTCTCGCTCGTGCACCTGGGGCTGTACTCCCTGCAGCACCGCGGCCAGGAATCCGCCGGCATCGTCTCCGTCGACGAGAATGGTGACGCGCAGGCGCTGCGGAGCATGGGGTTGGTCTCCGAGGGGGTGGGCACGAACGACTGGGATTCCCTGCCTGGCTCCACCGCTATCGGGCACACCAGGTACAGCACGGCCGGCTCCTCGAGCATCGAGAACGCGCAGCCCGTGCTCGCTCGATCGCGCGGTGGCTACATCGCCCTCGCCCACAACGGCAACATCGTCAACGCCAGCGAGCTCCGACTCGAGCTCGAGGAGCAAGGGTCGATCTTCGCATCGACCATGGACTCGGAGATCCTCGTTCACCGCATGGCGCGCTCGCGTTGTGAGCGTCCGGAGGACAAACTCGCCGAGGCGCTCCAAGGCGTAGAGGGGGCGTATTCCCTCGTGGTCGCGGTCGGGAAGACGCTGCTCGCGGCGCGCGACCCGCGGGGGTGGCGACCGCTCGTCATCGGGAAGCTTCAGGAGGGGTGGGTCTTCGCGTCGGAGACCTGCGCCCTGGATATCGTCGGGGCCACGCACGTCCGCGACGTGGAGCAGGGCGAGATCGTCGTAGTGGATGATTCCGGAATCCACTCGTTCCAAGCGCTCCCCCCCGCCGACGCTCGCCGATGCGTCTTCGAGTATGTCTACTTCGCACGCCCCGATAGCCGCATCTTCGGCGGCGGCTCTGTGGATCGGGCCCGGCGCGCTCTCGGGCGGCAGCTGGGCCGCGAGTGCCCCGCCCCGACGGCGGATCTGGTTTTCGGCGTTCCCGATTCGGCGAATGCCGCCGCCCTGGGCTACGCCGAGGAGACCGGCCTTCCCCTCGAGCTTGCCCTCATCCGCAACCACTATGTCGGCCGGACATTCATCCAGCCATCGCAAGCAGGTCGGGACCACAAGGTGAAGGTGAAGTACAATCCGGTGCGAGAGGTGCTCGAAGGGAAGAGCGTCGTGATGGTCGACGACTCGATCGTCCGTGGGACGACCACCCGCGGGCTAGTGTCGCTCGTGCGGCAGGCAGGTGCCCGTGAAGTCCACATGCGGATCGCATCACCGCCCGTGACAGGTCCCTGTTACTACGGCATCGACACGCCATCGCGCGGTGAGCTGATCGCCGCGAACCTCACCGTGCCGGAGATCGCCGAGCACATCGGCGTCGACTCCCTCGGATACTTGACGCTGGACGGGATGCTGAACGCGGTGCCCGATGGTCCACGCGGCTTCTGCCACGCGTGCTTCTCCGGCGATTACCCGACGCCCCCGCCCACGGACCCGGACAAGCTGAGATTCGGCTGCGGGTGTTGAGCGGCCGCGCACTCGACAGCGGGGCGGCCGCAGGCTCGATTTCACTCGACACCCACTCGACGCTGATTCCCTCCATGCTCGTCTACTTCTTCGGCAACGGCAGCGCGGATGGCACGCGCGAGATGAAGGCCGTGCTTGGCGGAAAGGGGGCGAATCTCGCCGAGATGACGCACCTCGGTGTGCCGGTGCCTCCCGGGTTCACGATCGCGTGCGAGGTGTGCGTCACCTATCTCCGCGACGGCACGTACCCGACCGCGCTGCGCGACGAGGTGAGCGCGAGCCTCGGCCGTCTCGAGGCAGCCACCGGGCGCACCTTCGGCGATCCGAAGAAGCCGCTGCTGGTGTCGGTGCGATCGGGTGGGGCTGTCTCGATGCCGGGGATGATGGAGACGATCCTCAACCTCGGGCTCAACGATCGCACGGCCGTCGGCCTGGCCCAGCAGAGCGGGAACGCGCGCTTCGCCTACGACTCCTATCGCCGGTTCATCCAGATGTACGGCGACGTCGTCCTCGGCGTCCCCCTTCGCGACTTCGAGCACCTGCTCGCGGCGAAGCGGATGACCACCGGCGTCGAGAGCGATTCGGCGCTCTCCGAGGATGCGCTGCGGAATCTCGTCGAGGAGTACAAGGCGCTCGTCCGGAACGCCACCGGGGCCGAGTTCCCAATGGATCCGGCCGTGCAGCTTTGGGGGGCGATCGAGGCCGTGTGGAAGTCGTGGACTCTCAAGAAGGCGGTGGACTATCGCCGCGTGAACAATATCTCCGACGACGCGGGGACGGCGGTGAGCGTGCAGGCGATGGTGTTCGGCAACGTAGGGGACGACTCGGGAACCGGCGTGGCCTTCACGCGGGATCCGTCGACCGGCGAGAAGCGCTTCTACGGCGAATTCCTCGTCAACGCCCAGGGGGAGGATGTCGTCGCCGGGATTCGCACGCCGCTCCACATCGCCGAGATGGAGACACGGCTCCCGGGCGCCTACACGGAGTTGATGGCCGTGCAGGATCGACTCGAGCGGCACTTCCGTGACATGCAGGACCTGGAGTTCACCGTCGAGAGGGGGAAGCTCTTTCTCCTCCAGACACGCACCGGCAAGCGAACTGCGGCGGCGGCGGTGCGCATCGCCGACGAGATGGTGACCGAGGGGTTGATCGGGCGCACCGAAGCGGTGAAGCGCGTGGCTCCCGAGCAGCTCAACCAGCTCCTCCACCCGATCATCGATCCGACCGCCACCGCGTCCCCGATCGCTACCGGCCTCCCGGCGAGCCCGGGCGCGGCCAGCGGCCAGGCGGTCTTCGACCCGGACGTCGCCGAGGCGCGCTCGGCGCACGGGGAGCGCGTCATTCTCGTGCGCGAGGAGACGACCCCGGAGGACTTTCACGGCATCGTCGCGGCGCGGGCCGTGCTGACGGCGCGCGGAGGCATGACGAGTCACGCCGCCGTGGTGGCGCGCGGGATGGGGAAGTGCGCGGTCGTCGGATGTTCGGCCATGCGCGTGGACGCCGAGCACCGGAGCTTCAATGTCAACGGCACGACGGTCGTTGAGGGCGACTGGATCACCGTGGATGGAGCGACCGGCCGCGTGTTCAGCGGCGACCTGCCGACGATCCCGAGCGATGTCGTGCGGGTGCTCTCCGGAAAGATGCGGGGATCCGACTCTCGCGTGTATCTCTCCTTCGCGCGGATTCTCTCCTGGGCGGATGAAGCTCGGACGCTTCGCGTGCGCGCCAACGCGGACACGCCGGCGGATGCCCGAACGGCCCGAAGCTTTGGCGCGGAAGGGATCGGACTCTGTCGCACCGAGCACATGTTCTTCGAGGGCGATCGGATCACGAGCATGCGGGAGATGATCGTCGCCCGTGATGAGACCGGCCGGCGTCGGGCCCTGGCGAAGCTCCTGCCGATGCAGCGCCAGGACTTCGACGGGATTTTCGAGGCGATGGACGGCTTTCCCGTCACGATCCGGCTTCTCGATCCGCCGCTCCACGAGTTCCTCCCCCACGGCGGCGAGGACAGCAAGCGACTGGCGCGCACGCTCGGCCTGACGCGCGCCGAGCTGACGCGGATTGTCGAGTCGCTCCGCGAGACGAATCCGATGCTGGGGCACCGGGGCTGCCGGCTGGGGATCGTCTTCCCCGAGATCACGGAGATGCAGGCGCGGGCGATCTTCGAGGCGGCGGTGCGCGCCCGCCGTCGGGGGATCGATGTGCAGCCGGAGATCATGGTCCCGCTGGTCGCCGCGGCGCGCGAGTTGGAGCACCAGCGTGCCATCATCGACGACGTCGCCCGCCAGGTGGTGGGGGGGATGGGTGAGGAGGTCCCCTACTCGGTCGGGACGATGATCGAGCTGCCGCGGGCCGCACTCACCGCCGACCAGATCGCGCATCGCGCCGAGTTCTTCTCCTTCGGCACGAACGACCTCACCCAGACGACGTTCGGGCTGAGCCGCGACGACGCGGGGAGGTTTCTCCCCTTCTACGTCGAGCACGGGATCCTGACCGATGATCCCTTCCAGGTGCTGGATGTCGACGGCGTGGGGCAGCTCATCAAGGTGGCGGTGCGCGAGGGACGGCGCGTGCGACCGGAGCTGAAGACGGGCATTTGCGGTGAGCATGGCGGCGAGCCGCGATCGATCCGGTTCTGCCATGCGGCGGGACTCAACTACGTGTCCTGCTCACCCTTCCGGGTACCGATCGCGCGCCTTGCGGCCGCCCAGGCCGCGCTCTGAGTCTTCTCGTCTAACATCTCTCTGACCTCGATCGCTTTGACGGCGATCCGGCCACTCCGTACGTTGCTACCTAGCTAGCTATGCTTAACTAGGTAGGCATCGGGTGGCGAAGACGAAGAACGACATCCTCCAGGGCACGCTCGCGCTGCTCGTGCTCAAGACCCTCACGGCCCGCGGCCCGCTCCACGGCTACGCGATCACGCAGCAGATCGCGACGCACTCGGGCGACCTCCTGCGCGTCGAGGAGGGCTCGCTCTACCCTGCCCTCCACCGGATGGAGCAGGACGGCTGGATCAAGGGGAAGTGGGGGATCACCGAGAAGAACCGCGAAGCGCGCCTCTACGCCATCACCGCCGCCGGACGCGAGCAGCTCGCCGACGAGGAGGAGAGCTGGGAGCGGCTCACGGCGGGGGTCGCTCGCGTCCTCCGCTTTGCCTGACCACTACTTCCGTCGGGAGAAGCCTGTCATGTCGTGGGTTCGACGCTTCGTGAACGTCCTCCGGCCGGCGCGCCTGGGTCGCGACCTGGACCGCGAGCTCCAGTTCCACATCGCCGAGCGCGCGGACGATCTCGTGGCGCGGGGGATGAGCCCGAGCGATGCCGCACGCGAAGCTCGCCGGCGTTTCGGCCACCTGACGAGTCTCAAGGAGCGGACGCGCGACACCGATGTCGTCGGCTGGCTCGAGACGCTCGCCGCGGACATCCGATACGCTCTCCGGGGCCTCCGGGCAACGCCGGCGTTCACGCTCGTGGCCGTCCTGTCGCTGGCACTCGGGCTTGGCGCCAACACCGCGATCTTCAGTCTGGCGAACGCGCTCATCTTCAAGACGCTTCCGGTTCGCGATCCTGAGCAGCTGGTCGCGGTGACGATGGGGAAAGGGGGGGACATTTTCACGAACCCCCTGTGGGAGGAGATTCGTGACTACCCGGGGCTCTTCGATGGATCCTTCGCCTACGCCGACGGAGGCTTCAACCTCGCCGATGGCGGTGAAGTGCGACGGGTGTCCGGTGCCTGGGTGAGCGGCGAGTTCTTCTCCGTGCTCGGCGTGCGGGCGGTCGCGGGCAGAACCTTGCTGCGCAGCGACGACGCACGCGGATGCGCACCGACGGCGGCGGTGAGCGCGGGGTTCGCCCTCCGCGAGCACGGGAGCCTGCAGGGAGCGGTCGGCAAGATGGTCTCCCTCAATGGCCGTCCCTTCACCATCGTCGGCGTCGTCGATCCCGACTTCTTCGGTATCGAGGTCGGTCGGTCGGCCGACGTCTACGCACCGATCTGTGCCCAGGACGTGGTCTACGGACGGAACATCGTCAATCAGCGCGGGCGTTGGTTTCTGAACGTCGCGGGGCGCCGGCCCACCGGCGCATCCATGGCGCAGATGAGCGCGCGCCTGTCGACCGCATCCTCGGCGATCTTCACGGCCACGCTGCCGGGGCACTGGTCGAGCGCCGATCAAGCCGATTATCTGAAAACCAAGCTGAACGCCGAGGAGGCCGAGACCGGGTTCTCCGATGCCCGCCGCAGCTACCGGGCGGCACTCTTCACGATGCTCGCCGTTGTCGGAGTCGTACTCCTGATCGCGTGCGCAAACATCGCGAATCTCCTGCTGGCCCGGGCCGTCTCTCGCGACCGCGAGGTCGCTATCCGGATCGCCCTCGGCGCGGCTCGAGGGCGCGTGGTACGTCAGCTTCTGACCGAGAGCCTCGTCCTTTCCTTCGTCGGCGCCGGCATCGGGCTCCTCTTCGCCAGATGGGCCAGCTCGCTGCTCGTCGGGTTCGTGTCGTCGACACGCCGTCCGGTATGGCTCGACTTGTCTATCGACTGGCGTGTGCTGCTCTTCTCCATCGCCGTCGCGACTGCGACAGCGATCCTCTTCGGTCTCGTTCCGGCCTGGCGCGCCTCGCACGTGGATCCGCAGGCGTCGCTCAAGGCCGGCGGTCGAGGCCTCGTCTCGGGAGGCCCACGTCAGCGGTTGACGAAGGGACTCGTCGTCGTTCAGGTGGCGCTCTCGCTCGCTCTCGTCGCCGCCGCCGGACTCCTCGTGACCAGCTTCCGCCGCCTGACGAGTGTTGACCCGGGCTTCCGCCGCGACGGGGTGTTGGTCGTCAGCCTCGACTTCGCCAACGCCAAGTACGAGCCCGCGCAGCTCGAGCAGGCGAAGGAGGACGCCCTCCGCCGGGCGCGTGCACTCCCAGGCGTCCGGCTGGCGAGCACGGCGCTCCTGACCCCGATCGGCCGCATGAGCTGGAACGAGTTTGTCGTCGTGCCGGGCATCGTTCCACGCACCCAGGCCGACTCGCTCGTCTACTTCAACCAGGTGACGGACGGCTACTTCGCGACACTAGGCACTCCCCTTCTAGCCGGGCGCGATGTGAGCGCCGCCGACATCGCGCAGAAGCGCCGGGTGGCGGTCATCAACGAGACGATGGCGCACCGCTGGTTCGCCGGCAGGAATCCACTCGGCGAGACTTTCCGAACCACCGTCGGTGACACGCTCAGCGCGCCGATCGAGGTGATCGGGGTGGTCCGCGATGCCAAGTACCAGCGACTCGACGAAGTGACACTCGCGACGGCCTACCTCCCCCAAGGACAGGGCGACGACGCATCCAATTCCGAGTTGCAGCTGCTGCTCCGCACCGCCGGCAGCCCAACGGAGCTCGTCCCCTCTGTGCGCGCGCTCGCGGCCGATGTGAACCCGCGCATCACTTTCGACGCGACGACGCTCTCAGCCCAGGTCAACGCCTCGCTGGCTCGGCCGCGGCTTCTGGCATCGCTCTCCGGCTTCATGGGGGTGCTCGCCCTGGTCCTGGCCGTGATCGGTCTCTACGGGATGATGTCCTACGAGGTCACACGTCGCCGCAACGAGATCGGGATTCGCAAGGCCCTCGGTGCCGCCAACCCGGAGCTCTGGCGAATGGTCGTCGGAGAGGCGCTTCGCCTCATCGTCGTCGGGCTCGCCGTTGGCGCAGCGATGGCTCTGGCGAGCACTCGCCTCTTGAACGCCTTTCTGTTCGGGCTGACGGCGACCGATCCGCGGACCTTCGCGATCGCCGCAGCACTGCTGGCGAGTGCTGCACTGGCTGCGGCATGCCTTCCCGCCTGGCGAGCCGCGCGGCTCGATCCGATGGAGGCCTTGAGGGAGGACTAGCCGCCTGCTACGACCGGAGACTCCGCCTCTCGGACCATCCGCGCGAGCTCCATGGCGTTGGTCGTGCCGTAGTTCCCGTAGCAGTTGTTCATGATGACGTGGGTCTGCCGCGCCTTTCGAGCGATCTCCATCACCTTGGGCACCCACTCTCCGAGCTCGGCGCGATCGTACAAATAACGGAAGCGCTCCACCGTCGGCACGCCGCGGCGCTCCCAGAGATCGCTCCTCCGTCCGTGGAAGCGCACCACGGCCAAACGTGGCGACGTGACCGCCACCAGCGGGGGGACGCTGCTGGCCAACCCCTGTGGCTCATCGACCATCACGAAGGGAATGTCGTGGTCGGTGAAGAATCGCAACGTGCGCTCGGAGTTCCGTTCGCTGAACCAGCGCGCGTTTCGGAGCTCCACGGCGTGCCCGATGTCGCCGAGTCGGTTGCGAGCATCGAGGATGTACTCGCGCGATTCGGGACCGGGGAGGAACCAGCGCGGGAACTGGAGGAGCACCGATCCGAGCTTGCCGGAGGAGTGGAGCGGCTGCACAGCGTCGAGAAAACGCTCCCAGACCACGTCGAAGAGATCCCGCGGGAGCTCCTTTCCGTAGATCCGAGGCTTCCGCTTGAGTGTCTCAGGGAGTGCATCGTGGAGGTCCGTCGGCAGCCGATTCGGCTCGCTCGGCTGGCCGGTGAGGAGCGCGTACGCCTTGATGTCGAAGGTGAAGTGGGCGGGTGTACGCTCCACCCAGAGCTCGGCCGAGCGCTTGGCAGGCAAGGCGTAGTAGGAGGAGTCGACTTCGACCATCGAGAAGCGACTCGCGTAGTACCGAAGCCGCTCCTCGGCCGAGTCGGCCCCGGCGGGATAGAACATCCCCGATCGGGTGAGCGTGGGGTCCGTCCAGGAGGCAGTCCCGAAGCGAATCTCCGATCGGCCAATCTTGAGCGGCTGCGACGCCGGATCACCCGCCCGTTCGGCCCGATCGCGAGCGGCCTCCTTCCCCGGATCGTGTGTCGCCATCTCCCCTGTTAGGCCGTTGGACATGACACCGAGTGCGGTCGCATACGCGGGCGGTGCGGCGCGGAGAGTGAAAAACGGGTGCGGGCCGAGGCGGCGTTTGCCGACCCGGCCCGCGGCGAGATGGAGGCGCGGGGAATCGAACCCCGGTCCGAAGCAAGATTCGTCACAGCGTCTACGTGCGTAGCCCACCGATTGAGGTCTCCAGCCGCTGGCCAGTGGGCGGCCCACTGCTGGACGAGCCTTCTAGATTTTCGCGCGCCGCCGGAAGGCGCGACGACGCACTATCCCGAATTTGCGATGTCCGTTAACCCGCCTCAGGAGAGCTGACTAACGAACAGGTGCGTGAACCGAAGTTACGCAGCCAGGGCCAAGTTAGAGTTGGCAGTTGTGAAACGTCCCGAGGGATTAACCAGGGCTCGAGGACCTGGGCACGCGGCCACGGCTTCACTTACCCCGTCGAAGCCAGTCGCCCCCGTTCCGTGAATTGTACCGGCGTCAGGGTCCTCAGTCAATCGGAAAAATAGCTCACACGCAACTTGATATTGCGCGGCTAACCGCTTTTGCGCATGTGCTTTGGCAGAGCCATCCTGACACAATTTCTGCCGGAATTCTTGGCCACATAGAGGGCCTTGTCGGCCGCCAGGACGAGCGTGTCGTGCGTGCGCACGCTCTCGGGATAGGTGGCCACACCAAAGGACGCGGCGATCCTGTACTGGCGTGAGCCTGAGCTCATGGCATGCTGCGATAGCGATTGGCGCAGGCGTTCCGCCACGTCGCACGCGGAGGCGAGATTGGTTTGGGGGAGGAGGATCGCGAACTCGTCGCCCCCGTATCGGGCGCAGAGGTCAGGATTTCTGATCGCTTGCGCGAGGACTCTCGCGACTCCGATCAGCGCTTCGTCGCCGCCCCCGTGCCCGAAGACATCGTTCACCGACTTGAAGCCATCGACGTCGATGAGGATGAGGGAGACCGGTTGGCCGTATCGGTCGCTCTCGCCGAGGAGCTCGTTCAGCCGGCCCTCGAATCGGCGTCGATTCGACAGGCCCGTGAGCGAATCGGTGAGCGCCCGGTCTCGCTCCTGCACGAATTGCTGAACGTTGTCGAGGGCCACGGAGGACACGGAGCTCAGCAGCATCAGGAGCTCCCCCTCGACGCTGCTCAGCTGTCCCGGCTCATCCCCTTCGACCACGATCGCTCCGTGCGTCCGGAGGCGGTGGACGATCGGCACGATCACCACCGAGTGCACGGGGCGATCGGGCTCGGCCTGGGCGAAGAGAGGGATCCCCGAGCGGTCGTACGAGGAGCGGACGCCTCGCAGGCGCTCGCGACAGGCGATCCCGACGAGCGAGTCGGAGTCCACAGTGAAACCCGCCCTCAAGGCGTGCGGCACGGAGACGCAATCGATGGAGCCGGTGCCGGTCTCCTCGTTCCAGCGCACGAAGGCCGAACGAGTGGCCCCTGAGATCTCGATCGCGGTGGCGCAGATCGCCTCCCCGAGAGTGGTCATCTCGTTCTTGCTCAGCACGTGTTCGGCGGCGTGGGCCAGCCTCTCCGTCTTTCCCCGATACCGGCGCGCCTCGCGGCCATCGCTGAGCAGGTCGACGATCACCCCGGCACGGCCGGCGTAGCGCACGATGAGCTGCTTGCAGCGATCGCGGTCGATCCGGGTGCGGTCGGCGGCGTAGATCCCCACGGCGCCGTGGAACCTCGCTCCCTTGCCCGTGGGTGCCACGAGAAAGAAGGCCCGGTCCGTGTCGTAGTTGCTGGCCGGCATCTTCTGGCTCACTGCCCACCGGACGAGCGACTCGTGAGGCGGATCGCAGGACAGGGCTCCGCCGGCGGCGAATGGACCGGCAGCACTGATGACGACGAGAGCGTCGGTCTCGGCCACGTGTTGCCAGAGCACGGCGTCGTCGGCGCCGAGTGTGTCCTTGATCTCCGTGAGCAGGCGAAGGAGGACGTCCTCCTCGACGCTCGCATCGAAGTCGGCGCTGCGTGACGAATCGGCCTGACGCTGCGCGGGCGTGGGTGGGGGGTCGTCGGCGTCAGGCTGGATGGCCGCACCTCCCCGCGCCTCGAGAACCGGGACGACCATTGCGCAGAGGAGAAGGACGACCACCGCCGCGGCGGCCAGCAGCGGATGCCTCCGCGGGAGGAAGGGGTCGTAGCGGAGAAGAGCGATGCCGAGGACGACCGCGGCGGCCACTGCCGCCGGCGCACCGCGCCAACGCGATGCGGCTCCCACCCCGAGCGCCGCTGCCACCGCGATGGGCGAGCGCGTGAGGGCGCTCGCGAGAAGAGCGAGAACCAGGAAGAGCGGCAGCACGAGGCGAGGAGGTAGCTGCGGGAGCCGGAAGGGACCCAGGCCTAAGCACTCCTGGGGAGGGACGCCGAATCAGCCGTGCGTGATTCGTGAGGCAGCGCAGGCGGCACCAAACCCATTATCGACGTTGACGACCGTAACCCCTGCAGCGCAACTATTTAGCATGGCCAGGAGGGCGGCGAGCCCACCGAAGCTGGCGCCGTATCCAATGCTCGTCGGGACGGCGATGACGGGCACCGCCACGAGCCCTCCCACCACCGATGGCAGCGCTCCATCCATGCCGGCCACGACGATCACGACGCTCGCCTGACCGAGCGCGTCGCTTTGCGCCAGAAGCCGGTGAAGCCCGGCGACCCCGACGTCGGTGAGGCGGGCGGTCCGGTTCCCGAGCGCCCCGGCGGTGACAGCCGCCTCCTCGGCCACGGGGAGGTCGCTCGTCCCCGCGGTGATGATGAGGATCGTCCCCTTCCCCGGCGGCACCGGTCGCTCGGGCGGGAGGTGCGCGGTGCGCGCGAGCGGGTTGATCTCCACCGATGCGAACCGCCTGGCGAGGGCGTCGAGGGCCGGCTCCTCGGCGCGCGTGCAGAGGAACCCCTCCTGCCGCGCGGCGAGACTCTCGGCGATCGCCACCACTTGCTCGACGCTCTTCCCGGGGGCGAAGATCACTTCGGGGTAACCTTGCCGAAGGGACCGGTGATGATCGATCGTGGCGAAGGGGAGCGTCTCGAGCCAGGGGAGTGAGAGCCGCTGCACCGCCTCGCCGACCTCGACCTCGCCGCTCGCCACTTGCTGGAGGAGCGCGCGCACGCGCTCGCGGATCACGCGGCCGCTACCTCAGTCTCTCCTCGCGCCTGAATCTCGGGAGCTCCGAGGTCGCCGCGAGCGAGCGCCTCGAGGTACTCGCCGAAGATCGTCTCCACCTCGCCTAGCGAGACGACGGCGTGGAGGCGCCGGCGGAGGTCGGCGGACGAGGGCATTCCCTTCACGTACCAGCCGAGGTGCTTCCGGAACTCGATCGCGGCGCCGCGCGGATCCGGCTCGTACGCTGCCGCCATCCTAGCGTGATCGAGGGCGATCGCGAGGCGCTCCGGAATGGAGGGCACCGGTGGGGCATCGCGTCCGTCGAGCATTGCTCGGGCCTGCGTGAAGATCCAGGGCTGGCCGAACGACCCGCGGGCGACCATCACGCCGGCGCAGCCAGTCTGCTCGCGCATACGAACGACATCCTCTGCGGTCGTGATGTCGCCGTTGCCGACGACCGGAATCTCGAGTGCCGCAGCGACGGCGGCGATCTCGTCCCAGCGGGCGCTCCCGGTGTACATCTGCGCGCGCGTGCGCGGGTGCAGCGTGAGGACTCGCGCGCCGGCGTCCTGACAGCGCAGCGCGATCGAAACGGGGTCGCGCAGCTCCTCACTCCATCCGCTCCGGATCTTCACTGTTACCGGGAGGGGCGTTGCGGCGACGACGGCGCGGATCACGTGGTCGACGAGGTCGAGGTCCTTGAGGCACCCCGAGCCGCCGTTCCGCCTCACCACCTTCTTCACCGGGCAGCCGAAGTTGATGTCGATGAACTCCGGTGCGAAGACGTCGGTCACGAAAGCCGCCGCGTCCCCCATCGCCGCGGGGTCGGCGCCGAAGATCTGCACGCCGATCGGCCGCTCGTCGTCGCCGAAGCGCAGCTTGGCGATCGTCGCCGGGTTCTCGCGGCGGATCCCCTCGGCGGACAGGAACTCAGTGATCACCACGTCGGCCCCGAAGCGCCGGCAGAGACGCCGGAAGGGCGACTCCGAAACGCCGGCCATCGGAGCCAGATAGAGCGGGACGGGGTGTGGCAGCGAGATGGGGAAGGTCACGGGGCTCGCCCTAACGGGGGGATGCGCGCCGTAACACCATCGGCACGAATTGTAAAAGCTAACCCGACCGCCAAGTGCAAGCAAATCAGCGGTTTGACTAGCCCTGTAGGGACGGGTAGCTTGAGAGCGCCCGACACCCGACCGCACCCTCCCGACACCTAACTCCGCGCATCATGGAACTCCGTCAGTTCTTCAGCGAGGACGCGATCAAGCTCGACCTGGCGAGCACGACGAAGGATGACATTCTCAAGGAGATGATCGGGCTCCTCAAGCTCGACGACAAGTCGGAGGGGATGCTCTACAAGATGCTCAAGCGGCGCGAGAACCTCGGCTCAACCGGGATCGGCCGCGGCATCGCCATTCCGCATTGCCGGTCGCTGGTGGTGAGCAAGCTGCGCGTTGCCTTCGGGCGCAAGAAGGACGGCGTCGACTTCAAGGCGATCGATGAGAAGCCGGTCTTCTTCTTCTTCCTCATCGTCGCGCCGCCACTCGAGGTGTCGAACCAGTATCTCCCTGTGCTCGGGAAGATCGCGCAGTTCAGCAAGGAGCCCGATGTGCCGCAGCGGCTCCTTGATATCAGCGAGCCGAAGCAGTTCCTGGCCCTGCTCGAGGAGAAGGGCGTTTAGCCCCTCACCCGCCAGAGCCCCATGGTCGGGGCCCGTTCTTCACTCCCATTCGATGGTCGCCGGCGGCTTGCTGCTGACGTCGTAAACGACGCGGTTCACGCCGGGTACCTGATTGATTATTCGGTTGGAGATCGCGCCGAGCACCTCCGGCGGGAAGGCGAACCAGTCGGCGGTCATCCCGTCGGCGCTCGTGACCGCGCGCAGCGCGACGACGTTCTCGTAGGTTCGGCTGTCGCCCATCACACCGACGCTGCGCACGGGAAGCAGCACCGCAAAGGCCTGCCAGATGTCGTCGTACAGCCCTGCCTCACGAATGCCGTCGAGGTAGAGGGCGTCGGCCTTCCGCAGTACGTCCAGTTTCTCCCTGGTGACGTCGCTGAGGATCCGGATGGCGAGGCCCGGCCCAGGGAATGGATGGCGGCCGATCATCTCCTCGGGCAGCCCGAGCTCGCGCCCCACCTGGCGCACCTCGTCCTTGAACAACTCGCGCAGCGGCTCGATGAGCTTGAACTTCATCCCGGGTTTGAGCCCGCCCACGTTGTGGTGCGTCTTGATCGTCACCGACGGCCCGCCGCGCGGCGAGTACGACTCGATGACATCGGGATAGAGGGTCCCCTGCACCAGGAACTCGACCCCCGCGCCGACCGACTCGGCCGCCTCCTCGAAGACATCGATGAAGGTGTGACCGATCCGGCGTCGCTTCTCCTCGGGATCCTCGACGCCCGAAAGTGCGGCGAGAAAACGCTCCTCCGCGTCGACGGTGATGAGGTGAATGCCGAGGTTCGCGCGGAAGGTCCGCTCCACCTGTTCGCGCTCGTGCAGTCGGAGGAGACCGTGATCGACGAAGATACAGGTGAGGCGATCCCCGATCGCGCGGTGCACGAGGGTGGCGGCGACCGCCGAGTCGACTCCTCCGGAGAGCCCGCAAATGACGCGAGAGTTGCCGGTGAGGGCACGGATCTTCGCCGTCTCCTCGTCGATGAATCGTCCGGCGGTCCACGAGGGCTCGGCCTTGCAGATGTCGAAGAGGAAGTTGGCGATCAGCTCGCGGCCGCGCGGTGTGTGGGCGACCTCGGGGTGAAAGAGCACGCCGTAGATCGGCTTTCGCTCGTGACGGAACGCGGCTACGGGCGCCGTGGCGCTGCAGGCGGTCACGCGGTAGCCCGGCGGCGCGACCTCGACGTGATCGCCGTGGCTCGCCCAAACGGTGACCGGCTCCGAAGGGTCGAAGCCGCGGAAGAGACCATCGGTCGCGAGGACCTTGAGCTCCGCCCGGCCGTACTCGCGGCGGCCGCCGTAAATCACATCACCCCCCTCGAGGTGCGCGATCAGCTGCATGCCGTAGCAGATCCCGAGAACCGGCGCAATATCGAGGAGAGCCGGGTCGGCCGACGGGACATTCTCCCCGTACACCGAGTTCGGTCCCCCGCTCAGGATGATGCCGCTGGGCCCCCACTCTCTGATCCATTCGATCGAGCGGTTGGGAGGGTGAATCTCGGAGTAGACTCGCGCTTCGCGCACCCGTCGCGCGATGAGCTGGGTGAATTGCGATCCGTAGTCCAGGATCAGGATCCGGCTTCCCGACACGTGGTTGTTAGGCGCTGCGCCCGTCACTTCTCCCACTCCGGTCCGGTGAGGCTCAGAAACTCTACCCGCTTCGTGTCCAGGTCGACGATCGCCGCCGAGGGGGTGCCGAAGAGCCAACCGCACCCCTCGCCGGGATTCACGATCACCGTGTCGCCGACGGTCTTCATCTGGCGCTCGTGCGTGAAGCCGTGGATCACGAGACCGTGGCCGGCGATCGACCGGTCGGTGACGTCGGCGAGATCGTAGACGAGGAGGATTCGCGTGCCGCCGACCTCCACGCTGTGCGGCGACTCATAGATCTCCGTCCCCATCCCCTTCGAGGCCTCGGCGGCGAGACCCTCGGGGTCTCCGTCGTTCCTCCCGAAGACCCCGGCGAGTGCGAGGTTGGCCTTGAGAATCGGCCGCAGGGCGAAGGGAGAGCAGTAGTCGCCGGCGTGGAGCACGAGCCCGATGCCGGCGGCGACGAACCGTTGGGTGAACTCGGCGATGGCCGGGACTCGATCGTGCGTGTCGGCGAGAACTCCGACGAGCATCAGACGGTCCTCCATGTGGGATCGGCCGGCTCGAGGCGCGTCAGGTCGCCGTAGCTCTCGCGTAGGGTGACGACGGCAAACCGATCGCCATCGACCAGCACCTCGGCGGCTCGCGGGCGCGCATTGTAGTTGGAGGACATGACGTACCCGTAGGCGCCGGCCGACCGGATGACCACCAAGTCGCCCGCCTGAGGGTCATCGACCTCTCGCTCGATGGCGAAGAAGTCACCGCTCTCGCAGACGGGGCCGACGACGTCGATGACTGCGAGCCCGCCCCGCGGGCGCACGGCCTCCACTTGGTGGAAGGCGTTGTAGTGCGACGGCCGGAGGAGGTCGTTCATGCCGGCGTCGACGATGGCGTAGTCGCGCCCTCCGCTGCGCTTCCGGTAGAGGACGCGAGAGAGGAGGACGCCCGCGTTGCCGACGAGAAAGCGCCCCGGCTCGACGATGAGCGAAAGCCCGGACGCGGCGACGGATGGGAGAACGGCAGCGGCGAAGTTCTCGAGATCCATCGCGCGCTCGCCGCCATAACTCACCGAGAGGCCCCCTCCCAAGTCGAGCCAGCGGATGTGTCGGGCGCCCGAGCGGCGGAGATGCTCCAGCAGCTCGAGGAGGCGGAGCAGTCCCATCTGATACGGCTCCACCGACGCGATCTGAGAGCCGATGTGCATGTCGAGCCCGATCAGCTTGAGATGCGTCAAGCCCGACACCAGCTTGGCCGCGTCCCCCGCCTCGTGCATCGGGATTCCGAACTTGCTCCCGCGTTCCCCGGTTCGCGTGTAGTGATGCGGCGTGTCGACCGATACCTCGGGATTGAGGCGGAGGGCGACCGGCGCGACTACTCCCATCCCGGCGGCGACTCGGTCGAGGAGCTCGAGCTCGCCCGTCGACTCGGCGTTGATGAGGAGCACCCCGGCCTCGAGCGCCTCACGAAGCTCATCGCCCGTCTTCCCGACGCCGCTGAAGACGATGTCCGGACCGCGGAATCCGGCGGCCAGTGCGCGGTGAAGCTCGCCGCCGGAGACGATGTCGACGCCGGCTCCCAGGGAGCGGAGGAGCCGGAGGATGGCGAGATTCGCGTTCGCCTTGACGCTGTAGTGAATCCGATGGCGAACCGGCGCGAGGCATTGATCCAGCGCGGCATACTGGTCGCGAATGGCGCCGGCGCTGTAGACGTACACGGGCGTATCGACCGCCGCCGCGATCGTCTCCAGGGGCACCCCCTCGCAGGCCAGGGCGCCGTCGAGCCGGGCGAAGGCGGGGGTCAATACGCCTTCGCCCACAGGGCCTCCTCGGTGGCCGGGCGGTCGCACCTCAGGCAGTGCCCGGGACTCTCAGCCGACCGGAACTCCTCGTCAGGCAGCACTCGGATCGTGGCCTTCGTCTCGTCCTTGATCGCGGCCTCGCAGGCCTCGTCACCGCAGAAGCCTGCGTAGACGAAGGCCCCCTCCCCCTCCATGACCTCACGGAACCGGGTGTAGGTGATGCCGCCACGGATGCTGTTCGCTTCGCGTCGGTCGCGTGCCGCCTCCAGCATCGAGCCCTGCACGGCGTCGAGAAGAGAGGCGATGTCCTCCCCTACGCCGTCGAGCGACACCGTCTTCTTCTCCCCCGAGTCCCGCCTGACGAGCACCGCCTGATTGGCATCCAGGTCCCGGGGGCCGAGTTCCATCCGCACCGGCACGCCCCGCATCTCCCATTCGTAGTACTTGGCGCCGGGCTTCATGTTGTCGCGATCGTCCAGCCGCACGCGCAGCCGGTTCGGCTCGCTGCGCTGCGGACCGCCGAGCGCCGTCTGAATCCGTCGCGCGGCCTCGAGCACCCGGGCGCGATCGGCGTCGGTGCGCCAGATAGGCACGATGACCAATTCGGTCGGTGCGAGGAGTGGGGGGATGCGCAGCCCCTTGTCGTCGCCATGGGTCATCACCAGCCCGCCGACGAGGCGCGTGGACACCCCCCAGCTCGTGTTCCAGGCGAAGTCCGTTCCCCCCGCCTCGGTCTGGAACTTGAGGTCGAAAACGCGCGCGAAGTTCTGCCCGAGATCGTGCGTCGTCCCCGCCTGGAGCGCCTTGTTGTCCTGCATCATCGCCTCGCAGGAGTACGTGCGCAGCGCTCCCGCGAAGCGCTCCGACTCGGTCTTTCGGCCGGTCACGACCGGCATCGCCATCCAGCCTTCCATGAAGTCGCGGTACACGCCGAGCATGCGCCGCGCCTCCTCCTCTGCCTCATCGTGCGTCGCGTGGGCGGTGTGCCCCTCCTGCCAGAGAAACTCGAGCGTGCGCAGGAAGAGCCTCGTCCGCATCTCCCAGCGAACGATGTTCGCCCACTGATTGATCAGCACGGGGAGATCGCGATAGCTCTGCACCCACTTGGCGAACATGGCGTAGATGATCGTCTCCGACGTCGGCCGCACGACCAGCGGCTCCTCGAGCTCCTTCCCCCCGCCGCGCGTCACGACGGCCGTCTCGGGGGCGAAGCCCTCGACGTGCTCCGCCTCGCGCTGCAGGTAGCTCAGCGGGATGAAGAGCGGGAAGTATGCGTTCCGGTGACCAGTAGCCTTGAAGGCATCGTCGAGCGCGCGCTGCATGCGCTCCCAGATGCCGTAGCCGTCCGGACGGATGACCATGCACCCGCGGACGGGCGAATAGTCGGCCAGCTCGGCACGGAGTACGACCTCGTTGTACCACGCGCTGAAGTCGTCGGCGCGGGCGGTGAGCTTCTTGTCGTCAGCCACGAGAAAACGCTGTCCTTGTCAGGCGGTTGCGAGTGAGGTTCAGGAGCCGGAGTGATGGGCACGTGTGCGGGCGCCGGTAGGCGCTCCGTTCGCCGTCGTCATATCGGCAGACGGGCGCGGTCGGCGACGTACGGCCCCGACGAGCGCCTCGAGCGTCATCCTCCCCACCGCGGCGGGTTCGGCGGTTCCAGCCAGCGGCTGCACCTCGACCTCCTTCGACTCCGAGAAGCCCTCCGACAGGGTGAGGATGCTCGTCGCCCCGAGCTGCTTGGCGGCCTTCCGCTGCTTGTCGAGCGATTGGTCGCGAAGGGGATACTCGGCCGAGGCACCGGCGCGGCGCAACGCCGCTGCTACGGTCATGAGCTGCGCGAGCGACTCGGGTGTCGAGGCGTCTCCGGCCACCCAGAAGTCGACGGCGAGTGGAGCCGTCTTGAGCAGCCCGCGCTCGCGCAGCAGCTCCGTGAGCACCACGTCGCCCATGCCGAAGCCGAGAGCGGGGAGATCGGCGCCGCCGATGGCTCCCAAGAGATCGTCGTAGCGCCCACCGCCACAAATGGCGCGCAGTGCGCCCTTGGCGTCGAACAGCTCGAAGACGATGCCGGTGTAGTAGGCCAGCCCGCGGACCACGGTGAGATCGACTCTGAGCCAGTCGCTCTCCACGCCGAGGGCGCTCAGGTAGCCGAGGTATCGATCGAATCGCCCGGCGGCGTCCCGGCCCCCGCCGTTCGCCGGACGGATCTTCTCCATCCGCGTGTGAGGCAGCTCGATCACCTTGGCGATCGCCTTCGCGCCCAGCCCGAGCTCCTGCAGCTTCCTCTCCGAGACATCGGTAGGCTGTCGACCCAGCTTGTCGATGACCGCGAAGACGCCGCCGAGCGTCTCGCCGGTCGCACCTAACGACGCGAGGTAGGCCTCGATGATTCGGCGATCCGACACCCGGGCGACGACGTCGCTCGCGGCGAGACCCAGCGCGCGCATGATCTCGATCGCCGCGGCGAGCAGCTCGGCGTCGGCCGAGACATCGGCTTCCCCGACGATGTCCATGTTGAGCTGAAAGTGCTCGCGCAGCCGCCCGCGTTGCTGCCGCTCGTAGCGGAAGAGCTGAGGGATCGAGAACCACCGAACCGGCTTCCGCAGGGCGGCGGCGCGCGCGGCTACCATGCGGGCCAGCGTCGGGGTCATCTCCGGCCGGAGCGAGACCTCGCGATCTCCCTTGTCGGTAAAGCTGTAGAGCTGGCCGACGATCTCTTCCCCGCTCTTACGGGTGTACAGCTCCAGCGGCTCGAGGGGAGGTCCGTCGTACTCCACAAAGCCGAATCGGCGCGCGATCTCCCGCCAGACGCCGAACAGGTACGCCCGCTCCGCGAGCTCGGTGGGGTAGAAGTCGCGGAATCCGGGTAACGCTCCGGGGGACATCCGTGAAATCTATGCCCCGAGCGGAGATACCTGCAAGCACGCCATCGCGTCGCCGACCGTATGGAAAGAGCCGGTGATAAGCGTTGTCGCCGCCCCGGCGCGCGCATGCTCGACGGCGTGGTCGAAGTCGACGTCGGCTGTCGCGTCCCACCCGTTCTCCCGTGCGAAAGCGAGCGCATGGTCCAGCCGCCACGCTCGGTCCGCCGGAACGGAGGGGGGTGCCGTCAAGACGAATCGGTCGACGTGCGCGGCGAGCATCCGCATCATGGCTCGCCAGTCCTTGTCGCGAAGGACGGTGAGGAGGCAGCTGAGTGGATGCTGCGGCCGCACACTCGTCAGGGTGTCGCAGAGCATCGCGACGCTGGCCGGATTGTGGGCAACGTCGAAGATGATGTCTCCGCAACGTTGGAAGCGCCCCGGGATCGCCACCTGCGCGAGCGCGCGGTCGACGTCGGTCACCGCCTCGGCCCAGGGCGGGCCGGCGCTCTCCAGCATCGCCAGCGCGGTGGCCGCGTTCGTCGCCTGAAAGCGCCCCACGAGCGGCGTGTGCAGACGGCGCGACCATTGTGGCGTGCGAAGGAGGAAGCGCGTCCCATCGTCCTGAACATCGATGTCCGACACCTGCCAGCTCTCGGCGACGATCACGACCGGCTCGGCCCCCACCTGTGAGGCGATCTCGGCGAGCAGGGTGCGAATCTCCACTCCCTGTTCGCCGATCACCGCCGGCACTCCGGCCTTGAAGATTCCCGCCTTCTCGGCGGCGATCTGAGATTCGGTGTCTCCGAGGTACTGCATGTGATCGAGGCCGATGGAGGTGATGCCGGTGACGACAGGGGTGATGACATTCGTCGAGTCGAGCCGGCCGCCGAGCCCCACCTCGATCACCGCGACGTCGACCTGCGCGCGCGCGAAGTGGTCGAAGGCCATGCATGTCGTGGCCTCGAAGAAGGTCGCCCCGACCTTCTCCACCTCCGGCGCCCAACGCTCGAGGAAGCCCACTACCGCCTCCTCGCTGATCGGTACGCCATCGACGCAGATGCGCTCGCGGAAGTCGATCAGATGCGGCGAGGTGTACCGGCCCACCCGTCGCCCGGAAGCCCGGAGGAGGGCGTCGAGTGTGCTGCAGACGCTCCCCTTTCCGTTCGTACCAGCCACATGCAGGGTGGGGTAGCGGCTCTGCGGCTCGCCGAGCGCGGCGAGTAGGGTCCGCGTGGTCTCGAGCCCCAGCTTCCAACCGCCGCTCACCCTCGCGAAGAGGTAATCGAGGGCGGTCTGGTAGCGACTCAGGACGCGGTCCACCCCGCGGCCGCAGGCTGGCCGCTCATGTGCCGGAGCAGCTGCCCCACCGTGCCCTTCAGGTCGCGCCGGTGGGAGACGATGTCGAGCATGCCGTGCTCGAGAAGGAACTCCGCCGTCTGAAAGCCTTCGGGGAGATCCTGCCCGATGGTCTGCTTGATCACCCGCGGGCCCGCGAACCCGATGACCGCGCCGGGCTCGGCCACGATCGCGTCGCCGAGCATGGCGAAGCTCGCGCTCACGCCACCGGTGGTCGGGTTGGTGAGGACGGAGACGTAGGGCACGCGCCGGTCGTTGAGCTGGGCGAGGAGCGCCGAGGTCTTCGCCATCTGCATGAGGGAGAGCACCCCCTCCTGCATCCGCGCCCCGCCTGACGCGGAGACGAGCACCAAGGGGTGCTTACGCTCCAGCGAGCGTTGCCCGAGGCGGGCGATTTTCTCCCCGACCACGGAGCCCATCGACCCGCCCATGAAGGCGAAGTCCATCACGCCCAGGTTGATCGGCATCCCGCCGAGCGTGCCACTCACGCTCATGATGGCGTCGAAGTCGCCCGAGACGGCCATCGCCTTCTTGACCCGCTGCGGGTATTCGGGGAACCCGAGCGGGTCGACCGAACGGATGTCGACGTCGAGCTCCTCGTAGTTGTTCTCGTCGATCAGAAGGGCGACGTAGTCGCTCGCCCGGATGCGACGGTGGTAGTCGCAGTTAGGGCAGACGTTGAGGTTGCGGACGAACTTCTCGCGCAGGTCGGTGTGCCCGCACGCCTCACACTTCTCCCAGGCATCGGCCGGGATCTCGAGGCGCTCCCGGCGTGGCTGACGCGCCTTCTTCTCCTTCCGGAACCATGCCATGACGATGGAATCTGGCCGGGGGCGGAAGGGCCAGCAAGCGCGCGCCGGGCCTTTACACGGCTACGTCGCCTATCCTCGCGCCGCGCCCCTCGCTGGCGATCCGCACCAGAATCCCCACGGCGATCCAGCAGGAGACCATGAACGATCCCCCATAGCTGAAGAACGGCAGGGGGATGCCCGTGATCGGCATCAGATTGAGCGTCATGCCGACGTTGACGATGATGTGCACGAGCCAGCAGGAGGCGATGCCGAAGGCGGCCAGCGTGCTGAAGGCATCGTTGGCGCTCGACGCCACTCGCACCGCGCGGAGGAGGAGGTAGAAGAAGAGCGCCAGGGCGAGGGTCACGCCGATGAAGCCCAGTTCCTCGCCCACGACGGCGAAGATGAAGTCGGTGTGCTGCTCGGGAAGGAAGGCGAGTCGCTTCTGCGTCCCGGCGAGATAACCCTTGCCCAGCCAACCGCCGGAGCCGATTGCCACCTGCGACTGAATGACGTGCCAACCCGATCGCCGCGGGTCGATGGTCGGATCGAGGAAGACCAGCAGACGATGCTTCTGGTACTCGGAGAGCCGATCCCAAGTGATCGGTGCGAGGACGCCCATGATCACGTTCGCGGTCACCAGCCCGACCCCCTCGAGCATGTACGGCTTGTACCAGAGCACGAGGAGGAGGAGGGCGATGAACCACGCGCCCCACAAGCTCGTACTGAAGGCGAGAATCAGGCTCACCGCCGGTGACGCGAGCAGCACGAGGAGCGGGAACGGCACACCCGACCAGTAGAGCATCGCGAAGAAGATCCCGATGAAGACCATCGCGCTGCCGAGGTCCGGCTGCGCCATGATGAGGAGCCACGGGATCAGGATCACCACCGCCGGTCGCCAGAGCTCGAGGAGCGAGCGAGGCGCCTCACGACGGGCTGCCAGCTCGCGCGCCAGCATGAGCACCGTGGTCACCTTGGCGAGCTCGGTCGGCTGGCCGAGGCGATGACCGCCGATGACGAGCCAGCTGTGCGAGCTCGCTGCGTCTCCCGCTCCGCCGCCGAACTTCCAGGTGAAGAGGAGGACGATGCACGAGATCACGTACGCCGGCAGCGCCACCCACTCGTAGAACCGCACCGATCCCCGGCTCACGATGTAGGCGCCGACGAGGCCGAAGGCGAGCCACCGGAGCTGCGCGATCCAGGCGTGCGCGGCGACCGTCGGGACATCGGTCTGGCCCGCCGAGTACACCATCGCCACCCCGTACAGGGAGAGGAGCAGGGCGGTGATGACCAGCGGATACCCGGCAACGACGCGGCGCACGTCAGCCGTCCGTGTTGATGAGCTGCGTGGGCACGGCCTTGAGATAGCGCGCGATGATCTTGGAGGCGATCCGCGCCGCTCTGTCGCCGTGCCCTCCGAACTCGAGCATCACGGCGACGACGATCTGCGGATCACGCGCGGGCGCGAAGCCGACGAACCAGGCATGGTTGTGCAGGAGATCCTGGGCGTTCTGCGCCGTGCCCGTCTTGCCGGCGAGCACGACGCCCTGGATCTGGGCGCTGCTGGCCGTTCCGCGCGAGACGACGCCGGCGAGCGCGGCCCGAACGTGCTCGAGCTGCTCCTGCGAGAGTTGGAAGATCCGAGCCCGCTCCGGCCGACGGCGGACGATCTCCGGTGTCGCCGCCGTCCCGTCGGTGGCGAGCGCCGTGTAGAAGCGACCCATGTTGGCCACCGTCTGGTCGTTCTCCCCCTGCCCGATCGCCAGGTTCAGCACCACCGCCTGGCTCCAGTTCCGCTTCCCGTAGCGGCGGTCGTAGTAGTCCTCCACGTCGGCGGTCGGAAAGATCGGGCGCGCCTCGTCAGGCAAATCGATGCCGCTCCGGTCGCGCGCCCCGAGGGCGATCCCCCCGGCCACGAGGCGGGAGAGGCCGACTTTGAGGCCGAGCTGGTAGAAATACACGTCGCACGACACCTCGATCGCGCGCTGCAGCGAGACGCTCCCGTGTCCCTTCTTGTCCCAGCAGTGGAAGTACCGGTTCCCGAACTGGTAGCCGCCGGTGCACGGGATCGGCATGTGGTCGTCGAGCGCCACCAGTCCCTGCTCCAGCGCGACGGTCGCTGTGGCGAGCTTCCAAGTGGAGCCCGGCGGATACCGCCCCTGCGTCACCTTGTTGAAGAGCGGCCGACGCGGATCGTTGTTCAGCTGCTTCCAGAGCTCCGACGAGATCCCGCCGATGAACCGGTTCGGGTCGTAGCTCGGCGCCGAGTAGAGGGCGAGCACGCCACCGCTCTGCGGATCGATCGCGATGGCGCCCCCCTGCAAGGAGTCCCCGAACAGCGTGGCGACGGAGCGCTGCAGATCGAGATCGATGTTCGTGTACAGGGGATCGGCCGCCTCGGGGCGCAGATCCTGGCGGGCTCCCGCCTCGCGCACGACCCGCCCTCTGGCATCGACCTCGACGAATCGCACGCCCTCACGCCCGCGCAGCCGGTCCTCGTACTGCCTCTCGAGCCCGCCCTTCCCGACGACCTGCCCGGCCTTGTAGCCCTGGTATTTGCTCGAGGAGAGCTCCGCCTCGGTAATCTCTCCCACGTAACCCACGAATGACGCGACCGCCGCCCCGTCGGGGTAGTACCGCTTCGGCGCCGATTGGATGATCAGCCCCGGGAACTCGATGCGCCGCTCCTCGAGCACAGAGACGACGTCGAACGACGCGTCGGGCAGCACCACCGTCGGCCGGTTTGGCGCTCGGCGGTAGCGACGCACCGAAAGGTCGATCTGCTCGGGGCTGAGCTGGATGATCATCGACAGCCGCTGTAGCGAGGCGCGGAGGGAGTCCGCCGACGGGCTCAGGATCGACACCGAGTAGCCGGGGACGTTCTCCGCGATCACCTGATTGTGGCGATCGTAGATGATCCCCCGGGGAGCCGGCAGCGGCACCTCGCGCAGCCGATTCTCCTCGGATTGCAGGGTGTAGACCCGGTTCTGAACGACCTGTGTCCGGAAGAAGGCGCCCACCAGCACCAGGAAGACGCCGCCGAGGATCCACGTCGCCTGACGAGCGCGCCGAGCGATCTCGTTCGGATGGTAGCTCATGCCGGCTGCGGCTTGAGGATCGGCCGAAGCAGGAGCAGCGCCAGCATGCCGAAGGCCGCCGTCACCAGGGCGCTGAGGGGCGACCAGACCAGAAGCTGGAGGAGCAGCTCACCGAAGCCGTACTGGTGCTCGGTGAGGAGATAGATGATGTCGAACGCCCACTTCCCGGCGAAGAGGAAGAGCGCGTTGAGAATGATGTCGTCGGCGAAGAAGACCGCCTTGAGCCAGGATGCGGCGAAGCCGACGACGCACATCGCCAGCGCCCCGGCGCCGAAGGCCTGCAGGTCGAGCGCGTCGGAGATCAGTCCGACGCACAGCCCGACTACGGCCGCCGTTCCGGGACGGACGCGAATCGACACCACGAGCAGCGCGATGACGAGAAAGTCGGGCGCGGCCCGCCAGCCGAGGAGCGGCCGCACGGTGTAGTGCAGCACGATCAGCACCACGAACGCCAGGAGAGTGCGCGCGAGCTCGGCGGGCTTCATGGCGGCGTCGGCACGGGTTGCACGTCAGGCGGCTTCGGTGCGCTGTCCGAGTGCTGGATAGGACGGAGAGACGGATCGGCCAGCGCCGCGCTCTCGGCGCGGGCCCGAGCCCGGGCGCGACGGCGTCGCGCCGAATCGGCGGCGGCGTGCGCAACCTCCGCGCTATCCGCGGCGGGAGCGCGCACCCGCGCATCACTGCGAGAGACACCCTGGGGATCGGCGGTGGCGAGCGAGTCGGCGCGATTCACGCGCGCGATGGAGTCGGCGGCGGCGATGACGCCACGCGCGGCCGAGTCGGAGGATCGGCCGGCGCGCCAGACCGACTCCACGCCGGCGTGGGCGCGCTCCGGCAGGAGCACCATCACGCTCGTGACCTCCGAGGGCATGACCGCTGGACGGAGGAGGTACGTGCGCGCCCAGAGCTCCGAGGTCCGGATCTCTCCGAGTACCATGCCGAGAGGGATTCCGCGCGGAAACGTGCTCCCGAGACCGGAGCTGACGATGAGGGTGCCGGGCTTGAGCGTGCTTCGGATCGGCACGCCGCGCATCTCCATCAGGTAGCGCTCCGGTTCGGCGCCGAGGTGGGTGGCCACGATCCCGAAGGCGCTGCCGTCGGCAGCCATGGCACTCACCCGAAAGTCGGGGTGTGCCGAGAGAATGGCGATGCTCATCGACGGATCGACGGTCTTCACCATCCCGACCAGCCCCTCGGGGGCGACCACCGGACTGAATGGCTTGACGCCGCTCCGGGATCCGATGGAGAGCGTGACCGTATAGTCCTCGCCGACACCGCGTCCCGTGAGTACCTCGGCGGGGACGAAGCCCCAGCGGAGCTCCTGGCCGAGACCCAGCAAGAGCCGCAGACGCTCGTTCTCCGCCTGGACGGCGTCGAGCGTCATGCTGCGCAGCGCCAGGCTGTCCTGGGCGAGCGTGCGTGCCTCACGAGATTGCCAGGCGCGGTGGGTGAGTTCGGCGTCGCGCTGCATCGCGACGAGCGGCGTGAGCACCGTCTGGCGAAGGGTAGCGGCGACGGGGTCGCGGAGCCGGTCGGGGAGACCGCGCGCGATGATCGACGTCAGGACACACGCCACGAGGAGTACCGAGTCCCGGCGGCTGAAAGCGCGCGCAGCGGTCGGCACCGTCAGTCCTCAGGACTGGAGGACGGACCAGTACTTTTCTTCGTCGTCCAGGATCCGTCCTGTGCCCCGCACCACGCAGGTGAGCGGGTCTTCGTCGACGTGAATGGGGAGGTTCGTCTCTTGACTGAGCAGGAGATCGAGCCCGCGAATCAGGGCGCCGCCGCCGGTCATGACGATGCCGCGATCGACGATGTCGCTCGCCAGCTCCGGCGGGGTGATCTCGAGCGCGCGCCGCACGGCATCCACGATCTGCTGGATGGGCTCCTGAATCGCCTCACGAATCTCGCTCGAGTGCACTCGGACCGTCTTCGGAATGCCTGACACGAGGTCGCGACCCTTCACTTCCATCTCCCGCTCTTCGCCCACCGGGGCCGCCGACCCGATCTGGATCTTGATCTGCTCAGCGGTCGGCTCGCCGATGAGCAGGTTGTAGTTCTTCCTCATGAACTGGACGATCGCCGTGTCCAGTTCGTCGCCCCCGGTGCGAATGGAGGTGTCGCTCACGATACCGGAGAGGGCGATGACCGCGATTTCGGTAGTGCCGCCGCCGATGTCGATCACCATGTTCCCCGTGGGGGTCTCGACGGGGAGGCCGACGCCAATGGCCGCGGCCATCGGCTCGGCGACCATGAAGACTTCTTTCGCGCCGGCGCCCATCGCCGAATCGCGCACCGCGCGCTTCTCCACCTCGGTGATCCCAGAGGGGACGCACACGATGACGCGCGGCTTCACTTTGAAGATGTGGTTGTCGATGATGAGCTTGAGAAAGTACCTCAGCATCTTCTCGGTCACATCGAAGTCGGCGATCACACCGTCCTTCATCGGGCGCACGGCAATCACGCCCTCGGGAGTGCGCCCGAGCATGCGCTTGGCTTCGAGTCCGACACCCTTGATCTTGTTGGTCGCGCGATCGATCGCGACGACGGAGGGCTCGTTGAGCACGATACCCTCGCCCTTGACGTAGATCAGAGTGTTGGCCGTGCCCAGGTCAACGGCAATCGCATTGGCGGGGAAGAGCGATCCCGCTTTGAAGAGCGACCAGCGCATCAGCTATTCAGTGTTTTTTCGTTCCCGAAGGAACGGCGTCTGCGGCGGGGGGAGGATGGGGCAACGCGACTTAAACTAGCGGCGCAAGCGGACTGCGGCAAGGTATTGGCTTGACTCAACCTACACCGCTTCGCCAACATCGTCATCGTGCCCTTGCGCCCCCCGTCGGAAATCGCCGAAGTCGATCCGCAGCTCTGTGACGCCTGCGGTCTGTGCCTTCCCCTCTGTCCCCCGGAGGCCATCCATCTCGGGCGCAACGGGCTCGAGATAGACGATTCAACGTGCACGGGGTGTCGGAAGTGCATCGCACCCTGCCCCGTCGGAGCGCTCGCGATGCGACCGGCGGCGCTGCGCGCATGATCGCGCCCACCGCCCGCTACGACGCGGTCGTCGTCGGCGGAGGGCCCGCCGGCCTCATCGCCTCACGCGAGCTGTCCGAGCGCGCGCCAGGCGCGAGGGTGCTGCTGGTGGAGCGAGACCCGGCGATCGGCGCTCCCGTGCGTTGTGGCGAAGGTGTGGGAAGCGCCGGTCTTTCCGAGTTCATCGACCACGCGAACGCGCCCTGGATTTCGCGACTGATCAAGCGGGTGATCTTCCGGGCGCCCGACGGCAGCGACGTCCCGGTGGCCGAGCAGGAGGTCGGCTACATCCTCGACCGAACGCGCTTCGAGCCCGCCTTGGCCCGAGAGGCGGAACGGGCAGGGGTCGAAGTCGTGACCGAAACCGAGGCGACGGGGCTCGATCGAGACGCAGACGGCTGGAGCGTTGCCCTGAGCAATGTCGACGGGCCGCGGCGCGTGCACGCGCGGATGGTCATCGCCGCCGATGGCGTCGAGAGCATGGTCGGGCGCTGGGCCGGCCTCGACACGCGCGTTCCGGCGCGCGACATGGAGAGCTGCGCCCAATACCTCCTCGCCGGGATCGACTTCGATCCCGACGCGATCTACCTGCACTTCGGCAACGAGGTGGCCCCCGGCGGCTACGCGTGGATCTTCCCGAAGGGGGTGGGGATCGCAAACGTCGGGCTCGGCGTGGTCGCCCTCCGCGCCGGGAGACGCTCGGCGCGCGACTGGCTCGACGCGTACGTCCGCCGGTACTTCCCGTGCGGAGAGCGCCGGGGGTGTACGGTGGGGGGCGTCATCGTCCACCCCACCCTCGCGCAGACGGTGACCGACGCGCTCATCGTGTGCGGCGATGCGGCCCACATGATCAACCCGCTCTCCGGCGGCGGCATCGTCAACGCGATGAAGGCGGGACGCCTCGCCGCCGAGACGGCGGCGCTGGCCCTCGCAGCCGGAGACACCAGCGCCAGCCGGCTCCGTCGCTACCACGACGCCTGGATGGCGATGCTCGGGGACGATCACGTCCGGTTCTACCGGGTGAAGGAGGCGCTGGCGAAGCGCGACGACGCGTTCTTCGACTCTCTGGCGCGCACCGTGCGGCGCATTCCGAAGGAGAGGCGGAGCCTCGGTCGTATCTTCGCCAGCGCCCTCGTCAGGCACCCGACGCTGCTGCCGGTGATCGCGAAATATTTCGCCTGACAGGTGCGCTAGCGGGCGGCGGCCTCCCGCCCGCCCATGCCCCGCCTGTCGCCCCTCCAGCGCCGAAAGATCGACGTCCCGACCGCGCACCGATTGGCGACGGACCCCGCCAGCCACTCGAGCGAGGCGAGGCGCCCGACGCCGGGGAGCGGCGGCGCCCACATATAGACGGGCGCCCGCGGCACAGCGAGGGGATCGCCGCGCCAGGGTCGCGCGAGAGTGAAGCCGAGGCGGTACCCCGCCGCTCGGGCGAGACTTGCCTCACGCGGGCCGACAGCCCCGAAGGGGTAGCTCACCGCGATGCACGGGGCGTCGAGACACCGCTCGATCGCGCTCTTCGAGCACTCCAGCTCCCGCCGAACATCATCGTCCGCCAGCCAGGTCAGGCGCGGGTGCGAGGCTGAGTGGGAGGCGAAAGTCATCCCGGCGCTCTGCCAACGTCGCATGTCGCGCCAGGAGAGGTGCGCGAAGCGGCGGCCGCCGTAGGCGACATCCCATCGATTGAGCCGTCCGGCGAAGTCGGTGACGACGAAGCAGGTGGCGACGTAGCCGTGCGCACGCAGCACCGGGAGCGCGTGGTCGCGCAAGCCTCGGTAGGCATCGTCGAAGGTGATCGCCAGCTCGCGGGGACCGGTCGGCCGAGTACCCGCGACAGATTCTTCCAGTTGCGCGAGCGACATCGTGCGCCAACCGGCCCGCGCGAGGCGCTCGATCTGCCGCGCAAAGCGCGTCGGCGAAAGGCGCGTGACTCCTAGCTCCCGTCGCCGCTCGATCTTGTGGTAGCAGAGGATCGGCGGCAGCACCGGCCTACGCGAAGAAGCGTTCGGGCGCCTCGAAGGGGAGTCCGAACGCGTCGGCGACGGCCCGGTAGACGACGTGCCCATCGACGACGTTCAGGCCTTTGGCCAGCGCGCCATTCTCGCAGAGCGCCCGCTTCCATCCCTTGTTGGCGAGCTGCAGCGAGTAAGGGAAGGTGGCGTTCGTGAGCGCGAGGGTCGAGGTGCGGGACACACCCCCTGGCATGTTCGCCACGCCGTAGTGGATGACGCCATCGACGACGTAGACAGGATTCTCGTGCGTCGTGGGGTGAATCGTCTCGACGCACCCTCCCTGATCGATCGCCACGTCGACGATGACGGAGCCCGGCTGCATGAGCTTCAGGTCCTGCTTCCGAATCAGGCGCGGGGCCTTGGCGCCGGTGACGAGCACGGCGCCGACGACCAGGTCGGCGGTCGCGATCTGCTCGAGGATCGTGTGCCGATTGGAATAGACGAGGGTGACGTTCGCCGGCATCACGTCCGAGAGGTAGCGCAGGCGCTCGAGCGATAGGTCGAGGATCGTCACCTTGGCGCCGAGGCCGGCGGCCATCTTCGCCGCGTTCGTCCCGACCACGCCGCCGCCGAGGATGACCACCTTGCCGGGGGGCACGCCGGGAACGCCGCCGAGCAGCACTCCGCGCCCGCCGTGGAGCTTCTCGAGGTACCGCGCCCCCTCTTGCACAGCCATGCGGCCCGCGACCTCCGACATCGGTGTGAGGAGCGGAAGCTCCCCGCTCGGCAGCTGCACCGTCTCGTACGCGATGCAGGTCGCGCCGCTGGCCAGGTGGGCCATGGTCAGGCGCTCGTCGGCCGCAAAATGGAAGTAGGTGAAGATCGTCTGCCCCCGGCGCATGCGCGGCCATTCGGGCTCGATTGGCTCCTTCACCTTGAGAATCATCTCGGCGTCGCGCCAGACGCCATCGGCATCCGGAACGATGGTAGCCCCGACGCGCGTGTAGAGCTCGTCGCCGAACCCGCTCCCTTCGCCGGCGCCCTTCTCGACCAGCACCTTGTGCCCATTCGCCGTCAGCGCCTCGGCGCCGGCGGGGACGAGCGCCACGCGATTCTCGTTGGTCTTGATCTCTTTGGGGACGCCGATGCGCATGAGCCGAGTCGCTCGGGTGGTATGAGGGAGGACGGGGTATGAGGTGGGGAAATGGTAGCGCGACGGCTCGCCATCGGCCAGGGAATACGGGGCCGATCAGGCGCCTCAGAGGACGGCGGTCGGCCCCAAGCTCACCACGGTTTGTCCGTCGGCGGCAAAGTAGCGCCGGCACACCTCGAGCACCTGCTCCTCGGTGATGGCATCCACCAGCGCCAGAATGTCATCGAGGGTTCGGAAGGGCTCCTCATAGAGTGCCACGCCCGCGGCGCGATACATGCGCGCCGAGACACTCTCGAGCGAGAGGGTCACCTGGCCCTTGAGCTGGCTCTTCCCCGACGCGATCTCGTCGGGAGGGAGGCCCTCGGTCGCCAGGCGGTGCAACTCCTCGCGAATCGCTTCCACGGCCGCGCGCCCCGTCTCCGGCGCCGTTCCCACGTAGACCCCGTGCACTCCCACCTCGGGGTGGAAGTTCTGGAACGTGTACACCGAGTACGCGAGCCCGAGCTCCTCGCGAACGCGCTGAAAGAGGCGCGAGCTCATCCCGCCCCCGAAGATGGTGTCGACGAGCACGACCGCGTACCGGAGCGGGTCATTGTGCGCGACGGTCGACGAGCCGAACACGACGTGCGTCTGGGCGCTCTCCCGCTCCACATGGCGATACCCGGGCACGGCGCCCTCGAGGCCGGGAGACGTTAGGCGCTCTTCGCTCCCGCGCGGGATATCGGTCCATCCGGTCTTCCGGAGGATGTCGAGCAGCTGGTCGTGCTCGACATTCCCCGCGCAGGCCACGACGAGCTGCGGAGGGTGATAGGCGCGCTGGTGCAGCTCACGCAGCTCGCGCACGCCGAGCGCCGACACGGTGTCGCGCGTGCCGAGGATCGAATAGCCATAGGGGTGTGTGCCCCACATCGCCTCGTTGTGGAGCTCGAAGACGAGATCGTCCGGCGTGTCCTCCACCATGCTGATCTCCTCGAGCACCACCTTTCGCTCGAGGCGCAAGTCCTCGGCGCGGAGCAGTGGGCGGAAGACGAGATCGGCCACGACGTCGGCGGCCTCCGTGAGGTGCTCGTCGAGCACCCGCGCCTGGTAGGACGTGTGCTCGCGGGCGGTGTACGCATCGAGCGAGCCCCCGAGCGTTTCGAGCGACAGGGCGATCTCCTTGGCGCTGCGCGCCGTGGTTCCTTTGAACACCATGTGCTCGAGGAGGTGCGAGACGCCCATGCGGTCGACCGGCTCATGGATAGACGCCGCCCGCACCCACGCGCCAAAAGCAACCGACCGCACTCCCGGCATGCGCTCGGAGAGTACGGTCAGTCCGTTCGGCAGGATCGTCTGTCGAAGCCCGCCGGACTCGCGAGAAATCCGCTCGGTCACCGCCCGGAGCGCCCTCCCCGTCCGGAGCCGCGACGCGGCCGACGATGACCGCCGCCTGACGAGGCGTGCTCATCATCGCCTCCGCCGTCGCGGACCGCGCCCGCCGCCGCCCGCTCCGAGTCCCCGCGCCCGCCGTGGTCGCGGCCGTGCTCACGCCGTCCGCGGCGCGAGGCTTCGCCATCGCCGCCCTCGGCGGCGCCCTCCGGCTTCGGAAGGAGAGCCTTCATCGAGAGGCGGAGCCGGCCACGCTCGTCGCGATCGATCAGCTTGACCTTCACCCGGTCCCCCTTCTTCACCACGTCTTCCGTCTTCTCCGTGCGACCGTGCTGCAACTCGGAGATGTGCACGAGGCCTTCCGTTCCGGGGAGGATCTCGACGAAGGCGCCGAAGGCCGTCGTGCTCTTGACCGTTCCTTCGTACGTGGCGCCGATCTCCGGCTCCTGTGTGAGGGCCTTGATCATCGCGCGGGCGCGCTCCATCGGCTCGCCCCCCACCGCTGCGATCGTGACCAGACCGGTGTCGTCGACGGTGATCTCGGCGCCCGTCTCGTCCTGAATCCCGCGAATGGTCTTCCCCTTCGGCCCAATGAGGTCTCCGATCTTCTCCGGGCTGATGGTCATCGTCACGATGCGCGGAGCGAAGGGGGAAAGGTCGGGACGTGGCGCCGCGAGCGCCTTGTTCATCTCGCCGAGGATGTGCAGCCTCCCTTCCTTCGCCTGGGCGAGGGCAGCCCGGATGATGTCGAGGTCGAGCCCCTCGATCTTGATGTCCATCTGAACCGAGGTGATTCCCTGGTCGGTGCCCGCGACCTTGAAGTCCATGTCGCCGAGGTGGTCCTCGGTGCCCAGGATGTCGGTGAGGATCGCGTACTTCTCACCCTCCTTGATCAGCCCCATGGCCACGCCGGCGACAGCAGCGGGGTACGGGACGCCGGCATCGAAGAGCGCGAGCGAGCCACCGCACACCGACGCCATCGACGAGGAACCGTTCGACTCGAGGATGTCCGACACGATGCGAATGGTGTACGGGAATTCCTCCGCCGGCGGGAGAAGGGGCGCCAGCGCGCGCTCCGCCAGGTTGCCATGGCCGATCTCGCGACGGCTCGTCCCGCGCAGGGGACGCACCTCACCCGTGGAGAAGGGGGGGAAGTTGTAGTGCAGCATGAACGACTTGGTCGTTTCCGTCGGGTCATCGATCGAGTCGAGGCGCTGCACATCGTTCGCCGTCCCGAGCGTCACCGCCACCAGCGCCTGCGTCTGGCCGCGTGTGAAGAGCGCCGAGCCGTGGGCGCGCGGGAGGAGGCCGGTCTCGATCGTGATCGGCCGCACCTCGGTGGGGCGCCGACCGTCGACGCGCTCACCCCTTTCGAGGACCTGCGATCGAAGAGCGTGGTACTCGTGATCGCCCACGAGGTGGGCGATGTCCTTCGCGTTGTCCGGGAAGTCGCCGGTGAGGGCTTCGATCACTTCCTTCTTCACCAGGTCCACGGCGTCGACCCGCTCGTGCTTCTCCTGGCGGTTGATCGCCTCGGTGATACGTCCCTTCGCCAACTCCTCCACCTTGGCCACGAGCTCCGGAGGATGCTCCGACTTGACCCACGGCATCTTCTGCGTCGGAATCTTGCGCAGGAGCTGCTCCTGGAGAGCGACCAGCTCGCGAATCGACGATTGCGCGATCGCCAGCCCATCGACGACGTCCTCTTCGCTCACCTCCATCGCGCCCCCCTCGACCATCGCAATCGAGTCCTTCGTTCCGGCGACGATGACGTCCATGTCGCTGTACTCGAGCTGCTGGAATGTCGGGTTCACGATCCACGTGTCCTTCAGGCGGCCGATGCGGGCACCAGCGAGCGGACCAGCGAACGGGATTCGTGAGGCGTTCAGGGCGACGGAGGTGGCGAGAAGCGCCGGGACGTCGGCGTCATTCTCCTGATCGGCGGAGATGACGTAGACGAACACCTGGACCTCGTTCTTGAATCCCTCCGGGAAGAGCGGCCGGATCGAGCGGTCGATGATGCGAGCGGAGAGAATCTCGTCATCGTGCGGGCGCCCTTCGCGCTTGATGAAACCGCCGGGGATCTTTCCGGCGGCGTATGACTTTTCCTTGTATTCGACCGTCAGGGGGAAAAAGGGGAGCGGGCTTTGGGTTTCGCTCACCGAAACTGCCGCGAGTACTACCGTGTCACCGTACTGGACCAGCGCCGAGCCGGCGGCCTGCTTTGCCAAGCGGCCGGTCTCGATCACGAGCTTCCGGCCCGCAAATTCCCTTTCTACGCGTTGCATCATCGCTCCATTGGCATCGCAATACGAAACCGCGCGGGCGCCCGATGTGGGGTCCCGCGCGATCGTGCGGTGCGCGTCATGTTAGTGACGGAGGCCGAGCTCCGTAATGAGCTGGCGATACCCGTCGAGGTCGGTGCGCTTCATGTAGTCGAGCAGGCGGCGGCGCTTGCCGACCATCTTGAGGAGTCCACGGCGCCCGTGGTTGTCCTTCTGATGGACTCGAAAATGCTCCGTCAGGTAGTTGATCCGCTCGGTAAGGAGCGCGATTTGGAGCTTCGTCGACCCGCTGTCCGTTTCGTGCGCGCGATGCTGCTCGATGACCTTGGCCTTCGCGAACGCCATGCTGTGTTTTCTCCAGGCGGGCACTCGCCCGCGTGCTCGGAATCCGTTGAAGCACAGTAGTTTAGTCGCTGCGCGCACCCCTGTAAAGGCTCACCCCCGTGCCTGAGCGATACCTCGGCCAGCGGCTCGGCCGCTTCCGGGTCGACGCGATCATTGGCTCCGGCGGTTTCGCCTGGGTCTACAAGGGCTACGACCCGGAGCTCGACATCCCGGTCGCCATCAAGGTTCTCAAGCCCCAGTACGCGGGAGAGGAGGAGTTCGAGACCCGCTTCCGCCGAGAGGCGTCCACGGCGGCGAAGCTCCGGCACCCCAACATCATCCGCATCCTGGCCGTGGGTCGCGAGGGACCGGCCGTCTATTTCGTGATGGACTACCTCGCCACGGGCCTCGATCAACGCCTCGACATCATGGGCATGATGCCGGAGGCGCTGCTCATCCGGCTCGGGATGGACGTGGCCGCAGCCCTCGCCTTCGCCCACCGCGAAGGAGTGATCCATCGCGACGTGAAAACGGACAACATTCTCTTCGACGGCCACGGAAACGCGATCGTGGCGGACTTCGGTATCGCCCGCGCCGTCTCCGGATACGTCGAACAGACGGGCACCAACATGGTGGTGGGCACGCCGCAGTACTTCTCCCCCGAGCAGGCTCGGGGCCAGCCGCTCGACGGCCGCGCGGATCTCTACTCTCTCGGCGTCACGCTCTTCAAGGCCGCGACGGGGACCCTCCCCTTCCAGGGGGAGGATTGGTACGAGATCGCCCGGCAGCACGTCGAGGAGCTGCCACCGAAACCTCGCGCCTTCAATCCCGCGCTCTCGCGGGAGACGGAGCACGTGATCCTGAAGTGCATGGAGAAGAATCCGGCCGACCGCTATCCTACGGGCGACGCCCTGCATACGGCGCTCGTGCAGCTGCTTGGTCGCGCCAACACGCCGTTCGGTGAGGCGACGCTCGTGCTGCCCACTCCCGCGGGCGGCTCCCAGAGTTTGGAGATCACGAAGCCCACCGGCGGGTTGGGAGGCTGGCGCCAGCGCGTAGTCGTCGGTGCGGCCGTTCTCCTCGCTCTCGGCGGGGTGATGGCTCTGCGCCGCTCGGGTGCGCGCACGGCGGGGGGAATCGGCGCGAGCGCGCCGGCTCCGGCCGCGTCGAGTGGCGCCGGCGGAGATCAGAGCTCCCCGCGCCCTCTCCCCCCACACCCGCACGCCCCGGCACTGCACGTCACTGCCCCAGCCGCCGCAGTGGTGTTTGTCGACGGCGCCAAGGTCGGCACCGGTACCGTCCGCGTCGACTCGATCGCTCCCGGGTCGCACAAGGTCGCCGCCACCATGGCGACGATCGATGGCTGCCAGGCGGCCAGGCAAACAGCCACCGTCGACGTGGCGCCTGGAGGTGACGGCGAGGTGACGCTGTCGCCGCGGGCGTGCGGGCGAGCCGCGCTCGACGTCGCGCCGTCGGGCGCGCACATCACGCTGGACCCGGGCGGCAACGAGCAGATTCACGCCGTCGCGACGACGCGACCTTCGCGCCTGACGGTACCGGCCGGCGCCTACACGTTGCGGGTGGCTGCTGCCTACTGCGCCGACTACACGGGGCCGATCTCGATCATCGCCGGCCGCACCGAAGAGCGGCGCGTCAGGCTGATCTGCCGGTAGAAAGAATTCAGTGCGTCGCCGCGATACCGATCGCGGCGCCGACGACCGCCCCCGCGCCGACACCGAACCAAAATCGCCGGTCGGCGTACCAGGGCGGCTTCGGCCGCTCGAGCAGAGCCAGCTGCTCCGTGGTCACGGGTCCAGTCTGGCCGGTGACGACCGCGCTGGCCATTCCGCCATTGACCGACGAAACCTCGAATTGTGCGACGAGCGCGTCGTGCCGTCGCGGATCGACCGCAATCCCGCGCAGGCCTCGCTTGACCCACGTTTCGTGGCCGATGGAGAACGTCATCGTGCTATCAGTCGCCGCGACGATCTCGAAGCGATAGGCGTTCGCCTGCCCGGAGAGAGGAGCGGCCGAGGCGGATGCGGCGATCAGCGCGAGGATCGAGGCGCCGACCTTAGCCCACCTCGTGCCCACGGTCACAGCCTGACGATGCGACGCAGCAAACGGGTAATGTCGTTGTACATCACGATGACGAAGAGGAGCGCGATCGCCGCCAGCCCGAAGCGCATCAGATACTCCCTCGTGCGCAGGCTCAGGGCGCTCCCCTTCAGCGATTCGGCGATGGTGATCAGGATCTGGCCGCCATCCAGGATCGGGATGGGCAGGAGGTTGAAGATCGCCAGGTTGATGCTGATCGCCGCCAGCAGCTCGAGGAGCGGGGCGACACCGAAGCGCGCCTGACGAGCGGTCATCTCGCCGATCCCGATCGGGCTCGAAAAATCCCGCACAGTGCGCGGGTCTGCGGCGAGTCGTCTGAGCGCGGCGACCACCGCCGAGGCGGCATCGCCGGTCTCGCTCGCGCCCTCCCTCAGCGCCTCGCCGAAGCCGATCGGCTCACGCTCGTTCACCTGCGCGCGCTCGGCGCCGATCTTACCGACGACGGTATCCCGACCGCTCGCGTCGATGGCGACACGCGCCGAATCCGGCCGGACCACCAGGGTGAGGGAGGAGTCCTTGCGTCGCACGCCGAATCGGAGGTCGCGGCCCGGCGCGCGCTCGATGCGCACGACCACCTGCCCCCAGGTGCGCACCGGCTCCCCATCCACGGAGACGATGCGGTCGCCGCCACGCAGTCCGCCGCGCGCCGCCGGCATTCCGGAGATCGTGCGCTCGAGAACGGGAGGGAGATCAGGCTGAATCGCCGAATAGACGTCGAGCCGCGTCGGCTGGCCCGCACCACCGACCGGGAGGCGCACCTCGCCACGCTGCGTTCCGATGCGCACCTCGTTGGTCGAGTCGCCGAGCAGGAGGCGGGCGATGTCGTTCCAGGTATGGACGGCGGAGTCGTCGACCATGACGATCGTGTCACCGGCGGCGAGCCCGGCCGTCAGCTGCGGCGCGTTCGCCGGCGCCTCGATGGCGCCGATCGTGCGGGTGTGGAGCACCGGGCGCCCCAGCCAGAGATTGAGCCCGGTGAAGATCGCGAAGCCGAGGATGACGTTCATCGCGACGCCGGCGGTCATGATCAGCAGGCGCGCCGGAAGCGGCTTCGACTCGAACCACCGATTTTCCGGGACCGGCTTGGGGCCGAAGGGCGCCATCCCATTCGGATCGTAGTAGCGCGGTCGCTGCGCCTCGCCGGACGCCACCGCCTGCGGATCGGCGGCGGGCTCCTCGCCACCCCCTTCCAGCATCTGCAGGGCCTCGTCCTGGCGCGAGGCGAGCCTCACGTAACCGCCGAGCGGGATCGCGGCGAGGATGTACTCCGTCTCCCCCCACTTGCGGCTCCACAATGCCTTGCCGAAGCCGATCGAGAAGCGGGGCGCGTACACGCCGGTGATCTTCGCCGCCAGGAAGTGCCCCAGCTCGTGAACGAATATCACGACGCCGAAGACGAAGACGATGGCGGCGGTAGAGCGCAGAAAGTCTAGCATGCGAACATCTCTCGGACGAAGCGCCGCGCGCGAGCGTCGGCGTGGAGCAGCGCGTCGCGCGTTGCCCCGTCGGTGGCGCCGTGCGCGTCGAGCGCGGCCGCGATGGCGCGCGGAATGTCGCCGAACCTGATACACCCGGCGAGGAACAACCGCACTGCTTCCTCGTTGGCGGCGTTGAAGACGGCCGGCGCGGCCCCTCCGGCCCGCCCCGCCGCCACGCCCAGACGGAGCGCCGGGAAGGCATCGAGGCGCACCGGCTCAAAGGTGAGCGGAGACTGTGCCACCGGGTCGAAGACGGGCACGCCGGCATCCGCGACACGATCGGGGTGCGTGAGCGCATAGAGCACAGGGAGCTCCATGCTCGGCATCCCCATCTGGGCGAGCACGCTGCCATCGACCAGCTCGACGAAAGAGTGGACCACGCTCTGCGGGTGCACCACCACCTGGATCTGATCGTAGGAGAGCCCGAAGAGAAAATGCGCCTCGATCACCTCCAGCGCCTTGTTGGCGAGCGTCGCGCTGTCGACGGTGATCTTTTGGCCCATCCGCCAGGTCGGGTGCCGGAGGGCATCGGCCGCGGTGGCGGTCGCCAGGCGATCCGTCGGCCACTCGCGAAAAGGCCCCCCGGAAGCCGTCAGCACCAGGCGCCTAACGTCGCTCGGCGAGCGGCCGGCAAGGCACTGCAGGATGGCGCTGTGCTCGCTGTCGACGGGGATGATCTCCCCCCCGCCGGCACGGGACGCCTCCTGCACGAGCCTCCCCGCCATCACCAGCGTCTCCTTGTTGGCGAGCGCGACGCGCTTGCCGGCGCCGACCGCCGCCAGCGTGGCGTCGAGCCCGGCGGCACCGACCACCGCGTTGAGCACGATCGCCACGTCCTCCCTGGCGGCCGCCTCGACGAGACACTGCGTCCCGCATCGCCATCCACGCGGCAGCTCGGTGCCGTTCTGCACCACTCCGACGAAGGAGGGCCTGAATCGCGCGGCTTGCTCCCCCAAGAGGGCGGCGTTACGAAAGGCCGTGAGCGCCGCGACGTGGAAGCGATCAGCGTGCCGCTCGAGGACGCGGAGCGCCGTCGTCCCGATCGAACCGGTGGAGCCGAGTACCGCCACTCCGCGTGTGGTCATTTCGTCACGAACAGCAGCACGTGGGGAAAGGTGAAAAGTAAGTAGGCCGTGGGCAGGGCGAAGAGCAATCCGTCGAGTCGATCGAGGATGCCGCCATGCCCGGGAAGGAGCGTCGAGCTGTCCTTCACCCCAGCCTCGCGTTTGAGCAGCGACTCGGCGAGGTCACCGGCCTGCACGGCGATGCTCAGCGCCGCGCCGACCAGGAGCGCGACGACTGCCTCGACGCTCAGGCTCGCCAGCGGCTCGAGGACGAGGTGGACGTACGCGACGCTGGCGACCATGCACGTTGCGACCGCGCCCACCGCGCCCTCGACCGTCTTCGCGGGGCTGATGCGTGGCATCAATCGCCGCCGACCGATGGAGCGGCCCACAAAGAAAGCCGCGGTGTCGGAGATCCAGGTGAGGATGAGCGGGTACCCGACCACCGCGAGCCCCGCCGCGGGCGTCACCGTGTAATTGTGGTAGCGCAGGGCGTAGGCGAAGCTGAGGAGTCCACCCGTATAACCGATTCCCAACCAGGTGCTGGCGATGGCGCCGATTGGCCGCCCCTCAGGCGGTCTCCGAAAGATCGCGACCGCGAAGAGCGCTACGAGCAGCATCGCCCCGAGGGCGATGACGGGAGGCTTGAACATGCCGAGGCGGAAGAAGTGCACGGCGATCGGAGTCAGCGCGGAGATCCCGATCCCGAGGGCGGAGAAGGGGTCGTAGGCGCCGGCGGCGGCGATGCGGTAGAACTCCCAGGCGGCGAGGGCCGACGCCAATGCCAGCAACAGCGCGAGCGGGAGTCCTCCGACGTACGCGATCCCGAGGACGGCCGGGATGGCGACAAGCGCGACCACGACCCGCGTCATGAGGTTCGACAACGCCCTCGCCCTCGTTAGGTCGTCGGCGGGGAGTGCGCGTTACTCACGCGCGGCGGGGCCAGGTACCACACACGCATGGGGAGGCGACATCGGGCGGCTGGAGGTCGGCGTAGGCCAAGCGCTGGCTTCGTCCTTACACCTCCATGATCTCCGCTTCCTTCGACTTCACCATCTCCTCGATCTTCGCCATGTGCTCATCGTGAAGCTTCTGGAGCTCCTTGTCGGCGTGCTTCTTATCGTCCTCGGAGACCTTCTCGAGCTTCTTGATGATGTCGCGGGCGTGCGTGCGCGCGTGCCGCACGGCGATCCGTCCCTCCTCGGCGAGCTTGTGCACGACCTTCACCAGCTCCCGCCGGCGTTCCTCGTTGAGGGCGGGTAGGGGCACGCGGATCACCCCCCCTTGCGACTGCGGGTTGAGACCGAGATCGGCGTCGCGGATCGCCTTCTCGATCGCGTGCGCGAGCCCCTTGTCCCACGGTGTCACCGTCAGGAGCCGCGGCTCGGGCGCCGCGACGCTCGCGACCTGCGAGACGGGAACGGAGCTGCCGTACGCGTCGACACGGACGGTGTCGAGGAGCGACGTCGTCGCCTTTCCGGTGCGGATCGAGGAGAACTCCCGACGGGAGTTCTCCAGCGCCTTGTCCATCGCGGCGCGGCACTCCTTGACGTGCTGTGGGATCGTTGTCATTGGACGAGCGTACCGACGCGGTCCCCGCGCACGGCCCGCGCGACCGAGCCCTGGCGGGTGAGGTTCAGAACGATCAACGGCAGCCCGTTCTCCTCGCAGAGCGTGATTGCCGTCTGGTCCATCACGCCAAGCTTCCCGTGGATGACGTCGCGATAGCTGAGGCGCTCGTAAAGCGTGGCCGAGCGATCGGTCTTCGGATCGGCCGAGTAGATGCCGTCCACGCTCGTCGCCTTGATGATCACGTCCGCCTTCATCTGGATCGCACGCAGGGCCGCCGCCGTGTCGGTGGAAAAGTACGGGTTCCCGGTGCCCCCCGCAAAGATCACGACCCGTCCCTTCTCGAAGTGCCGGAGCGCCCGTCGCCGGATGTACGGCTCGGCGACCTCCTCCATCCGAATCGCCGTCATCACGCGAGTCACGACGTCCTTCTTTTCCAGCACGTCCTGCATCGCCAGCGCGTTGATGACCGTGCCGAGCATACCCATGTAGTCCGCGCCGACCCGGTCCATCCCCATCCTGGAGAGCTGCGATCCGCGCACGATGTTGCCGCCACCGATCACCACCCCGATGCGGACCTGCATCGCCGCGACTTCCTTGATCTCGTCGGCCAACCGCCCCAATACCTCGAAGTCGAAACCGCCCCCCTTCTCTCCGGCGAGCGCTTCACCGGAGAGCTTGAGGAGCACCTTCGAGTACCGAGGTGCCGTCACGAGAGAGTCTACTCCTTTCCGATCTCGAATCGCGCGAAGCGGCGCACGATGATGTTCTCCCCCACCTTGGCGGACGTCTCCTTCACCAGCTCACCGACAGACTTCTTCGGCTCCCGGATCCAGGGCTGGAGAAGGAGGACGTGGTCCTTGTTGAAGGCGGTCACCTTCCCCTCCACGATCTTGGGAACAAGGTGCTCCGGCTTGCCACTTGCCTGAACCTCCTGCTCGAATCGGCGCCGCTCGCGCTCGGCCACCTCCGCCGGAATACCGCTCACGTCCACGGCGATCGGGTTGGCGCTGGCGATCTGGAGGGCGAGCTCCTTCACCAACGCCTTGAAGTCATCGGTGCGAGCGACGAAGTCGGTCTCGCAATTCACCTCGACGAGCACGCCCACCTTGTGGTTGTGGTGCACGTAGTGGCCGATGATCCCTTCGCTCGTCTGCTTCCCCTCGCGCTTCTCTGCCTTTGTGATTCCCTTCGCCCGCAGAGCCGCGGCGGCCTTCTCCATGTCGCCACCCGCCGCTTCGAGCGCGCGCTTGCTCTCCATCATGCCGGCGCCGGAGCGCTGGCGAAGCTCCTGAACCTCCTTCGCGGTGATCTTGGTCGTACTCGACATCGTTCAGTCCTTCACGCACAGGCGTGATCTGCAGCCGGGCAACCCACGAGCTCCTGCTCGTCGCGGCATCGCGTCGGCAAAGTCATCGTCACGAGAACGCCGCCAGCATGCCGGCGGCGTACACAGTTTACAGCACTTGGCGACTCGGCACTACTACGGCCGGCGCGTCATTCCGAGGGCGGCTCGCCCCCACCCTCGCCACCGCCGGCACTGTCGGTGGCCTCGGCGTGCTCGCCACCCTTCAGTCGTGCAGCGATCGCTTCCGGCTTGGCGCGGCGGCGACGCGGCCGACGGCGACGACGGCGCTCACCCTCGTCCGCTGGCTCGCTTCCGCGGTCGGAGCTGTAGGTGGTGAGCCCCTCCTCCTCCTCGACCTCCTCGCGCTTCGGGGCCTCACGACGCGCCTCGGCAATCGTGTCGGCGATCGCCTTCGTGATCAACTCGACAGAGCGAATGGCGTCGTCGTTCCCCGCGATCGGCACGGTGATGAGGTCCGGATCGGCGTTGGTGTCGACGATCGCCACGATCGGAATCCCCAGCTTGTTCGCCTCCGTCACCGCGATCTCCTCCTTCTTCGAGTCGATGACGAAGAGAAGTCCGGGGAGACGTGTCATGTGCTTGATGCCCGACAGGTACTTGTTGAGCTTGTCGCGCTCCCGGCCCATCATCAGCTGCTCTTTCTTCGTGTAGTTCTGGAAATCGCCCCCCTCTTCCGCGCCCGCCTCGAGGTCCTTGAGCCGACGGACCTGCTTCTTGACCGTCTGGAAGTTGGTCAGGAGGCCCCCCAGCCAGCGCTCGGTGACGTACATCGCGCCACACCGTTCCGCCTCCATCTGCACAATGCCCTTGAGTTGGCGCTTCGTGCACACGAAGAGGATGCCATCGCCGCGGAGGACCGCCTCGCGCACGAGTTTTTGCGCGAGCTCGAGTTGCCTGAGCGTCTTCTGTAGATCGATGATGTGGATGCCATTGCGCTCGGCGAAGATGAATCGCCGCATCTTCGGATTCCACCGGCGAGTCTGGTGGCCGAAATGCACGCCGGCTTCGAGCAGGTTTTCGAGCGTCGGATGCGTCATGAGGTGGTGAACCGGGGTTCGGGACTCGGGCTCGAGGTTCGGGGGATCCGGGCGTCTGACTCTGCTGACCCCCCTCCCTGAACCGTCACCCGCGCTATCTCTTCGAGAATTGGAACCGCTTTCTTGCCTTCGGGCGCCCGGGCTTCTTTCGTTCGACGGCACGCGCATCGCGCGTAAGGAGACCGAGGTCCCTCAGCTTGCGACGGTGAGCCTCATCCATCTTGACCAGGGCCCGCGCGACGGCGAGTCGGAGCGCACCCGCCTGGCCGCTCTGCCCACCGCCCTCGAGCTTTGCCCGCACGTCGTAGCGGCCGAGGGTGTCGGTCGCGGTGAACGGCTGTTGAATGGCGGTGACGAGCGCCGGGCGTGGGAAGTAATCGCCGAGCGTTCTGCCATTGACATCCCATTTGCCGGAGCCGGAGCGAATGTACAGGCGGCAAACACTTTCCTTGCGCCGCCCGATCGTATGCGTGATGCCGTCCGCCATCAGAGAGCCTCGTTCGACTTCAGGGTGAGCACGGTCGGCTGCTGCGCCGCGTGCGGATGCTCCGCCGTCGCGTAGACGCGAAGCTTGCGTCGCAGCACCTGCCGCCCGAGTGCCGTCTTGGGAAGCATGCCGTAGACGGCCTTCTCGATCACCCGCTCCGGGTGCTTTTCCAGCATCGAGGCGAAGGGGGTGAAGCGCTCGTGGCCCATGTAGCCGGTGTGGCGGAAGTACCGCTTCTGCTCCGCCTTTCGCCCGGTGACGCGGACCTTGGACGCGTTGATGACGATGACGTTGTCGCCGGTGTCGGCGTGCGCAGTGAAGATCGGCTTGTGCTTGCCGCGGATGATCTTCGCTACCTCCGACGCCAGCCGGCCGAGCACCATCCCGCTGGCATCGACGACATACCAGTGGTGAGTGATGTCCTTGGGGGTAGCGCTATAAGTTCTCATGCGTAGTGATGGAGTCGCGTATTCGTATCCACCGGTCCAGAGCCACTCTGGGCCGGTCCTCTGGGCATTTTTCCACAGACGTGTATGATATGAAAGGAGTTAGGCCTTGTCAACGGACGTGAGAGGGCAGCCGCTGTATCGACCTCGGATCGCCCCCCGCCTCGCGCTCGGCGCCCTCGTCATTGCGTCCGCCGCCTGCACCAGCGGGAGCACGAGCTACAGGCTCTCCGACATCTGCGGCGGCCACACCGTCGCCCAGTACCTCACCGTGGTCGTCGACACTCTCTCCGACGACGTCCTCCCCGAGAATCAACGCCTTCTGGGGATGCACTACGACGTCCTGCTCAACCTCTTCAACATCTGGGAGCAGCAGCGCCTCTTCGACAAGAAGTGCACGAGCATGAGCGGAGAGGCGAACCTCAGCGGGAGCCTTCCCGATCTCTTGCAGCGTGCGGTCATGTCGTCGCGGCAGACCGCGCACTGGAATGTGCTGCAATCGAATGTGGAGGTGGACCTGAACCCAGGAGTCCCCGAGCGCTCGCTCGGCTTCACCCTGCCACTCGATGGCACCGAGGGGAGTTGGCTGCTCATCATCAATTCCCGGGTGATGGGCCGCGGGCGGCTCCTCATCCGGCATTGATCGGCCGGGCAGCGACCCGGCGCTACTCCATCTCGATGAGCAGCGAGCCGCGCTCGACAGCGGTCCCCGCCGCGACGTACACCCGCTTCACCCGGCCCGGACCGGGAGAGCGCAGCTCGTTCTCCATCTTCATCGCCTCGATCACCACTACGCCCTGCCCCGCTGCTACGGACTGTCCTTCCTCGACCCGAACGCGCACGACGAGACCCGGCATCGGCGCGACGATGTTGGCCGCCGTGGCGGGGGGAGCCGCGGCCGCCGCCAAATCTCGTATCGTTCGCGCCCGCTCGTCGAGCGCCTCGACGTCGTAGCAGTAGCCATCGAGCCAGAGGCGGTAGTGCCCCTTCCCCACGCGCTGTCGCATGATCACGCGATGAACGTGGTCCCCCACTCGCACCAGTCGCACCGGTGTCCCCTCCACATCGGAGAGCTCAGCCGCGACGACGCGTCCGTTCACCTCTACCCCCTCGGGGCCCAGGCCGACCTCCACCCGTCGCCCATCGATGATCACGATGTATTTCATCATCCCTCGGGGACGAGCTCGCAGACTGTCTCGACGTGCGCCGTCTGCGGGAACATGTCGAAGGCGGCCAACGACGCGATACGATAGCTCGGCAGCCTGGCCACGTCGCGGGCGAGGGTGGCCGGATTGCAGCTCACGTAGAGCACCGCTCGCGGGCGCGATGGGGCCGCCTCGAGCGCCTCGGTGACACGCTGGTCCACTCCGGCACGCGGCGGGTTGAGGATGATCGCGTCGGCCGGGAGGGCCCTCGTCAGGCACTCCTCCACCGCGCCGGCGACCGCGGAGGACGCGGGCCCGAGTCGTGCGCCGGCCGCCCCCGCCGCACGCGCGTCCCACTCGATCGCCGTCACGCGCACCCCACGCCGATCGAGGGCGAAGGCCGTGTCACCGACGCCGGCGTAGCCGTCCACCGCCGAGCGAGGCGCGTAGGCCATCGCGCGGTCCACGACGTGGGCCAGAAGATCCGCCGCCACCTCCTCGTTCACCTGAGCGAACGACGCCCCGAGGGCGGCGCTCCCGGCGCGCAGCTGCAGCGGGCGCGGCAGCTCTCCCTCCGGCGCGTGCCAGATACTGGCGAGGGCCGGGATGCGGGCGGCGAGCGCCTCGCTCTTCGATGCCGCGCTATCCCAACGACCCCCTTCGACGACCAAGGACGCGTCACCGTCCGGGTCCACTCGCACCGCCGCGCGCAGAGTTGGGGCGTCAGGGAGGAGCTCCGCTGAGGCGAGGATCGCGTGCCAGACCTCCAGCACCGGATCGGCAGTGATCGGGCACTCCTCGAGGGGGAAGACGCGTTCCGGGGCGTCGTATGGGTGGAGTCCCGCGACCATGCCTCCGTCGGAGGGCGAGCGTCGACGACGGAGTGCGAGAGTCAGCTTCCGCCGGTAGCGCCATTGTCGCGGGCTGCGTCGTACCTCGGGAACGGGGAGCGTCCGGTGGCCGATGCGCTGCAATGCGTCGCGTATGATTGTCCCCTTCGCCGACAGCTGCGACTCGTAGTCGAGGTGCTGGAGCTGACAGCCGCCGCAACGATCACGCTCGTAGTGCACGCACGAGGGCTGAACACGCCCCGGCGCACTTTCCAGAAGCCGCACCACGCTCCCGCGCGCGAATCGACCACTCGCCACGAGCGAAACCTCGACCCGATCGCCGGGTGCGGTGCGGGGGACGAACACCACGAGCCCGTCGGCACGTGCGACGCCATCGCCCCCGGCGGCGATCGACTCGACGGTCACGACGGCGCGCCTCATCACCCCTCGCGAAGTGCGTCCTGGCGCGCCGCGCGACGCCACCCCTCGTCCTGCGGCACGGCATCGCTGCCCGCTGGCGTGCGGCGCGCCAGTCGCTCTCGCTCGGCGAGCAGCGTCGCGGCGACGATCGCCGCCTCCACCCCCTCGGGCGGCGGTGCGAGAGACGTCAGCGAATCCAGGCGTCGCTCGAGCCACTGAATGTCGATCGCGCCACTGCGAAACTCGGCGTCCTCGAGAATCCTCAGGTGCAGGTCGCGCGAGGTCTGCAGTCCCTCGATGGTCAGCTCAGAGAGCGCGCGATGCATCCGCTCGATGGCGGCCGGGCGATCGGGAGCCCAGACGATCACCTTGGCGAGCATCGCATCGTAGTAGAGCCCGATCTCCGATCCGATTCCGATCCCTCCATCCCACCGCACCCCAGGGCCTCCCGGCAGACGCAGATACGACACGCGCCCGATCGACGGCAGAAAGCCATCGAACGGGTCCTCACTGGTGATCCGGCACTCGATCGACCACCCCCGCGGCTGGATCTCTTCCTGGCGAAAGGGAATGCGCTCCCCGGCCGCGATCCGTAGCTGCCACTGCACCAGATCGATACCGGTGACGAGCTCGGTCACCGGGTGCTCGACCTGAAGCCGCGTGTTCATCTCGAGGAAGTAGTAGTGCCCCTCCGGGTCGAGGAGGAACTCGCAGGTGCCGGCGTTCGCGTAGCCCGCCGCGAGGGCGACGGTGACCGCCGTCTCTCCCATGGCCCGACGGAGCTCGGGGGAAACGGCGACACTCGGAGCCTCCTCGATCATCTTCTGATGCCGCCGTTGCACCGAGCACTCGCGCTCGCCGAGCGAAAGCAGCGTTCCATGGGCGTCACCCAAGACCTGGATCTCGATGTGCCGCGGCCGGGTGATGTACTTCTCGATGAAGACATCGCCATCGCCGAAGGCGTTGAGCGCCTCGCGGCGCGCGCTCTCGAGTGCCGCCGCGAGCTCGTGGGCCTCGCGCACGACCCGCATTCCCTTTCCACCGCCGCCGGCCACCGCCTTGAGGAGAATCGGGAAGCCGAGCTCCTGGGCGAGCATCGTCGCCTCCGTCACGTCGACGACCGCCTGACGAGTCCCGGGAACGACCGGAACGCCCGCCTCCGTCGCGAGCGCCCGCGCGGCCGTCTTGTCCCCCATCGCCTCGATCGCCTCCGGTGGGGGGCCGATGAACGTCAGGCCGGCCTGCCGCACGGCGCGGGCGAAGGGAGCGCGCTCGGCGAGGAAGCCGTATCCCGGGTGAATGGCCTCGGCGCCGGTGCGACGAGCGGCGTCGATCAGCTTCTCCCCGCGCAGGTAGCTCTCGCTGGCCGGCGCGGGTCCGATCCCCACGGCTTCATCGGCCTCCCGCACGTGCGGCGCGTGCGCATCGGCTTCGCTGAACACGGCCACCGAGCGCACCCCGAGCTCGCGGCACGCCCGGACGATCCTGAGCGCGATCTCGCCGCGATTCGCGATCAGGACTTTACTGAACATCGAGCCGCTTGACGGTCGCGACGATCTCCTCGAGTGGCGCGCGGGCGAACTGCGTCCGCCCGACGAATCGGAGCTGAATGGTGCCGCGCGAGTCGATGAGAAAGGCGGAGGGGTGGGCGGTATTGAGGGCGTCGATGCCGATCCGATGCCAGACGCCGTAGCGCTTGCTCACGACCCGGTGGGCATCGCAGAGAACGGCGAAGGGCGAGCGGCGGCCGGACGCCGGAGTGGCGGCGAAGATCCGCTCGCAGGACTGGGGGATGACGACACAGGTGACGATCCCCTCGCGTGAGAGCTGCGGCTGCGCGTCGCGCAGCTCACCGAGCTGCCCGCGGCAGTTCATTCACCACATTCCGCGATGGAAGACGAGCAGGAGGGCGCGCTCCGCCGACAGCAGCCGCGCGAGGGTGTAGCGCTCTCCGCTCAGCGCGTCGGGGAGCTCGAAATCCGGCGCACGGTCACCGACGGTCGGTGCGGACTCGGCGTGCGCCATCAGAGCGGAAGATTGCCGTGCTTCTTCGGCGGGTTGCGATCGCGCTTGTTCAGTAGCGTGCCGAGCGCGTCGATGAGCCTCGGGCGTGTCTCGCGCGGGTCGATGATGTCATCGACGTAGCCCCGAGCCGCCGCCACATAGGGATGCGCGAATTTCTCCCGGTACTCGAGGATCTTGGCATCGGTCGCCGCTGCCGCGTCGTCGCTCTCCGAGATCTCCTTCCGGAAGAGTATCTCTACGGCGCCCTTGGGCCCCATCACGGCGATCTCCGCCGTCGGCCAGGCGACGTTGAAGTCCCCCCGCACGTGTTTGCTGCTCATGACGTCGTACGCTCCGCCATACGCCTTGCGGGTGATCACGGTGAGCTTCGGGACCGTCGCTTCGCAGTATGCGTAGAGCAGCTTGGCGCCGTGCTTGATGATCCCGCCGTGCTCCTGCGAGACGCCGGGGAGGAAGCCCGGAACGTCCTCGAAGGTCACGATCGGGATATTGAACGCATCGCAGAAGCGGATGAAGCGGGCCCCCTTGACCGACGCGTCGATGTCGAGCACGCCGGCCAGGACCGCCGGCTGGTTGGCGACGACGCCGATGCTGTGGCCGCCGAGGTGGGCGAAGCCGCACAGGATGTTGCCACCGAACTTCTGGTGCACCTCGTAGAACTCGCCGTCGTCCACGACCCGCCGGATCACCTCGTGCATGTCGTACGGCCGATTCGGATTGTCGGGCACGATGTCGAGGAGTGCATCGTCGCGACGCTCGGCGGGGTCCGTGCCCGGACCTCTCGGGGCCTCGCTGAGGTTGTTCTGTGGGATGAAGCGGAAGAGCTCCCGGATCGCCGTCAGGCAGGCGAGCTCGGAGTCATGGGTGAAGTGCGCCACGCCGGAGGTCGAGGCGTGTGTGTCCGCACCGCCCAATTCCTCCATCGTCACGTCCTCATGGGTCACCGTCTTCACGACGTTCGGCCCGGTCACGAACATGAACGAGGTGCCGCGCACCATGTAGATGAAGTCGGTGATCGCCGGTGAGTAGACGGCGCCGCCCGCGCAGGGGCCGAGGACCGCCGAGATCTGCGGGATCACCCCCGAGGCGAGCGTGTTGCGAAGGAAGATGTCGGCGTAGCCACCCAGCGAGGCGACGCCTTCCTGGATCCGAGCGCCCCCCGAGTCGTTGAGTCCGATCACGGGAGCGCCGTTCCGGACCGCCAGATCCATGATCTTGCAGATCTTCTCCGCGTGCGCCTCGGAGAGCGAGCCACCGAACACGGTGAAGTCCTGCGAGAAGACGTACACGAGGCGGCCGTCGATGCGGCCGTAGCCGGTGACGACTCCGTCGCCGAAGACGCGCTGGGCGTCGAGTCCGAAGTCGTTCGAGCGGTGCGTGACGAACCGGTCGAGCTCGACGAACGACCCCTCGTCGAGCAGCACGTCGAGGCGCTCGCGCGCCGAGAGCTTCCCTTTCGCATGCTGCGCCGCCAGGCGCGCCGCGCCGCCGCCTTGCTCCGCTTCGCGGGCGCGACGCTCGAGCAGATCGACCTTCTCGCGCATGCTCATTGGGGCGAAAAGCTAGCGCCCGGCGATAGACGCGGCCACCGGCGCCGGCTTCCCGGAAAAAGAGAGCGCCCACCGGGATGGTGGGCGCTCTGCCCTCGAACGGCTGCTCTGGCGCCGCCGGTCACTCGATGGGCGGCTCCTCGCTGTCCATCGGAATCACTTTGGACGGCGTCTCCGGCCGCGGTGGCTGATCCTCCGGGACGTTGATCACCGCCAGCACGATCCTCCGGTGGATCGGATCGACCTCGAGGATGCGCATGTCGAGGTTCATCCCCTCGTACACCGCGTCGGCCGGGTTCTGCACCGGCTTTCCGACCGTGAGCTGCGAAATCGGGACGAAGCCTTCGATGTCGTGGCCGATGTCGACCACCACACCCTTGTCCATCAAGCGCACGACCTTCCCCGGCAGCTCGGTGCCGACCGGGTACGTCTCGCCGATGCTGAGCCACGGATCCTCGGTGGCCTGCTTGAGGCCAAGAGAAATGCGCTTGTTCTCGGCATCGATGTTCAGGATCACCACGTCCACCGAGTCGCCTTTCTTCACCACCTCCGACGGATGCTGGACGCGCTTCGTCCAGGACATGTCGGAGATGTGGATCAAGCCATCGATCCCCGGCTCGATCTCGACGAAGGCGCCGAAGGAGGTGAGGTTGCGCACCTTGCCCGAAAGCCGGGTGCCGACCGGATACTTGTACGGCAGGACGACCCACGGATCCTGCTCCGTCTGCTTCATCCCGAGCGAGATCTTCTCCTCGTTCGGGTCGACCTTGAGCACGACGGCTTCGATGACTTCGCCGATCGAGACGAGCTTCGACGGGTGCCTGACGTTTCTCGTCCAGCTCATCTCGCTGATGTGCACCAGCCCTTCGATGCCGGGCTCGAGCTCGATGAAGGCGCCGTAGTTCGTGATCGACACCACCTTCCCCTGGACGCGCGTTCCCACCGGATACTTCTCGGCCACGTCCTTCCACGGATAGCTCTGGAGCTGCTTGAGACCGAGCGAAATCCGCTCGCGCTCCCAGTCGATGTCGAGAATCTTGACCTCGAGCTCCTGGCCGATGTGCACGAGCTCAGACGGATGCGAGATGCGGCCCCAGGACATGTCGGTGATGTGGAGCAGGCCGTCCACGCCGCCCAGGTCGATGAAGGCGCCGAAGTCGGTGATGTTCTTGACCACGCCCTTCCGCACCTGATCCTTCTCGAGCTCCTTCATCAGCTTCTCGCGCTTGCCGGCGCGCTCGACCTCGAGGATCACCCGGCGCGAGACGACGATGTTCCGGCGGCGCTTGTTGAGCTTGATGATCTTGAACTCGTACTTCTGGCCCAGGAGCTCGTCGATGTTCGGCACGCGCCGGAGCGCGATCTGCGAGCCGGGGAGGAAGGCATCCACTCCCATGAGGTCGACGACCACTCCGCCCTTGATCTTCTTGACGAGCGTTCCCTCTACCGGCTGATCGCTCTCGTAGGCCTGACGAATGCGCTCCCAGACGCGCATGAAGTCGGCCTTCTTCTTCGAGAGAACGACGGAGCCTTCCTGATCCTCGAGGTGCTCGAGCAGGACCTCGACTTCGTCGCCGGGTTTGAGGTTGGGATGATCCTTGAACTCCTCGAGCGGAACGGCCCCCTCGGATTTGAACCCGATGTCGAGGATGACCATCTTCTCGCGGATCTCGAGCACCTTGCTCTTGACGATCTCGCCTTCGTCGATCGACGCCAGCGTGCCGGCGTACAGCTCGACCATGCGATCCTCCTCCTCGGGCGAGTACTCATCGTCGTCCCACCGATTGTCACCGCGGGAGAGGAGGCGGAGCTGTGACTTGTTGGCGTCGTGCGAGGGGAGCTCGCGATCGCCGCCAAGGTTGGGGTTCATGTCTTGATTCTCGAACATTCGGCTGTGGTCTCCTGGTCCGCGGAGGTGTTCGCTCGCCGCGGCGAGGTTGAAGGTGCCCGTCCGGACGATCCGGGCGGAATCTACAATTCTAATCCGGATGGGATGTTACGACAAGTCTGCTCCAGTGATCTGGAGCCTCAGCCGCCGCGCTGAACGACGGACACGAGGGCCGCGATCCGCTCGACCTGTTCCTCCTGAGTGAGATAGGTCGTGTCCAGCAGAATCGCGTCGCGCGCCTGCACTGTCTGCGTCGCATCGCGGGCGTCGCGCTGGACCAGCCGCTCCGTCTCCTCGGCTATCTCCTCCGGCGACGGTGCGCGCTGCAGCCGCTGAATGAGCCGTCGGCGGGCGCGCTCCCAAGGGTCGGCGACGAGGAAGATCTTCACATCGGCATCGGGAAACACCACCGTGCCGATGTCGCGACCGTCGACGACGACGCTTGCGCCCGAGGCGGCCGCCCGCACGTGGGCGTTCACCCACTCGCGCACTCTCGGCATCCGGGCCACCCGCGAGACGTGCTGGGTCACGGCGGCGCCGCGGATCTCGTCACCGATCGGGACGCCCTGATGTGCCGGCACGAACGATCGGCCGCTCGCCGCCAGCGAGATCGCGCGCACGGCCTCGAGCACGGCCGTCTCATCGAACCCCCCGTCGGCCTGACGCGACAGCGCAGCGGCCGCAGCCGCACGGTAGAGGGCCCCAGAATCGATGTGGCGAAAGCCGAGCCGCTCGGCCACCCACTGCGCTGTCGATGACTTGCCGGAGGCGGCGGGTCCATCGATCGCTACCACCAGGTGCGATCCCGGAGGCCGGATCCGCGGAACAGCGGGAGGTGTCGGCTCGAGCGTCACTGTCCCCCCGTCGCGCGACGAATGTCGTCCCAGAAGTCTGGATACGACACGCTCACGCACGCCGGGTCGTCGATCTCGATCCTGTTCCCGTCGAGGCGGCCGAGCACCCCGAACGCCATCGCGATTCGGTGATCCCCGCGGGTCACGACCCGCCCTTCGAGGGGCTTCTTCATGCCGGTGACGTCCATGCCGTCCGAGTACTCGGCGACCTCGACGCCGATCGCGCGCAGGTTCGCGGCCACAGTGGCGATTCGATCGCTCTCCTTCACTCTCAGTTCGCCCGCCCCTCTGATCGTCGTCGTCCCTTCGGCCCTCGCGGCCACGCAGGCGAGGACCGGTAGCTCGTCGATCATCGCTGGGATGTCGGCCGCGTCGACGCGAATGGCATGCAGAGCCGAAGACCAGCAGAAGATCTCGCCCACCTCTTCACCCGCCTGCTCCCCACCTCCGTGCATTTCCAAGCGCGCTCCCATGCGCTGCAAGGCGCGAAAGAATCCGGTTCGCGTCGGGTTGAGACAGACTTGAGGGAGCGAGAGGCCGCCGCTGTCGGCGAGTGCCGCGAGCGCGCAGAGGAAAGCGGCCGAGGAGGGGTCCGCCGGAACGGTGAGGGCGACCGCGTGTAGCCGTTCCGGGGGCTCGAGTCGAACCACCGACGCGATCACATCTACCTCGGCTCCCGCGGCCCTCAGCATCCGCTCGGTGTGGTCACGCGAGCGAGTCGGCTCCTTCACCACCACCGGCACGCGCGCCGCTGTTCCTGCGAGGAGGATGGCGCTCTTCACCTGCGCGCTCGCGGTCTCGGTCGCCCAGTTGATGGCGTGGAGCGCGCCGCCTTCCACGTCCATCGGAAGGCCGTCGCCCCGCTCGAGCTCCACCCGCGCGCCCATTGCGCGCAGCGGATCGGCAATGCGCCGCATCGGCCGGCGACTCAGGCTGGCATCCCCGACCAATCGGCTCGCGAAGGGACGTGAGGCGCACACGCCCGCAACGAGTCGAGCGGTCGTGCCGCTGTTGCCGCAATCCAGTGGGGTGAGGGGCTTCGTCAGCGCGTCCGGGCCGCGCCCTGAGACGACGACCTCACGAGCGAGCGGTGGGATCTTCACGCCGAGCGCTCGAAGAACGCCGGCCGTGTGCTCGACATCGTCCGAGCGTAGGATGTCTCGCACCATCGACCGTCCATGGGCGAGCGCTCCAACGATGAGCGCGCGGTGCGATATCGACTTGTCGCCGGGAACGCGAACGGCGCCCGCTACTCTCATCGCCTCGCCTCCCCCTTTCCGTCCCCCTCCCGACGCCAGCCGCGGGCCGAGCGCCAGGTATTCCGGATAGCCGTCGTATCCGAGCGAGCGAGCGCGTCGCGCAGCTGAGCCAGTTCTCGCTCGAGACGGCCGAGGGCGGCCTCGACCTCCCGGCCATTGCGGGAGAGGAGCGGGAGCCACTGCTCCACGTCGCTTGCGGCGAGGCGCGTCACGTCGCCGAGGCCTGGGCCCCCATCCTCGAGGTGGATCCCCGACTCGGCGAGCGCCGCCGCCAAGGCGGTCGATGTCAGCTGGGGCAAGTGACTGACCCAGGCCATGAGGTGATCGTGCGACGCCGCATCTCTGTACGCGAAGCGCGTAGCGCCGGCGCGACGCCAGAGCTCTTCGACCGCGGCGCGCTGCTCCTCGGTCGCACGCTCTTCGACGCAGACGGTGCAGCCGGAGAAGAGATCGCCGCGCGAAGCGCTGAACCCACTCTCCGCCGAACCGGCCAACGGGTGCGTGCCGAGCACGCGACCTGCAGACGGGGCGTCGATGCCGAGCGCCGCTGCACCTTGGAGTCCACAGGTGTGGAGGATGAGTGCATCGTCGTCCAGTGCCCGCATGGCCGTGCGCGCCGATTCCGCCACGGCCGGGAGCGGGGTACAGAGCACCACCGTGGCGGCGCCGCGGATGGCTGCTGCGAGGTCGGGCTCGGGAGAGACGGTGAGGCCCGCGGTCACCGCCGCGGCGCGATCGCCCGGCGCGATGGTCCAGCCGCGCACCTCAGACCCCCGCCCGCCCAACGCGCGCGCCAGCGACCCGCCGATGCAGCCGAGGCCGATGATGGCCACCGGCCTGTTGCCTAACGAAGCCACTGCTCGAGCGCCGTCGCCGCGTTGGTGCCCTCGTCGCGATACTTCACGATGACCGGGGTGTAGAGGGAGAGTCCGTGCTCCGACGCCCAGGCGCCTCCGGCCGCGCGCGCCCCCGGAACGACCACCGCCCCCTCGGGAATCTCCAGCGTGTGGCCGCCCTCTGCCCGATGCACCGTCTCGTGCACCAGATCGAAGACCGGGGTCGCACGCGTGAGAATCGTGCCGCTCGCGAGTACCGCCCGCCGCCGGACGATCGTTCCCTCGTAGACCCCGCTGTTTCCCCCCACGAACACATCATCTTCGATCACCACCGGCACGGCGTGCACCGGCTCGAGCACGCCACCGATCTGCGCGGCAGCACTGAGGTGCACGCGCTTCCCGATCTGCGCGCACGATCCGACGAGCGCATGAGAGTCGACCATGGTTCCCGAGTCGACGTAGGCGCCGACGTTGATGAACATCGGCGGCATGCACACCACACCCTTCGCCACATGGGCACCACGCCGGATGGTGGACCCGCCGGGCACGACGCGGACACCGGCGGATTGCGCCAACGGTTGAGCCGGAAAGAGGTGCTTGTCGAAGAAGCGGAAGGACGACTTGCCGCCGAGCGACATGTCGGTCACTCGGCCGATCCTGAAGCCAAGGAGAATCCCCTGCTTCACCCAGGGGACGGCCGACCAACGCCCCGCAGCGTCACGCACGGCCGCCCGCGCCGCACCAAACTCCAGACAGCCCAGCAGGGCGTTGACGACCTTCTCGACCTCGGCCTCATCCTCGAACCCCTGGCCCGGTGGCACCGCCGAAAAGATCGCGATCTGCTGCTCGAGCCAGCCGACGTCGCTAAAGCCGCGATTCGTGGTCACGTGAGCGCCTCCGCCGTCACCAGGCTCTCTCGGACGCGCGCCTCATACATCGCAAGGAGCGGCACGAGCGGGAGCCGGAGGACATTCTCCGCGCGGCCGAGCATTGCCAGCGCCGCCTTGACCGGGATGGGATTCGACTCGATGAAGGCCGCCTGCATCCAGGGAGTGAGCCGGTGGTGGAGGGCCCGCGCGGTGGCCCAGTCGCCGTCGCGGCAGCACTCCACCAAGCGGGCCATCGCGCGCGGCGTAGCGTTCGAGACCACGGAGATGATCCCGTCGCCCCCCGCCGCCATCACCGGCAGCGTGAGGGCGTCGTCGCCGGAGAGGACGGAGAACTCCGGCGGCCGCTCGCGCAGGATCTCCATGATCTGAGTCATGTTCCCGGACGCCTCCTTCACTCCGACGATGTGAGGGAGCCGAGCCAGGGCGAGGGTCGTCGCCGCCTCGATGTTGCTTCCCGTGCGGCCGGGGACGTTGTAGACCACGACCGGCAGCTCGGTGGCGTCGGCGATCCGCCGAAAGTGCTCGATGATTCCGCGCTGCGGCGGCTTGTTGTACATCGGGCTCACGTGCAGAAGGTGCGTCGCGCCGGCGTCGCGCATCTCCCGAGACATGGCCACCGCGCGCGCGGTGTCGTTGGCGCCGGCCCCGGCCATCACCGGAACACGCCCGCGCACCTCCTCCACCACGATTTCCACGACCCGGCGGTGCTCGGCCGGCGTGAGAGTCGCCGCCTCACCGGTGCTGCCGCACGGGACCACGAAGTGAACCCCCTCGGCCAGCTGCCAGGCGACGAGTGCGCGCAGCGACTTTTCGTCCACCGCGCCATCGCGGCGGAAGGGCGTCGCCAGCGCCGTCCCGCAGCCGAAGAGCCGTGCGCTCATCGGCGAAGACTCCGCGAGCGCCGATGGTCGCTCATCGCGCCTCTCATCGGCCGTCACCTTGGGAATCGAGGACGTCGCTCATGGTGAAGACTCCCGAGCGGCCGGCCAGCCAGGCGGCCGCGTCCAGCGCACCGGCCGCGAAGACACGGCGATCGCGCGCCTCGTGGATGATGCGGATCTGTTCGAACGGCGCGTCGATGATCAACTCGTGGGTGCCGGGGACATGTCCCGCGCGCACGCTCGTCACCGGCACCGGTCGCTGTGCGGCCGCCTCGACACGGCGCTGGAGCTCGCGGGCCGTTCCCGACGGGGCATCGCGCTTCCCCGTGTGGTGGGTCTCCACGATGTAGGTCTGTGCCTCCCGCACGCGCCCAGCCAACTCCGCGGCGACCTCCGCGACGCGCCAGAAGATATGGACCCCCAGTGAAAAATTCGGAGCGACGAGCATCGCCCCGTTGAGGCGCCGCACCTCTCGCTCGACGTCCGCCCGCTTCTCGTCCCACCCCGTCGTGCCGACGACCACCGGACATCCCGCGCGTACGCACGCAATCGCATTCGCCGGAGCGGCCCGCGGGGTGGTGAGCTCGAGTGCGACGTCGGCCCGGCGCAACGACTCGACGGTGATCCCCTGCCCCTCGCCGTTCTCGTGGGAGCCGATGCGCGCTACCACCTCCCATCCTCGCTCGGCCGCCAACGCCGCGACGGCACTCCCCATACGACCGAGTCCGACCACCGCCAACCGCATCGTCACGCGCAGTCTCCGGCGCCGAAGAACTCTCGGTGGAGCGCCCGCATGGCGTCCGGCAGGGCATCGGAGTCCACGATGATCGTAAGGTTGATCTCGGTGGCGCTCAAGGAAACCATGTGGACGCGTATGTCGCCGAGGGCCGCCAACGCTCGCGCCATCGTCGTGCTGCTCCCTCCGAGTCCTGCCCCCACGAGGGCGAGAATCCCGCGTTGGCGCTCGATCGCCACGTCTCCCAGGGCGCGGAGGTCGACGATCAGCCCGTCGAGGTGCGTCGGATCATCGACCGTCACCGAGACCGACACCTCGGACGTGGCTACCACGTCGACCGACATGCGATGACGCTCGAAGATCTCGAAGAGGGTGCGCAGAAAGCCCGGCGCAAGCAGCATTCGCGTCGTCCGCACTTTCACTACGGTGACTCCAGCCTTGCCGGCGATCGCGCTCACGGCGCGGATCGGCGCGTCGGCGGTCACGCGGGTGCCCGAGCCGCTCGGGCGCTTCGCGTTAAAGATGAAGACGGGAATCCCGCGCTGAACCGCCGGCGCGATCGTGCTCGGGTGCAAGACCTTGGCCCCGAACGACGCCAGCTCCGCAGCTTCGTCGAAGCGAATGTGCTCGATCAGCCGCGCGTCGCGAACGATCCGCGGATCGGCGGTCAGCATTCCGTCGACGTCGGTCCAGATCTCGATCGCCGAGGCGCCGAGAGCGGCCCCGACGAGCGCGGCGCTGAAGTCCCCCCCGCCGCGGCCGATGGTCGTGGTCACCCCCTGTGCCGTGCGCCCGACGAACCCTCCCAGGAGCGGCACGTGGCCGCGCTCGACCACCGGCGCGATCGTGGAGCGCGCCTGACGCACGATGACGTCGAAGAGGGGCGTCGCTCGTGTGAATCGGTCGTCGGTGGCCACCACGTCGCGGGGGTCGATGAGGTCGACGGGGATGTGATCGCCGCGAAAGGCCGCGGCGACGAGAGCCGCGGAGAGGAGCTCGCCATACGAGGCGATCGCGTCGAGGCTGCGAGGCGTCACGTGTCCGAGCACGGAGAGCGCCTCGGCCAACCCCGCGAGCTCATCGCACATGGCGCTCAACTCCCCCTCCACCTCTCCCCCGGCGGAGCTGTTGCCCAGAAGGCTCCCGCAGACCTCGAGGTGGCGCTCGCGCACCGCCTCGACTCCTCGGATGGCCACGATCAGCTCGCCCCGCGACGCGCGCTGGGCGATGTCCAGGAGCGCGCTCGTGACGCCGGCGAGCGCCGAGACGACCACCACGGGGCCGCGCGAGGACCGCGACTTGGTGATCGCGGCGGCACGCTCGATGGCGGCGGCATCACCCACCGAGGTGCCACCGAACTTGAGAACGATCACGCGCCCACCAACCCCCGTGCCACCATCAGCTCCGCGTTGAGGATCGATGCGCCGGCCGCGCCCCGAATCGTATTGTGGCCCATCGCGACGAGGCGGAGATCGAGGATCGGATCGGGGCGAACGCGGCCGACCGTCACTGTCATTCCACCTCCCGCCATCGCGTCGCGCCGCGGCTGCGGCCGATCGGGGGCGTCGGTCACGACGAGCGGCGCCGCGGGTGCGCTCGGGAGAGCGAGCGATCGGACCGCGCTGTCCCAGTCCCGCAGCGCCTTGGTGACCGATTCGGCGTTGGCGCGACGCTCGAGCGACATCGCCAGGCAGACGGTGTGTCCGTGCTCCACCGGCACCCGCGTCACCTGAGCGCTCACGCGCATTGGGGCCGGCCGAATACCATCGCCCTCCAGCGCGCCGAGGATCTTCACCGTCTCGGTTTCGATCTTCTCCTCCTCTCCACCGCCGATGTAGGGGATCACGTTGCCGAGGATGTCGAGCGACGGCACGCCGGGATAGCCGGCGCCCGACACGGCCTGGAGAGTGGTGACGAACAGATCACGCACGCCGAACTCCTGATGAATCGGCGCCAGCGCCATCGCCACCACCATGGTCGAGCAGTTGGAGTTGGTGACGATCGAGCCCTTCCACCCACGCTGGCTCCGTTGACGGTGGAGGAGATGAAGGTGGTCCGGATTCACCTCGGGGATGATCAGCGGAACGTCTGCCTCCATCCGATACGAGCGCGCGTTGCTCAGCACGTGTCGGCCGGCGGCGGCGAAGGTGGCCTCGATGTCGGTCGCGGCCGCGGCGTCGAGCGCCGAGAAGACGACAGGCGAGCGCACCGCCTCGGGATCACAGGCGGCCAGTCTCATCGCCGCGACGTCATCGGGGAGCGCGCCCTCCAGCCAGTTCACTCCATCGCGATAGCATTTCCCCGCCGACCGCTCGGAGGCCGCGACCTCGGCGAGAGAGAACCAGGGGTGCCCCTTGAGGAGCCTGACGAATGTCTGGCCCACGGCGCCGGTGGCCCCGAGCACCGCCACCGGGATCGGTGCCCGCATCCGCACGCGAGCGCTCATGGGCCGTCGAGGAGCGTTCGGACTATCCGCTCGTAGGAGTCCACGGCGGAGCGCAGCTCGGTAATGTCGATGAATTCCTCGGGGGTGTGGGCGACGTGGATCGACCCGGGGCCGAAGAGGAGCGGGGTCCCCCACCGGCCGAGGAGCGGGATGTCGCTGGTGTAGGCCACAGGTGCGGCGTCAAAGCCCGGAATGGTGTGGAAGCGCTGCGCCGGGATGTACGATCCGTACTCGATCGTGGCTCGCCCCGCGACCCACTCCTCGAGACGCCGTTTCACCTCGCCGACGTCGCCGACGAGGCGAAACATCAGCTCCGCCTCGGCGGAATCGGGGATGATATTGGCTTCGGTCCCGGCCCGAAGCGTTCCGATGTTCACCGTCGTCTCGCCCAAGACATCGTCCGATGGAAGCGAGACGCTCGCCAGCGTCGGCAGTAACTCCAGCATCGGCGTGATGGCGGAGCGCCCCAGCTGCGGATAGGCGGAGTGCGCGGCGCGCCCGGATGTGCGGAGGGTCACCCGGAGCGACCCCTTTGCGCCGGACGCGAGACGGCTCTCCGTTGGCTCTCCGTTCACGAGGAATCGGCTCGTGGCCGGGAGGGTGTTGGCCGCGCGCGCCCCGTCCGAGCCCTTCTCCTCGCCAACGACGAGCAGAAGGTCGACTCGCTCCTCCCCCTGCTGAGCGAGGCGGTCGGCGGCCGCGAGCATCGACGCCGCGATCCCCTTCGCGTCGCAGGCACCGCGGCCCCGGAGTCGCTGGCCATCGAGCGACGGCCGCACGAACGGCGGGACGGTATCGAGGTGCGTCGACAGCGTCACGCCGCCGCCCTGGCGAGAGGCCCAGACGTTTCCTCGCTTCGGCGCGACCTCCTGCACCGTCACATTCCACCCTCGCGCGACCAGCCAGCGCGCGACGAAGTCGACTGCCGGCCCCTCGGCGCCCGTGGGCGACTCGATCGCGAGGAGCTCGGCGGCCAGCGCGACGACGTCGGTCATGCGTGAAAAGCTAGTGGCGCCGACGAGAGCACAGTAGGGTGCCGTGTGAAGGCCTCTGGACAGCATCGGTGAGCGTCGCAGATTTCTCGCGGGCGACCGACTCGGTTCCCACCCCCGCCACCCCCGCCCTCCGTCCAATGACTCGCCGGACGTTCCACTCCCTGACGCGGCTCTCGCGCGCAGCTCTCTCCGTCGCCCTCGCCGGCGCTCCTCTCCTCGCGTCGGCGCAGGCGACCTTCGATGCACGCCAGGCCCCGGAGCTTCGCTGGCGCATGATCGGCCCCTTTCGAGGCGGGCGCACGAAGTCCGCGACCGGCGTCCCGAGCCAGCCGAACGTCTTCTACATCGGTGTGGTGAACGGCGGCGTCTGGAAGAGCACCGACTACGGGCGCACGTGGGATCCGATATTCGACGCCGAGCCGACGGGGTCGATCGGCGCAGTGGAGGTCTCGCCCTCGAACCCCAACATCGTCTATGTCGGGACCGGTGAGGGACTACAGCGCCCCGACCTCTCGACCGGCAACGGCATCTACAAGTCCATCGACGCCGGGAAGACGTGGACGCATCTCGGGCTGCCCGATGGGCAGCAGATTCCCAGAATCGCGCTCGATCCGCGCAATCCCGACCGGCTCTTCGTCGCCGTACTCGGGCACCCCTACGGACCGAACGAGGAGCGCGGCGTCTATCGATCCACGGATGGCGGTCGGACGTTCGAGCGCGTGTTGTACCGCGATGAGAACACAGGCGCGGCCGACATCATGATGGCGCCGGACGATCCGAACACCCTGTACGCGGCGCTCTGGGAGTCTCGTCAGGCGCCGTGGGAAAATGGGCACTTCGACGGCCCCGGCTCCGGCCTCTTCAAGTCGACGGATGGCGGCGCGACCTGGCGCCGGCTCACCGATGGGTTACCGGGTGCCGCGGAGCATCTTGGGCGGATCGGTATCGCTGTCGCACCGAGCGATCCGAAGCGGCTCTACATCACCGCCACCGCCGACAGCCTGGGCGGCGTCTACCGGAGCGACGATGGCGGCGAGCACTGGCGTCGGGCGACGGGGGACGTGCGGATCTGGGGTCGCGGCGACGACTTCGCGGCACCGGTGGTCGACCCGAAGAACCCGGATGTCCTCTACTCCGCCAACGTCGTCGCCTGGAAGTCGACCGACGGAGGAGCCACGTGGCAGGCGCATCGCGGCGCGCCGGGGGGCGACGACTACCAGCGCTATTGGATCAACCCGAACGACCCGCGGATCATCCTGCTCGTCTCGGATCAGGGAGCGGTGGTGACGGTCAATGGCGGCGAGACCTGGAGCTCCTGGTACAACCAGCCGACTGCCCAGATGTACCACGTCACCGCCGACAACGCCTTCCCGTACCGCCTCTGCGGAGGGCAGCAGGAGTCGGGGTCGGCGTGCGTGCAGAGTCGCGGCGACGATGGATCGATCGGGTATCGCGAGTGGCGACCGGTGGGCGCCGAGGAGTACGGCTACGTCGCCCCAGACCCGCTCGACCCGGATATCGTGTACGGTGGGAAGCTCTCGCGATGGGACCGCCGAAGCGGACAGGCGCAGGAGGTCGCGCCGAGCCTGCTGCGCACGACCGCCGCGGGGCTTCCTTATCGGGTCGTGCGCACCGAGCCGGTGCTCTTCTCGCCGACCAACCCGCGCGTGCTCTACTTCGCCAGCAATGTCGTGTGGAAGACGACGACCGGCGGCAAGAGCTGGACGCGCATCAGCCCGGACCTGACGCGCGAGAGTTGGGAGGCTCCCCGCAATGTCGGGAAGTATGCCGGTACCGCGGCCGCCAAGTCATCGCGGCGCGGGGTGGTCTATGCTTTGGCACCGAGTCCCGTGGATTCCAACACGATCTGGGCGGGCACGGACGACGGTCTCATTCAGGTGACACGGAATGGCGGCCGGACGTGGGCCAACGTCACGCCGCCTCAAGTGACCCCGTGGGCGAAGGTGTCGATCATCGATGCCTCGCACTCCGATGCGAACGTCGCGTACGCGGCGATCAACACCTTCCGTCTCGACGATCTGCGGCCACACATCTTCCGCACGGGCGACGGCGGCAAGAGCTGGCGGGAGATCGTGAGCGGGATCGACAGCGGTGCCGCGGTGAACGTCGTGCGTGAGGACCCGAAGCGCCGTGGTCTCTTGTACGCCGGAAGCGAGGCCAGGGTGTGGGTGTCCTTCGACGACGGTGAGCAGTGGCATGCCCTTCAGCTCAACATGCCGGTGACATCGATCCGCGACCTGATCGTGAAGGACGACGACATCGCGGTTGCCACGCACGGCCGCGGCTTCTGGATCCTCGACGACGTGACCGCGCTTAGGCAGTGGACGAAGCGCCTCGGGCCAGCCCAGGCCTTGCTCTTCGCCCCGCAGCGCGCGACCCGGATCCGCTATTCCACCTACCCCGACACTCCGGTTCCGCCTGACGAGCCGATGGCCGAGAACCCGCCGGACGGGGCGATCATCGACTACTGGCTGGCAAGCGACGCGAAAGGGCCGCTCTCGATCGACATTCTCGATGCCACCGGAAAGCCGGTGCGACACTACTCCAGCGACATGCCGGCCGAGGCTCCTCGCGACCAGGGGAACTGGCCGGCCTGGTGGTTCCGCCCCTTCACGCCGCCGTCGGCGACCGCCGGGCTCCATCGGTTCGTGTGGGATCTCCACTACGAGCCGCTGCAGGTGCCGCACTTCACCCTCTCGATCTCGGCGACACCTCACAACACGCCCAGGGAGCCGCGCGGCCCCGTGGCACTGCCGGGCAAGTACACCGTGCGCGTGACCGTGGATGGGCAGACCCTCTCCCAGTCGCTGTCTGTGCGAATGGACCCGCGGGTCAAGACTCCAACCGCGGCACTGCAACAGCAATTCGCTCTGTCTCAGAGCTTGGCGGAAGCGATCAACGGCTCGGCGGCCCGCCGGCAACAGATTGCGGCAATGCGTGCCACGATCGGCGAGCGAGCCTCGTCAGGCGGAAACGCCGCGCCGGTGCTCGGGACGCTCGACAACCGCTTGGCGTCGCTCGGAGGGCGCGCGGGGGGTGGGCAACAGGCCGGCGCCTCCGGAGCGGCCGCGGACAGCTACACGTCGCTGGAGCGACAAATGCTCAGCGTCTATCGCGCGCTCCAGAGCGCGGATGGAGTCCCAACCGATGATGAGGTGTCGGCCGCGCGCGATCGGCGCAAGGCGTACGATGCCCTCGAGACGCGGTGGCAGACGTTCGTGTCGCGCGACCTCCCGGCGGCGAACAAGAGCTTCGCCGCGAGCGGCCTCCCCCCGGTTGAGGTGCCCGCGCGCGGGATCGCGAAGGTGCAGAACGAGGCGGGAGACGAGTTCTAGGGGAGCCTCGGCCCCCCGACGGCACGCGTCTGCGCGTTGCCGCCAGGGGTTCGAGGGCGCGAGGGCGGTCAGCCCCTCGGCATCATGCTCTCGACGATCTGATCGACGGTGAAGCTCGCGGCCTTCGCACGCGGTGGGAATTCCTTGAAGCTCTCGATCCACTGAGCGACGAGGGCTTGCGCCGGCACCTGGATGAAGACGCGGTCGGCGGTCCACTTGTCGTAGAAGAGCGAGCTGTCATCGCCGCGCTCGAACGGATCCGAGCGAAGGTTGAAGAGCTTGGGGACGCGCATCGTCGAGAAGGGCTCCCGCCACACGGCCAACCCTCTGTGGCGCTGCTCTTCGAAGTGGATCTTCCACTGCTTGACGCGAATGGCGAGCAAGTCCCCGTCGTCGCTCCAATAGAGGAAGCCCTGGCGGGGCGATTCCTTGACATCGCCCTTGAAGAACGGGAGCAAGTTGACGCCGTCGAGGTGCACTTTGTAGGTCTTGTCGCCGATGGTGTAGCCCTTCTTCACCTTCTCCACGAGGTCGGGCTCGCCGCAGGCGGCGGCGAAGGTCGGGATGAAGTCCTGAAGTGACCCCATCTCGTTGATCACCTGCCCGGGCTTGATCACGCCGGGCCAACGCACCACGCAGGGCACGCGCCACCCGCCCTCCCAGTTGGTGTCCTTCTCTCCGCGGAACGGCGTCTGGCCGCCATCAGGGTAGGACAGGCACTCAGCGCCGTTGTCGGTGGTGAAGACGACGACCGTCTTGTCGGCGACCTGCAGTTGGTCGAGCTTGTCGAGCAGCTGCCCAACGAACCCATCGAGCTCCACCATGCCGTCGGGATAGAGCCCGAGGCCGGTCTTCCCCTTGGACTTCGGCTTGAGGTGCGTCCAGACGTGCATGCGGGTCGTGTTCACGTAGCAGAACCAGGGCGTTCCTTCCTTAGTCTTCCGCTCCATGAAATCGAGCGCTGCGCCGACGAACTCCTCGTCGACCGTCTCCATACGCTTCGTATTGAGGGGCCCCGTGTTCTCGATCACCTGCCTTCCGACCTTGCCGAACTGCGGATCGACGGTGGCATCGTCCCTGTCCGTCGCCTTGCATTTCAAGACGCCCCGTGGCCCGTACCTCTTGCGGAACTCCGGATCCTTCGGATAGTCCTCGTTCTCCGGCTCCTCTTCGGCATTCAAGTGATAGAGGTTGCCGAAGAACTCGTCGAAGCCGTGCACGGTTGGGAGATGCTCGTTACGGTCGCCGAGGTGGTTCTTGCCGAACTGGCCGGTGGCGTAGCCGAAGCCCTTGAGGAACTCGGCGATCGTCGGATCCTCGGCGTTGAGACCCAGCTTCGCTCCGGGAAGGCCGACCTTCGTTAGGCCCGTGCGAATCGGGGACTGCCCCGTAATGAACGCGGCGCGCCCGGCGGTGCAGCTCTGCTGCCCATAGAAGTCAGTGAATCGCGCGCCTTCCGTTGCGATGCGATCGATGTTCGGCGTCGAGTATCCCATGATGCCCTGGTGATAGCAGCTGGGGTTGAACCAGCCGATATCGTCGGCCATGATGAAGAGAATATTTGGTTTGTCCGCCATTGGTCTGCTCTCCCGTTAGGTCTCGTCGTTGACTCGCGTGGGGCATCGTCGACGGCACCCACGAGGGCGCCGACTTGGTCCACTGTCGCGAACTGAAGCGCTGATGTGGCGACCCGGCTCGCTCGTCGCAACCGGACAGGACTGTGGCGCGTCGTAGGTCGAGCGAAAGGGCTCGGGCGAAAGGAGGCGGTCGACGCGTGGTGTCGAGGAGAGTCGCGCGCTGTGCGTCGGCGCCACGCTCTCCGGCGGAGCAGACGAATCGAACGCGCTGGATATCCGCCTGACCAGTGCCCGGGGCGGGAGTCGAACCCGCATGGGATTGCTCCCAGGGGATTTTAAGTCCCCCGCGTCTGCCGTTTCGCCACCCGGGCCTCCCTCGACAAGTTAAGCGCCGCCGAGCGCCTTGGCATGGAAGGCCCGCTTGACGTGGCGGCGAGCTCAGGTCCCGCTCAGAACTCCCAGGCCGTGTAGACCTAGAATGATGAATTGCACGGCCAGCGCCGCCTGGATGACCGCCAGGACCGCGCCGAGGACCTGGAGCACGATCATCACCGCCCCGACGAGGATCCGCCTCGCGTACAGCATCGCCAGATAGTTCAGGACCATCACCACGACGAGCAGCCCGATAATCATCAGCGTACGCTCGATGCTGTCGCTATTCGCGAACAGCACGATCACGCCCGCGATCCCGTACGGGGTGAGCACGGTGGGAAACGTGAGTGCAAGAGCAGCGGCGGTCGGCGATGACGGCAGGGGTGCCGGCGCGCCGGTGCTGGCAGGCTCGTACTGCGCCATTAATTGATTCAGCGCGACGAGAAGGAAGATCAAGCCGGCGGTGATCTCGAGTGCCGCAACCGAGACGTACCATTTAGTCAGAAGCTCGGTGCCAGCAAGACCTCCCACAATCACAGCCATGGTTGCGATGAGAAAGGTGCGCGTTGCGATCTTGCGGACGGCACTGTCGCCGAGTCCATGCGTGCGCTGCGCGAATGGGCCCAGCACCTTGAGCGGCCCGAGCGTGACGAAGGCAAGGGTGAAGATCGCGCTCGGGCCGATCTTCACATTCTCGATGGGGCTCATGCTCGCTCTCTCCTGGTCCTCGCTGGCGCGGTTCTCCGCCTAGGTCCCGTGAATAGGCGTCGCAGCTCTGGGCTTCGCAACTGCGCGCACGTCAGGCTCCGCCCTGGCCATTGCTCGGTTCAGCGGCGAGCTGAACAAAGCAACTCGCGGAAACAGATAGGGCGCCCACATCGAGACGGGCGCCCACAGAAAGACGGAGCGGGGCCGCCCTTCGGGCGACCCCGCTCAAGCTCTCGTATCGTTTCTCAGAGCGGGAAACGGGACTCGAACCCGCGACCCCAACCTTGGCAAGGTTGTGCTCTACCAACTGAGCTATTCCCGCGACTTCGGAAAGTTAGTCCCCACGGGAGGGGCGTACAACCCGCCCGCCAACTCAGCCCTACGGCGACACCTCCGGAATCGACTTGCCGTACGTCGCGTTCACCGAGTCGATCATCAGGTTCGCGATCAGGCGGTGGGACGTTGCCGAAGGGTGCACGCCGTCATTAGTCACGTATAGCCCGAACGGCTGCGTCGGATTCGAAAGATCGGGGAATGGCGGGATCGCACCCGACGCCTTGAGCGCCGAGAGCGTAGGATTCACATCCACATACGCCCAGCCTCTCGTATGTGCCGTCGACTGAATGAATGCGTTGTACGCTGCCACCGTCGACGTCACCGTCGCGCGCTCGGTCTTGTCGAGGACGTACACGTTACCGACGGGGGGGTTCGACGTCGGCGCGCAGGCAACGATCGGCGGATGTAACCCACGCCGGATGGCGCCGGCGAGCTCGAAGTTAATGAGCGCACCGGAAGTCTTGGTACACGACGGGTCGAGCGTCACCGGGCCCGACACCGCCTCGAACGCCCCCAAGTACTGCGGGTTCTGGAGCAGGCTGTCCTCGAAGAGGAGCGCCGCATTCACCACATTCACGACCGCGAACAGCGCCCCGCCCTTGAGCGCCAAGCCCCCCGAGTCGAGTTGATTCAACATCGTGGTGTAATGCGCCTCGAACGAATCGACTGGAGTAATTCCCGGCGAGATATTCGGCACCGGTGTGAGAATTCCGCTCAGCGCGGCGACGAGGGCGTCGTTGTTGCCGATCCAGATGCTGACGAACGTGGGATTCGCCTCGAGTCCCTTCTGGACCTGCGTCAGGCCACCGAGGATGAAGGTCGTCAGCGGGTTTGGCTGAGATCCGCTCTCACTCGTAGGATCCAGAGAGACGGCGCCGGGCACGGCAACGTCGTTGAGCAATCCGGAGATCGCCCCAGGCGCACCGGGAGCCGTCACGTTGCGTAATGAACACGCCGTCGAGTTGGTGTCGCCACCGACCCGCTCGCCGGTGAGGAAATTCACGATCGGCGGTGGGCAGCCATTCCCCGCAAACGATGGATACGCGAATCTCGTCTTCACCTGCTCCGCGAACAGTCGCGGGTAGCTCTGACGCTGCGTCGAGTCGTTGATCCCATCCGACTGCATGCCGGCCGTGAGGCTGTTCCCGATAGCGACATAGCTCGTGAAGAGGGCGTCGATCGGCGGCGGCCCGGTCTTGATGTCCGGGGTACTGGAGCACGCCACGGCACTTCCGGCAGCGACCACAGCGGCCGCGAGCACCAGAGGAAATCGCTGACTGCGCATGAATCGGTCTCCCACTCGACGATTCGGCATCAGAAGTTGGCCTTGAGGTTGACCGAGAAGATGTTGGCGTGAAGGCTGTAGAAGCCGCTGTTGAGCTCATCGGCGGTGGCGTCGGCGTTGAAGTTCACCGACCGATCGACCGTGCGGCCTCGCCGTCCGCTCGTGCCGACGTAGAGATAGGCGGCGTCGAGGACATAGCGGCTGCCGAGCGGCACCCCGACGCCGAGGTTGATGTTGTAGCGGTCTTGATCAGGAAGGAGCGGCGTCACCGTGATGTCGGGAGCCGGCGAGTGCACCCAGCTGAATCCGGCGCGCCCCCGCCAACCCTGCGAGAAGGCATGCTCGACGCCGATGCGCGCCGACCAGGAGTTGTTGTAGTCCTCGAGCAGGGTATCGCTCGAGGCGGCGGCCGGGCCCTTGAAGATCAGCGGCAGCTGGTCGAAGACCGACCAATCGACGAAGACGAAGTCGGCCGAGATGGTGGTGTTCGTGAACCCGGTATACCCGACTCCGATCTCCAGCTGCGCCGGGTGCTTGATCGTCGTGCTCACCTTCTGCGACGAGAGTGGGCCTCCCGGGATGAAGAGCTGGGCCAGGAACGCATCGAGGGAGGTGCCCGCGGGCAGCTGGAGCGGATTCCCGGCCGCCAGATGGAGACCGGTCGGGACCTGCGTGAACGAGGCGTCGGCGTCGTTGTAGTCAAAGGTCAGCTGCGAGAGGAAGCGGAGCCCCACCTGCCAATCGGCGTCAATTGTGCCGTGCATGCCCACGTTGAATCCGAAGGCGGTGGAGCTTCCGGTCAGCTTTGCCTGGGCGAACTCCGTGCCGCGGGCAATGCCTAACTGCTCGAAGGTCGTTCCGGGCACGGCCCTCTGTTGCGACAGGTCGAGTGCTTGCTCCAGCTCGACAGTCGAGTAGCCGAGGACCGGTCCGGCGCCGACCGACCAGTTCTTGGCGAATCGCCAGGCGAAGTTCGGCTGGGCGTAGATGGTGGAGATCGACGTGTGGAATGCCTCGAACGCGCCGGCGAAGTCCGAGGGCCACTCCGTCGTCAAGCCGTAGGGAACGTAGATCCCCAATCCTAGGGCCCACTTCCCCGCCTTGTTGGTGTAGTTCACGAAGGCATTCGGCACCCAGGCGATGGGTTGCGTCGCCTTCGTCTCCTTGGCCGTGCTGTCGGATGTGAAAGAGCCGGAGACGTCAATGGCAGCGAATCCGGCGTAGATCGACCATCCTTGCAGATCGACCGTAGCGGCGGGATTCCAGTAGATCACCGACGGATCGCTGCACGGGGCGCCGGTGACCGCCTGTCCCCGTCCGATCGCGCACGACCCGATCTCGTTGATGCCGAACCCCTGCGCGTGGAGGGCCACCGGCGCAGCGGCCGCGAACGCGACGAGAGAGCGGGCGAGTCGATCGAGCCTCATGTCGATTCTCCAGGGTGAGTCACGGACCGATCCGCGGGGCGCACAGAGATCGGCGGGCAGTGGGGTGGACCTTCGCCTCGACCGACGCGGCGAGGGTGCACGGCAGGAGTCGGCAGCGCCGTAACAGTAGTGTCACGCCTTCCGTTCGTACAGAGGGCGTTATCCGACAGGCGAGCGCCCGTTCGTCAGGGTCGAAGGCCTAGGGCGTGTACCGCGTGCCAGAGGGACCAGGCGAGGAGTCCGGCGAGTGCGGCGTCTCCGCCATTGGCGACGGCCGTGCCGTCAGGGGACACGAACTCGGCGGCCACGCCGTTGTCGAGTGGGGCGCGCCGCATCCACTGCAGCACCGCCGCGCCGTCGGGACCCAGCAGGCGCGCGCACTGCTGGGCGAGCGAGTGCGCGTCCGCCCCGACCCCGCGCACCGTTCGGCGATACATCGAGTCGTGGCGTTCCACCGCCTCGTACAGCGGCAGCCAGTATGCGGAGCCCAGCTCGTCGTCGGCGGTGACGACACGCCCCGTCAAGTCGATCGCCGTGGCAAAGATTGCTTTGCCGTCGCGTTCGGTGGCGAAATGCCGGCGCAGGGCCGCGCGCACCGCGTCCGGATCCTCGACGGATTTGGCGCTCTCCTCATCGAGTGTCCGACGGAAGACATCCAGCGCCTGAGCGACCACCGCGTTCCCGTGCAGCGTGAAGGGGAGCGGCGCCGCCGCCCCCGAGAGCATCACGTCCGTCCGATAGAGCGGCACGTGCTCGTCGCGGCGCGCCGTGAGGTCATCCCACGACGCGTAGAGCGTCTCGGCCAGAATCGGCTCCTCCACGATCTGGTCATCGCCGGTCTCCCTGATGTAGCGATCGGCGGCGACGGCGAAGGACGAGATCCCCTCTACCGTGAGCCCGGGCGAGAAGAGGGTACCGTCGAAGTAGTGGACCCCATTCCCCGGCGCATAGCCGTGGAGCTCGCACGCGCGGAGTAGGAGTTCGCGGGCGAGCGAGGAGTCCGCCAGCTGGATCGCCGGGAGGGTCCAGGAGAGTGCGTCCCAGTCGCGCACCGTGACTCCCTGTCCGTGCCAGGGCGATCGGCTGCGCATCAGATAGAAGTGCGCGTCGTCGAGAGCGCGTCCGACGCCAAAGAAGTAGGCGAAGCAGAGGTTGTGGTTCAGCAATCGGTCGATGCCATCGTGCCCCACGGTCTGCTCCATGGCCCGCAGGGCGTCGCGCGTGTCGGCCAGGAGCTCGCTCCACCCGCGTCGACGGAGCGCGGCCGCGGTGGCCAGGGCCCCGTCGCGCTCCGGTCCGGCCGCGATGTAGAAGGCCGCAGTCTCCTGCGCCCCCGCCGCCAGGGTGACCTCGCGGCGGAGGGAGAACGCCGGTGCGATCGGGTTCGTCGTGTCGGTCACCGCGGGCGCATCGTGGTCGGCGGTGACGGCGATCGCCGCGAGGCCCGGGGAGACCGAGCCCTCGAGCACGAGGGCGTCGCCATCGATCGTCACCGAGGGCGGATCCCCCAGCGGGCGGGCGGTGCGAACGCGCATCTGTCGATGCCCGAGCACACCCTCGAGCGTCACCGCGGCCCGGACCTCGCTCGTTCCACGATTCTCCAGCGAAATGGCGTAGATCGCGCCGGCGAAATCGACGTCGCGGCCGTGGGGGGCGAAGAGGGTTCCACGGACGACGATCGGGTCGAGGGAGCAGGTAAAGGCCGGCAGCCACCCTAACGAGCGCTCCCACGCCAACCCCGCCTTCGCCAGGTCTCGTGTTACGCCGTCCAACTCGATGATGGGCCGGAGAAGCGGTGGGCCATCCCCCTCGACGAAGCTCGGCGACCCCGCGAACTCGATCGCCGCCCGCGCACCGCGATGCAGGACCCCGAGTGCATGCACGGCACCGGTGGCCGGGTGGATGCACGGGAGGGCCAGCCAATGGTTGCCCGTCACCTGCCAGGGTAGCGCGGGGATGCCGAGGGCGCTCACAACCGCTACTCCATGTCGGTGGAGGGCCAGCCGGGCGAGTAGGTCAGAAGCTCTGCGTTGCCGAGAGGAGGAAGCTTCGCGGCGCCCCTGCGCTCCGCTCCTGAACATCCACGTAGTGCGCCTGGAGGGCATTGCTCAGCTTCGCCTGGAGCAGCGTGTTCTTGAACTTGTAACCCGTTCGAAGATTGAGCACCGTGATGGCGGTCCGCGGATCGAGCGGAAAGGCGACCACAGTCTCGACCCGGCTGCGGTAGGTGACGTCCACGCCGAACAGTCCACTCCAGAGATCGAGCGTTCCCGTCAGGTTGTTCCGCGACCGATAAGGGAGCCATTCGCCGGTGGTCAGATCCTTCGCGTCGAGCAGCATATACGTGAGGGCAACGTCCACACGCCCAGGCAGGACCCCAAGCTTGGTGGCGAAATCGAGGCCGCTGACGCGCGCATGCGTCACGTTCACGAACTGAAATGCGAATTCGCCAGCCGGGCCCGGGGCGATCAATCCGTCATAATTGCTGGTGAAGATGGCGCCGTCCACCCAGAGGCGCCCGAACGTCGACGTGGCGCCGATCTCACCCGACCACGCCGTCTCCGGCTGCAGGTCGGGGTTGGGCTTCACCGTGTAGCCGTATTGCTCGGTGTTGATGAACTGCTCGATCGCGCTCGGCGCGCGGAAGCCATGGCCGATCGATCCGCGCAGCGTGACGCGCTGGCTGACCCGGAAGGACAGTCCGACCTTGGGGCTGACCGAAAATTCGTCCGCCGTCCCTTGCGCCGTATGGGAGTCGAACCGGATGCCGACGGATCCATTCCAGCGCTTCGAGGCCGGCCCGAAGTTGTCTTCTCCGTAGACGGCGAAGTCGTAGAGGTCGGCGACGGCGATGAAATTCGAGTGCACCCGAGTCCACGCCGCCTCGCCGCCCATCGTGAGCGACTGGCCGTGCCAGTCACTCACGATGTAGTTCACGTCCGCGCCCAGACGCCCCGCGCGGTGATAGTTGACCGTGTCGTTGCCCGCGCTGTCCTTGGCGAAGTTCTGATCCCAATTCCAGTAGTAGTACGGGGCGACCTGGAGACGCTGGCTGGACGTGGCGATCGGGGTGAAGGTGCCGCCGAGGTTCCAGCGCTCGGACCGGGCACGATTCCCGACCTGACTGGAGGGAACATTGTACGGCAGCGAATCGGATTCCCAGGTGAAGAAGTCGCCCTCGTTCGAGAGGGACCAGTTCGCGAACACCGAGGCCGGGTGGTCGCTATGCTCGGGAAAGTCTATGCGAGCGCGTGCGAACCAGCGCTGATACCAGCCGTTCTGCTCGTAACCGTCGTTGCCCCAGCGGTCCAGGACGAACCGCGTGCCGACGTCGCCGAATCGCTGCGAGTGTTGGAGGTCGATTCCCTGGAACGACTGAAAATCTTGCGTGAATCGATACTGCTCCGGAGTGTCGTAGGCGCCGAAGAAGGCGCGGATCAACGTTTGGGCGAAGTCATCGATGGGCTTGGTGAGGACATTGACCACGCCGCCCAACGCGTTGCCTCCATACACCGCGGAATACGCCCCCTTCACGACCTCGACCTGGTCGACATCGAGGAGCGGCAAGGCGTAGAAGTCGATCTCGCCGCCATCGCCGGTGAGCATGGGATGGCCGTCCAGGAGCATGAGGACGCGGCTGCCCACGCCACGCGAGACGCCGGACGAGCCCCGAATGTCGAGAGTGCTGTTGTTGTAGGAGCTGTTGTTGAAGGTGATTCCCGGGACGTACGGGAGCGCATCCTCCACTCCGTTCGACACGCGCTGCGTGATCTCTTGAGCGGGGAGCACGGCGACACTCGCCGGCGTGTCCTCAGGGCGCCCAGCCGTCCGGTTGGCCGTGACGACGACCCCGGGGAGCGAGACGACCGCGCGCTCGAGAGCAACGTCGTGCTTGGTCGCGGCGCCGGCCGTGATGACGACGGTGTCTGTTCTGGGATGAAATCCGAGGACGGTGACCCGCACCGAGTAGGTGCCGGGCGGAATATCGCGGATGCGATAGGCGCCGCGGCTGTCGGTCTGGGTCGACAGGAGAGTCTCGCGAACGAGAACCGTGGCGAGCGGTACCGCCGCCCGCGTGTCGGCCGCGGTGACCGCTCCTTCCAGGACTCCGGTAGAATCCTGGGCTCGCCCGGCGACCGGCGACGCCAGAGCCAGCGCCGCCACCAGCAGAGCGGCTCGGTTCCTCACCGCTCCCGCTGGCGTACGTCGGAGCGCCCCGCTACTGGCGCTGCCATACCGTGGCGACCGCGCCGACGACGGGAGGGATCACGTTCAGCTTCAGCTGGCCGCCCGCGCTCAGCGACACCGTGCCTTGGAGCTGCAGCCCTCCCTGGGTGCTGGATGTCTGATTCCACACCGTGTCCGTGACCGTGAACGTTCCCTGGTCGTGAGGTGGCTCGCACCCCGCCGGACCGTCCGGAATGGAGATCTGGCTATCGTAGGTGTTGGGCGCTCCGTTGGAGCCAGCCGTGAGCACGAGAGTGCCGGTTGCGGCGGGCGATGTGGTGGGTCCCAGCGTGCCGGGGCATAACGACCAGTTGAATGACACTAGGTTGTATGTGCCGGCCAACTCCGCAGGCGTCGGGCCGGTGGGTCCGTTGTTGCTGCTTGTGCCGCCGCACGCGGCAGCAACGAGAGTGGCGCAGGCCGCGGCGAGTGAAATCCGCACAAACCGTAGCGTCATGCGATGCCTCCGTGATAGGCTGTCGGGGGAGAGGAAAAGAGCGCCACCAATATAATACCGGGCACTCCCCCTTCCCCTGACGATGTCTGTGGCTCGCTCCGTTGACAAGCGATCCACCGCGATGCCACTCTCCTCGCCGGTCGCGTGGCGCCGGCGTGTCCCGCAACTCCTTCCCTCACCGCTTCGCGCATTGGCCGTACTCCACACGACGCGGCGACTCGCCTCGGCCACGACCGCGACTGCCCTCCTCCTCATCGTGCGTGCAGACGCGCAAGCGGTGCGCGGACTCGGCGAAGATGCGACGATCGCCCCGCCCGGCGTCATCCGCATCGGCGTCTCCAACGACTGGAACCGATTCGACCAGACGCGACCGGGAGGAGCGGACACGATCTACTCGGGGAATGCGCTCGTGCGGCCCACCGCCTTGCACGCCGACCTCGGCATCCTCCGCCGGTTCGCGCTCGCCACCACGGTTCCCTACGTCGCCAACCAGGTCGTCACGACATCGTCCTCTCTTCATCCCGCAGTCCGCAATGGCGACAGCGTCATCATCCGGGGAGCCGACACGGTGGTGAGCAGCGGGCATGAGGGGCTCGGTGATGTGGAGCTGCAGGCCAAAGTCGTCTGGGTCGGAGATCCGAACCCACGCTTCGAGAAGCAGCCGGGATTCCATGTGCGGAGCGCGGCCAGCGCGTCGTACTGGCTCGGCACCGGGCAGCCGGCGAGATCGACGGATCCGTTCGACATCGGAACCGGCACGGGTCAGAGCGCCGTCGAGATCCGATCACAAAGCGACATTCGCGTCGGCGAGACCTTCTGGGCGAGCGCGATCGTGCGATACACGCGCTGGTTCGCCGACAGCGGCCAGGTTGGCGTACAGCCGTCAGGCGTTCCCTTCTCAGCCGTCTCTGCGCCCGTGATGGCGAGGCGAGAGCTTGGCGACCTCTGGCAAGTCGAGCTCACGCCGCGGGCCGACCTCGGTCGATACTTCTCGGTTGCTGTCCAGTATCTCTACCTCAACAAGGCCGGCGACCACTACACGGGCACGAAGGACACCGTGATCAATGGGGTCAACGCGGTGCTCGATGCCGCGACGCGCGACTCGGGCACGGCCTTCACCGAGCAGCACGTCTCGATCGGCTTCATGTACTCCACCGTGCGTCCCTATCTCGAGGGATACGGGCGCTTCCCGATCGAGTTGAGCTACCAACACTCGTGGACAGTGAGCGCGTCCGGCGGGCGGCCGAAGGGACAGAGCGATCGGATCGAGCTGCGCTACTACATCCGTCTCTGGGGGAGCGACTTCAAGCGACAGCAGTGCGTCCCCGGGCACGGCGGATGCCCGGTGGGGATGCCGCGCCGCTGAATCAGGCGCGGCCGGCGAGCATCTCGCCGGCGTGTTCGCGACTCACCCGACTTTCGGCGTCTCCGCCGAGCATGCGCGCAATCTCGGCGACCCGCTCCTCTCCCTCGACGACACGGGTGTCGGCGCTCGTGATACCGCTCCGCGATCCTTTGCTGACGACGATGTGGTGGTGAGCGCGCGAGGCGATCTGCGGAAGGTGCGAGATGGCCAGCACCTGATGGTGCGCGGCGACCGTGCGTAGCGCCCCTCCCACCTGAAGCCCCACTACACCACCGATTCCGGCGTCCACTTCGTCGAAGACGAGCGTCGAGACGTGATCGAGCCTGGCGAGTATCGTCTTGAGCGCGAGCATGACGCGGGACAGCTCGCCGCCGGAAGCGACTCGCGCGAGAGGGCGCGCGCCGTGTCCGACGTTCAGGGCGACCTGGAAGGTGACGTCCTCAGCGCCCGTCTCCCCGACCTCGGCCCGTGGCTCGAGCGCGATCGTGAATCGGCCGTCGGTCATCCCCAATGGAGGCAACTGCTCGACGACGGCCGCCGCGAGTGTGCGGGCCGCGGTGGTCCGTCGAGCGGTGAGCTCCGCCGCGGCCTGCGTGAGTGCGGCGTCGGCACGGGCCCGCCTCTCCTCGAGCTGCCGTAGGTCGAGGTGCGCGGTGTCGAGGAGCTCGAGCTCCGAGGAGGCACGCCGCTCCGTTTGCACGACGGCGTCGATCGTCGGCCCGTATTTCTTCGTCAGGCGATAGATGAGGTCGCGGCGCTGCTCCACCTGAGCGAGACGGGCCGGGTCGTCCTCGACCTGGCGCTCGTAGTCCCCCACGGCGCGGGAGAGGTCCTCGAGCGCGTAAAAGGCGCCGTCGAAGGTCTCCTGCAATGGCGCGAGCGAAGGATCGACGCGCTGGATGGAGGAGAGCGATCGCCGGAGCTGGGCCAGCTGATGCAACACCGACTGGTCCGACCCCTCGAGCAGCCGCCGCATTCCGGCTGCGAGGGAGCGAAGCTCGACCGCGTTCTCGAGGCGCCGTGCCTCCTCCTCCAGGCGTGCCTCCTCTCCGGGCACGAGCTTAGCCGCGGAGATTTCGCCGACAACATGGCGCAGGTAGTCGGCGCGGCGCTCGGCATCGGCGCGGCGGACGGCGAGGGCGTCGATCTCGCGGCGCGCGTCGGCGGCGGCGACCGCCGCCTCGCGCACCTGGAGGCTCAGGGGGGCGGCGCCGGCGAAGGCGTCGAGCATGAGCCGCTGCGACTCGGGGTCGAGAAGGCTCTGCGCCTCGTGCTGGCCGTGCAGACTGACCAACGACCGGCCGGTTTCCGCGAGAATGCCGGCAGTGACGACCGAGCCGTTGATCCACGCCCGGGTCCGCCCGCTGGAGGAGAGCTCGCGCTTGAGGACGACGAGGTTTTCGGCGACGTCGATGCCGCGCTCGTCGAGTTGTGCAATGAGGGCTTCGTTCCCCTCGGCGTCGAACACACCCTCCACGGTCGCCCGGTCGGCGCTCGTGCGAATGAGGTCGGCGCTCCCTCGCTCGCCGAGGAGAAAGCCGAGCGCGCCGACGATGATCGACTTCCCCGCCCCCGTCTCGCCGGTCAGAACGTTGAAGCCCGGTGCCAGCGACAGCGTGAGGCTCTCGATGATGGCGATGTTCCGGATCCGGAGCTCCGTCAGCACCGATCGATCTCGTCGCGCTCGCGCAATCCGCCCCAGCCGAGCTTCCGTCTCATCCGAGCGAAGAATGTCCCGTCGCGGAAGGTGACCATGAGCACCGGCTTCTCGGCGCGGCGCACCATGAGCGTGTCGCCGAGGGCGAAGTCCGTGCCGACCTGGCCATCGATCGTCACCAGCAGCTGCTCCGGCGCCTCCTCGACCTGCACCGACACCTCGGCGGTCGGCGGAAGCACGACCGGGCGCACGGCGAGCGTGTGCGGGGAGATCGGGGTGAGGATGATCGACTCGACCGTCGGCACGACGACGGGCCCCCCCGCCGACAGACTGTACGCGGTCGAACCGGTGGGGCTCGAGATGATCAGCCCGTCGGCCGCGTACATGCTCATGAGCTCACCGTTGACGAAAGTTCTGAGCACGAAGACGCGGGCGAAGCCACCCTTGTGCAACACGACGTCGTTGAGCGCGCGCCACCGGGTCTCCTCCTGGCGCGACGTGCGGGCCTCGAGCGCCATGCGGCTCTGCACCGTGAAATCGCCGGCGGCGAAGCGCTCGAGCGCCCTCTCGAGGTCCTCGACCGCGCAGGCAGTAAGGAAGCCGAGCCGACCCAGGTTGACACCCAGAATCGGAATCTGCCGACCGGCCACCAGGCGCGCGCCACGGAGCATCGTGCCGTCGCCGCCCAGCGTGATGAGCGCTTCGATGCGGGCCGGATCGTCCATCGGCTCGCCGCTCCGGGCCAGCTGGCGGAGGTCCTCCTCGAACACGAGCGTCATGCCGAGGCCGGGCGCCCGTTGGGTGAGCGTCCTCAGCACGCGTTCGAGGTCGGGGTAGCGCCAGTTCCCGACGACGCCGACGCGCGTCACCCCGCAACCGCCTCACTCTCGAGGAGCGATCGCACCCGCCTGACGATTCCCGGTGCGTCGAGGCCGCACCACTGGAGCTGCACGCGGCGCGGCGCCTGCTCGATGAGCTGATCGGGCACGCCGTGCAGCCCCACGCGCACCGTCGGATCGATGCGGGCGATGGCGGCGGCGACTGCCGCGCCGAACCCGTTCACCACCGTCCCCTCCTCGACAACCAGGATGTGACGATGCTGCGACACCACGGCGGTGAGGGTGACCTCGTCGTACGGCTTGAGGAAGCGGCAGTTCACGACGGTGGCATCGATCCCATCGCTGGTCAGGTCCTCGGCCGCCGCCAGCGACGGGAGTACCATCGTGCCGACGGCGAGGATGGCGATGTCACGTCCCTGTCGCGGCACCTCCCACGTTCCGTAGGGCACCGCGGCGATCTGCCGTGCGTCAGGCGGCGCGTCCGGCGAGGAATCGCGCGGGTAGCGCAAACAGAACGGGCCCCGATGATCCAGCGCCGTCCGCAGCAGCCCGATGAGCTCCTCGCCGTTCTTCGGCGCGGCGACCGTCATCCCGGGCACGGCGAGCATATACGCGATATCGTAGAGACCCATGTGCGTCGGTCCATCCTCGCCGACCAGGCCGGCCCGGTCCATCGCGAAGGTGACCGGGAGCTCCTGGATCGCGACGTCGTGGATGACGCTGTCGTACGCGCGCTGAAGGAACGTGGAGTAGATGGCGACGATCGGATGGACGGCGTGTGTGGCGAGGCCGGCGGCAAAGGTCACCGCGTGCGCCTCGGCAATGCCGACGTCGAAGACCCGATCGGGATAGCTCTTGGCGAAGATGCTCGTGCCCGTTCCGGCGGGCATGGCGGCCGTGATGGCCACGAAATCGGCGCGCTCCGCCGCGAGCTGGGTGAGCGCCGTGCCGAAGACGGCCGTGTAGGCCGGATTGGCCGACGACTTCTCCCTCTGCTTCCCGGTCGATGGGTCGTGCCCCGCAGGAAGGGCGTGCCACTTCTCGTGATGCTCGCCGGCGGGAAAGCCCTTTCCCTTCTGGGTAATGACGTGCACGAGGCGCGGCGTCCGCATCGACTTGACCGCCGCCAACGTGTCGACGAGCATGTCGATGTCGTGGCCGTCGATCGGGCCGAAGTAGCGGAAGCCGAGCTCCTCGAAGAGCACGCCCGGGGTGAGCAGCGACTTCATGCTCTCCTCCCACCGCCTGACGATCCCGCTGAGCGCGGCCAGCGGCCCGGGAAGCTCGTCCACGACGTGCCCGATCGCCGCTCTCACCCGGTTGTACAGCGGATTCCGCTGGATCGAGCCGAGATAGCGCGAGATGGCGCCGACGTTCGGAGCGATCGACATCTCGTTGTCGTTGAGGACGACGAGGATGTCGCGGTCGGAGGCGCCGGCATTGTTCAGGCCCTCGTAGGCGAGCCCGCAGGTGAGCGCGCCGTCGCCCACGACGGCGACCACGCGATAATCCTCGCGCGCGATGTCGCGCGCGGCAGCGACGCCGAGGGCGGCCGAGATCGCCGTTCCGGCGTGTCCGGCGCCAAAGACGTCGTACTCGCTCTCCGATCGCTTGAGGAAGCCCGAGATCCCATCCTGCTGGCGGAGAGTCTCGAAGAGATGCTTCCTCCCCGTGAGCATCTTGTGCGGATAGCCTTGGTGCCCGACGTCCCAGACCAGGCGATCACGCGGCGTATCGAACACGTGATGGAGCGCCACCGTGAGCTCGACGACGCCGAGTCCGGCGCCGATGTGGCCCCCGGTGCGGGAGCAGGAGTCGATGAGCGCGGCGCGGACTTCGTCGGCGAGCGTGCGCAGCTCGTCTCGCGTCAGCGATTTGAGGTCAGCGGGAGTATCGACGCGTTCCAATACCATGGCGTGCGTGTTCGAGTAGTCGGGGATTATCCGTCAGGCGCCGGCGCCGTCGCTCAACTCGCGCGTTCCACCGCGTAGCGGGCGAGCCGCTCGAGCATCGGTGTGAGCAGACCGGCGCGCCGCAACGCGCGACACGCCTCCTCTCTCAACGCGCCCGCCCGCGTCATGGCTCCCGTCACGCCGAGATAGTCCACATACGTGCGCTTTCCGCGCGCGGCATCGATGCCCGCCGTCTTTCCGAGCGCCCCCGCGGTCGATGTCGCGTCGAGCACATCGTCGGCGATCTGAAAGGCGAGTCCGACCGCGGCCGCGTACTCGGAGAGCGCCTGCACGGCCGGCGTCATCGCCCCCGCCGCCAGGGCGCCGACGCGCACCGCAGCGACGATCAACGCCCCGGTCTTGCCGCGGTGAACGCGCTCGAGCTCCTCGAGCGAACCGACCGCGCCTTCGCCGCCGAGGTCGCGCAGCTGTCCCCCCACCATGCCGCCGGCGCCCGATGCTCGCATCAACTCCCGAACGATGGCGCCGCGCGTCGCGACGGGCAACCCGAGCGCGGTGGCCGCCTCCCACGCGCAGCGGACGGCAAATGGCACCATGGCCACGCCGGCCACCGTGGCCACGGCCTCGCCGAACGCGCGATGCGTCGTCGGCCGGCCGCGGCGCATGTCATCATCGTCCATGCAGGGGAGGTCGTCGTGCACGAGCGAATAGGCGTGGACGATCTCGAGCGACGCCGCCAATGCGGTCGGGTCGGCGCGCCCACCGGACGCGTGGTAGGCGGCGATCGTCAGGATGGGTCGCAAGCGCTTCCCCTCTCCGAGCACGCTATAGCGAATCGCCGGCCCCACCGGGTCGCCCACAGCGACGAGGGGTGATCCACACGCGACCGCGAGCGCCGCGTCGATCTGCGCCCGCATCGCCGCCAGGTCCCCCGCCTCCTCAGCCAGACGTGTCGGCAAGTCCGAAGGTCTCGTCGGCCATCTCGACGAGCTTGCGAATCCTCCCATCCGCGACGTCGAGTGCCTGCATGGCGGTCCGTAGTCGCTCGATCCCCTCCTCGAAGAGGGCGAGCGCCGCGTTCAGCTCGAGGTCGGGGCGCTCGAGGGCGGCCAGGATCGCATCGAGCCTCGCGAGATCACTCTCGAACGACATTCGTCAGGCACCTCCTCGCGGCGGCGTCTCGCCCGGGCGGACGTCGGTGGCCGTGGCGCTCACGCTCCCGTCGCGGAGGAGGAGCTCGAAGCGCCCGCCGGCCCGAAAGGCGCTCGCGCTGGCGAGGGTGCGCCCCTGCTCATCGCGGGCCAGGGCATAGCCGCGGGCGAGGGTCGCGAGGGGGCCGAGCGCGTGGAGACGACCGGCCACGGCGCGGAGATGCGCCTCCCGACGCTCCACGCCGCGTGCGCCCGTCGTGCGAAGGGAGCGCGCCGCCCGCTGGAGCCGCTCTCGTCCGCGCACCGACCGCCGTTCGAGAGCGGTGCGCAGCGACGCCGCGTAGCTGTTGAGCGCCGCGCGGGCCTCGGCGACGACCGGCACCGCCGCTTCCGCCGCCGCCGACGGCGTGGGAGCCCGGTGGTCGGCGACGAGGTCGCAGAGCGTCACATCGATCTCGTGTCCGACCGCGGAGATCGTCGGCACCCGACAGTGCGCGAGCGCCCGCGCGACGCGCTCGTCGTTGAAGGCCCAGAGATCCTCGCGTGCCCCTCCGCCGCGGCCGACGATCACCAGATCGGCCTCTCCCCACCGGCTCACGCGCTCGATCGCCATCGTGAGCTCCTCCACCGCTCCATCCCCTTGCACCCGCGCCGCCGCCAGAATGATCTCGGACATCGGCCAGCGCCGCCGCAGAACAACGGCGATGTCGTGGAGCGCCGCGCCGTCGGGGCTGGTGACCACGGCGATGCGCCGCGGAAATCGCGGGAGCGGCCGCTTTCGCTCGGGGGCGAGCAGGCCATCGGCGGCGAGGCGCGCGCGCGCCTGCTCGAGCGCTTTCCGCCAGAGGCCATCCCCGGCCGCCTCCATCGCCGTGACGGTGACCTGCATCTCGCCGCGCGCCGGATAGATGGTCGGTTGGCCGAGCACCGACACCTGCATCCCCTCGTCAGGCGGCGCCGGGATCGTGCGGGTGTCTGCCGCGAAGACCACGCACCGGACCTGGGCCACACCATCGCGGAGGGCGAAGTACCAGTGCCCGTAGCGCGAGACCTTGAGCCCCGTCACCTCGCCCCGAATCCAGAGCGGGATGAAGGCCCCCTCGAGCACGTCCTTCGCCAGCAGAGTGACCGCGCGCACCGAGACGGCCGTGGCCGCGCTCGTGCCGAAGCCACCCGCCACCGCCGTCGGCGTCTCCACCGCACGCGGCGCTCGCGACGGAGCCTCGGCGGTGGGGGCGGGTGCAGCGAAGGGGAAGAGATCGAGATCGGGTCGGCGCGGCGGCGGGCCCGCGGCGCCCGGACGCCCGCCCGGACGCTTCATCGTCCGCCCGCCTGTTGCTCCGCCGCGCGCACCGTGTTCCGGAGGAGCATCGCGATGGTCATCGGCCCCACGCCGCCGGGGACCGGCGTGATCCACGAGGCCACCGCCGCCGCCCCCTCGAAGTCGACGTCGCCCACCAGGCGATAGCCTGTCTTGGTCGTCGAGTCGGCGACGCGATTCACGCCTACATCAACCACGACCCCTCCCGGCCGCACCATGTCGCCCGTGACCATGCGCGCTCGTCCCGCCGCCACGATGAGGATGTCGGCCCGGCGCGTGTGCGCGGCGAGATCGCGGGTGGCGCTATGGCAGACGGTGACGGTGGCGTTCGCGCAGGGGCCGTTCTGCACCATGAGCGCCATCATCGGCTTGCCGACGATGTTGCTGCGACCGACGATCACACACTCGGCGCCCCGCGTCTCGACGCCGGAGCGCGACAGAAGCTCCTGCACGCCGGCGGGAGTACAGGGGACGAAACCGTCGCGTTCCCCGATCAGATTCTTCCCGACATTCACCGGGTGAAATCCGTCGACGTCCTTCTCCGGACGGATCGCGCGGATGATCGTGTCCGCATCGATCTGCTTCGGAAGAGGCATTTGCACGAGGATGCCGTGTACCGCGCGGTCCTCGTTGAAGGCGTGCACATGAGAGAGCAGCTCCTCCTGCGACGTGTCGGCGGGCAGCTTCACGGTCACGCTCCGCATCCCGGCCTCCTCGCACGCCCTTCCCTTCGCCCTCACGTACACCGCGCTCGCGGGATCCTCGCCGACGAGGATCACCGCCAACCCCGGCTTGAGCCCGCTCGGAGCGAGACGGCTCACCTGAGCGGCGACCTCCTCCCGGATCGCCTTCGCCGCCGCCGTGCCGTCCAGGAGTCTAGCGGGCAAAGTCCACCGCCCGCTGCTCGCGGATCACCACCACCTTGATCTGGCCCGGATACTGGAGCTCGCCCTCGATGCGCCGCGCGATCTCCTCGCTGAGCGATGTCATCCGCCCATCGTTCACATCGTCCGGGTTCACGATCACGCGCAGCTCACGCCCGGCCTGGATGGCGAAGACCTTGTCCACGCCACTGTAGCTCGCCGCGATCCGCTCCAGCCCTTCGAGGCGCTTCACGTAGGTTTCGAAGGCCTCGCGCCGGGCGCCCGGGCGCGAGCCCGACACCGCGTCCGCCGCCTGCACGAGGACCGATATCTCGCTCTCGTGAGGCACGTCGTCGTGGTGCGCGGCGATGCAGTTCACCACCAGCGGGTGCTCCCCGTACTTGGTGGCCACCTCCACGCCGAGCTGGACGTGCGTCCCCTCGTGCTCGTGCGTCAGGACCTTGCCGACGTCGTGCAGCAATGCCCCGCGCTTCGCCATGGACACGTCGAGCCCGAGCTCGGCGGCCATGATGCCGGCGAGGTGCGCTACTTCCTTCGAATGCTGCAGAATGTTCTGCCCATAGCTGGTGCGATAGTGCATCCGTCCGACCAGGGTGATCAGCTCGGCGTGCAACCCGTGGGCTCCGACCTCGTACGCCGCCTGCTCGCCCATCTCCTGGATGGCGGAGTCCACCTCCTTGCGCGACTTGACCACCACCTCCTCGATGCGCCCTGGATGAATACGCCCGTCGGCCACGAGCTTCGCCAGCGCAATCCGCGCCACTTCTCGCCGGATGGGATCGAAGCACGACACCACGACCGTATCCGGTGTGTCGTCGATGATGACATCGACCCCGGTGGCAAGCTCGAACGCCCGAATGTTTCGTCCCTCGCGTCCGATGATCCGTCCCTTCATCTCGTCGTTGGGGAGCGAGACCGACGAAACGCTGATCTCGGAGGTGTGCTCGGCTGCGATGCGTTGCACAGCCAGCGCGACGATCTTCTTGGCCTCGCGCTCGCCATTGCGCTTGGCGGTCTCCCGAATCTCCCGGATCTGATTCGCAGCCTCCGCCTGCGCCTCCTCAGCCAGGCGAGCAATCAGCTCGGCCTTGGCATCGCGCGCCGACATCCCTGCCAACGACTCGAGACGGCGGCGTTGGTCGGCCACCAGTTTCTCGAGCTCGCCCTCACGCTCCGTGACCACCTTCTCGCGACGACCGAGATCGCTCGCCCGCTTCCCCACGTCCTTCTCTCGTTGGTCGAGGAGGTCGAACTTGCGGTCGAGGTTGGTCTCCCGCTCCTGGACCCGCCGTTCGCCGCGTTCGAGCTCCTCGCGCCGCTTCCCGGCCTCGGCTTCCCAGACCTCCCGAAGTTTGATCGTCTCTTCCTTCCCCGCCACAATCGCCGACTTCCGGAGCGTATCAGCTTCCCGCTGAGCGTCGCCCAGGATCCGCTGCGCGGTCTCCGCGGCAGTGGCCTTCGCCGCGGCTTGCGCGGCGTGCTCGGCACGACGGCCGATGACGCGTCCGAGGATGAAAAAAGCCGCGGCGGCGATTAGTACAACTACGCCTAGCGCGGCATATGTAGCCGTTAGGGTCATGTATCTATGCTCCAGCGCGATGAAAGCCGCGGCCTTGGTAAAGAGAGCCGCCAGCCGTCGCGACTCAGCGCATGGAGAGCGACGCCATCCGATCCAGCGCCGACGAAGGGCGCGAGATGGGAGGCTCTAACTACAACGTGCGCTTGAAGCTACGATCCGGCTGGTGAACCTTCGAAGAAGGTAGGGCGGAATCCGGGCTGAGGCAAGGGACGGCGCGGCCAGGAGAGTCAGCCGCCCAGCTCCCGCCCCTCGCTCACGACCGTTTCCCGGACAGAGCGCTTGGCGAGCGGGAGCATGCGACGAACATCCGCTGAGAGGGAGCGAATCTCCTCCGCCAACAACTCCCGCGACGCCAGGGACTTGAAGAGCTCGTCGGTGATCTGAAGGGCGGCGAGGATCGCCGCTTTCCGCGACTCGCCGACGGCCCCCGTCTCCAGGACGCTTCGAATGGTGGAGTCCACATACCGAGCGACCGCCCGGGTGTGCTCGGCGGGTTCGTCGCTGCGAAGGGTGTACTCCTCGCCGACAATGGTGACGCGGACAGAGGACTTCTTGTTCATCGACCGGCCTCCTGTTCGTGCTGCTGGCGGAGAAAGCGCAGGCGCTCGGCGAGGACTGTCGTCCGCTCGCGCGCCGCCTGGAGCCGATGGCGCAGCTCGCGGTTCTCCGCCTCGAGGGCTTTGGCGGAGGTGGAGTGGCCATGGTCGGCGGAGGTGGGCGCTGGCGCCGGTGGTGCGGTCGGGGTGGTGCGTTCCAGGTCGCGCACGCGGCCCTCGGCTTCGTGCGCGCGACGCCGCCACGCCGCCATTTCGTCGCCCAAGGCGCTGATCAGCTGCTTCAGCTCCCGGACGGCAGCGATATCCGGACGGGTCCCTTCGGTCTCTGGGTCATCAGCGCGGTCGGACACCGAGCTCTCCTTCGAGGGTTCGAAGCACCTTGTCGCGACGCCCCGCGATCTCCTGTTCCCGTAGAGTGCGTTCGGGGTGCCGGAAGGTCAATCGCCAGGCGACGCTTCGCGAGCCGCTGGGGACACCTTCGCCGATGTACTCGCTCAAGAGCTGCAAACTTTCGAGTAGGGGACCGGAGGCGGCACGCATTAGGCTCTCCACTTCCGCTACGGTCACCTTCCTCTTGCCGGCTGGAGTCTCCCGCTCGCCGAGGATGAGCGCGACGTCGAACGACGCCGACGGAAGAGTCGGCACGGGGCGATAGGCGATCGGAGCGCCGATGGGCCGCGCCACGGCGCCGCGTTCCCGCGCCCCCTGTCCAGCAGGGGCAACGGGAGTCGCGTCTTCCAAGAAGAGCGTCAACTCGACGCCGAACGCCGCGGCGGCCCACACCGGGGCATCGAGGACGAGGCGCCTCACCTCTCCCTTCGACTCACCGGCGACGACGATGGTCCAGAGCTGGTCTCCGCCGCCCGCGGCGAGCTCGATGGAGGAGCCCGGAAAGGCGACCGCCGCCATGCGCTCGGCCAGGCCTTTGGCATCCCACTCGTCGAAATCGGGCGGCTTGGGCTCCGTCCAGTGCGGCGGCCTCCTCTGCCCCATCAGCAGGGCGGCGACGTGCACCTCCTCGCGCGGGAGTCCACCAGCGTTAGGCTCGAAGGTTGCCCCGATCTCGAAGAGGCGAACATCGCGCTGCGTGTGCGCGAGGTTGAATTCGGCGCGCCTGACGAGGGTGTCCAACACCCGCGGCCGGAGGTGGGCTTCGGCATCGGAGAGCGGGTTGGCCACCCGCACGAAGCCGGTGTCGGCTCCTCGGACAAAGGGCATCGGGCGCGTCTCGGCGAGTCCCGCGGCCACGAGATCGTCGCGCACTCGCCGCGAAGTGACCTCGAGCGCCGAGTCCGGCACGGTGCTCGGCCGGAAGGGGCGGAGCGCCTTCGGAAAGGAGTCGTAGCCGCGAAGGCGCGCCACTTCTTCGACGATGTCGACCTCGCGCCTCACATCGGGGCGCCAGCCGGGAACGGTGACACGAAGATCCGCACCCGCGCTCCCAGCCCGCGCCTCGTACGCGGCCACGGAGAACCCGACCGGTTCGAGCAGGCGCCGCACGTCGTCCGGCGGCACGGGGACGCCGAGTAATCTGCCGACTCGGGTGGAGCGTACGTCGACGACCGTCGGCGCGAGCGCCTGCGAGGCGACGATCGTCGCGCCCTCGACTCGGCCGCCGGCGAGGGCGACGATGAGGCCGACCGCGCGAGCCGCCGCCTCCGGAATACCCGCGGGATCGGCACCCCGCTCGAAGCGGTAGCTCGCATCCGTCGAGATCGAGAGCTGGCGCCGGGTGCGGCGCACGCTCTTCGGCTCGAAGTAGGCGATCTCCAGGAGCAGGTCGCGAGTCTGCTCGGAGACCTCGCTCTCCGAGCCGCCGATGACCCCCGCGATGGCCTGAGCGCGCTGGGCGTCGGCGATGACGGTCATGGTCGGGAGGAGAGTGCGATCGACGCCGTCGAGGGTGCGCAGAGGCTCCTTGGGCGCCGCCGCGCGAATGACGACGGCGGGCCCGGCCATCTTCCCGAGGTCGAAGGCGTGCATCGGCTGCCCGAGCTCGTGAAGCATGTAGTTGGTGGCATCCACCACGTTATTGATCGAGCGCGAGCCGACGGCTTTGAGGCGGTCGACGAGCCACTGAGGACTCGGTCCGACGGTGACACCGCGAATGACGACGGCCGCGTATCGCGGACAGCCGATGGGATCGGCGAGCTCGATCTCGACACCGCCCACCATGGCCCGGGTCGCCGGCGCGGCGGAGTCGAGGGCGTGCCTCACTCCCTTCTCCGCGTCGACAGCTGGATCGCTCACCGAGTCGAGATGCGGTAGGTGCCAGCCTCCCGTCCCCGCGGCCGCCAGCTCGCGAGCGAGCCCGCGATGCGAGAGGAGATCCGGGCGGTTGGGGGTGACGTCGACGACGAGCCGGAAATCCCCCAGCGGAAGCGCCTCCAGGAGCGGCGTGCCGGGTGCGGCCGGCGTCTCGAGCTCGAGAATTCCGGTGTGGTCACCGCCCAGCTCGAGCTCCCGTGCCGAGCAGAGCATGCCGTTCGACGTGGCGCCCCGGATCTTGCGCTTCTCGATCGTCAGGCCGTTCGCCAGGGTCGCTCCGACCGGGGCGAAGGGATACTTCTTCCCCACCGCCACGTTGGGCGCGCCGCAGACGACGTCGAGAAGCTCTCCCCCGCCGGCGTTCACTTTCGTCAGCGTCAGGCGGTCGGCCTCCGGATGCGGGCGCGCCTCCACGACCTCGCCGACGACGATCTGAGCGAGGTCGGCGCGCAGCGGCACGAGCTCGTCCACTGAGCAGCAGCGCGACGTGATCAGATCGCGCATCTGGTGGGGCGTGAGCGCGGCGTCGAGGAAGTCGGAGAGCCAGCGGTAGGAGGCGTTCATCGCTCGAACTGCTGGAGCACGCGGACGTCGGAGTCGTAGAGGAGCCGGATATCCGGAATGCCATAGCGCTGCATGGCGATTCGTCCGGGGCCCATCCCGAAGGCCCACCCGGAATACCGCTCGCTGTCGAGTCCCGCCGTCTCGAGCACGGCGGGGTGCATCAGACCGCAGCCGAGGATCTCCGACCAGCCGGTGCCCTTGCAGGTCGGGCAGCCGGTGCCGTGGCAGATCTGGCACTCGACGTCCATCTCCGCCGACGGCTCGGTGAAGGGGAAGTAGCTCGGCCGGAAGCGCGTGCGTGTCGCGCCGAAGAAGCGGTCGGCGAAGTGAGCGAGCGTCGCTTCGAGATCGGAGAAGGTGATGTCGTCGTCGACCGCCATCCCTTCGATCTGGGCGAAAACCGGCGCGTGCGAGGCATCGAAGAAGTCTCGTCGGTAGACGTTGCCGGGGGCGAGAATGCGGATCGGCGGCTCGTAGCGCTGCAGAGTGCGGACCTGCACGGGCGACGTATGGGTGCGGAGGAGCGTGCCGTCGCCGAGATAGAGAGTGTCGTGCATGTCCATCGCCGGATGGTCGCTCGGGAAGTTGAGGGCGCCGAAGTTGTACCAGTCGGTCTCCGCCTCTGGACCGGTGGCAATGGTGAACCCGAGCTCGCGGAAGATCCCCTCGATCTCCTCGATGACGAGGGTGACGGGGTGCTTGGCGCCGCGCCAGGTGCGGCGGGCGGGCATGGTGAGGTCGAGCGCGTGTCTCTCGGTTGATTCTGTGCTCTGAAGCTTCTCTCTCCTCGCGGTTTCCCAGAGCCAAAGCTGGTTCTTCGCTCCGTTGACGGACTCGCCAGCAGCCTTTCGCTGATCGGCGGGGAAGGACGGTATGAGCTTCTCGAGAGAGGTGAGCTCACCCCTCCCTCGCGAGAGATACTTGTGATGGATCTCGCTCAGTGACGTCAGTGACGACGCCGCCTCGAGCTCCGCGCGCGCACGGTCCTCGAGCTTCTCCACCGATGTCTTGAACTCGTCTATCGTCATCTGTCGCGTCATGCCCCTGAGAAAAGAGAAACCGGCGGCAGCGTCGTGTGGGTCGCGCTGCCGCCGGCTCTGGCGAGGGTCGCCGTCATTGGTGGCCCGAGGTGGATGTTGCGGACCGCCCTCGTCAGGCCGCGTCGAGCGCAGCGCGCGCCCGCTCGGCCAAGAGAGTAAACGCCGCCGGATCTCGCACCGCGAGATCGGCGAGCATCTTCCGATCGACCTCGATGCCCGCCTTCTTGAGGCCGCTCATGAAGACGCTGTAGCTCATGTCGTGCTGGTGCGCGGCGGCATTGATGCGTACGATCCAGAGGCGGCGGAAGTCGCGCTTTTTGTTCTTCCGATCGCGGTAAGCGTACTTCCATCCACGTTCGACGTTCTCCTTGGCGGCCTTCCATAGCTTGCTCCGCGCACCGTAGGCACCGCGGGCCGCCTTCATCACCTGCTTCTTGCGCTTCAAGCGCACGACGTTCGATTTCACGCGAGGCATGGGGGTATCTCCTTATGCCTGGATGAGACGCTTGATCCGCTTCGCGTCGCCGCTGGAGACGATGGCGCCGCGCCGCAGACGGCGCTTCCGCTTCGCGCTCTTCTTCGTGAGGATGTGGCTCTTGTAGGCCTTGTAGCGCTTCACGCGTCCCGACCCGGTGACCTTGAAGCGCTTCGCCGCCCCGCGATGTGTCTTCATCTTCATAGTGAGTATCGCCCTACTTGGGCGCCAGAATCATGGTCATGTTCTTCCCCTCCAGCCGAGCGTCGGCCTCGATCTTACCGATGTCGCTCAACTCGTCGGACACCCGGTCGAGCACCTCCTTCCCCAGCTCCGGGTGAGCGACCTGCCGGCCTCGAAACATCATCGTCACCTTCACCTTGTTCCCCTCCTCGAGAAAGCGTCGTGCGTGCCGGGTTTTGGTATCGAAGTCGTGATCATCGATGCCCGGGCGGTACTTCACTTCCTTGAGGTGGATGACGTGCTGCTTCTTCTTTGCCTGACGCGCCATCTTCGCCTGCTCGAACTTGAACTTGCCGTAGTCCATGATGCGGACCACCGGCGGGCGAGCTGTCGGCGCGACTTCCACGAGATCGAGCCCCTGCGCCTCTGCCTGCGCGAGAGCTGATTCCAGGTCGAGAATTCCGAGTTGACTTCCATCGGGCGCAATCACGCGGAGCGGGCTGATACGAATCTGCCGGTTCACGCGGACGCGCTTTGTGCTGTCCTGAATGGGCAACGTTCCTCTGAAGAGAGAACAGAAAAAAATCGCGGACACCACTCCGGAGTCCGCGATACGCGACACACCGGCCGCGCACGGCCGGGAGCCGACAACCTGAACTCCTACAGCACACCTCGCGCATTCGACGCAAGGGCCGGAGGGTGAGAGCGATAGCGATCGCTCTACTTACTCTATTGTGACTGCGGAATTTACGTCACCTCAGCGGGAAGTCAACCGGGTCCGCTTCGCGGTCGGCGCGCCGCTCAGGTAATCCACCGCCAGATTCGACATGGCGCGAACTCCCACAGGGAGCGCCCCTTCGTCCGCGAAGAAGAGCGGTGAGTGGTTGGCCGGCGCCGTCGCCGGATCCTTCCCGTCGGGGACGATCCCGAGGAAGAAGAAGAGCCCCGGCGCATGCTCGGCGTAGACCGAGAAGTCCTCCGACGCCATCACCAGGGTGCCCACTCGCGCGCCCCTGTCCCCCGCCACGCGCTGGAGCGTCGGCGCCATCCGGGCGACCAGCGCCGAGTCGTTGACCGTCGGATCGTAGCCGTCGACGATCTGCACGTCCGCCGTGGCGCCGCCACTCTCGGCGATGTGTTGGGCTGTGCGGATGATGCGCTCCTTGATATCGCGCGCCATCGCCTTGTCGAATGTGCGGACGGTCCCGGTCATCACCACGCTGTCGGGGATGATGTTCCCCCGGTTTCCCCCGTGGATCGTGGCGACGGTGAGGATCGCCGGGGTGAGCGACACGTTGAGCTGCCGGCTCGGGATCGTCTGGAGCGCCAGCACGATCTGCGAGGAGATGACCACCGGATCCACTCCCGCCCATGGAGCGGCCCCGTGCGTCCCGCGCCCGTGGACGACGATCGACAGCCCCATCGAACCGGCCATCGCCGGTCCGGGGCGGTAGACGATCTCGCCCACTCGCCCGGGCCAGACGTGCAGCCCGAAGACCGCGTCAGGCACCGGGTCGGCGAAGGCGCCCTGCGCCACCATGAGGGCGGCGCCACCCTGCTCGCCCGCCGGTGGCCCCTCCTCCGCCGGCTGGAAGATGAACTTCACCGTCCCGGGGAGATCCTTCCGCATCCCGGCAAGGACGGCCGCCGTGCCGAGGAGGATGGCGACGTGATTGTCGTGGCCACAGGCGTGCATGACGCCGACCTCCTGGCCGTTGTACTGCGTGCGCACGGTGGACTTGAAGGGGACGTCGACCAGCTCGGTCACCGGGAGCGCATCCATGTCGGCCCTGAGCGCGACCACCGGACCCGGCTTCCCGCCCTTGAGCACGCCCACGACACCCGTGTACGCCACGCCCGTGCGGACCTCGATCCCCAGCGAGCGCAGCTCGTCGGCCACCAGCTGGGCCGTGCGCGTCTCGCGGTTTCCGAGCTCGGGGTGCTGGTGGATGTCGCGCCGCCAGGCCACCACCTGCGGCATGATCGCGGCCACTCCCTTCTCGATCTGCGCATGGAGGGCGGCCGTGTCTTTCTGTGCCACGGCGCCGGGCACCGCCACCAGAGAAAACACGAATCCGTAGAGGCCGACACGACGTCCGATGGACATTCCGATTCTCCGAGGAGGTGGTGTGGATGCTTCGTCAGGCAAATCAGCCGGCTGGACCTTCGGGCACGAAGCCGTAGGCCTTGCCGTCGTGCGTCACTCGCCCCCACGCGTGGGTCGCGTCGTGCTCGAAGATGGCGAGCCACTCCTCGCGCAGCGCCCGCGCCAGTATCGTGCGCTTGGTCTCGAGCGTCACCAGCGGCTCCACATCGTAGCCCATGATCCACGGCAATGGGAGGTGCGCAATCGTCGGCACGAGGTCGGCCAGGTAGAAGGCGCGCTCTCCCGCCGACTCGATCAAGATTCCCTGGTGGTGCGGCGTATGGCCGGGAGTCGGGACGACCCTGATCCCCGACACGATCTCCCTCTCTCCCGAGACGAGATCGAGCCGGCCCGCCGCCGAGACGGGGGCGAAGTTGGGCGGGAAGTAGCTGGCGGCGGTGCGCTCGTTGGTACGGCTCGCGAACTCCAACTCTCCTCGCTGCACCACGTAGCGCGCCTTGGGGAAGGCGAGCATCGTTGCGCCGCTCCCGTCTCTATACGTGTTCCCACCGGCGTGGTCGAAGTGCAGGTGCGAGTTGATCACGAGCGCGATGTCATCGGGAGAGTATCCCAGCGCCCGCAGCCCATCTTCGAGGGCCGTCCGGCCGTTCGCTCCGCGGTTCTCGAGGCCGTAGATGTCGTGGAACTTCTCGCTCTCCTTGTTCCCCGCTCCGGTGTCGATGAGCACCAGTCCGCCGTCGTGCTCCACCAGAAGGCAGCGCATGCCGAGAGGGATCCGATTGCGATCGTCGGCGGGAATGCGCTTCTCCCAGAGCGTCTTCGGGACCACGCCGAACATCGCGCCACCATCCAACCGTGTGCCCCCCGCTTGAATGGCGTGCACGGTCAACGCGCCGATGCGGCGCGTCGCCACGAGAGGCGTCGGGGGGGTCACGCGGTGGTATCGCGCGTGACCGGGTGCGGCAGGGAGCTCGGACGCGAGCGCCGTGGAGGGCGGGGCGCTCGAATCAGACGCTGGAGATCGGCCCAAGAGCGACAGTCGCGCGTGCGGGCATCTTGGAGCAGGCGGTGGAGAATCGCCGCCGTGGCCGTCGCATCCCCTCCGGCGCGATGACGCCCCGTGATCGTCACCCCGTAGTGGTAGGCGACACTGTCCAGCTTCCGGCTCCGCAGGTGAGGAAGCAACCGGCGCGCCAGACGCACGGTACAGAGGCGCCGGCCGTGCAGGCGGCGACCGGTCGCGCGCTCCACTTCGCTCTGCAGGAAGCGCCAGTCGAAGGTGGCGTTGTGGGCGACGAAAATGTGCCCCGAGAGCACGCGCAGGAGGTCGCCGCAGATCTCGCGGAAGGTCGGCTGATCGCGCACCATTGACCATGTGATGTGCGTCAGGCTGCTCACGATCGAGGGGATCGGCCGCTCCGGGTTGACGAGCATCTCCAGTCGCTCGGTCTCGACGCCGTCGCGCACGACGATCGCCGCTACCTCCATGATGCGGTCACCGGTCCAGGGGCTCCCGCCGGTCGTCTCGAGATCCACGACGACATAGCTGAGCCGCGCCAGCTCGTCGCGTGGCGGCAGGTAGCCGAAGAGGTCGGGGGCTTCGGAGACCACACTCCCTGGGCGGGGGCCCGGCGGGGGCATGCCCGGCGTTGCTTGCATCACGTCGTCAGGCGCCGCACCCTCCGGGGCCAGTCGCCAACGCCCGTCCGGCTCGCGCCGGAAGCGACCGTGATCGGTGAAGAGAGCCGCAGCCATCTGCTCGGCAACCACCCTGGGCGCCCCCGGCATCTGGCAGACGTGCTCGATCAAGGCGACCGCATCGGCCGGACCGGCGGAGAGAAAATCCATCGCCCGGAGCGTCAGTCGTGTCTCGGCCGGCCGCACCGAGACGCCGATGCCCGGGTCCTCCGCGCTCAACTCCACGGATCGTCGCGCTCCAGAGGGAGCGTCATGCATCGCGGCCCGCCGCCCGCCCGCACGAGCTCCGCCCCCTCGAAGGTGATGACCGCCCGCTCCCCCTCCTTGATCCGCTCTTCGCCGGTCAGGAAGGCGACAGCCGAGACGACGCGGAACCCCATCTTCTGCAGCTCGCAGAGCGTCGACTCGTTGCGCGCGTAGGAGAGCACGACACCCGGACGCACGGCGACGAAATTGCAGCCGCTCGCCCACTGCTCGCGCTCTTGAACGATCCGGCGATCACCGCCGCAGAAGACAGGCTCCATCGGCAAGGAAATCGCTTGCAGCGCGGCGAAGATGTTCGGCATCTCGCGCATCTCGTGCTGCCCCTTGTGCCGATGCAGAACCGCGAGACGCTCGGCGCCGACGAAGTGGGGCGGGTAGATGGCGCAGATGTCGGTGTCGAGGTGGGTGAAGATCATGTCGAGGTGGATCGCTGTCTTCTCCTTCGGGAGCGCGACCACCACCACGTCGGTCACCGGCGTGTTCTCGAAGAGCGCCGAGGTCACATGATCGATGGCGGCGGGACTCGACCGCTCGCTGAAGCCGAGGAGCACGGTGTCGGCGCGGAGCGGGTGGACGTCTCCCCCTTCGAGGGTGTAGTTGTATCGCCGCTCGGAGGCGCCGTCGTAGAGGATGCCGCGATTGGCGAGGGCCGGGTGGTGGAGGAAGAGCGCCTTCATGATCAGCTCCTCCGACCACCGGATCCCCCAACGCATCGAACCGATCATCACCTGCTCGCCGATCACCATGGCGGTGTCGCGGGTGAAAAAGAGGTTCGGCACCGGCGGAAGCATGTAGCCGACTTCGTTGAGAGCGCGCGCGAGCGGGCCCGGTTCCTCTGCCTCCCCCTCGATCAGCATCTGGACGAGCTCGGTCGGCGGGCGCTCGCCGAGCTTCGTGGCCAGCGGGCCGGACTGAACCACGTCGAGGGTCTCCCGAATGAGTAGCTGACGCACATCCTCGCTCGCGGCGACGTCGGCGAGGAGGTCGCGCACGTAGTGCACCTTCGCGAAGCGCTCGAGAATGGCGGCGAAGCGGCGATGCTCCCGATGGGCGCTCTCGACGTCGATAACGTCGTCGTAGAGGTAGTCCTCGCGGGTCGATGGCGTGACCGCGAGGAGCTCGGGACCGGGCGTATGAAGGAGGACGGAGCGGAGCCGTCCGATTTCCGAGGTGACGGACACGGACATAGCCCCGAAGATAAACCGCTGGGAAGTGCCCGGACCAGCGGAGAGAACCCGCAGATCATCCTAGGGCGCCAGACGAGAAGTGGTGGTTTCAGAGGGGGTGCCCGCGCACCGCACGCCAGAGCGGGCGCTGGCACAACAGGGTGAGACCGATTACCATGTGAAGAAATTCACAAGACGTCGCGCCCCGTGAAGCGAATCGCCGACTCCGCCGTCCGCCGCCTCTCCCTCTATCTCCGGTTCCTCGAGGAGTTCGAGTCCCGCGGATTGACGACGATTTCGAGCGACGAGCTCGCCGCCCGCGGCCGAACCACCTCCTCGCAGGTGCGGAAGGATCTCTCCTTCTTCGGCTCGTTCGGGAAGCGCGGACTCGGCTATTCCGTGGCCGAGTTGGCCGCCCGCCTCCGGCAGATCCTCGGTCTCGAGCGGGAGTGGCAGGTGATCATCATCGGCGCCGGGAAGATCGGCGAGGCACTGGCGCAGTACCGCGGCTTCTCGCAGCGCGGCTTCCGCATCGCCGCGGTCTACGACAGCGACCCGGCGAAGATCGGGCGCCGCATCGATGGGTTCGTCGTCCGCTCGATCGACACCCTGCGCGCCGACCAGGCGAAGCGATCCGCCGACATCGCGATCATCACCGTCCCCGCCGAAGCGGCGCAGCGCGTGGTGACCCTCGTCGTCCAGACGGGAATTCGCGCGATCATGAACTTCGCGCCGATCCAGCTGCAAGTGCCCGACAACGTCGCCATCAAGACAGTGAACATGGCGATGGAGCTCGAGGGTCTCTCGTTCGCGCTGAGCAACAGGTAGCACCCGAAAGGAGCTCCTCCGGGGGGACCCGTCCGGGAGTGACGGGTCGCGCGATCCTCAGCGGCGAGCCTCGCCTTTCATTGCTGCGAGCAACTTGGCGAAGCGGTCGGGGGCGATCGTCTCTGGCCGGGCAGCGGGCGCGATCCCTGCGCGCTCGAGGATGGAGTCCACCTCGTCGGGCGAGCGACCGGTGATGGTGCGCAGGGCACGGCGCATCTGCTTCCGTCGGAGGGCAAAAGTGTCCTGGACCAGCCGGCGATAGTCCTCCTCGTCGCTCTCCGCGACCGCGGGGTGCGCGAGTGGCGTCAGGCGAACAACCGCGCTCTCGACTTTGGGCGGCGGCTGGAAGGCTCCGGCGCTCACGGCGAAGAGAAGCTCGACGCGGGCGAAGGCTTGGATATTGGCGGAGAGTGCGCCGTACGCCGGGTCACCGGCCGCCGCCGCCATCCGCTCCGCCACCTCTCGCTGCACGAGAAAGACAGCGCGGTCGGGGCGCGGGCGGCGGAGCGCCTGGAAGACGATGGGCGTGGTGATGTAGTACGGCACATTCCCCGCCAGGAGGTACGGCCCGCCGGCCAGCTCGCCGAAGGACACCGACCGCACATCCCCCTCGACGATGGACACGTCGGGTCTATCGGCAAAGGTCTCGCGCAACGCGGCCGCCAATCGCCGATCGACCTCGATCGCGATCACCCGCCGCGCCCGGCGGCTGAGCGCCTCGGTGAGGGCGCCGCGTCCCGGCCCTATCTCGAGTACCGTCTCGTGGCCGGAGAGCAGAAGCGCGTCGGCGATCCGGCCGAGGATGCGGGGATCGCTGAGGAAGTGCTGGCCGAGCCGTTGGCGGCGCGGCCGCGCCCGGGAGGGGCGAGCGGGAGAAGGCTGCGTACGGCGGCGCACGACGAGCAGGGGCGACGGCGAAGCGGGCCTAACTGCGAACGACCACGACGGCCAGGTCGTCGGGCTGCAGCGCCTCGCCCGTGTGCTCGGCCAGCTCATCGAACACGCGTTGCAGGATGACTTCGGGTGTCTCGGTCCGGTAGCGGCGGACGAGATCGAGCACCGGCTGCTCGCCGAGTCGGGCGCCGAATCGATTGCGCGCGTCGCTCACGCCGTCGGTGAAGGCCAGGAGGAGATCCGACGCCCGCTGCCAGGGGCGTGACACGGCTGTCGGACGCGTCTCCGTCATGCCGAGCGGTGGGTCGATCGCACCGAGCCTGACGATGACCCCATCGGCACCCACCTGGTACGCGTGCGGATGTCCGGCGTTGGCATAACGGATCAGGCCGATGTCGCGATCGATCACCGCGTAGAAGGTGGAGATGAACATCTCGGTGGTGGAAAGCTCTTCCCGAAGCGAATTGAGCAAAGCCGCCAGCATCTCACCGGGATCGCTCAGGGTCTGCGCATGGATCGCCGCCGCGCTCATCGTGAGCGCCATGATCAGCGCCGCCCGGTAGCCGTGACTCGAGACATCGCCGATCATGACGCCCGTGCGGCCGTGGCCGAGGCGGAAGAGATTGTAGAAGTCACCTCCGACGCTCTCCGTCGGCGTGACGCGCGCTGCCACCTGCGCCTCCGGCGCCACGAAGGTCGCCCGGGGGAGGAGTCGCATCTGGAGGTCGTGGGCGAGCGACAGCTCCTGCACGAGACGCTGCTGGCTGAGTGACGCGCGCACCAGCCGGGTGTTCTGGATCGCCGTACCGATCTGGGTGGCGATGGCGGAGATGAGTTTCTGGTCGCCGGCGCTGAAGGGCTGCTGCGACCCGCGGTCCGACAGGTTCACGACGCCGAGCGGCTCGGTGCCGCCGTGCGGCGTGGTCCACATGATGGGGACGGAGAGCATCAGCCCACGCCGGTAAAGGGCCTCGGCCTCGCACGGGTATTCGCCCTCATCGACCAGCATCGCCCGCTGCTCGCGAAAGACGCGCGCCGAGACGCTGAAGTCATCGGTGAGTGCGATCGGCGGGATGTCCACGGCCGCCGCGCCTAACGCAGCGACCGCTTGGAGGGTGTCGGTCACCCGGTCATGAACGAGGATGGCGCCGCGGCGCGCTCCGACCGTCTCCGAGATCTCGCGCAGGATCGTCGTCGCCGCCTCCTCCAGCGACACGGTGCGCCCGAGTATCTCGGTTATCGTATAGAGAAGGTTGATCTCCTCGTAACGCTCGGCGAGCTCGTTCGCCGCATGCTCGACTTCGAGCGCGGATTGCAGGAACTGCGTCACCACCGGCAGCAGGAGGCGGGCGAAGGTCTCGAGCGGCGCCTCGGCGCTGGACGACGGACCGACGGCGAGCCAGGCGCGTCGGGGACCGGGGACCGGGGCGATGAGCACCGCCCCGCCGGGCGAGGGCGTGCGCACCGCCGGCCCGGCGCCGAGCGGCGGCGTCCAACCGACGATCCCTAGCGCCGGTACGCTCGTCGCCACCCGCAGCGGGCGGGAATTGGCGCAGGTCCAGACGGCGGCAGCGCACGATGTGGCATCGCGGAAGGCCGTGAGGATCTGCTCGAGCTCAGTCATGGCGGCGCAGCGTCATGCGCACGACGTTTCCGAAGCTCGTGAAGCGCTCGACGGTGTCCATCAGCTGCGCCATCAGGAACAGCCCGCGTCCATCCTCGCGGATCACGTTCTCCGGCAGCGTGGGATCGACCAGGCAGGCCTCGAGGTCGAACCCCACACCCTCGTCGAGGACCTCGAGGACGAGTCGCGCCTCGGTGACGTCGGCCTTCACCTGCACGCGCTTCGACGCGCTCTCCTCATTGCCACGCAGGATGGCGTTGGAGATCGCTTCGGTGAGCGCGACCGGGATGTTGAGCGTTGTCTGACGGGCGGTGAATCGGAATTGCTCGCACTGGCGCGCCACCAGCTCGACTACACGTTCGATGAACCTGACATCGCTGGGGATTTCCAGCTCGAGCGCCACGTGGAGCCGCTCGACCGGAACGGGCGCCGCCTGGTCGGGGGAGCGCACCATGCGTCGGGTCTGGCCCTCTAGAACGTCTCCAGCGCGCGCTCCCGCGTATCCGCGATCTGGAAAAGTGTGTCGAGCTTGGTCAGCTCGAAGAGCGTCTTGAGATCGTCGTTCAGGTTCGCGAGCCGCAGCTCGCCCCCCTGTTCGCGAATCTTCTTGGAGAGCGAGACGAGGACGCCCAGCCCCGAGCTGTCGATGTAGCCCGTCTGGCTGAAGTCGATCAAGAACTTGCGCTCCCCGCGCTCCAACTCGTCCAGCACCTTCTGCTTGAGCTCCTGGCGATTGCCGACGATCAGTTGGCCCTCGACGTCGACGACCAGGATCTCACCCTGTTTCCGGATGGCGAAACTCATGACGGATTGTCTCCTCGAAGTCGCGGCGATCGGGACGCAGCGCGTGCCTGGAGCGCCGTTATCGCCGCTACATTGATAATGTCATCGGCGCTGGCCCCGCGCGAGAGATCGTTGCACGGTCGTGCCAATCCCTGAACGATCGGGCCGACCGCGCGCGCGGCGGCCAATCGCTCGACCAGCTTGTATGCAATGTTGCCCGCATCCAGGTCGGGAAACACCAAGATGTTCGCCGACCCCGCCACGAGGCTCCCCGGCGCCTTGCGGTGGGCAACCTCGGGGATCAACGCTGCATCGCTCTGCAATTCTCCATCCACGGCGAGGAAGGGCATGCGGGCGCGCAGGATAGCGAGAGCGGCCCGGACGGTGTCGACCGACGCGCCCTGACCGCTCCCGACGGTGCTGTACGACAAGAGCGCCACACGAGCATCATCGCCGACAATGTGTGGTCGGTCAGTGGCCGCCGCGGTGGCGATGTCAGCGAGCTGCTCGGCCTTCGGTGCTGGGACGACAGCGCAATCGGTGAAGGTCAGGACCTCCTCGCCCTGCCCGCGAAATTCCTTCACGACCATGTAGAACGCGCTGGAGACGGTGCGCACGCCGGCCGCCGGCCCGACGAGAATGAGTGCCGCGTGCATGACTTCGGCCGACGTGTAGACCGCGCCCGCTACACATCCATCGAGGGCGCCGAGCGCCACCAGCCCATCGGCCAAGTACAGCGGCGACATCGAGAGGCGCTCCGCCTCCTCCGGAGAGAAGCGCTTGCTGCCACGACCCTGGAGCAGGCGGTCGCGCACCGCGGCGCGGTCGGAATGCGAGGCTGGATCGATCGTTTCGAGGCCTAACGCCCTCACCGCCGCGTGGCTCTCCGGATGCAGCGGATCGAGGACCAGCACGGGCTCGACGATCCCGCCGGCGGCCAGGGCGCGCGCGGCGTCGAGGGTGCGCTGGTCGGCGCTCTCTGGAAAGGCGATGCGCCGCCGATCGGCGGTAGCGCGCTCGCGGATGCGGGTGAGAAAGCTCACCGCGGCGCGAAGCGGTCGCGCAACGCCTTCGCCACCACCGGGTGCACCAGTCCCGACGTGTCGCCGCCAAAGCGTGCGACCTCGCGCACGATGCTCGAACTGACGTACGTCAAATCGATGCTCGGAACCATGAAGATCGTCTCCAGCTCCGTGCGCAGATACCTGTTCATGAGCGCCATCTGATACTCGTACTCGAAGTCGGCGACGGCGCGGAGGCCGCGGATGGAGAGCGTGGCACCGACCTCGTGCGCGAAGTCGACCAGGAGTCCCTTGAATTGCCGCACCTCGACGCGGGCGTCGTCCCCCGTGGCGACCGCCACGAACGCCATGCGCTCCTCGACGCTGAACAGCGGCTGCTTGGTGGTGTTGATCGCCACGGCGACGATCAGCCGATCGACGAAGGCGAGGCTTCGCCGTATGAGGTCCTCGTGCCCCCGGGTGATGGGGTCGAACGAGCCGGCGTAGATGGCGGTGGTCATGTCCGAGTCTCAGCGAGAATGGGACCGCGGCGACGAGAGAGAAACGGCTCAGGCATCGGCGTCCGACCGGAAGAAGGTGAGCAGCGTGTCACCGTAGCGCCGTGTGCGGCCGCCGGCGAGTGGGTCGCGCACCGCATGCTCAACGGCGAGGAGGCGGGCGAACGGCCGCTCGTGCCACACGCTCACGACTCGCGCGGCGAGGCCCAGGCCATAGGGCGGATCGGCGAACGCAATATCGTACGCCCCCGCTGGCAACCGTTCAATGAACTTCAGCGCATCGGCGCGCTCGACCGTCACCCGTTCCGTGGCGTCGAGCGCGCCGATGTTGCGCCGGAGGGCGTCGAGGCTTCGCGCGTGCTGCTCGACGAAGGTGGCGTGCGTGGCACCACGCGAGAGGGCTTCCAATCCCAGCGCCCCCGAGCCGGCGAAGAGGTCGAGCACCGTGGCGCCCTCAAGATCGCCCTGAATGATGCTCATCCACGCCTCGCGCACGCGATCGGCGGTGGGACGCACTCGGGCGCCGGCGGGAGCCCGAATGGTGCGTCCGCGCCACTCGCCGGCGACGATGCGCACCGCTCAGCGGCGCAACGCCGCGAGCGTCGCCTGCAGTCTGACCTCGCCGTCCCACGTCTGCCGATCGAGCCGATAGGCGACGTCGAGCGCGGTGCCCGCCGCCAGCTCGGAGGCGAGGGTGCCCATGCCGAAGCCGATCGCCTCGACGCGCGCGCCGTCCGCTTCCAGCCAGAGCTTGAGGTGTCCCTGCCCCACCACGCGCGGCGGACCCGACACGCGCACGTCGCGGCTCACCAGCACCGGCGTCGCGTTCGCGGCGCCGAAGGGCTCGAAGTGACGGAGGAGCGCCTCGAGGTCGAGGGTGGCCGATCGCAGCGGCAGCTCGAGGTCCACCCGCAGCTCCGGCGTGAGGTCGGCTGACGACAGGCGCTCCTTGGCGATGGCGTCGAAGCGCGCGGCGAAGTCGGGCACTCGTGCCGCGTCGATCGTCAGGCCCGCCGCCATCCGGTGCCCGCCGAAGCGGCGAAGATCGGCGCGGCAGGCGGCGAGCCCGGCGTGGAGGTCGAAGGCCGGAATCGATCGGCCGGAACCCTTCCCTTCCTCCCCCTCGAGCGCGATCAGCACGACCGGACGCCACAACTCCTCCACCAGCCGGTTCGCCACGATGCCGATCACGCCGGCGTGCCATCCGCGCTCGGCGAGAACGATCCCGACGGTGGCGTCCAGGTCCATCGACTCGAGCTTCACCTGTGCCTGACGAAGGATGTCGCGGTCGATGTCCTGCCGTCTGAGATTCAGCTCCTCGAGGTCGCGGGCGATGGCGTTGGCCGTTCGCTCATCGTCGGTGGTGAGGAGCTCCACACCACGCAGGGCGTGACCCAGCCGCCCCACCGCGTTGAGTCGCGGAGCGAGGATGAAGCTGATGCGCCCGGCGTTGAGCAAGCGTCCCTCGAGCGCCGCCGAGCGGAGCAGCGCGCGCAGCCCGACATTTCGCGTGTCGGCCATCACTTTGAGGCCATACCGAGCCAGCACGCGGTTCTCGCCACGAAGCGGTACGACGTCGGCGATCGTCGCCAGCGCGACCAGGTCGAGCATCCACCGGACCGGCTCGTCGTTTGCGCCGAGCGCGCGATACACCGCAAGGGCGAGCTTGAAGGCGATGCCGACGGCCGCGAGGTCCTTGTCGGGATACGGACAGCCCGGCTGCCGCGGATTGATCACCGCGAGGCACTCCGGCATCGGGCCGCTCGGCAGGTGGTGATCGGTGATGATGACGTCGATGCCGGCAGCCATGGCGGCAGCGACCGGCTCGACGGCATTTGTCCCGCAATCACACGTGATGAGGAGGCGAGCGCCGGCGCCGATGGCGGCGTGCACGCCCGCCATCGTGAGGTCGTAGCCGTCCTCCATCCGGCGCGGGATGAACGCGGTCACCCGACCACCAACCGCCCGAATCGCCCGGATGAGGAGCGCGGCGGAGCACATGCCGTCCACATCGTAGTCGCCGTGGACCATCATCGGCTCGCCATCGCGAATGGCGCGGGCGATTCGGGCGGCGCCCACCTCGAGGCCGAGCATCTGGTGCGGCTCGTGCAGCTGTTCGAGACGGGGACGGAGGTAGCGCTTGGCGGGTTCCACCGTGCCGAAGCCGCGACGACAGAGCAGCTCGGTGACGACCTCGGGAAGGTTGAGCTCTGCGGCGAGCGCGGAGACGGCGGCGCGATCCACCGGAGGGGGAGAAACCCAGCGAACGTCCGGGCGGCGAGCGGCGGGCGCTGTCACACCGCGAAAGCTATGACCGACCCTCCGGAGCGACAAGCATCATTGCGTCGCGTACAGAAGCACACCGCAGCCTTCGCACACATCGATGCCGCGACCGGCGACGAGAACGTTGCGGCGCTGAAGGGGGATGGCTGTGTTGCACCGGCCGCAGGCGGCCCCGTTCAACGGGTAGAGTGCCTCAGATTGTGCCCGCTCACGTATCCGCTCGTACTTCGCGAGGACAGCGCGCGAGACGCGAGCGGCGGTTCCTTCGCGCTTGAGACGCGCGCCGCGCATCTCCTCCTCCAGGCTCCGGCGCTCCATCGCCAATTCGTCGCGCTGCGGCTTCTGTCGCTCGTCGAGCGCAGCGATCTCTTGCTCGTGCAACGACTCCTCGTCGTGCAGATCCTTGACGCGGGCCGTGAGGCTGCTCAGATCGCTCTCTTCCTGCACCAGCACTTTCCGCGTCAGCTCGATTTGCGACATCGCGGCGGCGGCCTCCTTCGCCTTCCGCACCGCCTCGAGCACGGCGAGGTTGCGATCCTGCAGGGCCTTGTGCTCCTGAACCTTCCCGGCGAGCTCGCGCCGCCGTTTTTCTTCTTGCTCGGCGGTGGCGCGTGAGCGCTCGGCGGCCTCCACCACGAGCGCGCGCTCCTGGTCGAGAGCACGCCCGCGCTGCTCCAGCGCCTCCAGCGACGACTCGATCTTGGCGATCGCGAGGTCGTCCTGTTGCAGGTCCAGCAAGGCGACGAGATCAGGGTGCAACGGATCCTCCTAGGCTTGTCGTAGGCGATCGAAGCTCTTGAACGAGGGTACTCCCAACTCCCCGAGGGCTCTGTTCAGTCGGCGGATCTCCGTCAGGCAGGCGTCCTTCTCGGAGGCACTCGCCGCCAGTTGATGCTCGCGGTGGAGCTCGGCGAGCCGCCGACGGATTGCCTCGCTGCGAATCTTGCGCACGGCGCCGTCGAACTCGCTCTGGACGTCGAAGCCGTCGCCGATGCGGCGCTCGAGCAGCGCGCGGTAGAGCGCGGCCGCCTCGGGAGACAGGGCGGCCGCCAGCCGGTCGACATCCGGCGTTGCTCCCGCCGCCAGAAGCGCCCGATAGAGCTCGCGCACTCGTGCTCCTCGTAACTCGTCCGGCGCCAGCTGTTCGGCCGCCTCGACGCTCTTGTCTGGCACTTGGACGAGCAGGTGGAGCAAGGCGCGCGACGCCGTGGGGGGCGCGTCCGCGAGCGACGGCTCGTCGCTCCGGCGCCCGGATGCGGGGCGAGCGACACCGGGCGATGCCGAGCGAGCGGCGTCGGACGATTCCGGCGCGCGCGACGCCCTCGCGTCCGCTCGGGTATCGGCCCGCTGTGCCTCCGCGGCGACCTCGCGCTCCAACACGGACTTCCCGACACCCAGCATCTCGCTCGTCCGCGTGATGTAGAGGTCGCGGGTGAGGGGATCGGAGGCCGCACGCAGAGTGGGCAGCAGCTTGTCCAGCGCGCGTCGCTTGTGGCTCAAGTCCGCAAGGTATCCGCTGCGCTGGAGGGTTTGCATCTTCCGCTCGAAGATGTCGACCGCGTCGGCCAGCTGGGCGGTCAGGCGCTCGCCGCCGAACTTGTCGACAAAGCTGTCCGGGTCCTCGCCCTCGGGAAGCGTGACGACCTGCACCGCCGCGCGCAGGCGAAGGAGCTGATCTCCGGCCCGGAAGGTCGCACGGAGCCCGGCCCGATCGCTGTCGTAGAGGAGGAAGACGCGCGACGCATAGCGCCGGAGCAGCGCCGCCTGGTCATCGGTGAGCGCCGTCCCGAGCGGCGCGACCACCCAGTCGAATCCTGCCGACACGAGCCTGACGACATCGAAGTAGCCCTCCACCACCAGCGCCCGGCCATCACGCCGGATTGCATGCTTCGCCATGTGGAGGCCATAGAGCAATCGGGCCTTCGAGAAGACTCGCGACTCGGCCGAGTTGAGGTACTTGGGCTCCCCCGGGCCGAGCAATCGGCCGCCGAAGCCGACATGGTTTCCCGTCGCATCCTGAATGGGGAAGATCAACCGGTGGCGAAAACGCGCCCGGAGCTCTCCGCCGTCCTCCCGCGCGACGAGCAGGCCGGCCTCCCTGAGCAGCTCGTCAGGCGTGCCCAGCGCATTGAAGTAGGTGCGCATCGCCTCGGGATCGCGCGGAGAGTAGCCGAGGCCGAAGCGGTCCGCCACCTCCCTGCTCACCCGCCTGAGGGAAAGATAGTTGCGCGCCTCCGCTCCCTCGCGGTCATCCCAGAGGAGCGAGCGGAAGTAATCGGCCGCGGTCGCGTTGATATCCCAGAGAGGTTGGCGCGGATCGGGGCCCTCGCGCTGGCGCGCCACCTCCTGCACGACGACGCCCGATCGATCGCCCACGTACTTCACCGCCGCCGGGAAGTCGAGCCCGAGATGTTTCTGGACGAAGGTGAAGACGTCTCCCGATTCGCCGCACACGAAGCAGTGGTAGAGCCCCTTGGCCGGATCGACGGCGAAGTTCTCGTGTGTCCCCTGGTGAAAGGGACAGGGCCCGCGCCACCCCTTCCCGCGGCGCTTGAGCTTCACCTGCTCGCCGATGATCTGGGCGATGTCGGCGGCCTCGCGCACCCGATCGACGGTCTCGTCGGTGATCATCGAGTCACCGGAGCTCGGCGATGGTCACACCCGATCCCCCCTCGTTCCAGGAACCGAGGCGATAGCTCCGGACCCGCTTGTCCGAGCGCAGGATCTCCCGCACCCGCTCGCGGAGCGCGCCCGTGCCCTTCCCGTGGATGATGCGGAACGAGGAGAGATCGGCCCGAATCGCCTGATCGAGCGAGGCGAGCAGGGCGCGCTCGATCTCATCGACACGTAGGCCCCGCAGGTCCACCTCGCTCCTCGCATCGGGATCGGGCACCTGCACCGGCGCGGGCACCAGGTCTTCGGGATCTCTCGCCTTCGGCCGAGCGCGTTTGAGCGTGGTGCGCGGAACCGTGACCTTGATCGCGCCAACAGCGACGACGGCATCGTCGCCTCGCGTCTCTACCACCCGCCCTGGGCGACCACCGAACGCCTCGACCTGCACTTCATCGCCCGGCGACACGATGGCCGCCTCCTCGCGAGGCGCCTCGGCCGCACTCTCCGCCTGGTCGATCTCCTCGATCGCCGCGCCATGCTCAGCCGCGAGCGCTTCCACCTCGCGTCGCGCGTCGCGCAGAACCTCGCCCTCGCTGGCCGATCGGAGCCCGCGAATCACTCGGTCAACCTCGGCGCGCGCATCGAGGAGAACGCGCCGCGCATCCTGATGCATCCGCCGCTCGAAGGATCGCTCGGCCTCCCGCATCCGGCGCTCCCGCTCCTCGATGCGCGACAGCTTGTCGGAGGCTCGCTCGAGAGCGTCCTGGGCGTCCTCCTCGCGCTGCGAGAGCACTGCCTGACGCCTCTCGAGATCGCTGAGCAGCGCGGCGACATCGCGCTCGCCGGTGGACGCACGCTCCTCGGCGCGGGCCAGCACCGGGTCGGAGAGTCGTAGCCGCCGCGCGATCTGAAGTCCGTACGATCGGCCGGGGAGACCCTTGAGGAGCCGGTACGTGGGCGCGAGCGCCTCCTCATCGAATTGGAGCGAGGCGTTCACGACGCCGGGGACCTCCGTCGCGAGGAGCTTGAGCGCACCGAGGTGCGTGGTGGCGACGGTGAGCGTTCCGCGAGCGGCGAGATCTTCGAGAATCGCTGCGCCCAACGCGGCGCCTTCGGCAGGGTCGGTGCCGGAGCCCAGCTCATCGATCAGCACCAGGGAGTCGGCGGTCGCGCCATCGAGGATCTCGGCAAGTCGCGCCACGTGCGCACTGAAGGTGGAAAGGCTCGCCTGAATCGATTGCTCATCGCCGATGTCCGCGAAGCAGTCATCGCATATCGCGATTCGGCTGTTCTCCCCGACCGTCGGCGGGATTCCGGACTGCGCCATCGCCGAGAGGAGGCCGAGAGCCTTGAGGAGGACGGTCTTCCCGCCAGTGTTCGGTCCGGAGAGGAGCAGCGTTCGCTCGGAGGGCCCCAGCTCGAGGTCGAAGGGGACGACGTCCGCGTTCGTGGCGGCGAGCAGTGGGTGCCGGCCGCGCCGCACGGCGAACCCTTCGCGCGCAGGTGCGAACGCCGCCGCATGGCAGTCGAAGTCGGAGGCGAAGCGCGCGCGCGCCGCCAGCGTGTCGAGCGTCACCAGGGCATCCAACGCATCGATCATCCCGTCGCGCAGTGGGCGAAGCATCTCCGTCAGCTCTCCCAGAATGCGCTCGACCTCCCGCTCCTCCTCGGCCTCGATCTCCCGGATGTGGTTTCCGAACTCCACCGCGGCCGGAGGCTCGACGAACACCGTGCCGCGCGTCGCCGACTCGTCGTGCACGATGCCGCCGACGCCGGCGCGGCCATCGCGACGGACGGGAATCACGTAGCGTCCGTTGCGGATCGTCACCGAGGCATCGGGGACTCGTGCCGACGCCGGTAGAGCCGCCATCGCCTTCTCGAGAAGTTGAACCAGCTCGCTCTGCGCGCCGCGAAGCTCGCGACGCAACCGCCGAAGCGCGGGGGACGCCGCATCGCGCACCGCACCGTCGGGATCGATCGCCTTGTCGATCGAGCGCTCTGCACTCTGCTCGCTGAGGAGACGGGTGGCGAAGGGGTGAAGCACCTCCCGGGCTACCGCCGGATAGCCTTCGTCCCCGAGCGCGTCGCGCGTGAGACGGGAGGAGCGAAGCAGCTCGGCGCCGCGCAGGAGCTCCTCGCCGCTCCACCGGCCTCCGGCCGCGCGCAAGCGGGCGAGGGGAGCCTCCACGGAAGGTATCGGCTCGGTACGCCAACCACGATCGCTCTCGGCGAGCGCTCTCATCGCCACCACCCGGCCGTGTTCGGCGTCGATCCGCCCGCGATCCCGCTCCGGCGTGAGGGCCCGGACGCGCGCGGCGCCGAGCTCCGAGGATGCACGTTGCGCGACGAGATCGAGCACCGGCGCGAACTCGAGAACCGTGAGGGCGTGTGCATTCATGCCCGCGGCACCGTCAGCTCGGCTTCGCGAGCTCCTCGCGCGCTATCCGATTGATCGTCGCCCCCTCCGCCCGTCCCTTGAAACGCGGGAGAACTTGTCCCATCACGGCACCGATCGTCGTCGCTCCTCCTGCAATGACCTCCCGCACGGTGGCGCGAATGACTTCCTCGCTCACCCCCGCGGGAAGGTAGGTCTCCAGTCGGGTGACCTCGGCGCGCTCCTTTGCCGCCAGGTCACTCCGCCCCCCCTTTTCGAATAGCTCGATCGACTCCCGCCGCCTCTTGATCCCGCGACGTAGCACCTCCACCACGTCCTCATCGGTGAGGTCGCGCTGGATCTGAATGCGATGATTCTTGATGTCTGCGAGAATGGTGCCGAGCAGGAGGATGGCGGGCTTGTCCTGCGCTTTTCGGGCCGCGATCAGATCGCGCTGCACTTGATCGCCGAGCGCGGACACTCAGACCGGGCGGGGACGGCGGTTCTTCCGGCGCGCCGCGTTCTCCTTGCGCTTGCGCCGCTCACTCGGCTTCTCGTAATGACGATGCTTGCGCAAATCCGAGAGAATGCCCGCCTTTTCGCACTTCTTCTTGAAGCGCTTGAGGGCGCGCTCGAAGTTCTCATCGTCGTGGATGATGACTTCCGACAAGAGCGAATTTCCTCCCGTGTGAACTGACTTGGACTCCCGCGCCCTAAGTGACGAGAGCGGGACAAGTTAAGTCACGCCTTGCGAGAGTGTCAAGCAACATTGCTCCTCTATCCCGGTGGCCACCGCATTGGCCGCCCACCGAGGAGGTGCAGATGCAGGTGGGACACCGTCTGCCCGCCGTCGGCGTTCGTGTTGAACACTGTCCGGTAGCCTCGCTCGGCAATCCCCTCACGCTGGGCAACTTCCACGGCGAGCAGGGCGAGACGCCCCACCACACCTGCGTCGCGCGCCTCATTCAGCGACGACACGTGCGCGCGCGGAATGACCAGGATGTGAACCGGCGCCTGCGGATTGATGTCGCGGAAGGCGATGAACTCATCGGTCTCCACCACCTTCGTGGCCGGGAGATCGCCACGAACGATGCGGCAGAACAGGCAGTCCTCAGCCACGTGACACCTCCGAATCCGAGGAGAGCGCTCCACGTACGATCGACAGCGCAGCAACCGCCGCCGTCTCGAAACGAAGCGTGTTCGGTGCGAGCCGCACCGCCGCGAAGCCGTTGGCGAGGAGGTCGGCTCTCTCGCTGTCCTCCACGCCTCCCTCCGGACCGACTGCTATCGTGAGCGGCGCCGTGATCGACACCCGAGATACCGGCGTGCCCCGCGGGTCGAGCAGCCACCGAGCCCCCGCGGCGCACGAGACGATAGTGCGCTCGAGCGTGGCGTCCGGGTAGATCACCGGGAGCCAGGCACCGCCGGCTTGGGTAAGAGCGGCCACCATCCGAGAGCGGACCTTGGCCTGAAACGCCACTCCCTCACCCCGCGGACTGACACTTCGCGACCGGCGCCAGAGGAGTGGTCGCCAGCTGAAGACACCCAGCTCCGTCGCCTTTTCCGCCAGCCAGAGCATCCGATCGCGATCACCGATCGGTACGATCAGGTGCACGACCGCGAGCGGCTGCAGGCGATCGAGCAGGTCGATCTCGACCTGCGCCTGCGCCTTCCCGAGTCGTACGACATTCCCGTAACCCACGGACCCCGCCCCATCCACGAGACGCAACCGATCCCCGATCGCGATTCGGCGCACACGGGCGTGATGGGCCTCGTCCTCGCTCAGCGTCGTCACTCGGCCCGATACGATCGGCTCGGCGGCGAAAAACGTGGCTACCGCGGCTCGATCACGCTGCTCCACCAATCCCCCTCGGTGTGCTCCGCACGGATCTCCCAACCATCGGCGCCAAGCGCCGCCGCGACATCCGACCGCTCGCTCCGCAGCATGCCACCGATCACCACTCGACCGCCCGAGCGCAGCGCGTCGCGAATGATCGGAGATAGGTCGATGATCACCGTCGAGATGATATTCGCGATGACGAGGTCGACGGGAGCGAGCAGGGGGAGGAAGACGGAAGCATCGCCGTGGAACACCGTCACCCGATCGGCCACGCCGTTTCGGGCAATGTTGTCCTCGGCGTTGCCCATCGCTTGCTCATCGATCTCGATCGCGATCACTCTCGACGCTCCGAGCTTGGCAGCGGCAATACCGAGAATCGCGCTCCCTGTCCCGAGGTCGGCGACGCGGTCGCCGATGCGAAGGGTGCCCTGGAGCAGCTCCAGGGCGCCGCGCGTGCTCTCGTGCTCACCGGTCCCGAAGGCGGTCGAGGGATCGATCAGGATCGGAATAGCGTCAGGCGGCACCTCGGCGGCGCGCCACGGAGGCGCGACGGCCACCCGGCCCACGCGATGCACGCCCACCTGCGGTTCCCACACCGCCCGATCGGCGGAGGGATCGGGAGCCCAGACCAGCGCCATGCCATTCGCGCACCGCCGCAGCTCACCCTCGAGAGCTCCGACGTCGGTGGCGGAATCGAGATGAGTGAGCAGCGCCGAGCCGACTTCCTGCACGCCCTGCGCTCCAGCCCCGACGAGCGCCTCAATGACGGCCGGGCGATCCGTGTCCGCCACGCCATCCACCCTCACCGCAATCCAGCTCACACGGATTCCCTCCGTGCGGCGCGCAATTCGTCAGGCGCCGAGGGCATCCTTCATGCGCGACCAAAACCCCTTGGCCCGCGCCGGCGGCGGCGCTGCCTCCAGCTCCCGCAGTCGCTGGATCGACTGACGCTCCTCATCCCCCAGCTTCTGCGGCGTCCAGAGCTGCACCCGCACGTGAAGGTCGCCGCTGCCGGTCGCATTCACCCGCGGGAATCCACGCCCGCGAAGTTGAAAGATCTGCCCGCTCTGCGTGCCGGGAGGCACTCGCAGAGAGATCGAGCCGACGATGTACGGCACGTCGATGTCCGAGCCGAGAGCCAACTGGCTGTAGGTCACCAGCGCTTCCGTGTAGAGATCCGCGCCGTCGCGCTCGAAGCGCGGATCTTCCTCGACGTCGAACACGACCAGCACATCGCCCCGAGGGCCGCCGAGAGGGCCCACGCTCCCCATCCCCCGCAGCGTCATGTACTGCCCCGTGGACACCCCCGCGGGGATCTGGATCGGCACCACGTGCTCGCCGCGCATGCGCCCTTCGCCCTTGCACCGCCGGCATGGCGTATCGATCACCATCCCCTGGCCGGCGCAGGTGGGACACGGAGCAACGCTCAGTACCTGGCCGAAGAAGGAGCGTTGGGCGCGTCGCACCTCGCCGGCGCCGGCGCACGTGGGGCACCGACGAGCGCGCGTTCCCGGCTCCGATCCGCTACCGGAGCAGCGATCGCAGGGGTCGAGCAGCTTGAGGGTGAACTTCTTCTCCACACCGGTCGCGACGTCCGCCAGGGTGAGGTTGACCGACACCTTGACGTCGGCGCCCGCGCGAGGCCCGGAACGCGCGCGCGGTCCTCCAGTGAAGAGGTCTTCCAGTCCACCGAAGCCACCGAAGTCGCGCATGAAGATCCCGAGTGCCTCGGACAGATCTACATGGTGGAAGCCACCCATCCCTCCGCCGCGCAGCCCGGCCTCGCCGTAGCGATCGTAGATCGCGCGCTTGTTCGGATCCCGAAGGACATCGTACGCCTCGGTGATCTGCTTGAACTTCTCCTCCGCCTCCTTCGAGCCGCCATTCCGGTCCGGATGGAACTGCATCGCGAGGCGACGATAGGCCTTCTTCAAGTCCTCGTCGCTGGCGTCGCGCGAGAGTCCCAAGATGTCGTAGAAATCAGCCATAAGTGGCGGCGTCGCTCGTCAGCGAAGTCGGGAGAAAGAGCAGTGGTGCGCTGCGGAAAGCGATCAACGTAACGTTGCTGGGGGGGCGGACGGCAGAGCGCGGGCGATGCTATTGCAGGAGATCGGTGATGAGTCGCGACGTGTGCGTCACCAGGGTAATGACCTTCTCGTACGGCATGCGGGTGGGGCCGATCACACCGATGACACCGCTCAGCGCCCCGGCCTGATACGCCGCCGTGACGACGGTGAACTCAGACAGCGTCGGGTCCTCGTGCTCGGCGCCGATCGTGATGGCGATTCCCGCGGGGACCGTACGCTGACGAAGAAACTCCCCGAGCTGCTCGGGGTGTTCCGTCAGGGCCAGGAGCTTACGCAAATTCTCCCCACTCGCGAACTCCGGCTGCTCGGCGAGCACAGACGTCTGGCCGAGGAGAACTGGAGACTCGCTGAGCGGATTGGCGACATCGAAGATCTGATCCGCACCGTGCAGAAATATGTTCAACAGCTCGCTCGTTTCGCGTGCCGTGCCGGAGTCGCGCAAGCGATCCGAAAAGGAGGTTCGAATCTCGCGCAGCGTGAGGCCGGCGAGTCGCTCGTTCAGCACGCGCGCGACCTCCGCCAGCACGGCCTCGGCGATCTCGCCCGGAACCTCGACGAAGATGCTCCGGGCCGCACCTCCTTCCAGCGCCAGCACCATCAGCAGCTTCTCGGATGAAATGCGAATCAACTCCAAACGCTGGAGTCGAGCCTCCTCGAGCCTGGGCCCCAACACCACGCCGAGCTCCTGGGTGAGCACGCCCAGAACCTGAGCGGCGCGTCTCAGAATCGCCTCGATGGCCGTCCCGCCGCCGGCCAGGTGCTCCATCAGTCGCCCGTGCGCCTCGGCGTCAAGCTGAGGCAACCGCATCAGGGAGTCGACGTAGACACGGTACGCCATGTCCGTCGGCACGCGTCCCGCCGAGGTGTGCGGGTGGAAGAGGTAACCTTTCTCCTCGAGGTCGCTCATGGTGTTCCGGATTGTCGCCGGAGACACGCCGATCGAGAAGCGCCGCGAGATAGTTCGCGACCCCGCCGGCTCAGCAGACTCGACGTACGTCTGGATGACCGCCTCGAGTACCCGCCGTTCCCTTTCGGAGAGATTCGCGTGAGCCATAAGTGCCAAGCTATTAACGACTTCCGTTGAGCGTCAAGTCGACCGTGAGGGTGTCCAACCTGAGCCAACCGGCAGGAGTCAGAGCGAAACGGCCGTCGCGCTCCTGGGCCCAACCCATCTCGCTCCAGCGCTCGAGTTGCGCGCCCCCCAGCTGCTCTACCGCTACGCCGTCGGCAGTGCGAAGCCCCAGATAGGCGCGCTCCAGACCAACGCTGCTATCGCTCAGGACCTCCGTGCCCTCCACAGGGTCACTGCTAGCACGCAGCGCGGCGAGCCATCGCGTCAAGCTGGCGATGTTCCATCGACGTGTGGTGCCGTCGAAGGAGTGAGCCGAGGGGCCCAAGCCGAAGTAGGGAGTCCGCTGCCAATAGGCGGAGTTGTGCCTCGCTCGGAAACCAGGTCGGGCGTAGTTGGACACCTCATAGTGCTCGAAGCCGGCCACCTTCAACGTCTCGTGGGCGCGAAGGAATTCGAGTTCATAGCTCTCCTCGTCGGCGGCCACCGCGGCTCCGCTCCCCTCGAGTCGCGCGAGAGGCGTCCGGGGTTCGACAGTAAGGCCGTAGAGGGAGAGGTGCGACGGCTCCAGCTCCAACGCGAGGGCGAGGTCGCGCGCCCAGTCACGCCCGAGGAACGCCGGCAGGCCAAAGATCAGATCCAGCGACAGGCTACTGAACCCAGCGCTCCGGAGCGCGCCAACAGCCCGGGCAATGGCAGCCGAGTCGTGCGTCCTGCGCATCCATGTCAGCACGCGGTCATCGAATGATTGCGCGCCGAGCGAGATGCGGTTCACGCCGCCAGCGCGCCACGCCCGCGCGGCCTCTTGAGTGACGTCCTCCGGGTTGACTTCCAGCGTCACTTCCGCCGACACCCCCCACGACAGGCGCTCGGCGAGAACTTCAATCAGTGGGCCGAGCCCATCGGCCCCCAGCTTCGACGGCGTGCCACCCCCGAGGTACAGGGTGTCGATCGGCCAGGCCGCAGCCGTGCCCCTGCGTAGGGCAAGCTCGGCTCTTATCGCCCCCGCGAAGTCAGCAGCGGGGACGCGCTTTCGGACGGCGATCGCAAAGTCGCAGTAGCTGCATCGCCGCGCGCAGAAGGGAACGTGCACATAAACGTGGCGTTCGAGCACATTGCAATATAACAGCTTGTGCGCTTCACCGGAGAGACCACGTTAAGTCTCTTCGCCGCCGGCTCCCGGCACTACAGCCTCCTCCTCACCTCCCCTGTCAGCGTGCACTCCACGGCCCCACGAAGCTCGAGCGCCGTGACCGCCGCCAGGCAATCACGCGCCGGGAGGGATGTTCGCGCCGCCAGTGCGTCGAGGTTGAGCGGCCCCTGGCCGAGTGCCCTCCACACCCCCAGTTCGGCGCTGGTATCGAGCATTGGAGGGCGCGCGGGCGGGGGGGAGAGGCCGGCCAGGACGAGTGCGTCCGGTACGTCTGTGACGACGATGGCGCCGTCCCGGAGCAGCGCGTTCGATCCCGCGCTATGCGGCGAGTCGATCGGTCCAGGAACCGCGGCAACTGCGCGGCCGAGTGAGAGCGCTTGCGAGGCGGTGATGAGGGCGCCGCTCCGTGCTGGCGCCTCCACAACTATGGTGGCTCGCGCCAGGGCGGCGATGATCCGATTTCTCTTGGGGAAGGAGCCTCCAGTAGCCGCCTCGCCAGGGAGCTCTTCCGAAAGGAGGAGTCCGTCACGCGTCATTCGCTCGTGGAGCTCGACGTGTGAGCGCGGGTAAGCGACGTCGATCCCGGTCCCCAGGACGCCGGCCGTTCCACCGCCGGCGTCGAGCGCGGCACGGTGCGCCACGCCGTCGATGCCACGCGCCAGGCCGCTCAGGATCGTGGCTCCGGAACGCGCGAGGGCCGCAGCGATCTCGCGCGTGACACGCTCCCCGTAAAGCGTGGAGCCGCGCGTGCCGACGATAGCGACGATCGGCCTGTGCAGGAGCTCGAGGTTTCCGCGGGCGAAGAGGCAGGGAGGCGGATCGGCGAGATCCAGGAGGCTCGACGGGTAGCCGGCGTCCTCCAGCGTCAGAAGCCGTGCGCTAAGAAAAGCCAGCGACTCGAGTGCGCGGTCCGCGGCGTCCAGCGCCTCGATCTTGTGACTCGAGTCTGTGGCATCCCAGGCACTCGCCCCGGACCCAAATCGCGCAGTGAGAGTTCGGAATGTTGTTGCTCCCACACCGGGCAGGAGCGAGAGCGCGAGCGCCAGGCGCTGCGCCGCCGGGTCACGGGAGGGCGGCGTTCGCCTCCCTCAGTCGCTCGGCGTCCTTCAACTCGAGCAGGCGAGTCCAGAGGGCCGCCAATAACTCATCGAGCCCCGAGCGGGTCACGGCACTGATCGGGTACACACCAAAAGAATCGGGAGAGTCGAGGGGTGGGGGCTCGTCCTCACCCAGAAGATCCATCTTGGTAAAGACGACACAATGCGGCTTCCCTGCCAGCTCGGGAGAGTACCTCAGCACCTCGTGTCGCAGCGCATCATATTCCGCCTGCCAATCCATCGAGTCGACCGGGATGAGGAAAGCGAGAATCCTGGTGCGCTCGATGTGCCGGAGGAATTGCAGTCCGAGCCCGCGTCCCTCGTGCGCGCCTTCGATGATCCCTGGGATGTCGGCGACGACAAAAGTGCGGTGATCGCTCAACTGAACAACGCCGAGGTTCGGGGAGAGCGTGGTGAAGGGATAGTCCCCGATCTTCGGGTGAGCGGCCGAGATGACGGAGAGCAGGGTCGACTTCCCGGCGTTCGGCTGCCCGACGAGGCCCACGTCAGCGATGAGCTTAAGCTCGAGCTCGAGCGTTCGAGCTTCCCCTGGCTCCCCGGGCTGCCACTCTCGCGGTGCCTGGTGAGTGGCTGAGACGAAAAACGCGTTCCCCTTCCCTCCGCGACCGCCGCGCGCGACGAGGAGCGTGTCGCCGTCGTCGATTACCTCTCCCAGCACGTCGCCCGAATTGGCGTCGCGCGCGACGGTGCCGGGAGGAACGGGGAGGATGATGTCTGCTCCTGAGCGCCCGGTTTTGTTGGAACCCATCCCGTGCTCGCCGCGCTCGGCCTCCCACCGTGTTCGATAGGTGTAGTCGAGCAGCGTGGCGAGGTTGGCGTCGGCACGCAGGATCACATCGCCCCCCCGACCGCCATCACCACCATCAGGGCCGCCCATCGGCACGCGATGTTCCCGACGGAAGGAAGAGCATCCCGACCCGCCCGTCCCGCCTTCGACTTGAATGGTGACGAGGTCGATGAACGACGTCACGCGCGTCTCCGCACGCGGGCCCAGAGCATGGTAAAGCGCTGGCGGGCATCCTCGTCGAGGCGCTCGGACCCGTATCGCAGCGCCTCCTCGACTTCGTCAGAGGACGCACCGGTGTTGAGCGCCCCGTGCAGATGCGCGTGCAACTGACGGTCCTGCTCGAGCGCGGCGCACACCGCGACGATACACAGCTCTCGCCGGCGCAGATCGAGTCCGTCGCGGCCGAGCACCTTCCCGTAGCCGTCCACGATCATCCAGGAGTCGAGGGCCGGATGGAGCTCGCGGACATTCGCGCGCAATCGTTCGTACATGTCCCCATAGACTTCGCCGCAGGTTGCCTCGCCCCGCGCCTGCCACGACGGCGCGTTCGTGATGGACGTCTCCGGATCGCGACGCGGCGCGGGTCGCCCGGATGCGCGACGCCACATTCGGGCAGCGTTGAGGGCTCGGGGAAAGCCGGCAAAAAGATACGTTTGTAAAATCAGCTCCTCGACCCACTCCGGATCAGTCACGCCTGACGCGGCTCGGGTGAGCGCGAGGCGAACCTCCTGCTCCGCTCCAGCGGCGATCACGACCGCGAGGCGGACGAGTTCGGCCGTGGGAGCGTCGAGCGCTCGCATGATCGTGTGCGAGGGCGGAGCCAGCGTCATCAAGGTCGCTCGGACGGGGTCGGACGGTTGCGCAATCTAAGCGACGGGACGCACTTCTCCCACGGTGACGCCGCGGGTGTTGACGACTGGTGTTTTGAGGAAGGATTCGAGGCGGGGGCTGAGCGACTCCGGAAGAACACCGAGGCGCTGGAGAAAGCGCAGGACGGCGGGGTGCTGGGCGCGGGTGGCGCCATCCTGGACCTTGAGCGCGAGTCCGAGCGCGAGCTCGGGGACGCACACGGTATGCACGCCTTCCGCGCCGACCTTCGCGACCACCCGTCCCTCCGTCTCCTCGATCAGAACGGTGTCGAATCGATCAGTGCCGCCGACGAGAAAGGGGTGTTTCTTCATCGCGCCGAGGACGCGCAGAGGAATCTCGTCGCCACACGCGGCCGCGGCACCGAGCCTGGCGAACGCCCGTGCCATGGCGTCGAGCGGAAGGCCGAAGGCAACGACGCCGCACCCGTCGACGGTGAGGCGAATCTGCCGGGTCGGGATGCCGGTCCAGTGCGCGACGGTATCCAGTGCACGCTGCTGCACCGGGTGGACGTAGCTCTCGTACCCCAGGGTCGGCCACCCTTCGGCGCGCGCGAAGGCCAGCATGGCGGCGTGCTTTCCGGAGCAGTTGTTGTGGAGGCGTGAGGGTCCGCCGGCGGCCTGCATGACGAGGCGCGCCCCGCGGCGGCTGAGGGGCTCGTGTGGACCGCACACGAGATCGCCCTCCTCGAGACCGATTTGATCGAGCATCGAGAGGGCGAGTGCGACATGCTCGGGCTCTCCGCCGTGGGATGCGCAGGCGAGCGCCAATTCGTCATCGCCCCACCCCGTGGCATCGAAGCCTCCCGACTCGACGAACGGCATCGCCTGAAAGGGCTTGGCGCACGATCGCCAGACCGCGAGTGTGGACGGATCGCCGGCGGTGGCCACGACGGTCCCCGGCGACACGCACGCGATGGCGCTGACGTGGTGTCGCGATTCCACTACATCCCCGCGGGTCGCGACGATGTCGAGGTCGAGGCGCATGACCCAACAATCTAAACTGATCCCTCCCCCGCGGACCCGTTCGGCCCTAGAATCCCCGCATGCCGACAGCCCTCACTCGCCGCCGCCTGGCCCAGGTCCTGCGCGCGGCCGCCCGGCAGCGCGTGGTGGTGGTGGGTGACGCGATGCTCGACGTCTACCTGTACGGCGAGGTCGAGCGCATCTCCCCCGAGGCGCCGGTGCCGGTCGTTCGGGTACGAGAGCGGCGGTTGGCCCTGGGCGGAGCGGCGAACGTCGCTCAGAACGTGGCCGCACTCGGGGCGCGCTGCGAGCTGGTGTCGGTGGTGGGGCGGGATACGAGCGCGCAGACGCTGCGTGGCATGTTGAGCGAGATCGGAGCGCCGGCCCGCGGCCTGGTGGCGATTCAGCGACCGACGACCACGAAGACCCGAGTGCTGGCGCGCGTCCAGCAGGTGGTGCGGTTCGATGAGGAAGAGGACGAGGAGCTCTCGGCGGAGGATGCCGCGCGCGTGCGCACGGCGGTGCGGCGGGCCGTGGCCGATGCCGATGCGGTCGTGCTCGAGGATTACAACAAAGGCGTACTGACGCCGACGGTGATCGGCGACGCGCTCGAGGCGGCACGCAAGCGAGGGATCCCCGTGATCGTCGATCCCAAATACCGCAACTTCTTCGCCTATCGAGGCAGCACCGTGTTCAAGCCGAACCGGCGAGAGCTGGAGTCCGCGTTAGGGGCGGCCGTCGATCTCGACCACCCCGCGGCGCTCCCGGCAGCGGTCGAGCGCTTGGGCGTGCAACATCTCCTTCTCACGTTAGGGGAGCGCGGAATGGTGCTGGTGAGCAGCGATGGGACGACACACCGGGTCCAGAGCACCGCGCGCGAGGTGTACGACGTCGTCGGCGCCGGCGACACGGTCACGGCATACCTGGCGGCGACTCTCGCCGCGGGCGCGAGCGCGCCGGAGGCGGCGATGATCGCGAACTTCGCCGCGGGCGTCGAGGTCGGAAAGCTCGGCGCGGCGACCGTCCGCGCGCGGGAGGTGCTCGCGGCATTCGACGAGTATCACGCGCACCGGCGCACGGCGTAGCGGCGCCGGCCGATCCGGGCTCGCGGCCGTTGGAGAGGTGCGGCCACCCTCACGAGCGACCCTCACGAGCGACCCTCACGGGCGCCGCGCATTTCCTGTCCAGGTGTTGTAGCTTTCTGCCGGTGCGGGCCCTTAGCTCAGCTGGTTAGAGCAGCGGACTCATAATCCGACGGTCGCAGGTTCGATCCCTGCAGGGCCCATGACGATCGGTCGCTGCGGCGCTGGTGAGCGGCAATGCCTGACGACTGAGCACCGATCCGAAACCCGGCGTCCTCCCCACCTCACCAACCCTAACGCTGGGGTTGTTCGGCTCCCCGGTCGCTCAGCAGCTTGGTGGTGAACCGCTGACCCTCCGATATCCGCTCGACCTCGACGGCGATGGAGTCGACTGCCTGCTCGATTCGCTCGAGGCGGCCCTCGATGAGGGCAAGGTCCTTGGGACGCGGTCCGCCCTTCTTGAGGTACACGATGAGGGCCCCGCCCGCGATCCCCAAAGCGCTGATCGCGAACACGAAGTAGAAGATGGTCACCAAGACTTCCATGCTCTCGACCTCTCCGGCTGAAGGACCTCGCCTCCCCCCTCCTACGGCGCGAGCAGCCGCGAGGTGTCATTCCGGCCCCCACACCCACTCACGCCACCGCCTCCCCGAGCGACAGCGCATCATCGCGCGTGGCGGCATAGAGCACCTGGTCGATCAGCTGCCCATCCTTTACCACGGAGTGCCGCATCACCCCTTCTCGACGGTACCCGGACTTTTCCAGCACGCGCATCGACGCCGGATTCCACGAGTAGATTCCCGCCTCCAGGCGACGTAGGTCCAGCGAACTAAAGGCGTATTCGGTGAGCGCCGTCACCGCGGCAGTGGTGATCCCGCGACCCCAGAACGCCTCGCCCAGCCAGTAGCCGATCTCCGCCGAGTATCGGTGCACATCGCTGTGGAGGGTGAGACCGATCCCGCCTACCGCCTCGTCGCGCACCGCGATCGCGAAGTTCGTCTCCGGACGCACGGACTCGGCGCGATCGAGCCAGGCGTCGGCATCCGCTAGAGTGTACGGATGAGGAAAGGCGTCGCGCATGTTGCGCCAGATGCGCCGGTTGTTCGCGTGACGCGCGAGTGATGCTCGGTCCGCTCGCCTCCACGAGCGAACCGTACAGAGATCGGTCTGGATATCCATTGACGGGCGACGAATACGGCGAGTGCCGCGCTCCCTACTGAAAGAGCGCCAGCGCCCGTTTGAATACCTGGATGATCCCCCACGCGGCGGGTATGCCGACGAACAGCCAGGCGAGAACGAGCCGGAGCTTCTCGGCGCCTGACGCGCCATCGACGGCGCCGTCTGCCGGTGGCGTCGGCCGAAGATCGTTTGGCGACATCGCTAGCGTCCTCCCGTGGCGGCCGCCGGGGCCGGCACTGGACCCCGCACCGGCTCGGTGACGTTACCCTGATAGTGGTGCTTCTCGTCAACCGGTCGAACCATCAAGTCGCAGATCAGGCCGACGAGAAGCAGGCCAGCGACGATGTACATCGTCTGGTCGTACACGTGAGGGCGCGGGACGCCGAGGGCGATCTCGTGCTCGCGCATTGTGTTCACCAGCGAGGGTCCGACGACGCCGGCCACCGACCACGCCGTGAGCAGGCGCCCATGGATCGCGCCGACCTCCATCGTCCCGAACAGGTCGCGCAGGTACGCCGGAATGGTTGCGAATCCCCCACCATACATGCTCAAGATGACGACCGTGCAGAGCACGAAGAGCACGACGCTCTGGAGGTTCCCCGCTATCGGGATCGTGATGTACAGCGCCGCCCCGAGGCTGAAGAAGATCAGATAGGTCGTCTTGCGCCCGATGTAGTCGGACGCGGATGCCCAGGAGAACCGTCCGATCATGTTGGCGAGGCTGAGCAGCGCGACGAAGCCGGCGGCAGCGGCCGGCCCGATCCTTCCGCTGAAGATCTCCTGGATCATCGGCGAGGCCTGCTCCAGAATGCCGATCCCCGCCGACACGTTGACGCAGAGCATCACCCAGAGGAGCCAGAACTGCGGCGTTCGGATCGCCTCGTTCACCGAGACGTGGCTTGTCGTCACCAGCCTCTGCGGCGTGGCCGGGGGAACGAATCCGCGTGGCTTCCAACCGGGAGGAGGGAGGCGCACGGTGAAAACGCCGAACATCATGTAGACGAAGTAAATGATCCCCATCGTGACGAAAGTCTCCCACACGCCGACGGACGTGGGCGTTTCGTAGCGCTTCATCAGGATCACCGAGAGGGGCGAGGCGATGAAGGCGCCGCCACCAAAGCCCATGATCGCCATCCCCGTCGCCATCCCCGGGCGGTCGGGGAACCACTTGATGAGCGTCGAGACGGGGGAGATGTAGCCAAGCCCGAGTCCGATCCCACCGAGGACGCCGTAGCCGCCGAGCACCAGCCAGAAGAGATGCAGGCGTACGCCGACCGCCGCGATGAGAAAGCCCCCGGAGAAGCAGAGGGCAGCAGTGAACATCGCGCGACGCGGACCAACCCGCTCGAGCCAGCTTCCGAAGACCGCCGCCGAGAGTCCGAGGAAAACGATCGCCAGGCTGAAGACCCACTGAGTCTCGCTCAGCGGCCAATCGCCAGGCGCCGACTGCGAGATGCCGAGGAGCTTCGACATCGGAAGCTTGAAGACGCTGAACGCGTAGGCCTGGCCGATCGACAAGTGAATCGCCAGCGCTGCGGGAGGCACGCGCCAGCGATTGTAGCCCGGCTTCGCAATGGAGTGTTCTCGATCGAGGAAGGAAAGCAGGGCCATGCCGGGAACCTCCGTAAAGTCGGTCTGACTGCGGCAAGACGGCACATGTTACCGCCGTACGGTCCGGTCCGCCACTACCACGATGCACCCTTCGCCGGTAGATTGCCCGCTCTGCGACGCGCAAGGTTCTCTTGTGACCGGCGCGTCACGGTCGCGTAGCTCAGCTGGTTAGAGCGCTGGTCTCACATACCAGAGGTCCGGGGTTCGAGTCCCTGCGCGACCATCCGCTCCCCGCCCATCACCGCCGGCCATCTAGAGTGGGCGAACACCGTCCGGCCCGCCCGCGTAGCGCCGCTTGCACGCCTGGCAGGTGACGACCGTGCCCGACGCCATGTCGAGCCCGAGCGGGAGTCGCTCACCGCACTCGCACATCCACCCCACGACGCGCGCCGGCACGCCCACGACGAGCGCGTAGGGCGGCACATCGCGCGAGACGACGGCGCCGGCGCCGACGAACGCGTGCTCCCCGAGCGTGTGACCGCAGAGGATCGTCGCGTTGGCGCCGATCGTCGCCCCCCGTCGCACGAGAGTCTCGCGATACTCGTGCTTGCGCGAGGTGTGGCTGCGCGGATTGTGGACGTTCGTGAAGACCATCGAGGGTCCGAGGAAGACATCATCCTCGCACACCACGCCCTCGTAAATGCTGACGTTGTTCTGAACCTTGACGTTGTTGCCGAGCCTGACGCGAGGCATCACCACGACGTTCTGGCCGAGGGAGCATCCTTCGCCGATGGTGGCGCCGGCCATGACGTGACAGAAGTGCCAGATCCGGGTTCCCTTCCCGACCACGGCGCCGGCGTCGATGTACGACGACTCGTGCACCGACGCGCCGCTCGGAAGCGTGCGCAGCTCGCTCATCCGAGAGCGCCGCCGCTCACCCTCGAGAATGTCCGGAGCGGGAGCGCGATCTCGCGCTGCGTGCGGGCGGACTCGTAGATGCCGAGGATCAGCTCGAGCGACTTGCGTCCTTCCCGCCCGTCGGTGCCCGGCGCCGCCTCGCCCAGAAGGACCTTGACGACGTTCTCGTAGTAGGGGCGGTGGCCGGAGCCGTACACCGAGAGGGGATTCGAGGCCTCGCGCAGCAGCTCGGCCTGACGATCGATGTCATCGTAGGTCGCGAACTCCCAGTGCTCGATCCGGTTGAGCGCCGTACCACCGACCTTCACCGTCCCCAGCTCGCCGACCACGCTGATCGAGCCCTCGAGGTTCCGAGGGTAGGTGAGCATCGTCACCTCGATCGTGCCCAGAGCGCCATTGCGGAAGTGGAGGATAGCGACCCCGGTGTCTTCGCTCTCGATCCGGCGGGCGAGCGTGGCCGTCTTCGCCATCACCGAGTCCACTGGTCCCACGAGCCACTGGATCATGTCGACGTAGTGGCTCGCCTGGTTCATGAACGCGCCCCCGTCGAACTCCCACGTCCCGCGCCACGGCGCCATGTCGTAGTACGACTGCGGGCGATTCCATCGGACAGTCGTGTTGGCGAGATAGATCCGGCCGAATCGCCCGCGATCGATCGACTCCTTGAGGAGCTGGACGGCCGGATTGAGCCGGTTCTGCTTCACGACGAAGAGATAGACGCCTGCCGCATCGCAGGCGTGCACCAGCGCATCGGCCTCCTCGAGACGCGTCGCCATCGGCTTCTCGCAGATGACGTGCATCCCGTGCTCGGCGGCCATGATGCCGTGACGCGGATGCAGTCCGCTCGGGGTGCAGATGACGGCGATGTCGGCCTTCACCTCGTCGAGCATCGCGCCGTAGCTGGTGAAGAAGGGCACCCCCATCTTCTCGCTTGCCGCGCGCGCGCGCTCGGGCAGGTCGTCGCAGACGGCTACCAGCTCGAGCGGCGGCTGACTGGCGATGGCGTCGAAGTGGCGCTCGCTGATGCGGCCGCAGCCGACCAGCACGACGCGGAAGGGTCGCTCGGGCACCCCGGGCATCGCCATCTCGTCAGGCGCGCGTCGCCGCGGCCTCTGCGGCCTGACGGGCCGTGCCGCGGCCGCCGGTCGCGTTCCGCGTGTCGATGACCACGGCGGCGAGCCTCACCACGCGATCGTAGTCGACCACCGAGTGGTCGGTGACGATGAGAACGGCGTCGGCCTCGCGTAGCTCGTCGTCGGTGAGCTCGACAGACCGGCCCACCGCGCCGGCCGGCGTGTGACCGTCGTCCACGATCTCCGGCACGAAGGGGTCGTGGTAGCGCACGTCCACTCCCTTCTGCGAGAGGAGGTCGAGGATCTCCAGCGCCGGTGACTCGCGCAGGTCGTCGATGTCCTTCTTGTAGGCGACGCCGAGCACGAGAACCCGCGATCCCTTGAGGGCCTTCCCGGCGGCGTTGAGCGCGTCCTGCGTCTTCCCCACCCAGAAGGCCGGCATCTCGGTGTTGATGTCGCCCGCCAGCTCGATCATACGCGTCTTGTAATGGAGGGTGCGCATCTTCCACGCGAGGTAGTGCGGATCGAGCGGGATGCAGTGCCCGCCAAGCCCGGGCCCGGGGGTGAATTTCATGAAGCCGAAGGGCTTCGTCGCCGCCGCGTCGATGACCTCCCATACGTCGACGCCCAGCTTGTCGCAGATGACCGCCATCTCGTTCACCAACCCGATGTTGATCATGCGAAAAGTGTTCTCGAGCAGCTTCGTCAACTCCGCCGCCTCCGGCGAGCTGACCGGCACGACACGATCGATGAACAGCTCGTAGACTCTCTTCCCGAGTCGCGAGCAGCGCTCGGTCACGCCGCCGAGCACCTTGGGCGTGTTCTTGGTGTGCCAGCGCGTGTTCCCGGGATCGACGCGCTCCGGTGAGAAACAGAGGTAGAAGTCCTCTCCTACCGTGAGCCCGCGCTTCTCGAAGAGCGGCAGGAGCAGCTCCCGAGTCGTCCCCGGATAGGTCGTCGACTCGAGGACGATGATCTGTCCTGGGCGAATCGCATCGGCCACGGCCTCGCTCGCCGAGACGACGAACGACATGTCCGGATCCTTCGTCTTCCCGAGCGGCGTGGGGACGCAGATCGAGATGACGTCGCACTCCGCGAGCCGCGTGGAATCGAGGGTGGCCTGAAGCTTCCCCGACCGCACCAGAGCGGCAACATCCGATGCCGCGACATCCTTGATGTGGCTGCCCCCCTTCGCGATGAGGTCGACGACGCGGGGAGAGACCTCGAAGCCGAGGACTCGCAGCCCGGCCTTCCCCATCTCGACCGCAAGGGGGAGGCCGACGTAGCCAAGGCCGACGACGCCGCACACGAGGTCTCGCCGCGCGATCTTGTCGGACAGAGTCTTGTCAGTGGTCATGCTGAGGAAGTTGCGGGAGCGTGGGCGCCCGCTTCCAGGACGCGGACGTCGACGTCGAAGCGGCGCGCGACAGGCGGGGTGGAGACGCGCATCATCGCCCCGGAAAACAACATACAGTACCGATGTGGCCCCCGGTAGTTCCGCCGCTGCGCCCCGAACGGGGGACGCGCCGCGGACACGGGCGGTAACCTCGCGCGCACGGTGCGAGTCCTTGGAGAGGCCGTCGCGCACGTCAGGCGACGCGACGCCGCTAGCCCCGCATCCACTCCATAGGACGTGACCGAGCAGGCGACACGCTATCCGCTCCCCATTCATGGCGAGGGATTGGCCTCGCTGGTGCCGTGCTCCCACGGCGCAGGGTGCCCACTGGGGGTCGATGCCCCGGCGATCGCGCACGCCGTGCGCAGCGGCGATCATGCACGGGCCTATCTGATCGCCCGCGGCCCCAATCCGTTTGCGAGTACCTGCGGCCACGGCTGTCACGCGCCCTGCGAGACCGCCTGCCGACGCCGCCACTTCGGTGCTCCGGTCGCCATCGGATCCCTCGAAGCGTACGCCAGCGGCTTCTCGACCCCCGCGCTCTTCGCGTCGCCCGAGCCGTGCACGAGCGCGCACGATGCGCGGTCGGTGGCCGGCCTCGTCGGACGCGACCCGGATGCCGCGCGCCGCGCAGCGCGCTCGGGGCGGCGGGTCGCCGTCATCGGCGCCGGCGTCTCGGGCCTCGCTTGCGCGCACGATCTCGCGCTCTTGGGCCACGGGTGCGTCTTGTACGACAGCGGTGCGGAGCCGGGCGGCATCGTGACCAGCGTGATCCCCGGATTCCGCTTTCCGACGGCAGCGGCACGCGCCGAGTGCGCCGCCATCCTCAGCCTCCCGCTCGAGCTGATCGCCGCCTCTCGCATCGAGGGTCGCGACCAACTCCGAGCGCTGCTCGCGGCCGAGTTCGACGCGATCTTTCTCGCCATCGGCGCGTCGGCGCCGGCGGCGTCCCCCTTCCCCGAACAACCCACGCATCCGCGGGTCGTGGACGCCATGGCTCTCCTCACGGCGCGCCTTCCGCTCTCCGGTCGCGTGGTCGTCGTCGGCGACGGGGATCTCGCCGTGGACGCGGCGAGGCTCGCGATGCGACGTCCCCGAAGCGAGGACGCGGCGCCGGTAATGGCCGCGGACCTCGTTCTCGAGACGCCGCTCGAGGAAGCCTCGATCAACCCCGAGCTGATCGCCGCGGCCATGCGCGACGGGGTTGCCGTCCATTCGGGCTGGCGGGCCAAGCGATGGATCGGCACCGAGGAAGGACTGCTCACCGGGGTCGAGATCGTGCGCAACGGACCCGACCGGCTGAGCAAGGTGCTCGCCTGCGATGACCTCGTGACGGCACCGCGACGCGTGCCGCGGGTCGACTTCGGCCCCGAGCTCGCCCTCGATGGGCGTGGCTACATCTCGGTCGATCCCGACACCTACCAGACGTCGATGCCCGGCGTCTGGGCCGGCGGCGCCTGCGCGTTAGGCCACCGGTCGATCGCCCATGCGGCCGCTGACGGGAAGCGCGCCGCCTGGCACATCCATTCGGTGCTGACGCGTGAGCCCATCCGGATCGTGGTGTCGGCGGCGTGGGTCGAGGCGGATGACTGGAGCGCCGAGGACGCGCCGCGCGCTCTGGTTGCTCACCGCATCGACATGCCGATCAGCGCCGCGCCGCCGGCCGACCCCTTCTCCAGCAGCGCGCTCCGAGACGCGCAAGAAGTCGCCCACGAAGCCGAGCGTTGCTTCGATTGCACGGTGCGACCGCTGGTGGAGGACGCGCTCTGCACGCGGTGCGGCAAGTGCGTCGGCGCCTGCCCCGTGGGAGCCTTCGCGATCGTCGGCGACCCGAAGGAGTTGGTGTTCGATGAAGCGCACTGCCATCGATGCGGTGCTTGCGTGGGCGCCTGTCCCGAGAGCGCGATCGCCCTCGCTCGCGCCATCTGGGAGGAGCGCCTCGAGAGCGGACCCGAGCGCGTGCCTCAGCCTGCGGAGCGCCTCGAGGACTCGGCCCTGGACGAATCCTGGTCCCCCGCCGGATGAACGCGAACGCCGTGATGCCGCTGCAGGCGGGCAAGCGCGGCGGCGGCCAGACGGACGTGTAGCACGAGGTCGGATCCGTCCGCCCGCTGCTCGAGCACCTCCCCTTCCCGATGCAGCTCCGCGATCGCCTTACCGTCGCCGACGCCGACGCGGACCACGGTCACCGGGCGAAGCCGTCGCACGGCGGCGAGCAGGGCGCGCCGTAGAGGCTCCAATCCTCCCTCGGCGACCGCCGACACGAAGACGGCATCCAGCGCCATCTCGCGCGAGCGCTCGTGGAGCGAGGCTTGGGCCTCGCGATCGAGGCGATCCATCTTGTTGAAGACGTGGAGCACGGGACGGTCCTGCGCTCCGATGTCGACGAGCACTCCGTCGACCACACGGCAATGCTCCTGCCACGCGCCGTGGCTGGCGTCGACCACGTGAAGGAGAAGATCCGCATCCTTCACTTCCTCGAGCGTTGCGCGGAAGGAGGCCACGAGGTCGTGCGGGAGCTTGCGGATGAACCCCACCGTGTCGGTGAGCAGCATGCGGTTGCGCTCATCGAGTGCGATCTCGCGTGTGAGGGGATCGAGGGTGGCGAAGAGGCGGTCCTCGACCACCACGTCGGGACTCTCGGCGAGGGCTCGCAGGACAGAGGACTTTCCGGCGTTCGTGTAGCCGACCAGCGTGCTGCGGAATGTCGCCCGGCGCGACTGCCGCTGCACCCCGCGGGACCGTTGCACGTCGGCCAGCCGGTCGCGCAGGACGCGAATGCGATGATTGATCAGCCGGCGATCGGTTTCCAGCTGGGTCTCGCCGGGGCCGCGCATCCCGATGCCGCCGCGGAACTTCTCGAGGTGCGTCCACATCCTCGTCAGGCGCGGCAGAAGATATTCGAGCTGGGCCAGCTCCACCTGCATCTTCGCCTCGCTGCTGCGGGCGCGAACGGCGAAGATGTCCAGAATCAGCTCCGCTCGATCGATCACCCGCTGCCCGACCGCCGTCTCGATCGCCCGCCCCTGCGCGGGAGACAGCTCGTCGTCGAAGATGACCAGCGACGCGCCTGACGACTCGACCGCCGCCTTGAGCTCCTCGAGCTTCCCGGTGCCGAGGTAGGTCGCCGGATTCGGTCGATCGAGAAGCTGAGTGACCTCGCCCACGACGACCGCTCCCGCGGTGTCGGCGAGCTCCGCCAACTCCTCGAGGTGCTCCTGGAGCTGCTCACGAGCGCCCGCCGCCTTGAGCGGCGCGCCAACCAGCACCGCGCGCTCGACGGGAGGAGCGAGATCGATCGGCGGCCTAGGCATCGTCCCCCGAGCCGGCGCCCCCTCCCTCGCGCTCCGACACTTCCGCCGCCCCCTTCTCACCGCTCTTGAGCTGCGCCCAGCGCGCCAGGCGTTCCGCCACCTCGCGCTCGTAGCCGAAGCGTCCCGCCCGATAGAGCGTCAGGTCGCGCAGCCTCTCGGGGAGATACTCCTGCGGCAGGTAGGCGTCCGGCGAATCGTGCGCGTACTGATATCCGGCCCCGTAGCGAAGCGACTTCATGAGCGGCGTCGGCGCGTTGCGAACGTGCAGAGGCGTCGGCTCGCCCGGCGACGCCCGCGCCGCCTCGAGCGCCGCCTGCAGCGCCGCCTTCGAGCTGTTCGACTTCGGAGCGGTCGCGAGATAGATCGTCATCTCCGCGAGCGGAAGGAACCCCTCGGGTGGTCCGAGCATGTGGAAGGCATCGCGCGCCGCCACTGCCAGGGTCAGGGCGTTCGGGTCGGCGAGACCGACATCCTCGGCGGCCATGGCGATGGCGCGGCGGAAGATCGTCATCGGGTCCTCGCCGCCCTCGATCATGCGGGCCATCCAGTAGAGGGCCGCCTGAGGGTCGCTCCCCCGAAGCGACTTGTGATACGCCGAGAGCAGGTTGTAATGCTCCTCGCCCGACTTGTCGTGGCGCGCGAAACGCAGCTGGAGGGCCTCGCGCGCGACCTCAGTCGTCAGGTGCCCGCCTGGGCCGACCTGCGAGGACGCGGCCTCGAGCGCCGTGAGAGCGCGGCGCGCATCGCCGTCAGCCTCCGACGCCAGGAGGGCCAGCGCGTCCTCATCGACCCGCAGCTCCGCACCACCGAGCCCCCGCTCGCGATCGGCGAGCGCCGAATCGAGGACACTGCGGACGTCGGAGTCGGTGAGCGGCTCGAGCACGAAGACGCGCGCGCGCGAAAGGAGCGCCCCGATGATCTCGAACGATGGGTTCTCCGTTGTCGCGCCGATGAGGGTGATCGTCCCGCGCTCGACGTGGGGGAGAAATGCATCCTGCTGGGCCTTGTTCAGGCGGTGGATCTCATCCACGAAGAGGATCGTTCCCCTTCCTCCGTCCTCGAGACGCTGCTCCGCCTCGGCGACGACCTCGCGAACGCGCTGGATCCCTTCGGTGACCGCGGAAAAAGGAACGAAGACCTGACGCGTGTGGCGCGCGATCAGGAGGGCGAGCGACGTCTTTCCACTCCCCGGCGGCCCCCAGAAGACCACCGAGCCGATCTCGCCCCGGTCGATCGCGTCGCGAAGCGCTCGCCCGGGTGCGAGGAGCCGGCGCTGCCCCACGAACTCGTCGAGCGTCCGTGGGCGCATGCGAGCAGCCAATGGCTCCCGCGATCCAGAGCCGGCGAAGAGCGACGGCCCACCGCGCTCGCGCGAGCGCACCGGGCGAGGGCTCACGAGGCGGGACCGACGAGAGAGCGCACGCCGATGTAGGCTGCGCAGCCGGCGAAGAACGCCAGCTGCAATCGCCAGACGCGCCGATGCTGGAACTCGGGCACGAGGTTCGAGAGCGCGACGTACAGCGTGACGCCTGCGGAGAGCCCCAGGCCATAGTTGCTCAGGAAGCCGATGCGGTCGGTGAGGATGACCCCGACGATCGTCGCCGCGCCCAGGGCCGCTGCCGCGAGCATCGCGCGGCCGCGACTCGCGCCTGCTGCGAGAAAGAGGCTGGAGATCGCCAATCCTTCCGGAACCTTGTGGAGGACGATGGCGGTGAAGACGAGGAGCCCGAGAGCCTTGCTCACCTGGAAGCTGCTCGCGATCGCCACGCCATCCACCAGAGTGTGCAAGAGCAGGCCGGCGAGCGCGGACAGCCCGACGGTCTGCGAGACGCGATGCGTCTCCTCGCCGAAATGGAAGTGCCTCACTAACGCGTGCTGACTCAGATGCACCAGGAGTACTCCGGCCAGGGCGGCCACGGCCGCTCCGGATCCGCCCCGGCCGAGCGCCTCCGGGAAGATGTCGAGCAGGACGACCGAAATCATGAACCCGGCCGCCAGGGCGACCATGACCTCGAGGGCCCGCACACCCCACCGGGTGTGGCTGGTGACAACGGCCGCGCCGAGCACGTTGGCGAGGGCCGCCACGCCGGCGTACGCGAGCGAGGTGCCCACTACCGCGGGCGCCGAAGGGGCTCGTCGAGAGCGCCCCAGTCAGGCGGTCGAATCTCTCCGCGGCGCGTCACCCCACTCCTCACGCCGGCGCCAACCCGAGCGCCGAGACGAGCGTGTCGAGCGCGGCCTCGAGCTCTGGGGCCGGCGGGTACTCGTGCCGCCGGAGGCGCCAGCTGTTCGTACGCACGAGCCTCCGCTCCTCGAGCCCTTTCCCCTTGAGGATGTAGAGCCACTGGTCCGTGCGAGCGTACACGAAGAGCTCGAGCACCGGGTTGAGGGTCAACTGGTCCTCGCTCGTGTAGACGGCGACCTCCACGCCACCCGAGGTCGCCAGCAGCGTCTTGATTCGCGAGAGTGCCTCTCGCACGTCCGGTAGCGCAACGCGCTCTCCCTTCCAGGCCCGACCGGTGCGCGCATCGCTGACGGAGAGATCGACGGCGGGTGGAAGATGTTCGAGCAACGCCAGGAAGAGCTCCACGATGCGCTCACCGTTGGCGACGGCGTGCGCAACGTAATAGTCCGGCTCCTTCGCGAACGTGAAGCCATCGGCCGCGCTGCGAAAGCGCTTCCACACCGATGTCTCGGGCTGCTTTCCGCGAAACCACACGATGCCCTAGGCTCCCCCCCGCTCTGGCGGGTCCGGCTGGCGTCCCTGCGACCGCACGTAGGCCAGCAGCCAATCGACAGTGTTGCGCGAAGGGTCCTCGATCACCTGGTCGAGCAACAAGTGCAGCGTGCGCCCCACCTTCGGGCCGGCTGGAACGCCTGCGGTGATGAGGTCGTCGCCGTCGACCGCAAGATCGCCCACATCCACCGGATCGCGAAAGGCGGCTCGCCAGGCACGCCGGTAGAGGGCCGCAACGGCGCGCTCACTCGGCGGGGCGGAGACGCCGAGCGCAGCCAATGCGGCCGGCGGAAGCGAGCGCATCGCGGCGTAGCGCGCCGCCCCGAGCCGCAACACCGCCCCGATCCGAGTCCGGCCCATCGAGGCGACCCACCGCCGGAGCATGGCGTCGGGCGGGGGCTCCGCCCTTCGCAGGGCCTGGCCGATCGGCGTCTCCAACGCGCGCCAACGCTCGACCACCTCGCTCATCCACCGAATATCGCTGTTCGAGAAGCGCAGGGATCGAAGAGCGCGGGCGACCTCTCGCGCGTCCAGCTCGGCGAAGAGCGCCGTCAGGCGGTTGATCAATCGCTGGGGACGGCCCCGCGCGGGTCGAGGAAGTACGTCGAGCGACCCGAAGGTGATCTCCGAGAGTGGAGCGAGCGACGGAATGAGGGTCTTGAGCGCCCCGCTCTCCTGCCAGAGGCGGAAGGCGGTCGACGGTCGTGGCACCTGCTCCATCGTCTTCTGGATCTCCTGCTGCACCCGTTCCATCGAGAGGCGCGTCAGGTGCGGAGCCGAGGCCACGATGGCGCGCCAGGTGTCGGCCTCGATGGTGAACCCGAAGCGAGCAGCGAATCGCAGCGCACGCAGAGCGCGCAACCGGTCCTCGCGCATCCGGCCGTCCGGCGCCCCCACCGCCCGCACGACGCGCCGTGTGAGGTCTCCCTGTCCATCGAAGGGATCGTGGATGCGACCCGTAGCGGGCGAGAGCGCGATGGCGTTGATCGTGAAGTCGCGACGAGCCAGATCCTCGTCGAGGGAGGCGCCGAACTGCACCTCGGCATGCCGGCCATCGGTCCGCACGTCGCGCCGGAAGGTGGTCACCTCGTGCATCGTGCCGCTCGGGTCGAGCACACCGACGGTGCCGAAGGCCAGGCCCACTGGAATCGTCCGGCGGAAGAGCGCCTGCACCTGAGCGGGGGTGGCGGCGGTGGCGAGATCCCAGTCGAGGTGGGGCAGACCGAGGAGCGCGTCGCGGACCGCCCCGCCGACGCACCAGGTCTCAAAGCCCGCATCCTCCAGCCGGCGCGCGATGTCGCGGACCGCGCCCGGCGGCTTCAGGGGATTCCGCGCTCCCGATCGGCTGCTCACCCTCGCCTCACGAGGCGAAGACCGCTCTCAATTCATCGCCCGAGAAGCCGCAGCCGAGCGCGAGGATGAGATCGATGCGCGCCTGTTGCGGCCGCCGCCCACCGCCGAGGATCGCACCCATCTCGCGAAGTCGTCGGGCGCCACCGAGGTATCCGTAGGTCTCACCGACGCGTCCGCGCTGGGCCCGCGAGGTGATGACCACCGGCTTCCCCTCGCGCACCCATCGCTCGATGCCGGGCACCATGGCCGGCGGCACATTGCCACGCCCCATCCCGGCCACGACCGCGCCTAACGCCTGCTGGCGCGACGCATCGAGGAGCCGGGCGTCCGCGCCCGCCCACGCCCAGACGATGTCCACCGGGAGCGCCGGCGCGGCGGGGGCCAGCACAGGGGGCGCCGGAGGCAACGCCCGCCTGACGATGACGGCGCCATCATCGAGGACGGCGACCGGGCCGAGCCCGGGGCTCTCGAAGGCATCGAGAAGTTGAGTGTGCGCCTTCGTGACATCGAGGCCGGCGAAGACCCGGCCGGACATGACGACCATCGCCCCGTAGCCGCGCGCTTCGCGGCAGATCGCCACCCGTACCGAGTCGAGGAGATTGGCCGGCCCGTCCCAGCCCAGATCGCTCGCCGTGCGCATCGCCCCGGTGAAGACCACCGGCTTATCGGCGGCCACCGACCGCGCGACGAGATACGCCGATTCCTCCATCGAGTCGGTGCCGTGCGTCACCACGACACCCTGCACCTCCCGGCGGCCGAGCTGCTCGGCGATCCGATTGCGGAGCGCCCACATGCGTTCGAGGGTCATGTGGGGGCCGGGAAAGGCGCCCCAGTCCTCGACCTCGATCTGCGCGATCTGCTCGATCCCTCGAGTGGCGGCGACGATCTCCGCCCCCGAGAGCGCCGGAACGGCGCCTCCAGTCGTCGCGTCGTGGCGCATCGAGATCGTGCCGCCGGTGAAGAGAATCGGGACCGTCACCGCTCCGGCCCGCGCTCACGACGGCCGGTCAGCCGCACAATACGCTCCCGCCGTTCACGTTGAGCACCTCCCCGGTGATGTGGCGCGCGTGGTCCGAGCAGAGAAAGACGACGGGGCCGGCGATGTCCTGCGCCGTCGCGACGCGGCCGATGGGGATCCCGGAGGCGATGCGTTCGCGTCCGCCGTCGGCGAACGGCAGCGCGCACATCTCGGTGTCGACCCAGCCGGGCGCGACACTGTTGACGGTGATGTCACGCGGCGCCAGCTCGATCGCCAGCGACTTCACGAACGCCAGCATCGCCCCCTTCGAAGCGGCGTAGTCGGCGTGATACGACTCGCCACGCTGCGCCGCGGTGCTCGAGATGAGGACGATGCGACTCCCCGCGCCCATGAGGCGCGCGGCCGCCCGCGTGGTGAAGAACATCGAGTCGACGTTCTCGACGAGTGTACGATGCCAACGCGCGTCATCGAGCTCGGTCACCGGCACATCGTCGGCGGGCCAGATGCCCGCGTTCCCGACGAAGAGGTCGAGGCCACCGAACTCGCGCTGGACGCGGGCGAAGAGCTGATCGGAGCCTTCGCGCGTGCCGACATCGGCGGCTTGGGCGAAGGCCCGCACGCCCCGACCCGCCATTTGCTTCACCACCGCCGACGCCTCCACCTCACGCGACCGATAGCCGATGCCGACGTCGGCGCCGCACTCCGCCAGGAGGAGCGCGGTCGCGGCGCCGATGCCACGCGACCCACCGGTCACCAGCGCCCGCTTTCCGCGAAGGGAGATCACTCCGGGCGCCCCTTCCGCGTGCTCAGATCGCCCTCGACCAGATCGCAGATCGCGTGCTCGATGCAGAGGTGCAGCTCCTGCGCTCGATCGGTGCGACTGGTCGGAACGACGACGGCAAGGGTAGCCAGCGCTCGCAGCCGCCCGCCATCGCCGGCCGTGAAGGCGAGCACCGCCACCCCCTGGGCCCGCGCCGCTTCCGCCGCCCGCAGTACGTTGGGCGAGTTGCCGCTGGTCGAGTGGATGATCAGGAGGTCGCCGGGGCGCGCCAGGGCCTCCACCTGACGCGCGAAGACGTGCTCGAAGCCGTAGTCGTTGCCGGCAGCGGTCAGGAGCGACGTGTCGGTGGTGAGCGCCACCGCTCGATAGGCGGCACGGTCGCGGCGGTAGCGCACCACGTACTCGGTGGCCATGTGCTGCGCGTCGGCGGCGCTGCCGCCGTTTCCGCAGAAGAAGAGGGTACCGCCATCGCGCAGCGTTCGCCCCACGAGCTCGGCCGCTCGATCGATGTCTCGACCCAGGCTCTGCGCCGCCTCGCTGGCAGCGGCGGCCAGCTCTTTCAGCGCCTCGGTGAGCGGGCGACTCATCGCCGACCGAAGAGGCGCTCGCGCAACTTGCCGAGCAGTCCTGCATCGGCCACCGGAATGGGAGCGACCGGGAGCGGTGGCTCGTTCATCAGCAGTCGCTCGGCGTTGGTGCGCGTGAGAAGCTGCGCCTGCTCTCGGGCGCCGATCTGGACGAGCCAATCCCTCGCTGCGCGGAGGTTGCGGTGGTCGCCGTGGTTGTCACTGGCGAGACAGTCCACGAGCCCGTGCTGCAACAACACGCGCGCGAACTTCGACGGCGGCGAGTTTCCGAAGAGCATGATGGCGTCGGTCTGGATCACCACCCCCACGCTGCGCCATTGCGCGACCTGATCGACGGTGCATCCGAAGTAGCGCTCGGGATGGGCGAGCACCGGGACGACTCCGCTGACGCGAATACGGTCGAGCTCGTACACCGCCGCCGGCGGCACGTTCATCCGATGGAACTCCACGAGCGCGGCGGTCGACCCATCCAGATGCACGTCGGGATTCCGGAGGTCGGCGCCCGGAACGTCGAGCATGATCTCCCAGCCGAGAACGACTCGGGGGCAGGCAGGCGCATTCAGGCGAAGCTCATCGAGTATCGAGCGGTACCGCGCGACTGGGGCGCGCCGGACCTCCGAGGCGTTGAGGTGCGGCGTGCACACGACCACCTCCACCCCCTCGCGGCCGAATCGCTCGAGCACCGGTACGCTCACCTTCACCGAGGGCGATCCGTCGTCGACCCCGGGGAGGAGGTGAGTGTGAATGTCGATCACGCGCGCGCCGCCAGAGCCAGGGACCGCACACTCGGCGCGCCCGAGCGCTCGAGCAGCGTGCCGACGACGACGATGTCGGCGCCGGCCTCACGAGCGGCACGAACACCGTCGGCGGTGCGGATTCCTCCGCCCACGAAGAGCACGTCGGGGCACGCCTCACGAGCGGCCCGCACGAGCTCGGGGGCCACGGCGCGGGCGGCGCCGCTCCCCGCGTCGACATAGGCCGCGCGCATCCCGATCAGCGCCGCGGCGCGAAGGTGCGCGTAAAGGAGCTCGGGGCGGTCGGCCGGTAGTGGGCGCGTCTGGCTCACCGACTCGACGGAGGTGACACGGCCCCCGTCGACGAGACAGTACGCCGTGCTCACCGCCTCGACTCCTGGATTGCGAGCGAAGAATGGGACGGCGCGCACGTGCTCCTCGATCAGGTATTGGGGGTTGCGGCCGGAGACGAGCGTGAGGAGGAGGATCGCATCCACCTCTGGGCTGAGCTGGGCGGCGCTCGCGGGAAATTGGAGAAGCGGGACTGCGGGCGCGTGGCGCCGCAAGGCCCGGGCCACCACACCCTCCTCATCCATTGGTCCGAAGCTGTTGCCCAGCAGGAGCGCCGCCACTCCCTCCCCCGCCGCGCGACGCGCCAGCTCCTCTGCCTGACGAAGTGCGAGGCGCGCCGGGTCGACGAGCACTGCGAGCCCCGCTCGCTCCTTGAGCCTGGCGAGGATGCTCATCCCGGACCTGCCGCGAGCGCGGCCAGTCGACGCATGGCCTCGTTGGCCGGGACATCGAGCTCGTCAGGCGAGTCCACGGCGGCCTCGAAGGCGTAGGTCACGAGGGCGTCGACCGTGAGGAGATCGAGCGCCCGAGCGCGCCGCCCGGGATCGGCCGCGATCTCCGCTAGCAGCGCGGTCGCGGCGTCGAGGAAGTGGCCGGACGCTCGATCCTCATTCTCGTCCAACGCCCCAGCCAGGGCTTCACGCACCCGTGCATCGAGCGCGGCCGGCACGCCCGATGATCGCTCTCTCAACCACCGATCGATCGTCACGCCGCGGCACCGAGCGCGGCCCGCACGACGACGGGAGCCTTCTCGAGAGCGTCGGCGATGCGCGCCGCGTCCGGGATCCCCGCCTGCGCCATGTGCGCCTTCCCACCTCCCTTCCCCCCGGCCGCTGCGGCGATCTCCTTGATCAGCGCGTCGGCGCGAAGGCCCCGCTCCCGAAGGTCATCGGTCACCACCACCAGGAGCGCATTCTTTCCGTCGGCGAACGACGACGCGATGACCCCGACGCCCGATCCGAGCTGATCGCGCAGGGCATCACCGAGCGACTGCAGCTCCTTGACGTCGAGCGCCGTGACCGTCGACGCGACGATGACCGCGCCATTCACACGTTCGCCTCCGGCGATGAGAGACTGCACTTGATTCCCGCCGCCGCGGAGCGCCTCGTCCAGTCGACGCTGAAGCCCCTTCCTCTCCTCCACCAACGCCTCGACCCGGGCGACGATGCCGGCCGACGGCACCCGCATGAGATCGGCCAGTTTCCGGAGATGCTCCTCCTCCTCGCGCACCAGCTCGTACGCGCGCGGCCCCGTCACCGCTTCGATCCGCCGCACGCCGGCCGCCACGCCTGTCTCTCCGACGATCTTGAAGAGCGCGATCTGTCCGGTGTTGCGCGCATGCGTGCCGCCGCAGAGTTCCATCGAGAAGCCGGGAATCGACACCACCCGCACGACGTCGCCGTATTTCTCGCCGAAGAGCGCCATGGCGCCGCTCGCGACGGCCTCCTTGTACGGCTTCTGCTCGAAGACGAGATCGATGTCCGCCCAGATGCCGCGATTCACCCACTCCTCGATCGAAGCCAGCTGCGCAGGCTTGAGCGGCCCGTGGTGGGTGAAGTCGAAGCGCAGTCGATCCGGCGCCACCAGAGATCCCGCCTGGTGGACGTGCTCGCCGAGCACCGCGCGCAACGCGGCGTGGAGAAGGTGCGTTGCCGTGTGATTGCGCTCCGTGTCGCGACGCCGATCGGTGGGGACGCGCGCCACCACCGGTCCGAAGCGGAAGTCGCCGGTGAGCTTTCCGATCGCCGCCGTACGGCCTGCGATCTTCTTTACTTCGTCGACGTCCACCCGCCACCCCTCGCCGACGATCTCGCCGGTATCGGAGATCTGGCCACCCGACTCGACGTAGAACGGCGTCTCGCGCAGGACGACCGCCAATCGATGGCCGCTCAAGTGACGGACGGCGACAACCTGGCTCTCGATGTCCACGGTGTCGTATCCGACGAACGAGGTCGCCGGCAGTCCCGCCTCTCCGCCTGACGAGGCGGGCGCGCCCGCGTGCTCCCATCGCGTGGTGTCGGCCAGCTCGTCGGCCGCCATCCCGATGTCGCGCGACCGCCGCTCTTCGCGCGACTGCTCCCGCTGCTGCGCCAGGGCGCGCTCGAAGCCGGGGATGTCCACCGAGTAGCCGCGCTCCCGCGCCATCAGCTCGGTCAGGTCGATCGGGAAGCCGTATGTGTCGTAGAGGCGGAAGGCGTCATCACCGGACACGGTCCCCCGCAACGTGCTCGAGCCCTGCGTCGACATCGCCGGGGCGAGCTGGTCGAATCGCGCCAGACCTGCGCCGATCGTGTCGAGGAACCGTTCCTCCTCCATCTGCGTCGTCTCGGTGATCAGCACCGAGCGCTGACGGAGCTCCGGATAGACGTCGCCCATCGTCTCGATCACCTTCCGCACGACAAACTTGAGCGTCGGTTCCGTCCGCCCCAGAAGCCAGGCGTGCCTCACCGCCCGCCGCAAGATCCGGCGCAGGACGTAGCCGCGTCCCTCGTTGGACGGAAAGACGCCATCGGCAACGAGAAAAGCCACGGCGCGCGCATGATCGGCGAGCACGCGGTACGAAGCCGGATCGATCGGATTCGAAATAGGTTTGCCGTGCGCCAGCGTTCCCCGAGGCTTGACCTCATCGCTCTCGCGTCCCCAATACGGAATCCCGACCAGCTCGGAGACGGTGTCGATGAGTGGCGTAAAGAGCTCCGTGTGATAGTTATTCGTCTCCCCCTGCATGACGGCGGCGATCCGCTCGAGTCCCGCACCGGTGTCGACCGATGGCTTGGGGAGCGGCACGAGGGCGCCGCCCGCCTGACGGTCGAATTGCATGAAGACGAGGTTCCAGATCTCGAGGAAGCGACCCGCCTCAGCGCCTTCGACGAAGGCCTCCTGCGAGAACTCCCGGCGACCGACCTCCGTCCATTCGCCACGCGCGCCCGGCGGGACGCGCCAGTCCTTCGCCAGGTGGGCGAGGTCGACGTAGATCTCGGTGCATGGGCCGCATGGGCCCGTGTCGGCCATCTGCCAGAAGTTGTCCGCCTCGCCTAGTCCGTAGATGCGGGAATCGGAGAGGCCGGCGACGTCGCGCCAAAGAGTGCGCGCCTCGTCATCCGACTGGTAGACCGTAACCCGGATGTGACCCGGATCGATCCCCAGCTCGCCCGTCACCCACTCCCAGGCGTATCGAATGGCATCGCGCTTGAAATAGTCGCCGAAAGAGAAGTTGCCGAGCATCTCGAAAAAGGTGTGGTGCCGGGCGGTATGCCCGACCTGCTCGAGATCGTTGTGCTTCCCGCCGGCGCGAACGCACTTCTGCGCCGTGGTCGCGCGGCGGCCGAAGCTCGGAGACTCCTGGCCGAGAAAAATCTTCTTGAATTGCACCATCCCGGCGTTGGTGAACAGGAGCGTGGGATCGTCAGCCGGAACGAGCGACGAGCTGGGTCGAACGGCGTGTCCCTGACGTTCGAAGTACGAGAGAAAACGCTGGCGGATGTCGGCGGCGCGCATACGAGCGGAATATACTCGGAACAGAGGGGGGCGCGACCAATCGCGCGCCGCTGGAGCCCGTCAGTCGCTCGTCTCGGGCGCGTCGCCCTCGCTCTGTCTCGCGAGCCGCTCCACGGCAGCGCGAATCTCATCGACGTCGTAGCCGCGCCGTGCCAAGTGCGCCCAGAGACGTCGCCGTTGGACATCGGGGGAGAGTGACGCGAGCGACCGCGCCTTCCGACTCGTGAGCCGGTCGAGGGCGTCGCGTACTCGGGGACCCTCTTCCGCGGCCACCATGGAGATTGCTTTATCGGCGACGTCGCGGGCCACGCGCCGGCGCGTCAATTCCGTTCGCACGCGGCGCAGCGAAAAGGCGGCGCCGGCGATCTTCGAGCGCACCACCCCGACCGCGTACGCCGTATCGTCGAGCAGCCCCAGAGTCGTCAGGCGCTCGATGGCTGCCTGTACGTGTTCGGAAGGCTCGCCCCGCCGCACCAGGAGGTAGGCCAGCTCACCCGTGGACCGGGCGCGGCGGGCGAGTGTGTCGAGGGCGCGATCGTACGTTGCGGTGGCGGCTGCCTCACGCATCGCGCTCTCGGCGGTCTCACCACTCCACTGACTCCCGATCGACAGGTTCAACCGCTCGACCGTCTCGAGCGAGAGGGTGGCGACGGTCTGTCCGTCGACCTGGATGTCGAAGCGTCCCTGTCGGTGCGCGTTGGTAGCGATCCCGGTCACTCGTCGCATGGCAAACGAGACGCCGGTGCCTCGGCTTAGGCTGCCCGCGGAGTCAGGCGCGGACGGCGGACCGGAGCGATCGGCCTACTCCTCGGCCTCGGTGTCGGTGGTGGTGACGAGGCGGATACCGAGGATTCCCTTCACCTTCTCCTCGATTTCCGACTGAAGGGCCGGATTGTCCTTGAGGTACATCTTGGCGTTCTCCCGTCCCTGCCCGATCCGCTGCCCGCCATAGCTGTACCACGCCCCGGACTTCTCGATGATCCCGGCCTCGGCGCCGATGTCCACGAGCAGGGACGTGTGGCTGATCCCCTCCGTGTACATGATGTCGAACTCGGCTTGCTTGAACGGCGGCGCCACCTTGTTCTTCACCACTTTGACGCGGACGTGCGACCCGATCACCTCTTCCTTCTCCTTCACCGGACCGATGCGGCGAATATCGAGCCGGACCGACGCGTAGAACTTGAGGGCCTTCCCTCCGGTGGTGGTCTCCGGGTTCCCGAACATCACGCCGATCTTCTCGCGCAGCTGATTGATGAAGACCACGGCTGTCTTGGAGCGTGCAATGGCGCCGGTGAGCTTCCGCAGCGCCTGACTCATGAGTCGAGCCTGGAGCCCGACGTGCGAGTCGCCCATCTCCCCTTCGATCTCCGCCTTGGGTACCAGCGCGGCGACAGAATCCACCACTACGATGTCTACGGCGCCCGACCGGACGAGTATTTCGCAGATCTCGAGGGCCTGCTCGCCGGTGTCCGGCTGGGACACGAGAAGGCTCTCCACATCCACGCCCAGCTTGGCCGCGTAGTCCGTGTCGAGCGCGTGCTCGGCGTCGATGTATGCGGCGACGCCGCCCGAGCGCTGCGCGTTGGCGACGACGTGGAGGCAGAGCGTGGTCTTGCCGCTCGACTCCGGGCCATAGACCTCGCTAATGCGCCCGCGCGGGATCCCTCCGATCCCGATGGCAGCGTCCAGATTGATCGCCCCGGTAGGGATCGCCTCGACGCGCACGCGCTCCGCATCCGCACCCATACGCATGATGGAGCCCTTGCCGCAGGTCTTCTCGATCTGCGCGATGGCCAGATTCAGGGCCTTCTTCTTGTCATCCTGCACGGTGGACACCGCCATAGCTCGCTCGCAGGTGAAGGATGGTGTGTGTGTCGGGAGAACCTGGCCTCGAGCCTAAATCTACCCCCTGGTTCCAGCCCGGCCCCGGTGACCGAAGAAAATACGAAGGAGCCCCCAACAAGTCAACGTGCACCGAACGGGAGTCTGAAGGCGTTCTCGACGTGCCGGATTCTCGCCCGGCCGCCGGCGAGGAGCACGCCGACGATATCAAATCGATAGCTGGTACGCGGTCGCCCGTGCCGATCCACCCAGACGAACGCCGAGCGCACGAGCTCCCGCTGCTTGCGCCAGTCGACGGCCCCCACCGGCCCGCCGAAGTCGGCCCCCCGCCGCGTTTTCACCTCGACGAACGCGACCGTGCCGGAGCGCTCCATCACGAGATCGATGTCCCGATGACCGGACCGGAAGCGGCGATCGAGCGTGACCCACCCCCTCTCCACGAGCCAGCGCTCCGCCACCCGCTCCCCGGCGACGCCGAGGCGCTGCGTGTCCATCGACATGAGCGGGAAGCTATCGGCTAGGCGGCCCGCCGCACCATCGATTGCCTGCGCCCTTCCCCCTTTCTCCGCAACGCCCGTGCGGCGAGATCGGGCCTACGACCGCACTCCGTGCAGAGTCAGCACCAGCTCCAACGAGGCGTCCGGCATCCCGTGCACCGGCACCGACTGCTTGATCACGACCCGGTCGCTCTTCCGGACCCAGAGCTTCTCTTCGCTGTCGCCGACCTTGACGCTCACCACCCAGGCGTCGAACTGGCCGTCGGGGATGAGGGTCGCGTCCGACCCGACCACGCTCAGGTCGAGCAGCGTGCGCCCATGCTCGACGGGGCCGACAAAGACAATCGGGGCGGTCGCGTGCCATCCCTCCGCCAGCGGCTCTATCTGCATCAACGGCTCGAGAAAGGCGAGGCTGGCGACGAGCGATGGCTCGTTAGGCAACGCGACCCGCTTCACTCCCGACTGTCCGGCGAAGGTGGTGACGATGCTGTCCCGGGTGTAGTGGGCCACGACATCGTCCTCGGCCGAGTGCGCGATGCGGTGCTGTGGCGCGAGATCCGACTTGGCCACGTACAGCGATTCGGCGAGGGAAAAGGTCCGCGTCTCCCGGGAGTCGACCACGAGCCACGCCGGGGCGCCGTCATAGGCGCTCGATACGACCTCCAGCGTGCGGTGGCCGAGTTGATTGGCCGTGCCACCGCTGCGCATCTGCACGCTGTACAGCCACTTCCCCGGCGTAAGCTGCGCTCTCCCCCCACCCGCGACGGGAAGGAGTGACGCCGCAGGGGCGTGCTGGGCGGCGAGGGTCAGTGGAAGAATCAACGACATGCCGGCGAGGAGCCGGCCGAAATGCCCGTGCATGTTTTCTTCAGCCTGTTGGGGTTGGGCCTTATTGCGCGTGCGGGCTGCAGATCCGATCGAGCTGCTCGAGGCCCACCCGCACCTCGCGGGCCTTCGAGCCATCGGGGGGTCCGAGAACTCCCGCGTCCTCGAGCTGATCTATGATACGTGCGGCGCGGCCATATCCGATCTTCAGCCGCCTCTGGAGGAGGGACGTCGACCCGAGTTGGTGTTGGATGACCACCTCGGCCGCCTCGCGGAAGAGACGGTCGCGCTCCCCCGGCTCCGACGGCTCCTCCCCACCCTTGTCGGCCGCCAGGGCCTCGTGTTCGCGCACCTTTTCGAGAATGTCGACTTCGGCGTCCCGCGCCTCTTCCGTCCGGAGGCCCTGGTCAGCGAGTACATGCTGGCGCGCCTCGCGGCGCTCGTCATACCACTTCATCAGGCGCTCGGTGTCCTCGCTCGTGATGAAGGCGCCCTGCAGCCGCGCCGGCTCCGACTTGCCCGGTGGGATGAAGAGCATGTCACCATTCCCGAGCAGCGCTTCCGCGCCGATGCCGTCGATGATCGTGCGGCTGTCGACCTGAGAGGCGACCCGGAAGGCGATCCGGCTCGAAAAGTTCGCCTTGATCAGCCCCGTGATGACGTTCACGCTCGGACGCTGCGTCGCGAGGATCAGGTGAATCCCGATCGCCCGCGCCTTCTGGGCGAGCATCGCGAGCGGCGTTTCGATCTCCCCCTGCACGGTCATCATCAGGTCGGCCAGCTCATCGATCACGACCACGATGTAAGGGAGAACACCGCCGCGATACGTTCGCTCCTCGAACGCGACATCGTCGCGCAACGGAAGCTGGAGCTGGGTGCCGGCCTGGGCGCGGCGATTGAAGTCCTGGATGTTGCGGCAGCCGTTCACGGCGAAGAGCTCGTAGCGCTCCTGCATCTCGAGCACGGCCCACTTGAGCACCGCCGCCGCGTCGCGGTTGTCGGTGACGACCTTGTGCCGCAAGTGCGGGAGCGTGTTGTAGACGGAGAGCTCCACCATCTTGGGATCGACGAGCAGCAGTCGCAGCGTGCGCGGCGTGTGACGATAGATCAGGCTCGTGATGATGGTGTTGATGCACACCGATTTGCCCGATCCGGTGGCGCCGGCGATGAGGAGGTGGGGCATCTTCGCCAAGTCGGCCACCACGGGCCTCCCCTCGAGGTCCTTGCCTAACGCGATGGGAAGGGCGGCGCGGGCTCCCCATTCCTTCGCCTCGATGAGCTCTCGAAAGGGGACGATCTCGGCCTGTGGGTTGGGCACCTCGACGCCGACCGCACCCCGCCCCGGAATCGGCGCCACGATCCTGATGCTGGCGGCGCGCATGGCGAGGGCGAGGTCATTCGCCAGATTGGCGATCTGGCGCACTTTCACCCCCGGCGCAGGCTCCACTTCGAACTGGGTCACGACCGGGCCGGTCGTGCGCCCGACGATCTCGGCCTCGACGCGGAACGTGCGCAGCGCGTCCTTGAGCTTGAGCCCCATGGCGTCGAGCTCCTTCTTGCTCAGATCCGCCGCCGGCTCAGGGGGCATCGTCAAGAGCTCGGGCACCGGGAGCTCCTCGTCCGCCGGATCCGATGTCGCCGACGCGCCGATGGCGGCGGCGATCGCCTCATCGTGCTCCGTCATGATGTCACCACGGCTCTTCTTGCGACGCCGCTCCCGTGGCGCGTCAGGCTCCATCAGCTCCTCAGCCTCGTCACGCATCAGAGAGGGATCGATCTGGGGCATGTCCGCCGGCGCCGGCTCTTTCGGGATGTCCACCGTCGTCTCGTCAGCCGCAGCCTGACGTCGCCGGCGCCTCGGCGTCGTCCCCGCCGCCTCTGCAGGGTCGACCGCCATCGGGGCGACGACCGCCGCCCGGTGAGCCGGGCCGAGGAAGACGCGAATGGGGTTCCACGCCAGCGTCGCCACGGTGAGCGCCGAGAAGAGGAGAGCCACCGCCAGCCACGCTCCCCAGGCGAGCCACTGATCGAGATACGACGAGGCGACGTCGCCCCAGATGCCGGCGAGCGCGCTCACCTCGGTGAGCACCAGTCCGCTCCCGACCGTTCCCGCACGCATCGCCAGGCCCATCGCCGCCGGAACGAGCACGACGAGCCCGATGAGGAAGAGCAGCCAGGAGCGATCGGTGTCGGATCGCAGGCGCCCAAAGAGGCGCAGGGCGTGGACCAACGGGATCAGGGGGACGATGACCGCGGCCGGCCAGCCGAGGAGGAGGAGAAGTCCACGGCGTGTGCAGGCGCCGACCGGCCCCATCGCCGCGTGCGCGTGCCAGCAGCTGGCCGCCGCCTCCCCACCACCGGCTGCCAGCGCGGCCGCCAGGAAGAGCGCCAGGATCACGAGCGCGACACCGGTGAGCTCGCGGCGGACGACGGCGCGATCGATGCCCGTCACCGCACCGCCCTCCCCGTCGCCGCCTCGGCGAGCGTCACTCGACTGTCGGCGAAGACCGGGACCACCGGGATGGAGTCGACGGCGCGGCACACCTCGAGGTCGGCGGTATACCCGGCGGCGGCCAGCGCCCGCCCGTGCTCGGACTCCGCGAAGAGGCGATCGAGCTGCCCGTCGTACCGCTGGTCGAGCATCGAGCAGGCCACGGCTCCGTCGCCCAGCTCGATCGCCGGCACCATCGCCAGGAGCCGGCGCACATAGCGACCAGCGCACGCCGAATCCTCGAGGGACACCTGACCGTCGCGTCCGGCGCAGACGAGCGTGATGTCGGTCCCCTCGCCCGCGGCACGCGCCAGGACCGCGGCGACGGCGCTGAGGTTCACGTACGAGGCGACGACCACTTCGCGGGCCCCGCGGATCCGTACCAGCGCCTGCGTGCCGTTGGTCGTGCTCAGAAGCACCGTCTTGCCATCGACTGCCTCACGAGTGAAATCCTTCGGCGAGTTGCCGAGGTCGAAGCCAGGCACCGGGTGCATGGCACGCTCCCCCGCCAGGCAGACTTCGGAGCGGTCGAAGTTCTTGGCGCGCTCGCGAACATCCTCCAGACTCGCGAGCGGCACGATGGACCGAGCGCCATGGGCGAGCGCCGCCGCGATGGTGACGGAGGCCCGGAGAACGTCGATGACCGCAACCGCCCGTCCGGCCACCGGGGCCGGCGTCACCGCCTCCGGGCCCAGCAGCACATCGATGCGCATCTACTGCTCCCGCATCAGATCGCTTTCACGCTCCAGGAACTTGGTGTCGACGTCCCCCGCCTTGAAGCGCGGGTTCTGCATCACGCGGCCGAGGAAGGGGATCGTCGTCGTCACACCTTCCACGATAAAACTATCGAGCGCGATGCGCATCCGTGCGATCGCCTCTTCGCGATCGCGCCCCTGGCAGATGACCTTCGCCAGGAGTGAATCATAGTAGGGGGGCACCGTGTAGCCGGAGTAGATGTGCGTGTCGAGGCGCACTCCGGGGCCCCCGGGAGGGTGGAAGACCTCGATCCGGCCGGGGGATGGCTGGAAGTTATGGGCCGGGTCTTCGGCGTTGATGCGCACCTCGATGACGTGGCCGCGAAGCGGAGGGAGCTCCTTCACCGACAGCGGAGCGCCGGCGGCGACCCGGATCTGCTCCTTCACTAGGTCGATGCCCGTGAGCATCTCCGTCACCGGGTGCTCCACCTGAATGCGCGTGTTCATCTCCATGAAGTAGAAGGAGCCGTCCTGATCGAGAAGCATCTCGATCGTCCCCGCGCCGACGTAATCGATCGCCTTGGCGCCCGTCACAGCGACATCACCCATCTGCTTCCGCAGGGCGGGGGTCATCGCCGGGCTGGGGGCCTCCTCGATGAGCTTCTGGTGCCGGCGCTGGACAGAGCAATCGCGCTCCCCAAGGTGAATCACGTGGCCTTTGGTATCGCCCAGAATCTGGAACTCGATGTGCCGCGGCCTGGCGAGATACTTCTCGACGTACACCTCGCCGTTCCCGAAGGCGGCGAGCGCCTCCGATCGAGCGAGCTGGAAGGCGCGCGAGAAGTCGTCGGCCTCGCTCGCCACGCGCATTCCCTTCCCGCCCCCACCGGCGGCCGCCTTGATGATCACCGGGAATCCGATCTCCTCGGCGACCGTCATCGCTTCATCCGGGTCGTCCACGGGACCGGGGCTCCCCGGAACCACCGGAATCCCGGCGTCGACCATCGTCCGGCGAGCCGCCGCTTTGTCGCCCATCACCCGGATCTGCTCCGGGGTCGGGCCGATGAAGGTGATGTTGGAGGCGGCGCAGGTCTCCGCGAACTCGGCGTTCTCGGCGAGGAACCCGTAGCCGGGGTGGATCGCGTCGGCGCCGGTGATCTCGGCGGCGGCGATCAGGCGCGGGATGCGCAGATAGGAGTCGCGCGCCGGCGGCGGGCCGATGCAGACGTCGTCATCGGCGAAGCGCACGTGAAGGGACTCACGGTCCGCCTCAGAGTAGACGGCGACCGTCTGAACACCGAGCTCCCGACACGCACGGATCACCCGCAGGGCGATCTCGCCGCGGTTGGCTATCAACACCTTTTGGAACATGCGCGGCGTCAGGCCGCGCGCCGCCCAGCCCGGCGGCGGGTGTCAACCACTGGGATCGCGCTGGAAGTCATCCCATGACGTGTCGCCTGTACCCTCCACGCCCTGCACACGCAACGCGAACTCGCTCGGGTTGGTCGCGAAGAACATAGCGTTCTCGTACGTGATGGTACGCCGCGAATACCAGCCCATCAGCGATTGGTCGAAGCTCTGCATGCCGTACTGGATCGTCCCCTCCTTGATCAGGTCGGGGATGTTCAGCGACTTGGACATGTCCCGGATCTGCTCGCGCACGGCGGCGGTATTGACCAGGATCTCCACCGCCGGCACGCGTCCCGCCTTGTCGCAGCGCGGGACGAGACGCAGGGAGATGACCGCCGCTAGAGCGCTCGCCAGGGTGAACCGGACTTCATTCTGCTGGTGAGGCGCATAGAAGGACATCACGCGGTTGATCGTCTGCGTCGCGTCGGTCGTGTGGAGCGTGGAGAAGACCAGATGGCCGGTGTCGGCAGCCTTGAGGGCGACCTCGAGCGTTTCCAGGTCGCGAATCTCACCGATCAGAATGACGTCGGGATCCTGACGCAGCACGCGGCGGAGCGCGATCGAGAAGCTCCCGGTATCGGCACCGACCTCGCGCTGATTGATGCTCGAATTGATATCGCGGTGAAGGAACTCGATCGGGTCTTCGATCGTGATGACATTCGCGTGCCGCTTCTCATTGATGTGCTGCAGCATCGCCGCCAACGCGGTCGATTTCCCGGAGCCGGTCACGCCGGTGACGAGCACGAGACCGCGGGGCCGCATGGCGATCTCTTCGACCACCTGGGGGAGGTTCAGCTCCTGTACCGTCTTCACCTGGTAAGGGACGGCGCGGAGGGCGTAGGCGATCGTGCCGCGCTGCTGATAGACGTTGACGCGGAATCGGCCGATACCAGGGACGCCGATGGCGAAGTCCGCCTCCTTGTTCTCGGCGAACTCCTTCACCTGACGCGGCGTCATGATCTGCTCCGCCAGCGCCTTCAGGTCCTCGGGGCGAAGCGGCGGAAGGTCGAGAGAGGAGAGATCGCCGTTCACGCGGAGCACGGGCGGCCGCCCCACCTTGAGGTGAAGGTCGGAGGCGTTCTGTTGGATCATCCGCTGCAGGACGGCCTTGAAGTTGAACGCCGCCGGCGTGGCCGGGGGCGGCACATCCACCTGCGACGGAATGACCTTGGGAGGCGCGGGTGTCTTGGGGGAGGATCGTGCGGCGGAGGTGTTAGCCATTCGGGTCGACCCGGAAGAGGACCTGCCCGTACTCCACCGGGTGGGCATCCGCGACGAGAACCTCGCGAACGACGCCGGCGTACTCGGACTCGATCTCGTTCATGATCTTCATTGCTTCGATGATGCAGAGCACCTGTCCCTTCTCAATGCGCGATCCTTCGGCGATGTACGGGGCCGCACCCGGTTCGGGGGCACGGTAAAAGGTCCCTACCATCGGGGACTTCACCTCGAGAAGCTTCGCCTTGGAAGGCTCGGAACGGGTGGCGGAGTCGGTATCCGCGCCAGCCGTCATTCCTTCCGACTGCGAAAGGTGCTGCGGGGTCACCGGAGTGGGGATAAGGGCCGGAATCGACAGCTGGGACGCCACGGGCACGGCGCCGCGCTGCTGTGGCGTCTTGGAGATCCGGATCTTCATCCCCTTGTCGGAGGAAATCTCGATCGAATCCACCGACGATCCGTCCAGGAGCTCGACCAGCTTCTTCACGTAGCGTAAGTCGATCATAGACCTGTGTGCGTGATGTCGCGTCCAGGACTTACCCGATCTCCATCAGCTCCCGCGGAAAGTTGGTCAGCACGCGCGGCCCTGAACGCTGCAGGACCACGTCGTCCTCGATGCGCACGCCACCCCACCCGGCGCGGTAGATCCCCGGTTCGATTGTCACGACGGCGCCTTCGGGAAGCTCGGTCTCGGAGGTGCGGGCGAGACGGGGCGCTTCATGCACCTCGAGCCCGATGCCATGCCCGAGCCCGTGCCCGAAAGCCTCGCCAAAGCCGAGGTCCTCAATGTAGCTCCGGGCGACGGCGTCGGCATCCCGCCCCTTCATCCCGGGTCGGACGCGTTCCGCCGCCTGCTCGTTGGCAGCGCGCACGATGTCGTAGACGCGCCGCTGCTCCTCGCTGGCCCGCCCGACGACGAAGGTACGCGTGATGTCGGCGCAGTAGCCGTCGACGATCGCGCCGAAGTCCACGAGCAGGAATTCTCCCTTCTCGACCCTCCGCGTCCCTGCCCGCGCATGCGGAAGGGCAGCGCGCGGGCCGCTCGCGACAATCGTCTCGAAGGGGAAGCCCTGGGAGCCATAGGACCGGAGCGCCTGCTCGAGGAGCCCCGCGATCTCCAGCTCCGTCATTCCCGCGCGCACACGGCTCACCGTCGCCTCGAGCGCGTGGGTCGCCACATCCGCCGCGCGCGCGATGCTCGCGATCTCCTCGGCGTCCTTTCTCTCGCGCAAGCTCTCCACGAGATCGAGCGTCGGCCGCCACTCCCATTGAGATCCGCCCTGAAGGAGCCGCTCGAAGTCGCGATGGAGGAGCTGCCCGGACTCGAAGCCGACGCGCCCGACATGCCGCTCCGGGAGGATTCGCCAGAGGGCCGCCCACAAGCTCTGTGGCTCGATTGCGACGACCACCGCCTCCTCCACCTCGTCGCGCACCTGCGTGGCGTACCGGAAGTCGGTGATGAGAAACGTCTCGTGAGGCGTCACCAGCACCAGGGCGTTCGAGCCGGTGAAGCCGGTGATGTACTGGATATTCGCCGGTCCGGTGAGGAGCAACGCGTCGAGGTTCGCCGCGCGCAGGAGCTCCGTCAGCGACGCGCGTCGCCGCGGCCGCGGATCAGGCACGCGCCGACAGGCGGGCGACGAGGCCGCGGAGCGCGAGCTCGTAGCCGATAGGGCCGAAGCCACAGAGCACTCCCAAGGCACCACTCGCCAAGGCGGTGTGACGTCGCTCGGGCTCGCGAGCGAAGATGTTCGACAGGTGGACCTCGACGAACGGGACCTTCACCGCGGAGAATGCGTCGCGAATGGCCAAGCTCGTGTGGGAGTACGCCCCGGCGTTGATGAGCGCTCCCTGCGCCTTGCCGCGCAGCGACTGGATGCAGTCGATCAGCTCCCCCTCGCCGTTTCGCTGCGTGAACTCCACCTCGACGCCCAGCTCCGCCGCGACCTTTCGCAAGCGAGCTTCGATGTCCTGGAGCGTCTCCCGACCGTACACCTCCGGCTCCCGCGTGCCGAGGAGGTTGAGGTTGGGGCCGTTCAGGACCGCGATACGCACTACTTCTTGAGCCCGTCCAGCCACTCGTGAAAGAGCGCGAGATCGGCGGGAGAAGCTCCGGCGGTGTCGGTCGGGCTCGGGGTCCCCTCGGTGCGCGGCTCGCCATTGCCCGGCGCGTCGCGCTTGGCGAAGAACTCGTCGAACGAGACCGAGGGACCCGTCTTCTTCGGCTCCGCCTTCGCCCGCGTGTCGCGGAAGACGTCGTCCAGGGTGAGAGAGTCGGAGGCCGCCCGCGTCGGCTGCCCGGCAATCTCCGTCGCCTCGGGAGCAAACTCCTCGGAGAACGCGCCGGCGAGGGTGCTCGCGGCCTCCTCGTTCGCCTGGCTGATCGTGCTCCCGGCGAAGAGCTCCGTGAAGCCGACTCCGCTCGGCCGCGGCGGCATCGGCCGCGCGACCGGCGGCTCGATAGGCACGGCCGGCGTGGCCACGGGCGTCGGGCGCCGCACCGGCTCGACGATCTCGACATCCGCGTCGTACGCGAACTCCTCGATGCTCCGCATCGGGGGCGCCTCGGGCGCGGGGGTCGCCGGCGCTACCGGAGGACGCGGCTCCCAGCCGCCGAGCGCGCGCGCGATCGGATCGTCCTCGAACGACGGAGCCGCCGGCGTCGCTGCAGCGCCGACCTCCGGCTCCCACGCCGCGGCCGCCGACGCCGACGCGGCAGTGGACGTCTCCGACGGCGTCGCGAACGCATCCACACCGAGGAACTCGGCGAACGATGGCCGCGCGGTCTCCACCGGTGACGGGGTCGCCTCGACCGCCGCCTGACGCGGCGCCTCGGCACCCCCGCCGGGCACCGCACCCTCGCCCGCGGTCGCGGTCATTTCACCCTCGAGCGGCGGACGCCGGCCGAAAAACGATGCGAAGAAGCTGCGGATGGTTCGTCCCGGACGCACCACGCGCTCCCGGGCCGCATTGATCACGTCCTCCGAGATCGACGCGGCAACGGAGATGCTCGACTTCGCGCCTCCCTCGAGGCGGGCGATGCGCTCCTTCAGCGCCTCGTCGTCCGGACGCTGGGCGCTCAACTGCCGGTAAATGCTCAGCGCCTCTTCGTGGAAGCCCTGCTGGAGATAGAGCTCCGCCATCGTCTCCGTCACGAAGGCGGCGGGCGTGGCCTCCGAGGGCGTCGCTCGTGGCAGATCGAGCATCCGGCCGACGGTGGGGTCGTACGGCTCCTCGATGTCCCACCGCTGCTCCCGCTCCTCGGGTTCGCCCGCGGCGGGGTGCTGTTCGGCACTCGGCATCTCGACCGAGGACCAGGAATCGACACGGCCACGTTCGTCCTGGCGCGTAAAGGATGGCTCCACCTCGCCTAACGAGAGCGGCGGCTCCTCCTCTTCCTCGGGGCGCCCGTAGGTGACGGGCTCGATCGGCGGCGCGTGAGCGGTGACCCTCGGAGGCTCGACGCTCGGCGGCTCTAGAGCGGGCGGGAGATCCGGCTCGGGCTCGAAGGCCGGCACCGGCTCGGCGAAGGAGCGCACATCGGAAGCCTCCGCCGCCATCGGCTCGGCGGTGGGGTGATCCATCGAGAGCTCGGGGGCGCGCTCGATCTCCGCCCCCGCCGTCGCAGGCTCCGGCTCCACAGAGGGAGCTGACCATTCCGCGGCCACCGGCTCGCTCTGCACGTCGTACGTCCACGTGCTCGCCTCTCGCTCGATCGGTGCCGGTGGCGCCTCCGGTTCTGGTACGGCAGGAGGCGGGGGCGGGTCGCTGAACTCGACCAGACCGAAGCCGCGCGTCAGGCCGGCGATCTGCGTCTCTTCCATGGGCGTCGCGGCCGGCGCGTCCATGCCGAGCGCCTGCGCCAGCGTCTGCTGCGCATCGTCGCCGAAGTCCAGGCTCGATCCGAGCGACACCCCAGGCACGCCCTGCGGCGGGGCCATTGGCGGCGATGCCTGACGCTCGGGGTTGATGTCGCTCCACGAAATGGGCGCCCCGCTCTCCGGCTCCGGCGCGCGCGGCGCGGCGGCTGCCTCCAGTTGGGAGAGCTGCAACGCGACTTCGTCGTTCTGTGGGTCGACCTCGAGAAGGCGGTGATACCAGGAGCGCGCGCTGTCCAGGTCGCCGCCCGAGCGGGCGATGTCACCGAGGTGGCGGAGCGCGATCAGATTCTCGGGGTCGAGATTCAGTGCCGCCTCGAAGGTCTCTCGCGCCTCGTCGAACTGCCCGTAGTCGTACAGCGCCTGGCCGAGGACGATGTAACCGCTGATGTAGGTCGGCTGGAGCGGAACGTTGGAGCGGCAGATCAGAATCGCGTCATCCAGCTTGCCCGCTTTTCGGTACTCATTCGCGAGTCGGGCAAAGACCCGTCGCGGATTCTGGGCGTACTGCTGGATAAGCTCTTCGATCAGGGCGGAATTGGCGGCCATGACATGCCTCGGGCTTGCCGCCCGAGCGGGCGGCGTCGGCGAGTAGGTCAACTTATACCTCTCTGACGATTGAAGTCAATCGGAAGTCATACGCTGCCTTGATTTTACGCCGTCACGGGGCCTAGATTTCGGGGCTTTTCAGGCTCCCCCCACGGCAAGGCCAACAAGCACAAAGGAGTAACCGCAAGTGCTGCAAGCGATGCGCAGCGCCGCCAAGTACATCTGGTGGCTGATCGTCATAGCCTTCCTCATCGGCTTCGTCTTCCTCGGCCAGTCGGGGCTCGGGAGCGAGCGCCGCCTGACCCGCGGCACTGCCGTGGCCACCGTCAACGGCCACGACATCACCTACGACACCTGGCTCCGGGTGTCGGAGGGACGCCTCCGGCAGGAACGGGAGCAGAGCCCCCGTCCTTTGACCCTCGATGAGGAGCAGCGCATCCAGGACCAGGCGTTCAACGAGCTCGTGACGTCGATTCTGCTCGAGGATGAGTACGCGCACCGCGGCATTACCGTCTCCGACGAGGAGATTCAGCGGGCCGCGCTCAGCCAGCCGAATCCGCAGCTGATGCAGAACCCCGAGTTCCAGACCGAAGGGCGTTTCGACATCGACAAGTACCGGCGATTCCTCTCCTCACCGATCGCCAAGCAGCAAGGGATTCTCGCCTCCCTCGAGCAGTACTACCGCACCGAAATCCCGCGGCAGAAGCTCTTCGAGCAGGTCGCCACGTCGGTGTTCGTCTCCGACGGGCAGCTCTGGCGCGTCTGGCAGGACCAGCACGACTCGTCGCAGGTCTCCTTCGTCAGCTTCCCCGCCACGTCTCTTCCCGACTCGGCCGTGACGGTGACGGATGCCGAGATCAAGCAGTACTACGACGCGCACCAGAAGCAGCTCGGCGAGCGAATGGGACGCGCGGTGGTGACGATCGCGAGCGTGCCGCGCACGATTACGGCCGCCGACACAGCCGCCGCGCGCGCCAAAGCGGTCGCGCTCCGGGAGTCGATCGTTCAGGGAGCGAAGTTCGAGGACGTCGCCAAGAGGGAATCGGCGGACTCGGGATCGGGTGCGCAGGGGGGCTCCCTCGGCACGGTCGGCAAGGGGCAGTTCGTGAAGCCGTTCGAAGACGCGGCTTTCTCACTCAAGCCGGGCGAGATCTCGCAGCCGGTGCTCTCCCCCTTCGGCTTTCACATCATCCGCGTGAGCGCGCACAAAGGCGACTCGGTCACCGTCAGCCACATACTCGTGAAGATCCAACAGAGCGATTCGAGCGCCGCGGTGAGTGATCGGCGCGCCGACTCGCTGTCGCACGGCGCCGGGAGCGACCATCCGACCGCGTTCGACTCGGTGGTCACCCGGATGCACCTGAGCCCCGTCCACTCGGCGGTGGTCGAGGGGGAGCCGCTCCAGATCAACGGCACGTACGTGCCGAGCGTGAGCGCATGGGCCTTCGGCGGAGCGAAGCCGGGGGAGACGAGTGAGCTGATCGATGCCGACGACGCGTACTACCTGGCGCGCCTCGATTCGCTCGAGCCCGGCGGCAAGCCGGAGCTCGCGACGGTGAAGGACGACATCCGCCGCGAGATCGCCCGAGAGAAGAAGCTCGATCTTCTCGTGCCGAAGGCCCAGAAGGTCTCGGCCGCGGTGGCGGGCGGGAAGACACTCGAGCAAGCGGCGGCCGATGCCGGGATGACGGTGACGAAGACTCAGCCGTTCGCGCGAGTGACGAACGTCCCGGGGCTCGGTCAGACGAACGAGGCGATCGGGGCAGCCTTCGGTCTAGCGGCGGGCGTGGTGAGCGCGCCGATCAAGACGCGCAGCGCCGTCGTGGTCCTTCGCGTCGATCGCCGGATTCCGGCCGATCGCGATGCGTGGGCGAAACAGAAGGACGCGCAACGCGAGCAGGTCCTCTCCCGCATGCGCCAGCAGCGTGTGCAGGAATTTCTCGCGGGGCTGCGCGACAACGCCACGGTGATCGACCGGCGGCGTGAGATCGCGCAGCAGAATCGTCAGTCGAGCTCGTAACGCCGACTTCTCGCGCGTGATTTCTCCGGCGCGCGGCCGCGGCGCCGCGCGCGCCTCACATCAACCGCTTCGGCTCGCGCTCCGGCGCGTCCGACCGCGCCGCCGAGGCCGAGTCTGGGCGCCGGAGGCGCGCCTCGTCGTCGCGCGGGGGTTCGGTGATCGCCGACTGGGTGTCGCTCACGCTCTTCTTGAACTCGCGAATCCCCTTGCCGAATGATCCGGCGATCTCGGGAATTCGCTTGGCCCCGAAGAGGAGGAGCACGACGACGAGTATGAGCAGGATTTCGGTCATCCCGAGGCCTCCGAATCCCACACCGTCCCCCTAGAAGAGCGACCGCGCAATCAAGTACGCGATCAGGACGCCGAGGAGGCTCAGAAGGGAGACGTCGAGGGCGACCGGCCCGATCGCGAACTTGATGATGATCAGATCGACGGTGAGAGCACCGATCTGCGGTGTGAGACCGGACGTGAGAAACTCCTTCACGGCGCCGGCGGGAAGGAAGAGGCGGCCGACGTGCGTCAGCAGCCCGCCGACGATGAAGCCGATGGCGAGCACCAGGGCGTGAAAGCCCGGACGATGCTTGGAGGAGCCGGTCGGCGGCATCACTGACTCCGGTCGAGGGCGTAGGCGATGGCGCCGTGCAAGGATGCCGACGCGGCCGTCTCGGGAAGCCCATCGAGAGCCGATTCGGCGTCGCGCGCCCACGCGCCGCCGCGCGCGCGCGCGTACGCCAGGCCCCCCTGATCGCCGACGATCTCGATCACCCGGGCCACCTGCGCATCGGAGGGCTCGGGGCTCGCGAAGAGAGCGTCGACTTCGCGCCTCTCGGCCGCCGACATCGTTCGCAAGGCGGCGATAAGCGGGAGCGTCACTTTGTGTTCCCTCAGGTCGAGCCCCGCCGGCTTGCCGGTGATCGACTCGTCCGAGGTATAGTCGAGGAGGTCGTCGGCGACCTGAAAGACCATCCCCAGCCGGTCGCCGTACCTCGCCATCGCCTGACGACGCTCGGGGGCGCCGGCCAGTGCCCCGATCTCGCAGGCGGCGCTCAGGAGCGAGGCCGTTTTGGCGCGGATGAGCGCTTCGTAGTCCGACTCCGAGAACGAGAGCGCATCGAGCGCGGTCAGCTGACGCATCTCGCCCACGGTCATGACGTTGGTCGCGTCAGCCAGCACCCGCAGCACGTCCAGTTGGCCCAGGCGGACCAGTTCGACGACCGCTCGCGAGTACAGGAAATCGCCCATGATCACGCTCACCTGGTGGCTGAAGAGCGCGTTGACGGTGGGCATGCCGCGGCGGAGCGCCGAGTGATCGACCGAATCATCGTGCACGAGCGTGGCAAGGTGGACGAGCTCGACCACCGCGCCGAGGGTCACCACATGGTCCCGGGGCTCCGCCTCGACGGCGCTCGCCAGCAGCGTGAGCGTAGGACGAAACATCTTCCCCTTCATCATGAGGAGATGCTCGTTCACGTTGTGGATGAGCGGCAGGTCGGCGGCGACGATTCGCTGAAGCTCCGCGGCTACGTCGCGCAGGCGGTCGCGAACCGGGGCCTGAATCTCCGCCAGCGCCGGGGTGCGGGGAGAGCGGGCGCGCACGCCGGCGGTCACTGCGTGTGCCGCTCTACGGCTGCCAGCCGCTCGGAGACGTCGCGAAAGCGGATATCGACCGCGAAGACTCGCTCGTAGTACCGCTGCGCATCGGCCCACTCTTCGAGCGCCTCGCTGGCATAGCCGAGGAGATAGAGGACGCCGACGAGGGTATCGTCCTTGTGCTCGCCTTCGCCCAGGGCCCGGGCGAGGATCGTCTGGGCGATCTGGAATTGCCGTTTCTCGACGAAGCACTGGCCGAGCGCCTCGTAGGTGCGCACACGCTGCTCGGTCCCACGCAGGGCTTTCTGGAACTCGGCGATCGCCTCGTCGAGGAGCCCCATCTCTTTGTAGGCCACACCGAGGTCGTAATGGCTCTCGTGGTCGGTGTCTTCCACGCTCGCCGCCACTCCGTGCTTGAACTTCGTGAGCATGGTGGCGAAGTCCATCTCGTCGTCGGGGGGCGCCGCGTCCACCCCCGTTGCCGAGCGTGAAGGACGCGGAGATTCGTCTTCTCGCAGCCAGTCGGCCAGGTTGACGAAGCTCTCCTCCGTGTCCGACATCGACCGGTCGCTCTCCGCGCCTCGGTCGCCCGCATCCGGCGGCGTGGCCACCGACGCCACCGAGTCGCGCGCGTCACGATCGCGCGGGCCGGCCCAAGTGTCATCGCCGCCGTTCGGAGACACGGGCGTGAGCTCTTCCGGACTGGCGGCGACGATGTCCGGCAGCGGCTCGCCGCCGAGCGACTGGAGCGCGAGGCGGGCACGGGGGTCGTCAGGCGCGAGCTCGGCGACGCGGTTGTAGACCGCCCGGGACTTGTCCATCTGCCCCGCGCGAAGGAGGCACTCGGCGAGATCGAGATAGGCGTCCACGAGGCGCACGCGATCGTTGGCTCGAACGGCGAACTCGACGCGCTTCTGGTGGTAGCGCGCGAAGCCCGGCTCGAGGCGCGCCAGCTCGTCCGCGATGCGGGCCGCGCTCTCGATGTCGCCAGCGCGATCGAAGCCGCGCATCGCCACCTCGAGCTCGCCCAGTCCCGCCGTGCGCTCGCCGTCCTCGAGAAGCGCCTCGCCGTACTGGCGGCGGAGATCCCAGTTCTCGCTTTCGGCCGCCGCCTGGTCGCGCAGACGATCGACCCGCCGCGCGATCGGCTCGGGCTCCTCCCGCGGCACCGGCACCGGCTCGTCAGGCAGCGCCAGGGGCTCCAGGCCCCGCAACGGCGCGAGCGCCGGCACCGCCGCGTCGGCCTCCGCCCGCTTCTCGGGCGGCGCGCTCGCCGCTGAGCCCTCCTCCCGTCGCGGCGGCGTCTCGAAGGGAACTCCCTCATCCGCGTTCGGCCCTGACGCCTCGGCGTCCCTACGCTCCGCAGCATCCGACACCCCGTGGGCCTCGGCCGGCCGTGACGGCGCCTCGTCGTCGGGGAAGATGAGGGTGAGGCCGCGCGCCCCGCCTGACGAAGGAGCCATCTCCTCGTCGTCGAGCGGGACATCGAGCATCGGCAGATCCGCCTCGGGCACTTCATCGGCGGACTCGGCATGGCCGGCGGAAATCGCGGGCGATGAGCCGCTTCTCCGGCTCGTCGTCGTGCCGAGCTCCTCGAGCGGAGGAACTTCGCCGACATCGAGCGGCGACGCGGAGGTCGGCTCCATGCCGAGGAGCGGCGCGACATCGGTGCCGGGGTCCGTGCCACCGGCATCGCCGCCGATATTCGTCTGCTCGAAACCGGTGATGAGTCCGGAGTCGACATGGCTGACGATGTCATGCCCCGCGTCGACTGTCCCGCCGGGGAGATTGGCCCCGTGCGAGAGCTCGGGAAGTGGCGCCGACGCGGCCGGCTCGACGCTTATCGGCGCCTCGTCGAGGGGCAGGTCGTCGAGGGGTACCTCGATGAGCGGGAGGTCGGGATCCTTCACAATCTCGGGCCCGCCGCGACCGGGAGTCGTCCTCTTGGTGCCCCGCGGTGTGACCGGCCGTCCTCCTCGGTGCCCGGGGCGCGGCGGGATCCCGTCAGGCGGCAGCTCATCGTACTTGACGTCGAGGAAGATCAAGTCACCGGACTTGGGGATCGGTCGCTCACCGGTCGCTTGAGGCTCGAGATCCGGATCGATCGCCTTCATGCGGTCCGCCGTCGCCTGCGCCTCGCGCCCGCGCCCCTCAGAGGAGTACTTCTCGAAGAGCGCCTGGAGCTGCTCGATCGCCTCGGCCTTGCGATTCTTCTTGACCAGCTGATCGGCGAGCATCAGCCGAATGTCGTCCTGGTCGGGACAGAGGTCGGCGAACTCCTTGAGGGCGCGGAAGGCCTCCTCGAGCTGGCCGCCCTTCTGCATCCGGTCGGCGTACTCGAGGAAGTTCTGCTTGGCGTCGCTGATGAATCCCTTGCGGGCGCTGATCTTGCCGAGCTTGTAGTACACGGTGCTGCGCCCGGGCGCGTTGCGCAGGATCTTGTTGCAGAGCGCGATCGCGTTGTTGAAGAAACCGCCGTCGGTGTAGAGGTCGACCGCCTTCTCGTAGTGGTCGACGGCCTCGCTTACGTCACCGCGGCGCAGCAGAAGGTCGCCCACGCGATTGTACAGGGCGACGTCGGCCTCGTCGATATGCTCGTCGAGCTCGGCGAGGATCTGCATGTACGTGTCCAGCGCCTTATCGAACTGCTTTTTTTGCTCGTATTCGAGCGCACGCTTCTTGAGCTTCGCGACGTTGGACATCAGCGCGTGATACGCTCCGGAGGGCGAACTTGGAGGGACTCCGCGCGGCGGGCGGCGAAGAGTCGTTAAGTTATTGGTAACTCATACGGGTGACAAGGTTTGCCTCGCACCCAACTCCCTCTACATCGACGGTCTCCATACCAATAGGGCAACTCGCGGACGTCCTCGAGGTCGAAGAGCGCGAGGTCCGCGGAAAACCCGGGCGCGAGCTGGCCCACGCGCTGGGCTAGGCCAAGGGCGGCCGCACCGTTCACCGTGGCCGCCAGCACCGCCTCGGCGACGCTCATTCGCAGAGTGCTCACGCCGAGTGTGAGGATCAGGGGGAGGTTCACGGTGGGGGAGGTTCCGGGGTTGAAGTCCGAGGCGAGGGCGACGACGGCCCCGGCGTCGATGAGCCCCCGCGCCGGCGCCTGAGCGTTCCGTCCCAAGAAAAGCATTGTGCCGGGGAGCAGCGTGGCCACGGTGGTCGAGGCAGCGAGCGCCGCCACCCCCGCAGGGGAGATCGCCGCGAGGTGATCGGCGGACGTGGCGGCGAGTCGGGCTGCGAGCTCGGCCCCCCCTGAGGGCTCCAGCTCGTCGGCGTGGAGCTTGAGTGCGAGGCCAGCGTCCTTGGACGCCTGGAGAAGGGTCGCTGTCTGTTCGAGGGAGAAGACGCCGGGCTCACAGAAGACGTCGGCGAAGGCGGCGAGGCGGTCGCTGGTGATGCGGGGGAGCATTTCGGCGGTGCATAATTTGACATAACTGGCGACCCCTCCCCTGCCGCTCCGGTACTCCTCCGGGATCTCGTGCGCCCCCAGCCATGTCGGCACCACCCGCATCGGCAGCACCTCCCCAAGCCGTTTGATCACCCGCAACAGCTTGAGCTCCTCCTCCACCGACAGGCCATACCCCGACTTCACCTCTACCGTCGTCGTCCCGTAGGAGGCCAGCCGCCGCAGGCGCCGCTCCGCCAACGCGAGAAGCTCCGACTCGCTCCGTGAACGCGCGTCGCGTACCGAGGCGTGGATTCCCCCACCCTGCCGCGCGATCTCCATGTATCCGACCCCCGCCGCCCGCATCTCCTGCTCCTCGTAACGCCCCTTCCCGAAGACCGCGTGCGTGTGGGAGTCGACCAACCCGGGCGTGAGCAAGCCGCGCTCGCAGTCGATCGGCGTCGCCGCCGCGTAGGCACGCTCGAGTCGCTCCCGCGGCCCCACCTCCACCACCAGATCGCCGCGCACAGCGACCGCCCCGCCAGGCACCACGCCCAGGTCGCGCATCTCGGCGCCCCGCCGCCCGCGCCCCGGCCCCGCGCACGTCACGACCTGCGACGCGTTCACGAAGAGCAGGTCGGCTGCCGCGGCCGCCGAGCGCGGCGCCTCGCCGCTACGCGGTGACGTCACGGATCCTCGAGAGCGTGAGCGGCGCCTGGGCCTCGCCACGACAGGCGTAGAAGCAGGCATCGCAGGCGATCGGCTGGTAGCTCCGGAACGCCGTCCAGTGAAAGTCCGTGGGGAAATCCGGGCAGCGCCTGACAAATCCGCGCGGATCCACGTGAATCGTGCGGAGCCCCGAGTGACAGGGCTCGCCCATCTCTCCGCGAACCCAGCGCGGGACCTGCCGCAGGTAGTGGTCCGAGCTCACGATCACGCCGCGCCGCCGCCGCTTGTACGCCAGGAGCTCCGCCACCACCGCCTCCAGCTCGGGGAGATGCTCCGCGCGGAGGGAGTGCGCGTCATTCCCGTTCTTGAGCGCGGTGTACGTGCTGAAGAGGACACCCGCCCCCAATTCCGCGGCGCGGTGAACGATCGGGACCAGCTGGTCGAGGTTGTCGGACTTGATCACCGTGTTGAAGCGGATGCCGTCGATCCCCGCGCCCCGCATGGCCGGAATGGTGTCGAAGATGCGGCGTGTGAGATCGGGGATGCCGCGCGCGCGATCGTGGCGTTCGTCCAAATAGTCGAGCGAGATGTTGAATTGGTCGATTCCTGCGTCCCAGAGCGAGCGCGCCCGCTCCGGGGTGAGTGAGCCGCCGTGCGTGATGAGCGCGATGTAGGAGAGGGACACGGCGCGGGCGACGCCTGCCACCACGTCCTCGAGATCGCGCCGGAGCAGCGGCTCTCCCCCGGTGAAGGTGATCATGATCGGATTGAAGTAGCGCGCCGCATCGGCGAAGCCTTTGCTCTCGCGGTGCCGCGTCTCGGGGGCCGTCTGCCAGTAGCTGCAGAAGTCACATCGCGCGTTGCACCGCATCGTCACCTCGAAGTGGACGAGGATCGGACGCCGCCGGAGGTGGAGGTACGCGTATTTCGCCGCGAAGAGCGGCACGTG
>DASPTK010000112.1:0-4292 GCA_035623475.1 Gemmatimonadaceae bacterium | reverse complement strand
GTCGCCACTCCGGCCTGACCTGGGGCGGGCAATGGCAGGCGACGCACCCCTCCCCAAGATTCGGTTTCGCGACGCGCAGATCGAGATGGCGCACGGCGCCGGCGGCAAGGCGTCGCGCCGGCTCATCGACGGGCTCTTCGCCCCCCTCCTTCTCAATGGCGCCGGCGAGAACCTGAACGACGCGGCCCTCGTCGACGTGGGCGGTGAGCGCGTCGCCGTCAGCACCGACAGCTTCGTCGTCACTCCGCTCACGTTTCCCGGCGGCTCGATCGGCGAGCTGGCGGTGAACGGCACCGTCAACGACCTCGCTGTCTCGGGTGCGAGAGCGACCGCAATGGTCGTCACCTTCGTCCTCGAGGCCGGACTCCCGTCAGGCACTCTCGAAGCCGAGGTGCGCGCGATGGCCGCCGCCTCCCAGCACGCGGGCGTGGCGATCGTCGGCGGCGACACGAAGGTCGTCGAGCACGGGAAGGTCGATGGCATGTACATCACCACCACCGGGATCGGACGGCCCCTCCCCGGCCTGACGCTTGGCCCGGCGCGCGTGCGCGCCGGCGACAGGATCCTCCTCTCCGGCCCGATCGGCGATCACGGGGTCACTGTCCTCCTGGCGCGCGGAGAGCTGGATCTCGAAGCAGACCTTCGCTCCGACACCCGGCCGGTTTTCCCGATGGTGGAGGCGCTGGCGAACGCCGTCGGCGAGGCGCTCCACTGGATGCGCGACCCGACCCGCGGGGGCGTCGCCACCTCGCTCAACGAGTTGGCCCTCGACTGTGGGCTCGGCCTCCACATGGCCGAGGAGGAGATTCCGGTTCGCGACGAGGTCCGAGGCGCCTGCGAGCTACTCGGCCTCGACCCGCTGCACATCGCCAACGAGGGGCAGTTCCTGGCGGTGGTCGGCGCGAGCGCTGCCGATAGGGCGCTCGACGCGCTGCGCTCCACCCCGGGCGGGGAGAAGGCCGCGATCATCGGAGAAGTGAAGGAGGAGCCGGCGGCCGCCGTGCTCGTCTCCACCCGCTATGGCGGGAGCCGGATCGTCGACATGCTCGTCGGCGACCCCCTCCCGCGAATCTGCTGAGCCGCGATGCGCACCACTCGCACCCCCGCTGCGCGGGTAACGCCCGCTACGCCCGGGGCGCCTAACGAGCCGGCCGTGGCCGGCGACCCCGCCGGCGACCCCACTCCTCCCGCCCGCACGTCCGCCGACGATTTTGCCGGCCGGATCGAGCGGCGGATCCTCGCTCGCAACGAGATCTTCAAGCACTTCTTCGATCACGAGGCGGAGCGGCTCTCCGTCGCCTGCCACGACATGGCCAAGCGATTCCTTCGGGGCGGGCGGCTCCTCGCCTTCGGCCGCGGGCCATACGCCACTGACGCCCAGCACGTCTCGGTGGAGTTCGTCCATCCGGTGATCGTCGGGAAGCGCGCGCTCCCGGCACTCGATCTCTCCCTCCTCTTTCGCCCCTGGCTCGACGCGATCGCCGGACCCGACGACATCGCGATGGGATTCGGCCCGCCGTCAGGCGACCGGAGGGTGGAGGCGGCGTTGCACGCGGTGCGCGAGCGAGGGACGATGACCTTCGCTCTCCCCGGGGGCGCGGGGAGTGAGTCATACGCGATCGCTCCGGCGACCGATGAGCCCTTCATGCATCAGGAGATGATCGAGATCCTCTACCACACCCTCTGGGAAACAGTCCACGTCTTCCTCGAGCATCAGGAGCCGAAGGGCGGGCACCCACTCGGCGCCACCGAGTTCCTCTACCCCTTTCTCGCAGGGGGTGCGGGGGGCGCCGCGGGCGCGGGGGGCGCAGGGGGCGCAGGGAGCGCGCCTGACGCGGCACACCTCATCAAGGATGTCGCCGCGTCTATTCGGGCGAAGGTCGCCGACGACGCGCGGCTACGCGAGCAGGTGGCCGCCGAGGAGGTGCAGGCGATCGTAGGCACGGCGATGGCGATTCACGAACGCGTGAAGCGCGGCGGGCGGCTCCTCATCTTCGGAAATGGCGGGTCGGCTACCGACGCCAACGATTTGGCGATCGATTGCGTTGCGCCGCCGGCGGGATGGCGGCCGATCCCTGCCCTGTCGCTGGCGATGGAGCCGGCGATCCTCAGCGCCCTCGCCAACGATGTCGGCCTGGAGGTGATCTTCCTTCGCCAGCTGATCGCACACGGCCGGCCAGGGGATGTGGCGGTCGCGATCTCCACCAGCGGTGGATCGCGGAACGTCATCGCCGCGCTCGACGAGGCACGAAAGCGCCAGATGCTCACCGTCGCCCTTCTCGGATACGACGGCGGAGAGATCAAGCGACTCGGACTCGCCGAGCATGTGGTGGTCGTCAGATCCGACTACATCCCGCGCATCCAGGAGGTGCAGGCGACGATCTACCACACGATGCGCACGACTCTGGAGATGCTGGCGCATGACGACGCGTGAGCTCTTCGGGACGGCGAGCTGCCCCTACACCCGCGACCTGCGCGAGTGGCTCGAGATGCGGCGTCTCGACTTCACGGAGTACGACGTCGAGGCGGACGCCCAGGCGCGGGAGCGTCTGCGCGCGATCGCCGCGGGGCAGCGGATGGTGCCCGTGCTCGTCGAGGATGGGAAGGTGACGCGGGTCGGGTGGCAGGGACGTGGCTGCGTGGTGGGAGACTAGAGCTGCCATGGCCAATGCCTGCTCCGTGCGCGTGCGGGGGGTCGTTCAGGGCGTCGGATTCCGGCCCTTCGTCTATCGAATCGCTCGCGAGAATTCATTGGCCGGGTGGGTGCTGAATGCCGGCGATGGGGTCGAGATTCACGTCGAGGGCTCAGAGGGGAGCGTGGATCTCTTCCTGCGCGAGCTGTTCGCGGACGCGCCGGCGGCGTCGTCGATCACCGCCATCGATGTTGCGCCGGCGGAGCACACCGGAGCACAGGACTTCTCGATTCGCGCGAGCCCGAGCGTCGCGAGCCCGACGACTCGGATCTCCCCCGATCTCCCTGTCTGCCCTCGCTGTCTCGCCGAGCTGGCCGACCCGGGCGACCCACGCTTCGGCTATCCGTACATCAATTGCACCGACTGCGGGCCGCGCTACTCCATCATCGAGAAGCTTCCGTACGATCGCGCCAACACGACGATGGCGGCGTGGCCGATGGATGAGCGATGCGCGGAGGAGTACGCGGACGCGACGAGCCGGCGCTTCCACGCACAACCGATCGCCTGCCCCACGTGCGGTCCCCACTATCTGCTCGAGACTGGGGGCGAGGTGGTTCGCGGCGACGCCCGAGCGATCGAGCGCGCTGCGGCTCTTCTTCGGGACGGGGAGATCGTCGCTATAAAAGGATTGGGGGGCTACCACCTCGCCTGCGACGCTCGGCGCGGCAGCGCCGTCCAGGCGCTCCGGGAACGGAAGTTTCGCAAGGAGAAGCCGTTCGCCCTGATGGTGCGGAGCCTGGAGGTCGCGCGTGAGCTGGCCGATCTCTCGCCTAACGCCGAGCTCCTGCTGACGTCTCAGGCGCGGCCGATCGTTCTCGCGAGGGCGCGGGTGACGTTGCCGGGGGTAGCGCCTGACAACGGCGAGCTGGGACTCATGCTCCCCTACACTCCCCTCCACCACATGCTCTTCTCAGCGGGCGCGCCCGAGGCGCTGGTGATGACGAGCGCCAATCGCTCGAGTGAGCCGATCGCGTACGAGGACGATGATGCGCGCGAGCATCTGACGGGAATAGCCGACGCCTTTCTCGTCGGGGAACGGCCGATCGCGCGCCGCGTGGAGGACTCGGTGGCCCGTGTCGGCCTTTGGGGCCCGGTGATCCTGCGCCGCTCTCGCGGCTACGCTCCCGGGGCCGTCGCCGCTCTCCCCACCTCCCGGCCGCTGCTGGCGGTGGGCGCGGACCTCAAGAATGCGATCACTCTGGTGGTCGACGGACAGGCCTTCGTCAGCCAGCACATCGGGGACCTGGAGAGCTGGGACGCGCTCCGCGCGTGGCAGGAGACGATCCGGGACCTCCTCTCGATGTACCAGGTTCGCGCGGACGAGCTGCTGGTCGTGCACGACGCGCACCCCGAGTATCGCTCGACGGCGCACGCCAACGAGCTGGGCGCGCGTGCGCATCTCGCCGTCCAGCATCACCGCGCGCACATCGCCTCGGTGCTCGCGGAGCACGCGCTGCTGGAGGAGAGGGTGGTGGGGGTGAGCTTCGACGGCACGGGGTACGGAGTCGACGGGACGATCTGGGGGGGCGAGGTCTTCGTCGGGTCGGTGGCCGGCGGGTTCGAGCGCGTGGCGCACCTTCGTCAGGCTGATCTCGTCGG
>DASPTK010000111.1:0-2473 GCA_035623475.1 Gemmatimonadaceae bacterium | reverse complement strand
TCTCCGGCGAAGTGACGGTGCTCACCGAAGTCGGTGCCCGACCATCCGTCACGCTCACGCTGCGGGCCACGAACCTCTTCGACGCGCACTACCAAGCGATCTACGGCTTCCAATCGCCCGGGCGGGCGATCATCGCCGGCGCCCGCGTCGGTGCAGGCTGGTGAGTATCTTTCGCGGGTGCGCCTCTCGACCGATGCGATCGTCCTTCACGTCTTCGACTACTCGGAGACATCGCGCATCGTGCGCCTGGCCACCCGTGATGCCGGCGTGCAATCGGCGCTGGCGCGCGGCGCCCGCCGGCCGCGGAGCAAGTTCGGGAGCGCCCTCGACCTCTTCGCCCACGGCGTGGCCGAGCTGCACCTCAAGGAGGGGCGCGACCTCCAGACGCTGAGCGCGTTCGAGGTCACCGACGCGCGGGCGCCGCTCGGGCTCGAGCTCGAGCGCTTCGCCAGCGCCTCGGCGCTGGCCGAGCTGGTGCTGCGATTCGGCGCTGCGGAGGACGCCCAGCCGGGGCTGTTCGACGCGCTCGCCGGCGCGCTCGATGCCGTGAGCGCGGCGAGCGCCAGGCAGGCCACCGAAGCCGGATTGGCGGGGGCCTGGCGCCTCGTTTCCGAGCTGGGGTTCGCGCCGGCGCTGAGCCACTGCAGCAGCTGCCACACGCCAGTGCCGACCGGGGCCGAGCTCTCCTTCAATCACGCCGCGGGTGGCGTGCTGTGTGCCAGCTGCGCTCGCGCACATCCTGGTGGCCGTCGGCTGCCGGCCCCCGAGCGGGCCTGCGTCGACGCGTGGAGCCGCGCGACCCGCGTGAGCGACCTCGAACCTCGCTCGGCGCGAGCGCACCAGCGGCTCCTGCACGAATTCCTCCAACAGCACCTCGCCGACGGTCGAGCCTTGCGCGCCTTCGACGCCTGGGAGAGTGGCGGCTGGGCTGCGCCGTGATCCTGGGGACTGCCGGGCACGTCGACCACGGCAAGACGGCGCTGGTGAAGGCCCTCACGGGCGTCGACACGGATCGCCTGCCGGAGGAGAAGCGCCGCGGGATCACCATCGAGCTGGGCTTCGCTCCCCTCCGATTCTCCGACGGATCGACGATCGGGGTCGTGGACGTGCCGGGGCACGAGGCGTTCGTCAGGCAGATGCTCGCCGGCGCGACGGGCGTCGACCTTGCGCTCCTGGTCGTCGCTGCCGACGAGGGGGTCATGCCTCAGACGCGCGAGCATCTCGCGATCCTCGAGCTCCTCGGCATCCGTGGTGGAGTCGTGGCACTCACCAAGAGGGATCTGGTGGACGATGACTGGCTCGCCCTCGTGGAGGAGGATCTCCGAGCGCTCCTCGCGGGGACGAGTCTGGCGGGCGCGCCGATCGTGGTGACGTCGGCGCTCGACGGCGAGGGCCTCGAGGAGCTTCGTCAGGGGATTCGCGGAGCGGCCGCCGGGCTGCCGGCGCGCGATGCGACGGATCTCTTTCGGCTGCCGGTGGATCGCGCCTTCACGATTCGCGGAACCGGAACGGTGGTCACCGGAACCGTCTGGTCGGGACAGCTCAGCCGCGATGCGAGCGTGCTCGTCCTTCCCGGCGGGCGGAGCTGGAGAGTACGCGGCATCGAAGAGCACGGGGCGCAGGTCGACGCAGCGATGCCCGGAACACGCGCAGCGATCGCGCTCGCTGCGGCGGCCCTCGATGATACGCCGCGAGGCTCCGTGGTGGTGACCGGAGAGGGGTGGCGCGAGTCATCGGTCCTCCTCGCCGATGCGGCACTTCTCGAGTCTGCACCGAAGGCACTCGGTCCGCGCACGAGAGTGCGCTTCCACCTGGGGACCACCGAAGTCGGCGCGCGAATCATCGTGGGGGCGCGGGTGGGGGAGCCCGGCGGAGACGACGGGGAGGGCGACGGACGTCGGGTGCTCGCGCCCGGCGAAAGCGCCCCAGTGCGCGTCGTGCTCGACGCGCCGATCGCCGCCCGCGGGGGTGATCGATTCGTGCTCCGAGGCGCGTCGCCGGCGGCGACGGTCGGTGGCGGCGTGATCGTCGATCCGCACCCTCCGCGTGCGCGAGCGCGCGCCTGGCCCGCAGGGGCGCGCACCCCGGCCGCTCGGCTCGAGACGATGATCGCCAAGGCGCGCCGCTCTGGCGTCGAGGAGGGAACTCTTCCGGTACGGCTCGGCGTTTCTCCTCGACGGTCCGGCGACCTCGTCCGCGCCCTTGGCACGACGGTCGCGCGGATCGCTGGAACGCTGGTCGATGCCGAGGAGTTGCGCGCGGTTTCGAGCGATCTTGTGCGTGCCGTGTCGGCGTACCACTCGGAGCATCCGCTCGAGCCCGGAGCGCCGCTGCAATCGGTGCGATCAGCCGCCGGGGCTGCGCTCCCGCTGGTGGAGGAGGCGGTGAGGGTGGAGGTCGCCAGCGGACGATTGGAGGTCGTGGGCGGCGGGGCATTGATCCGCCGAGCAGGGTGGGAGACGACATTGACACC
>DASPTK010000110.1:0-78410 GCA_035623475.1 Gemmatimonadaceae bacterium | reverse complement strand
GGACGCGAGGCGACGTGAGTGTCTCTTCGCGACGACGAGCGGATGTCAGTGACTCCTCGCGCCGCGGTGGCCGCTCGGGATCGCGCTCCTGGCGCGGCTCGCTCGGCTTCGCCTCGTCCGGGGAGGGCCTGAGCGACGGGCCCTCGGCCGCGGCGCGCGGCGGAGTGGCAGCGAAGATCGCCTCGGCGTCCCTGCCCTCCTTGGGGCGGCGCGGGTTGCCGCGAGTGCGCAGATATGCGCGGGGCAGCGCCACCTGTCCCGAGGGACGGCGATGCGGCTTTGTGGACTGCCGCGAGGAGCGAGTCGTCGGTCCTGTACCTTGCTCGTGCGCCTGGGAGTCGAGCGACAGCGTCGACGGGAGGGAGTCGAGGAAATCCGTCCACGTCACCTCGGGGCCCGGCGGCTCACCCACCGGTGCCGCGAACACCTCGACCGCGAGCTTCGGATCGAGAATGTCGCTTCGGGCGCGCGGCGGCTCGAGCGCGGTCACGCTCCGTCGCCCATCCACCGCAGCCACCCCGGGGCCTGCGCCACTACACGCGCACCCGAGCTGGGGAGCGAGATCGATCAACGCGTTCTCGCGACCGTGGGCGCGGTGCGCCAGCTCGGCGAGGGCTTCGGAGGCATCGGTGTCCACGAGAACGCGCTTGGGCCAGTCGGTCCCCAGCCACTCGGGGGCGGGGACGCCGCCAGGTAGCGAGTAGTAGCGCCGGCGGTCGCGCGGAGGATTGTCGCCAAGGTCCGGGCGCTGCGCCGACGGGACGATGCCGCGCTCCTCGAAGAGCGCCTGCAGCTCGCGTGGCGACATGCGCCGGTCGATGGTCGGATCATCTGCTCCCGGGCAGTCGCCGACGTAGGTGATGTGCAGCGGTGCCTGCTCGCACATCGCTCGGAGGTAGCGAGCGGTGGCCACGGGCGGTGACACGAGGGGCACCATGTACCGGTGCAGTGACCTCACACCGCGAAGCTGCTCCAGAACGAGCGGACAGCTGCACTGGATCGCTGGGCCGCTGCGCTGCTCGAGCGCCTTCACGCATCCGGCGGCGACAAGCTCGTCGCCCCAGCTCGCTGGGAAGACTCCGTGAAAGCCGGCGGCGAAGCACGCGTTTGCGAGCTGCGTCGGTGTCGCCGGCAGACAGACAACGAGCGCGTCGGAGCCAAGGATGACGACCGACGGCGCGGGCGGCGAGCCATTTACGGAGGTGCGTGTCATCGGTCGCGGAGACCCGAGCGAGGGGGAATCAGAAACGACGTGCGGAGAGCCTAAGATGCGACGAGCAAGGAGGTTACGGCGTTTCAAGGAAATGTCACCGCAACCCCAGAGCCCGGCAAGGGCCCGTAACCCCGCGTGAGAGACATTTCACGCCCTCCGGAGGAGTCGCAGGGCCGCTGGGCGGCCTGCCCCCGCCCTGCAGGGGACGGAGCGGGCGGTTTGAAGGGCGCTCGGGGTGCGTCGACCAAGGATGATCCAGTGCGCTGCAACAGGACGTTCCAGGTTGAGATGCCACGTGACATCACGTCGATGCAGGAGTTCGTCACAAACTGCGTCCGTCGCGCCATGCGATGACAGTCACGGCGGCACCGTGAGGGCACACTACGCCCCCAGAAATCACGGCCAAGTGCTCGGCGGCGGGTTCCAGCCCACGAGACGCGACCGAATTCCGTCGCATCCAAACCCGCCCTCCTACAGCCAGGACGATGATGAATCGCGGAAATGGTGCGGAAACCCACGAGTCCGCTGCTCTGCGGATGCTCGGCGCAGCGAGCGATGCCGATCGAGCGCACCACTGGTCGGCCGCCGCCGAGGGGTATCGCGCGACGATCGCCGAGGCGGCTCTCAGCTCCGAGCGAGGGGTGGTGGCCGACGCGCAACGCCACCTCGCCACTGTCCTCAATCGCATCGGCAATTCCACCGAGGCGCGAAGCGCCTGTCATGAGAGCCTCGCGCTCTCTGAGTCGTTAGGCGATCGGGCTCGGACGGCTGAAGCGTTGAACACGCTCGGATGTCTCTACCTCGAAAGTGGCGAGCTGGCGGAGGCGGAGGATGCCTTCACACGAGCAACGCGGCTCGGGCCCGCCAACCCGGCCTTGCAAGGTGAGCTGGAACACCACCTCGGTACGGTGGCCCGGCTGCGTGGGGATGATGCCGCGGCACGCGCGCGCTTCCGCCGCGCGCTGATCGCTTTCACCGCGGCCCGCGACGACCGGGGGCGCGCCGCCGCCTTTCAGAGCCTGGGCGCCGTGAGTGCCCACCAAGAGCAATGGGCCGACGCAGACCGCTATCAGCGCCGCGGGCTCGAAGTCGCTCGGTCGATCGCCAACGGCAATGGGCACGACCATCGAGCGCCACCCGGCGACGCCGTCTCCCGCCGGCCGTTCGAGCCCCAGCGCGCCGAGTCCCTGGTGACTCGCGTCGTGATCGAGGCCGCGGATGGTGCGCATGGCAGCTGACCAGTTCGCGTACCCGCCCCCTCCGCGCAGCCCCGGTGATCGGCCGGCGCGCGACATCGGTGCTCGCGAGCCCCAACCTCGCCGGGGTGCGGGCGATGGCCTCGACGCCTCCGGTGCCGCGGCCGCCCGACTCCCTCGCCGGGAGGGGACCCGGCCGGGGGCGCTTCACGATCGCGCCTCGCCCCGAACACATCCGCTGCGATCCGCTCCAGAGCGCGAGCCGACGGCCACCGAGCCTCCGCGACGTGAGAGGCGAGTCCACACCGCCGAGTCTGTCACCGCAGAACTCGCGCGGCGGCGGGCCGCCTCCACGTCGCCACTCTCGGCGCTCTGGCGCGAGCTCCGGGCCGTCGACGACCGCCTCCACGACGCCGGCGTGGCCGGCGAGCTTGTCGTGGCGCGCATCCGTCTTCTCCTGACCGCGCTCCTCCTGACGGTCCCGCTTCGCAGCACGCTCGTTCACCCCGACTGGAGCGAGAACTACGTCGGGCTCGCCGTGGCCAGCGTCGCGGTCGCCTTCTCGACCGTCCTCTACCTGATGGTTCGTCACGGAACACGGTGGGGCTCGGCGGGGCTGGCGAGCACGATCGCGGATGTCACGGCGGTGAGTCTCGCTCTGACGACGTACCTCGTTCTGGGCGAGCCGCACACCGCAGTCAACAGCAAGGTCGTGTTCGAGGTCTACTTTCTCGCCATCGCGGCGACCTGCCTGCGCTACGACCCGCGGCTGAGCGTTCTCGCGGGTGTCACCGCGATCGCGCAATACGCAACCATCGTGGGTGTCGCCGCTCACCACTGGGACCTCAACGCGCCGCGCTTCGCTCCCTTTCCGTACGGCATGTTCGATTGGACGGCGCAGGTCTCGCGACTCTTTCTCCTCGCGGTCGCGACGGTGCTCAGCACGGCGATCGTGATTCGAGGCCGGCACATGCGGCATCGATCCGCGTTCGACCCCGTAACCGGGGTACTCAGCCGAGGCTACTTCCAGGAGCGCATGGCCGACGCGCTGAGCCGCGCGCGACGCGATGGTCGGGCCTTCTCGCTGGCCATCGTCGACCTGGACGGCTTCAAGCAATTCAACGACCGCTATGGACACGCCGCCGGAGACGCCGTCCTTCGCGCGGTGGCGACCCGTCTGCGTCAGTCGGTGCGCCAGCACGACATGGTGGCGCGCTACGGCGGCGACGAGTTCGTCGTTCTCTTCGCCGAGATGGTCGGTGAGCGCGCACGGGAGCGGCTCGATGTGGTGCGCGAGCGATTGGCCGACATGGAAGTCGCCGTCTCGGGGAGCGAGATCCGCGCCGGCATCACGCTGAGTGCGGGCATCTCCACCTGGGGTGAGGACGGCCATCAGGCCGACGACCTGCTGCTCGCGGCCGACGAACGTCTCTTCGACGCCAAGCGCGCCGGGCGGAATCGTGTGGTGGCCGGCCGCACCCTCAGGCTCGAGGGCGCGCCACCGATCGTGGAGACGTACGAAGGGTACTGAGCGGAAGCAGCTCGAGTCGTCGCGAAGGCGAAGGGGAGACGTGGGCGCGTCGTCGTAAGGAGTGCAGCCGGACTCCCTACCAAAGAGCGCGGCCACGTTTCACGTTTACGTTCTGCTGTCCGCCCTCCCTTCCCTCCCCGTCCTCCAGGATGCGTGCATGACGAGCCCCTCCGATCCTGTTGCGAACGTCCCCACGCGCCGGGATTTTCTCGGGGCACTGGCGGCAACGGGCGCAGCCCTTGCTCTCTCCGGATGCACCACGGCCGGGGGCGCCAACGCGAGCACGAGCGCCGCCGCGACCCCGGCGCCAGCTCCGAGTGCGAGCCTTCCGCCGGCCAAGAATGACGGGCCGTGGGACAACTCGTGGATGGCGCGCGTGTCGCAGGCCACGCATCGCCAGGTTTTCGACTGTCCATCCTACCAGGATGGCGGCGCGCTCTTTTTCGCGAAGAACTACCTGAACGCGATGCGCGATGCGTTCGACTCCGCCGCTCCCGCCGTCCAAGTCGCGATCGGCCTTCACGGTGATGCCTATCCGATCGCCTTCAGCGATGCGATGTGGGCCAAGTACAAGTTTGGCGAGCGGGTGAAGGCGAAGGATCCGCGCACGAACCAGTTTGCGACTCGAAACGTCCTCTGGCAGCCGCGCGAGGGTGAGGAGACGTACGAGTATTCGGTGAATGCGCTCCAATCCCGCGGCGCGATCATTCTCCTCTGCAACAACGTGCTTCGGCGAGTCATCCGCGGGATCATGGGTGACTCCAAACGCTCCTACGCCGACGTGCGCGGGGAGCTCGTCGCGGGACTCCTTCCAGGGGTGATCGTCGTGCCGGCGATGGCGGCAGCGATCGGGTTGGCGCAGGAGCACGGCTGCAGCTACGTGTACGCCGGCTGAGAGGGCGTCCGCTCGCGCAGACGGGGCATCGCCACCGTACTCGAGCCGCGCGTTCTCCGGCGATTGTGTCCGGGATGCGCGCCTGGTAGACTCTCGGCAACCACAAACCGAGCATTCGTCGTCGTGCGGTGTTTCACGCCGTCGGCCGCCGTCGGCGGCCTCATTCGCCATGCGGCCCTCGCCGTCTGGGCGCTCGCCATCATCCGGCCTGCCTTCTCACAAGCGACCTCCTCTCACAGTGCCGCCCCTACGGTGGCCGATGCGCGCCGATTCATGGACCGGGCGGAGAAGGAGCTGGAGGCGCTCAGCGTCAAGCAGAGCCGCGCGGCCTGGGTGGCGGCGACGTTCATCACCGATGACACCGAGGAGATGTCGGCGGACGCGCAGGCTCGGTTGAGCGTCGCCGTCCAGCGATACGCCCTCCAGGCCAAGGGCTTCGACAAGGTGGAGATGCCGTCGGATCTCCGCCGCAAGTTCAAGCTGCTGAAGCTCTCCCTGGCCGCGCCGCCGCCCTCCGATTCCGCGGAGGCGCTCGAGCTGACCCGCCTCGGCGTCGGCCTAGCGAGCGACTACGGCAAGGGCACGTACTGCCGGCACCGTTCGGGCGACACGGCGAAAGCCGAATGCCTGCAGATCAACGACCTCTCGCGCATCCTCGCGACGAGTCGCAAGCCTGACGAGTTGCTCGACGCCTGGATCGGGTGGCACTCGATCTCGCCGCCGATGCGCCCGCGCTACGCACGATTCATCGAGCTGTCGAACAAGGGAGCGCGGGAGCTCGGTTTCGCCGATGCCGGGCAGCTCTGGCGGGCCGGCTACGACATGACCCCGGAGCAGTTCACGGCGGAAGTGGAGCGCCTCTGGAAGGGAGTCGAGCCGCTCTACGTGGCCCTGCACGCATACGTGCGGACGAAGCTGGTCGCGCAATACGGACCTAGCGTCGTCCCTCCCGGCGGCCTCATCCCCGCCCACCTGCTCGGCAACATGTGGGCCCAGGAGTGGGGGAACATCTACGACATCGTGGCCCCGGCCGGGAGCGGTGGGCTCGGATACGACATCACGGCGCTCCTCGCGAGCCACCACGTGGATTCTCCCGGCATGGTGCGCTACGGCGAGCGCTTCTTCATGTCGTTGGGCTTCGATTCGCTCCCGGGGACGTTCTGGACCCGCTCGATGCTCGTCAAGCCTCGTGACCGCGAGGTCATCTGCCACGCCAGCGCCTGGGACATCGATGGCAAGAGCGACGTCCGGATGAAGGCCTGCCTCGAGCCGACCGCCTCGGACTTCGTGACCGCGCATCACGAGCTCGGCCACAACTTCTACCAGCGCGCCTACAGCGCCCAGCCCTTCCTCTTCCGTGACGGCGCCAACGATGGCTTTCACGAGGCCATCGGCGATGCCGTCGCGCTGTCGATCACGGCCACCTACCTCAAGCAGGTCGGCCTCCTCGACTCCCTCCCCAGCGCCGCCGGCGATACCGCGTACCTCCTTCGTCAGGCGCTCGACAAGGTCGCCTTTCTTCCCTTCGGCCTCCTGATCGACCAGTGGCGATGGAAGGTCTTCAGCGGGGAGATCGCGCCCGCCGACTACAATCGCGGCTGGTGGGCGCTGCGAGAGAGGTACCAGGGGCTGGCGCCGCCGACGCCGCGCACCGAGGCTGACTTCGACCCGGGGGCGAAGTTCCACGTGCCCGCGAACACGCCGTACACGCGCTACTTCCTCGCCCGCCTCCTGCAGTTCCAGTTCTATCGCGCCATGTGCCGCGCGGCAGGCCACACCGGTCCGCTCTATACCTGCTCCTTTTTCGGCAGCAAGGAGGCTGGCGCGAAGCTCGCGCGGATGCTCGAGGCGGGGGCGAACCGGCCGTGGCAGGAGACGCTGTACACGATGACCGGCGAGCACGACATCGATCCGGGGGCGATGCTCGAGTACTTTGCACCGCTCAAGGTCTGGCTCGACCGGCAGAATCAGGGCCACCCGGTCGGGTGGGGCAATGTGGAGGCGGCCGGCCGGTAGGCGCTCGAGTCCGCTCGCGTCGCCGGCAACATGCGGGGCGAGCGCGGGTACATTCGACACCGTCTTCCCCAGAGGCTCAGCCCATGCCTGTACGATCTTCGACGGCCGTCCTCGCCATCGGTGTCGCCGCGCTGCTCGCGGCGGGGTGCGAGCGCCGCGCCCCGGCCAGTCGTCAGGCATCGGTGCCGCTCTACGACAATCTCGGGGCGCACCACCGCCCAGTCACCGCGACCCCGGACGCCCAACGGTACTTCGACCAGGGTCTCCGCCTCGTCTACGCGTTCAACCACGATGAGGCGATCGCATCCTTCGCCGAGGGAGCTCGGCGCGACCCGCGCTGCGCGATGTGCTGGTGGGGCGTCGCGCTCGCGCTCGGGCCGAACATCAACGCCGCCATGGAGGACTCGGCGGTGGACGACGCCGTCGAGGCCGTGCGGCGCGCTCGCGAGGCAGCCCCGGGCGCGACGCCGGTGGAGGTGGACCTGATCTCGGCGCTCGCCGCGCGCTACTCGCTCGAGGCGGGCGCGAGCCGCGCCGCCCTCGACACCCAGTACGCCGACGCGATGCGCCGGGTGGCCGCCCGCCACCCCGGGGACGGCGACGCCGAGACGCTCTTCGCCGAAGCGCTGATGGACGTCCAGCCGTGGAACTACTGGACGCTCGGCGGCCAGCCGAAGGGCCGGATCGAGGAGATCATCACGACCCTCGAAGGCGTCCTCGCGCGCGAGCCTGATCACCCCGGCGCCTGCCACTACTACATCCATGCCGTGGAGGCGTCGCTCGCGCCCCAGCGAGCGGTGCGCTGCGCCGAGCGGCTCGCCGAGCTGATGCCAGGCGCCGGGCACATCGTCCACATGCCCGCGCACATCTACATGCGACTAGGCCGCTACGAGGAGGCCACGCGGCACAACGAGCACGCGCTCTCCGCCGACGCGACGTACATGGAGCGGCGGAGCCTCGGGCCAGCGAACGAGATGTATCACGCGCACAACTTCCACTTCCTCTCGTCGGCGCTGGCCATGCAGGGCCGTGGGGCAGCGGCGATCCGTGCGGCTCGTCAGGCGTCCGATGCCATGCCTCTGGGCACGATTCGCGCGTACCCGGCCTACGAGGTCTACGTCACGCCCCACCTTTTCCTCGAGGCGCGATTCGGGATGTGGAATGACCTTCTGCGCGAGGCGCCGCCGCCGCCGGAGCTCGGATACTCGACGGCGATCTGGCGCTACGCGCGAGGAGTGGCGTCGGCTCGGACGGGACAGCTCGCCGCGGCGCGACGAGAGCTGGCCGCGGTCACCGCGGCGGCCGATTCTGCGCCGACGGATCAGGGGATCGGCATCAACTCGGCCAAGGCGCTTCTCGACATCGCACAACTCGAGCTCGCCGCCGAGGTGGAGCTGGCCGAGCACCGTCCGGCCTTCGCCGCCGCGCTACTCCGCCAGGCGATCGAACGTGAGGACGCGCTCACCTATGATGAGCCGGCGCCCTGGCCCAATCCCCTTCGCCAAACCCTCGGACGCCTTCTCCTCGACGCGGGACAGTCGCCCGAAGCCGCGGCGGTGTTCCGAGACGACCTTCTCCACAACCCGGAGAATGGGTGGTCGCTCACCGGCTTGGCCGAGGCCCTCCGTCGACTGGGTAAGAGAGACGAGGCCGCCGCTGTCGCCGAGCGGGCCCGGAAGGCCTGGGCGAACGCCGACGCTGCGCCTCCCGCATCGTAAGTCGGCCTCGCCGTGGAGCGCCGATCACAGATCGGCACGCCCCGTCGCTCGACGCACCGCCGGCGGCGCATTGTGTGTCCCGTCGGCGCACGATAGACTCCGCTCGTGCCGCCGTCGAGAGCGAAAATGACGCGAGCCAGGACGCGTGGAGGGAGAGGTGCGTGTCGTCAGGCACTGACGGCCCTCTGCTGCGCCGCCCTCGGAACCTCACCCGCTCTGTCGCAGACGGCCCCCACCGCACCCCCATCGGCGGACACGCCGTACAGCCTCTACGTCTCGAGCGAGTCGGGGGACATCGTCACACGGATCGAGGTGGCGAGCACTGGGTGGCACAAGGCGGCGGAAATCCCGGTCGGCCTGCTCCCCAGCGACATCGATGGGCCCCACAACGTCTCCGTCTCGCCGGACGGGCGCTTCTGGTACGTCTCGATCGCGCACGGGATGCCCTTCGGGTTCGTCTGGAAGTTCACGACCGGGTCCGACACGCTCGTCGGCCGAGTCCAAGTCGGAATGTTTCCGACGACGATCGGCCTGTCGCCGGACGGCAATTGGGCGTACGTGCCGAACTCGGACTTTCACGGCGACCGCGGGCACATGAATACAGTGTCGGTGCTCTACACGCCCACCATGACGTCGGTGGCGGCGATCCCCACTTGCGACATGCCCCATGGGTCGAAGTGGAATCACCACGGCACAGTGGTCTACATCGCCTGCATGATGTCCGACGAGCTGGTGACGATCGACCCGTCGACGTTCGACATCGGGCGCCGGGTCTCGCTCGGGAGCGGGCACCCGATGACGATGGCCGAGCATGAGCAGATGGCGGATCATTCCGGCCCGGCGACCGGCCCCGGCGCCGCGAGCAGCACGATGGCGGGGCAGAACCCGGATTGTCTGACGACGTACGTCAGCGTGTCGCCCGACGACTCCCGCATCTACCTCGCCTGCAATCACAGCGGAGAGCTGCAGGTGCGCGATGCCCGCACACTCGACCTGATCAAGCGGCTCCCCACGGGAGCCGGCGCCTACAACGTGGAGCCCTCTCCCGACGGCCGGTTCGTGCTGGTGACGAACAAGAAGGCCCAGAGTGTGAGCATCGTCAGCGCGACCACGCTCGCGGAGCTCTCGCGCGTTCCGACGAGCAAGAAGATCCCGCATGGGATCGCCTTCTCTCCCGATGGGCGCTACGCCTTCGTGTCGTGTGAATCTGTGGGGAGCGACCCGGGCGCCGTGGATGCGATCGATCTGGCCACGCTGCAGCGGGTGGCCTCGATGCCGGTACCTCTCCAGCCCACCGGCATCGCTCTCTGGCGCGGCACCGGACCCACGAAGGGCATCACGCACTAGCGTCCGGCGATGTCGGGCGGCCCATCCACCGGCGATCGTCGCCCGGCCGCCACCGTGGAATCGCCCCGTCCATCGGGCGCCCCATGGCGCGTCCCGCTCGCTAGGGCACCAGCGTCGGCTCCGTCTTGGGCTCGATGCGAATCGACCAGAGGCCCGAGAAGACGTCGTTCACCCACACCAGGCCGTTCAGGTAGAACGCCCCCCACGCCATCGCCGCGTTAGGCACGAGGCCCTGCGCGTCGCCGGTGAAGACGTGTGCGATTTCCCGGTCCTGCGCCAACAGGTCGCCGCGCAGGTCGCCGGAGATGTCGAGCACCCGCAGGCCGCCCTGGTAGTCGCCGAGATAGAGCGTGTCGCCGGCGACCCAGACGTTGTGGGTTCCACCATCGACCGGCTCGAAGTGAGCCACCTCGCGCGGATGCGCAATGTCGCTGACGTCGATCACGTGCAGCCGTCCGTTCGCCTTGCCCAGTCCGATGCCGGGGATTCCCACCCCGAGCGGTTTGGCGGAGAAGACCTCGTCGCCGACGAAGACGTAGTCGCCGCTTCTCCAGGCCGTATGCGTCCCACGGATGAAGCCCTTGCCGCCCTCCGCCTCGACGCCCCGATAGAGATCGTTCAGGTCGTACTTGTACTGGGAAACGAACTGTGGGTGCTCCGGCGAGCCTCCCTTCATCCCGTTGCCGATGTCGAGAATCACCAGGCCATCGTTCCAGTACGAGAGATAGGCGAGACCGCCGCGCACATCGATGTCGTGCAACATGCGGCCGGCCGCCGGCCGCTCCACCTGCCAACGGGCGACCTCTTTCGGATGGTACGGGTCGTTCAGATCGATCACCCGCATCGACCCAGTCGCATCGTCGGTGAGATAGACGTGCGTCCCGTAGGTCGGCTGCTGGTAGATGTACGTGCTGTGCACGCCGCCCGTGACCGTCTGAGTGTATTCGGCGATCACCTTGGGGTGCGCCGGGTCCTCGAATGAGAGGATGACGATCCCGTTGCGCCGGCTCGAAGCTCCCTCGCGTGTCAGGACACCGAACTTCCCGTCAGGCGTGGTCATGACATCGTTGATCAGGCGGGCGTCCACCACCACGGAATCGGTGATGCGCGGGTTGGCCGGATCGGAGATATCGAGGGCGTAGAGTCGATCCCCGATCGTGGCCAGGTAGGCATTGCGCTTGTTGGGGTGCGGCCAGAACTCCGAGGTCGGGAACCGTGCGAGCGGCCTCCGGCCGACGATCGTTGCGGCACGCCTCACGTCGCGGTGCGTGACGTGGATCGACGCATCGGCGCTCGCCGCGCCGAGGGTCGCCGTGACCCGATATTGCCCCGCGGTGTTGGCGACGAAGAAGCCATCCGGATCGATCACTCCATCGCCAGGGGCCAGGGCCCAGAGCGGAGTGAGACCGGCGATCTCCCGGCCGCTGGGGTCTTTCACGACCGCACGGCACCGAAGGACATCGCCGGTGCGGGCCTCGGTCGCTCCGCAGCTTACCTCCAGCCGCCGCACGGTATTCGCCACGACCTGGATCGGCACGGCCGCCGACACACGTCCGGCGGATGCGGTGAGCACCGCCTTGCCCGGAGCGAGTGCCTCGATCAGGCCCCCCGACGAGACGGAAATGATCTTCGGCGCCCCGCTCTTCCACACCACCTTGTCGTACCGCCGCTCGCCATTCTCGGCGTAGGGCTGGGCATCGAGCGTCAGGCGCTGCCCGACGACGAGCTTCGCCGGTGCCGACGGGATCACGACGCGTGAGGCGGGCGGAGGGAGCATGCGGACGAGCACCGTGGTCGGCGGTGCGGGGGTCGAGCCGGGCACAACCGCCACCGCGTAAATCGCCAGGGTCCCGCTCGAGCCGGCGGTGACGAGACCGGTGGAGTCGACGCTCCCTTCGAACGACTCCACGAGCCACCGGATGCGGGCGCCCGCTACCGGGCGGCCGGCGCTGTCCATCGCGACGCCGTGCAAGCGCAGCGTGTCGCCGACGTCGACTGTCGGGTTTGACGGCGTGACCGCCACCCGCGCGACCGGGCTGGGGCTGAGGGACTTCGGCTGAGAGTCGGCCTGCTGTTGCAGGGCGATCAGGAGAGGGGCGACGAAGAGCACGGAGGCCTCGGCGAAGGGGGCGCGCGCAAATTTTCGTCTGCGACTCCGCGAGCCGCCAGATGCGGCCGCCCGCAAAGTTTCCTGTATCGTGGCCCAGATGCGGGGAGCGCGCCGTCGCCGGCGCGCTCCTGACTTCTTCGGGCTACCCGCCGCGGGCGGGAACCAGAGTCGACGTCGTCAGCCGCATTCCGAGAAGCCGCAGACGTGGCACTTCACGCACCCCTCGGCGTACTCGAGCTGCGAGCCGCAGTCGGGACAGGTGCCCATGAAGGCCTCGGTGCCGTTTGCCGACTCGAAGGTCATCTGCGTTTGCCGGGCATCGGGGTTCGCCACGACCTGCTCGCGCGCCGGGATCGCCGCCGCCTTCGCTGCGGGATCGACGAGCAGGTCCTGCTGTACTCCCTGCCGGTCGCGCCACCACTCCTCGAGCGCGAGCCCGATCGCGTCAGGCACCGACAGCACCTTGTTCGGCCCGAGCCCGACGGCGCGATCGGAGCTGATGCCGCGCAGCTGCTTGTGGATGGCGGTGAGCGGGATGCCGGAGCGGAGAGAGAGTGAGATGAGTCGGCCGACCGCCTCGGCATCGGCCATCGCCGACCCGCCGGCCTTGCCTAATGTGACGAAGACCTCGAAGGGCTGCCCGCGGTCGTCCTCGGTGATGTGGACGAACATGATGCCGAGCGGTGTCTCCTTGCGGATCGAGGTGCTGCGCAGCTTGTCCGGGCGGGCCCGCTTCGATCGCCGCTGGAGCGTCTCCGCCTCCGCCTCGTAGAGGGTCTTTTTGAGGCGCTCGATTTCCGCGTCGCGCTCGGCGAGCGTGCCGCGGAGCTCGGCGATGTCGCGCTTGGCATCGGGAGGCGCGCCCTCGCGGGTCGCCCGGGCCGTTTCGGTGGCGCCGGTGGAGAGCACCTGATTGTCCCGCGCGCCGTCGCGGTACACGGTGACACCCTTGGCCTTCAGCTCGTGCGCCAGCTCGTAGATCCGCCGCACATCGTCCACGGTGGCAGTGTGGGCGAAGTTGGTGGTCTTCGAGATGGCCGAGTCGCAGTGCTCCTGGAACGCGGCCTGCATGCGCATGTGCCACTCGGGGCTGATCAGATTGGCGGTGACGAATACGCGCTGCCAGCGCTCCGGTACTTCGCTGAAGGCGGCGTGCCCCTCGCGGGCGATGCGCTCGACCAGCTCATCGGAGTACCACCCTTCCCGCTTGGCGACGGCCACGAAGTCCTCGTTCACGTCAGGCATCATGACCCCGGCCTGATTGCGCATGAAGGCCACGGCGAAGAGCGGCTCGAGGCCCGACGAGCAGCCGGCGATGATCGAGATCGTGCCGGTGGGCGCCACCGTCGTGACGTTGCAGTTGCGGAGCATCTGCATCGGGCGCACCCGGCGCCCGTTCTCGTCGCGTGCGCAGGTTTCATCGGGGCCCCAGATCGACCGCGCCCACTCGGGGAAGGGCCCGCGCTCGTTGGCCAGCCGCTCGCTCTCCCGCTTCGACTCCACATCGAGGAACTCCATCACCTTCCGCCCCATGTCGACGCCCTCGGGGGCGTCGTAGGGGATGCCGAGCCTGACGAGCATGTCGGCGAATCCCATCACGCCGAGGCCGATGCGCCGGATCCGCTTGGCCAGGGCATCGATCTCCTCGAGCGGAAAGCGATTGACGTCGATGATGTTGTCGAGGAAGTGCGTCGACAGTTGGATGTCGCGACGGAAGGCGTCCCAATCCATCTGACCGTCGCGCACGTAGTAGCCGACGTTGATGCTGCCAAGGTTGCACACGTCGTACGGGAGCAGCGGCTGCTCGCCGCACGGATTGGTCGCCTCGTACGCCCCGAGGTGCGGCACCGGGTTGTATCGATTCGCCTCGTCGACGAAGAAGCACCCCGGCTCCCCGGTCCGCCACGCGCCATCGATCATCTTGTCCCACACCGTGCGCGCGTCCAACCGCCCCGCCACCTTCTTCGTGACCGGGTTCACCAGGTCGTATTCGGTGCCCGCCTTCACCGCCCGCATGAAGGCGTCGGTCACCGCCACCGAGATGTTGAAGTTCACGACCTGGGAGAGATCCTCCTTGCAGGTGATGAACTCCATGATGTCGGGGTGATCGACGCGCAGAATACCCATGTTGGCTCCGCGTCGGGTGCCGCCCTGCTTCACCGCGTCCGTGGACGCGTCGTAGAGCTTCATGAACGACACGGGCCCGGACGCCACGCCGGTGGTCGAGCGCACCATCGAGCCCTTCGGCCGGAGGCGCGAGAAGGAGAAGCCCGTCCCGCCGCCCGACTGATGGATGAGCGCCATCGCACGCAGCGTGTCGTAGATGCCGTCGTGACCGTTCGACAGGGCATCGGACACCGGGAGGACGAAGCACGCGGAAAGCTGGCCGAGCGGGCGCCCGGCATTCATGAGCGTCGGTGAGTTGGGCTCGAACCGCCGCTCCGTCATCAGGCGATAGAACTCCTCCGCCACCGCCTCTACCGCGCCCTGGCTCGCACCATATCGCCGATCCGCCTCGGCGACCACTGTCGCCACCCGCCAGAAGAGATCCTCCGGGCGCTCCATCGGCTTCCCCGTCTCGTCCTTCACGAGGTAGCGCTTCTCCAACACGATGCGCGCATTCTTGCTGAGCGCCACGGGCGTCTCTGGTGGCTTGGAAGCGAGCGTCATGGGGATGGCACCTCCTGCTGTCTGATGATCGGAAGCTATCGCGGTTTCGGGGGATGCGGCCTTACACGAACAACGGCGGGCGATAGGACGCGGGCCGGGACGATACCGGCGATCGTGAGTCCACGCAAGGCGTGCGGAAACTCCTTGTACAGCAACAGCTTCCAACTATAACATCACATTTTCGCGGTCAGCGCCGGTTTCCAACAGCGTTCGAGTAACCGTCACGACCGCACAGCTCGCCGCCCCGCATGATCCAACCGCCCCACGTCGCCTGACTTCCCTTAACTACAAATATAACAACATCTTCCCCAAATCGCGCAGCGCGCGGGCCCTTTGACCCACCTTCACTGACTGGCCGCCCTCGCTGACCGCAACAGCACGGGATTCTTGCTTGCTTTCGCGAGGGAGGTCGCCGGCACGTGGTGATTCGCCTAGGCCTTCCGCGCCTCCTAGGAGTTCCCCCCGAAGCGGGCGTGGCGGCCTGCCCGGTACTCCTCTTGGAGAGTCAGATAGGCCTCCACGGTGTGCTGAATGCGCTCCTTGATCTCGCGTGTCGCCTCCCGCGCCACACGCGCCGGGACGCCCAGGACGAGGGAGTTCGCCGGAATCCGCATCCCCTCCTTGCAGACCGCGCCCGCCCCCACCAGCGACCCGCGGCCGACGTGAACCCCGTTCAGCAGAATCGAGCCCATCGCAATCAGACAGTCATCCTCGACCGTTGCGCCGTGGACGACCGCGCGATGCCCGATCGACACGCGGGCCCCGATGCGCACCGGAACTCCGGTGTCGACGTGGATGATGGTGCCATCCTGGATGTTACAATCCTCGCCGATCACGATCGAAGCCGAGTCGGCGCGGAGCACCGCCGTGGGCCAGACGGAGACGCGGGGGCCCAGTGTGACGTCGCCGATCAGGATCGCGGACGGGTGCACGAACGCCGACGGGTGGATCTGCATCCTCTCGCCCTCTTCTAGAAGCTGTACCCGAGCTGCACGTAGACGCTCACCGGAGCCACGTCCTGACCGGACCGATTGACGACCGGAACCGCGAGCCCGAGGCGGAAGATATACGGATTGTCGTACAACACACCTAGGTTGAGCGACGCCTCCGCTCCTGCCGACGCGATGAGGCTCGATGACAGCGTGGCGCCCGTTCCATCGCCCGGGGTCCACGACGCGCCCGCGTCGCCGAAGGCGCTCACCGAGATACGATCGAGGAAGACCGGCCAGAATCCGGGGCCGCGGCTCAGCTGGGAGATCGGCACGCGGTATTCCAACGAACCCGTCGCCGCGTAGATCCCCTGCTCGACGCCAGAGGGAAAGCCGCGCACGGGGAAGGTGCGCTGCGTCCCGACGATCAGCCCCGGTACGAGCACCGCCGAGCTCCCGCTCGTCCCGCCGACGCTGAAGGTGCTGGGGTCGACGCCGCCGGCGACGCCGACCGCCAGGCGGCCCGAGAGGACCTGGTGCGCGAACTCGCCGGCATTGATCGCCTGGTAAGCGGCGACCGATACGGCGACGTTCTGCGATCGCGACTCGCCGGCCGCGTCGAGCCAGCGCACCGCTCCGGCGACGCCTAACGAAACGCCGTTCTCGGGCGAGATGGCGAGCGGCGGGAGCTGGGCGTTCGTCCAGCCGGCGCTGGCGATCAGCGACCAGTAGGTGGGAGTGGAGGAGTAGTACGGATCGAGGTGCGAGAGCGCCGAGTCGGGCTGCGTGTCGTAGCGGCGCGACTCGAGCTCCCCGCCGATAGAGAGGAAGGAATTGGTTCGCGCCCGCGGACGCTGGAAGGTGAACACGAGATCGGCGGTCTGGGTGCGCCGTCGGAGCGTCCCTGAGTCCCCGCTGAGGAGAAACTGGTCCCACGATTGCGCGAACTGGACCCCGATGAGCGGTTGGCCGAAGCCGCTGTAGACCCACGAGAGGGTGCCCGACAGCTCCCAATTCTCCGGCGCGATGAGGAGCTGTGCCGCGTACGTGTTGCGCCCCACCGCATCGCGCCCGCTGGTGAAGGCACCGAAGGCGAGACCCCCGGTGTTGCTGCCGACGATGAGCGGGACCCAATAGTGGGGGAGGAGGGTCGGCCACGCCGTGTAACCCTGCACGGGCCCATCCAGCGATGCCGCCGGCGGCAGGGTCGTATCGGCAAAGACGTCGGCCACCACCGGCGTGTCGGCGGTGGTGACGTCGAGCGGGGCCACGCCCACGTGCCAGCCATCGACGTCCCACCGCGCGGCCGCGAGCTCAGTGCCGGAGGGGGAGACCGCCGGATAGAAGAGCGCCGTCACGGTGTGGCTCAGGCGGATCGGCGGCCCGGCGCTGTCCACGGGCGCGAGGTAGACATCGGCGACCCCGGTCCGGTCGGAGGCGAAGAGGACCGCCTTCCCATCCGGGGTCCAGCTCGGCGAGCTGTCGAAGGCCCGGTCGTGCGTGATCACGCGCCTGACGACGCCGAGCGTGTCGAGGATCACGACGTCGGCGTACGCCCCGCGCGTCCAGCGCGTGACGGCGATCCGATCGCCTGCCGGCGACCAGCGCGGCTCGGCCCACTCCGTGTCCGCCGCGGCGCCCGTGAGGGGCGCGACGCCGCGTCCGTCGGCGCGGGCGAGGACCAGCTGCGTCGTCCCCGGTGCGTAGCGGACGGCGACGATGCGGCCGTCCGCGCGCACGTCCGGCTGAGCGAGGCGCGCCTCGCTGGTGAGTCGCGTCGTGTGGCCCCCCTCATCGCGATACAGATCGGCGCGCACGCGATAGGGATCGACGAACTCGAGCTGCGAATAGACGAGCGCACCGCCGGAAGCGGGCGTGTTGATCTCGACGTCGTTGCGGCGGCCGAGGCGCTGGCCGGCCCCGTCCCGCGTCACCCGGTAGGCACCGGTGGTCACGTCACCCGGGGCGGATGCGTACACGAGCGAGGAGTCGTCCGCCCACCGCGGAAAGCTCGTCAGGCGCCCCGGCGTCGTCAGATCGCGCCAACCGGCGAGGGGAGCGCGCGGGGAGTCGACGTGGGCGTGGAGCGTGTCGCTCCACGCGCGCCACGCATCGGCGAAGGAGATGCCGAACGCCCCCTTGGCCACGCGGTTCTCCGTGAACGGCAGCGTGGCGCTGCTCGACCCATCGATGAACCGCGCGATGGTGGAGTCGCCGTGGGTGCGGGCGAGAAAGTCGAAGAAGAGCGATCCGTGACCGTAGGCGATGTCGCCGTACGGATAGCGCGTGGTGGCGAGGTTCCAGTCACCGTAGGGGAGGAGCCCGCCATGCATCACGGACGCGTCGACCACCATCCGTTCGTAGCTCCCCTCCACGCGGCCGGTGCCGGTGATCGCACTCTCGTAGTAGGTGGCCAGCCCCTCGATGATCCACCCCGGCTGGTAGAGGTTGGGAAAGAGAAAGGGAGCGCGGCCAAGGATGTGCTGAGCGACACCCCACCAGCCGTTGGCGCGATCGAGATGAAAGACGTGCGTCAGCTCGTGGGTGATGACGAGCTCGATCCAGTCATCGTAGTAGCGGAGCGATGGCACATCGAGCGGTGGGAGCGTGTAGATGATGATCCGATTCGTCGGGACGGGCGTGGTGTAGCCGTTCGAGAAGTCGACGTCGTCGGACACCACGAGGTCGATCGTTCCCCGGGGAGGACGGAGGCGCTCGGCCAGTCGCGCGTACGCCGACTCGGCCGCCACCGCCGCCCGCCGCGCCGTGGGCTCGAGCTCGCGCGCAAAGGAGACGCGAAAGTGCGGCGTGCGCAGCATGCGCCACGACGCATTCGGGGCGACCTGGGCCGCGGCCACCCCGGCACTCGACAGGCAGAGCGCAATCAGGCACGCACCGAGTGCGCGCGTCACTGGGGCGTCGGCGCTCCCGTGGCCAACCAGCGGAAGTAGCGCTCGAGACCATCGGCGACGCCAAGCGCGTAGGCCTCCTGAAACGCGCTCGTCCGCAGCGCCGCCTCCTGCTCCGGCATCATGATGAACGCCCCCTCGCAGAGAACGGCCGGCATCCATGTGGGCCGCGCCAGACGCAGGTTGTCATAGTTGACGCCAAGATTTCTCAGACCCATTCGCGCCACCATCCCCTGCTGGAGGAAGCGCGCCAAGGGCTCCGACTGGGAGCGAAAGAAGTACGCGCCGGTACCGTTGGCGGCGAACGGGTTGATGCCGTCCGGGAGCGCGTTCAGGTGGATCGACACGAGCGCGTGTGCGTTCGCCTTGCGGGCGATGATGGGCCGATCGCCGAGCGGGACGGGATCCGGGGTGGTGCGTGTCATCACGACCGTGGCGCCGCGCGCCTCCAGCAGCGCGCGCACCCTTTCGCCGATGGCAAGGGTCGGCACCGGCTCCCACAGGCCCGTCGGTCCGGTGGCTCCGATCGGCGGGTGGCCGGGGTCGACGGCGATGGTGAGGCCGGCGAGCGGCCGACCCGGGTCGATCCGGGGCGGCCGCCTAACGCGAAGGACGAAGCCGCGCGCGTCCCAGAGGACCAGATAGCCGAAGGGACGTTGCGACAGGTGCAGCGTGTACCGAACGCGATCGCTGCTCACCTGCTGCCAATCGACCACGCGCACCAACGAGTCGTTACCACCGTAGTGGACGACGTCGGTGTTCGAGGCGGCGCCGTAGATCGTGAGGACGATGTCGCTCTCGTCCTCCTCCACCAGATAGGCCGGGCGTCGCGTCATCGGGACCACCAGATCGACCCAGCCGGCGGCCGGCTCCAGCCTGGCGCTCGAGGCGACGAGGGGCGCCGGATCCCACCCGACGGGCATCAGGCGGACGTCGCCGCCGTTCATCCAGATCTCGAGGTCGGCATCGAGACGCACCCTGACGAAATCGCCCTGCCACCCGGTCACCGGAAGCACCGTCCCCGGGAGGAGGAACCACTTGTAGGTTCCCGCCGGCGTGGGCCGGCCGATGATCTCGCGATCCTCCGGGTCGACCGTGCTGCTATCGGCGCCCGCGACCCCCCAGACGCCCACCGGCGCCGGAGCGATGCTCACCAGCGGCACGCGCACCGTATCGCCATCCCGGCTCGCGACGAGCTGCGTGCGCGCACGCAGAAGCTGGGCCGGGACAGAGAGCACAAAGAGGCTCGAATCGCTTCCGCCGCGCCAAGAAGTCGGGACGGCTGTCCCGGCGGCACCGGTGCCGGCCAGCGGCGGACCGGGGGAAGCAGCCGCCGTCACCAGCGGAGCGGAGGCGCCATCCCCCGACCAGACCACCGCGGCGTTCCGCGGCGCACGCAGCGAGACGCGAACCGGCTCGTCGTCAGGGAGGGCCATCGTCCCGCTGGGAGCGACGCTCGTCGTGTCGACCACGAGTTTGCCGGTGAGGGGCAAGGGCATCGCCAGCGGCTGCAGCTTCACCGCGTGCGTCAGGCGCGCCGTATCCGCCCCCAGTGTCGCGACCAGCACGTACTGCGGGGAGTCGACCGGGGGATTCGCGAGATAGGCGATGAAGCTGCCGTTCGGTAGCACCGGGACACTGACGCCATTGATCGTCAGGCTCGCGTGCCCGTTCCCGACCGAGCCGAAGATGAAGTTCGAGTCGCGCGACCCGATCAGGGACCCCGATACCGGGTAGACGACCGCGGGCGCCAGGGCGCCGGTAACCAGGGGAATCGGCGGAAGCGGAGACGCCGGGGCGGGGGCTCCCGAGGTCGTCCCCGACGTAGCGCGGGCGCAGGCGGTCACGAGCACGGCCGCGGCGATCACGGTCGGTCGCATCGCCACAACGTAATGGGCTGCGATGCGCCGTGGGAGCGGCACCTCCCGGAGGGCGCAACTTTCGTTGATCACGTTATTTACGCCCCCCTATCGTCGCGCGTCATAGGGGGGATCGCCCCAGGAGAGGCCCCCGCTTGATCACCTGCGCTTTTTGCGGCCAGACGAATTCGGCGGAGTCCCGCTACTGCTCGGATTGCGGGAAGCGCCTCGACCCCTCGGCCTCGGCTCCCTCTCCAGCGGCTCACCGGTCCCCGATTCAGGCTCGGCCGCCCGAGCGCGGCGAGCATCGTCGCTCCTCGCCAGGCACGCGACGTTCCTCGGGCGAAGCGGCGGTGGCGGAGCGCGGACGCCCATCCCTGTCCGCGGCTCCCCGATGCAAGTGGTGCGATAACACGATAGGTCACGGGCTTCCCTTCTGTGCGCACTGCGGCCGACGCACCGACGCCGAGCTCGCCGCAGCCTCCGCCTGCGCCACGTGCGGCGCGCCGCTCCGACCGGATCTCGACAGCTTCTGCTCCAGCTGCGGCGCGCCGATCGGCAATGCCGCGTCGCCCGATGAAGCGGCCATGCGCTCGCTTCTCTTCGCCGCGCGGCGACGCGCCCTCGGGGCCGAGCTCGCCCTCCTCGACGAGCACGGCGCGGTCAAGCAACGCCTCACGATGGAGTCGAGTACGCTCACCATCGGACGCGACGGTTGCGATCTCGTCTTCCCCGACGATCCCTACGTCTCGCCGATTCACGCCCAGCTCGCGGTGCGCGACGGCGCCCTCTTCGTGCGCGATCTCGGCTCGACCAATCACACCTGGGTCTTCCTCGACGCGCCCCACCACCTTCTCGATGACGACCTCCTGCTGATCGGCTCGCAGCTCATTCGGTTCGAGAGCATCGGCACACCGGCGATCGTCGAGCCGGACGTCGATCCCGCGCGCCGCTTCGGATCGCACGTGCCGGGGACGGACGTCGCGCGCCTTCTTCAGCTTCGCTCCGACGGGAGCGTGCGCGACGCGCAGTATCTCGTGCTCGGTCGCACGCGGTCGATCGGCCGAGACACCGGCGACTGGACGTTTCCGTACGATCAGACGATGAGCGGCCGGCACGCCGAGATTCACGAGCACGATGGGCGCTTCACCCTCCACGACCTCGGGAGCCGGAATGGCGTCGCCGTGGCCGTACGAGGCGAGCTCTCGCTCGCTGCGGGACAGCGCCTGATGGTCGGAGACCAGGTGCTCCGAGTGGAGCGCGTGTGAAGATCTGTCCGCAATGCGGCGTGCAATACGACCACGACATCAAGTTCTGCCCCGCCGACGGTTCGGCGCTGCGCGCTCCCCCGGGCCAGTCGATGATCGGAGCGGTCATCGCCGACCGCTACCACGTGGTGCGGAAGCTTGGCGAGGGCGGGATGGGAGAGGTGTATCTCGCCGAGCACGTGAAGATGGGTCGTCTGAGCGCGCTCAAGCTCATCGCACCGGCGCTCGCTCGCGAGGCTGACGCGATCGGCCGCTTCACCAGAGAGGCGGCCAACGCGAGCAAGATCACTCACCCGAACATCGCCGCGATCTACGACTTCGGCGAGACACCGGACGGGCTGGTCTACCTGGCGATGGAGTACGTGGAGGGAGAATCCCTCACCGCCCTTCTCCGGCGCCATGGAGCACTTCCACTGCGTCGCACCGCCGAGATCGCGCGACAGATCGCCGGCGCCCTCGACGCCGCGCACGAGCGCGGCGTCGTGCATCGCGATCTCAAGCCGGACAACATCATGATCTCGCCGGGGCGTGACGGCGTCGACGTGGTGAAGGTGGTGGACTTCGGGATCGCCAAGGCGAGCACCGGTGACGGCGCCGGCGGGGCGACAGTGACCAAGACCGGCATGGTCATCGGGACGCCGGAGTACATGTCGCCCGAGCAGCTCTCGGGAGAGAGCGTCGATGGTCGAAGCGACACCTACTCGCTCGGACTGGTGGCCTTCACCATGTTGAGCGGCGCCCTGCCGTTTCCCCGCGCGACGCTTCAGGAGATGTTGTTGATGCGCCTCACCGAGCGCCCGCGCACGTTGGCCGAGGTCCGTCCGGAGATGTCATGGCCGATCGAGCTGCAACGGGTGCTGGACCGCGCACTCGATCGCGATCCGGCCGTGCGCCACGCCCGGAGCGGTGATCTCGGGGCCGATCTCGTTCGCGTCGCCGGAGTGAACGCGGTCGCTTCTCCGGCTCCGGGCACGCAGCCCACGGCGCCATCGCGGTCGCCGCTCGACGCCGCTCCGGAGTTGGCGAAGACCGTCCCGATCGCCCCCCCGAGAGCGCGCGCGACGACGCGACCTCTTCCCTCAGCCCCCGATTCGCGGACTGGCCCCCGTGTCCTTCAGACCGCCGCGCTCCTGGTGGTTGTGCTCGCTGGAGCGCTGGCGTGGCGCCGCCTCTCGCACCGCGCGCCGGCGCCTGCACCGGCTTCGCTCGCCGCTCAGAGCGCTCCCGGCGTCGCGGCGTTGGATTCTCAGCCAGCCAAGTCCGTCTCGCCGACCCCGCCACCCCATGCGGCGACGGATACAGCGAAGGCGTCGACAGCGAGTCACACCCGTGCGGCGCACGCGCCCTCGCGAAGCGGCGGCGGCCCCAAGAGCCACGCGCCCTCGACCGCGCACCCCGCACCAGCGCCGGCGCCTGCGACCGCCGAGCGCGACACGGTCGCTCGGACAATGGCGCCGACCGTCTTCGCTACTCTCGACACCGCTACGGCGCCTAACCGCCCGGGCGCGACGGCCACGCGGGCACCGGGACCGCCGGGAGAGGCGCGCGCGGAGCGCGGGATCGAGATGGGAACGGCTCTCGTCGCCGAAGGACACAGCGATGCCGCGCTCCTCGTCCTCCGCAACGCCCTCAAGCACGTGCAGACCCACGATGACAGCGTGACCGCGCTCTATCGGGTGAGCGAAGCCCTCATTCAGAAGAGCCATATGCGGAAGGAGGCTGGCGCGCGCGACCGCGCCTGCGAGATCTTAGTCTTGATCCGGAAAGACGGGAATCACAAGTTGGCGTCGGACATCCGGGACCTCTATTCGCAAGAATGCATGTGACCAGGGACGCCCTGTGAGCAGCGCCATGTCGTCAGAGCCGTCTTCCGACGAGGTGATCGTCACCGTCTTCGGACGAACGGATGTCGGTCGGGTGCGCGATCACAACGAGGATGCCTTTCTCGTGGTCGACCTCTCGGCCGACAACGCGTCCCTGCAGCCTGAGGTGCGCCAGCACCATCTCGGCGCGCGTGGCTCGCTCTTCATGGTCGCCGACGGTCTCGGCGGAGCCGCGGCTGGGGAGATCGCCAGCGAGCTCGCCATCAACACCGTGTACGAGGAGCTGCGCGACCGCTGGGCGCGCAGCGGAAGCGACGACCCAGAGACCTTTGCCCGGACGCTCAAGTCCGCTGCCGAAATTGCGAACGCCAAGATCTTCGCGTATGCGGTCGAGCATCCGGAGCACCGCGGGCTTGGCACGACGGCGACGATCGCCGGCCTGCTGGGCGACACTCTGTACGTCGTCCAGGTCGGCGACAGTCGGGCTTACCTCATTCGCGACGGCGTGGCCCGACAGATCACCAAGGACCAATCGCTGATGCAGCGATTGGTCGAGGCGGGGGAGCTGACGCAGGAGGAAGCCGATCGCAGCGAGCGGCGCAACATCATCCTCCAAGCCCTCGGCCCGGAGCCGACGGTCAAGATCGACCTCACCTTCCAGCAAGTGCGCCGTGGCGACACGCTGGTGCTCTGCACCGACGGGCTGTCGGGTTTGGTGCCGAAGGAGGAGATCGCCGACATCATCGAGCAGGAAGATGATCTGATCGCGGCCTGCCGGGAGCTGATCGATCGGGCGAACGAGAACGGCGGTCCAGACAACATCACCGTGGTCGCGGCCCGCTTCGAGGGAGCCGGTCTCGCCGATCCACACGAAGAGGACGAGGTCGGGCACGCGGTGTTCCCGCTGCCCGGCTCGAACACGCCGACCGCGCCGCACTTCGCCTTCGGCGATGGCGACACGGCGCCGCTCTTCGGACAGGATGCAGATTCCGGCGCCGACGACTTCCTCGTGGAGCGACAGGTGACCTCCGGGCGTGCCCTCCTTCTGGCGGTCGCGGGCGGTCTGCTCCTCCTCGGCTTGCTCATTGCCGCTCGAGAATGGCGGCGAGCCGCGCACGCCGCTTCACCCCCGTCGAGCGCCCCCGTCGTCGCGCCGACGCCGGCAGCCAGTCGGCCCGCCCCCGCCCCTCCCCCGCCCTCCGCTCCCCGCCACTAGTCCCCGATCGTCAGCGACAGAGCCAGCGCGCCGCGGCCTGTTGCATCGCCGGATCGCCCGACCAGGCGCAGATGACGAACTGCGCCGATGGGATCTCACTCGTCAGGCGGGGATGGCCGAATTGCACGACGAGCGTCTCGGGGACGCGCCGCGTGACCTCCTCCACCTGATGCACGGTCGCATCGCGGTAGCGACAGGCGCCGTCGCGCGCCGCCCCGTCGCCGAAGAGCGCGAGCACCAAGGGCCGGCCGCTTGGCTCGCTCGTGCCGTCGACGCATCGCACGTCGCGACCGCGGCCGGCGAGGGCCGCCACGAGGGGATCGCGGGCGCCAGCGGCGCCGCGGCGCCCGGCGTCATCCTCCACCAGCAGGAGGTCGATGCCGCCGTTCGGCGGCCGTGGGTCGCCTCGCATCACACGGATCACGCGATCGGCCAGCTGCGCCCCCCACGCGATGTCGGTGCTCGACGGTCGCCGGTACTCGTTGGGCGGCGAGGCCCACTGTGCCCACTTCAGCCTCCGCCGCTCCGCGTTCTGCACTCGTGAGGCATCCAACCGCCGGTCGGCCAGGGCCGCGTCGAGAGCGCGGCACGTCGACTCGAGGTCCGTGGGCGCCAGGAGCAGGTCGCATCCGGCCAGAAGCGCCTGGAGGGCGGCATCCGTCTCCCCGCGGCTTCCCGTGATGCCCGCCATTCCGAGAGCGTCGGTGACGATCAGCCCATCGAAGCGCAGCTCCTGCCGCAACAGCCACTGCTGGATCTCGCGCGAGAGGGTCGCCGGCACGCAGCTGGCATCGAGCGCCGGATAGGCGACGTGTGCCGTCATCATCGACGCGACGCCCGCCCGGACAGCCGCGGCGAAAGGTGCCACGTCGACGTCGAGGAGCTCGCCGCGGCTCGCCGTGACCGTCGGGAGCGCGACGTGCGAGTCGACGGTGGTCCGACCATGACCGGGAAAGTGCTTCGCGCAGGCCAGGACGCCCTCGCCCTGACAGGCAGTGATCCACTCCGACACCAGGAAGGCGACACGCTGGGGGTCGGCGCCGAAGGAGCGAGTTCCGATCACGGGATTGCCGGCGGTGAGATCGAGATCGCAGACCGGAGCGAAGTCCCAGTTCACACCCAGGGTTCGCGCCTCGCGAGCGGTGAGGCGCGCGGCCCGGCGCACCGCGTCCACATCATCGAGCGCGGCGATGGCGGCGGCCGGCGGGAGACCCGTCGCACCGAGGAACTGCTGTCCGGTGCCTCGCTCGAGATCGGCGGCGATCAGAAGCGGAAGGCGCGAGCGCAGGCGGAGCTCCCGAGTGAGCTGGCGCACCGCCTCCTGCTCGCCGCCTCGAAGGAGGAAGCCGCCCACTCCCAGAGAGAGCGCCCGCTCGATGGCGGCGCGCTCGCGCTCGTAACCGCGCGCGGGATCCCACCGGATGGCGGGAATCAGCAGTGACGCGGTGCTCACGCCGGCGTGAGGCATCCGAGGATGCGCGAGCCAGCCGCGCCGGTGGCGGAGGGGACGTTGCCGGCCCGACCGGCGAGATGCAGCCAGCCGAGAAGCGCGAAGGCGACGGCTTCCTTGGCCTCGCCATCGAAGAACTCATCGGAGAACATCCGCACGGGCAGCGGAGCGAGGGCCTCCGCAATCGCCCGTACCAGAGCGGGATTGCGGGCTCCCCCTCCGGAGAGGAGCACGTCTCCGACCGGCGCCTCGACGTGATCGCGCACCGCCAGAGCGATGCTGCGGGCGGTGAGAGCGACGGCGGTGGCCACGACATCCGATAGCGTCGCCGCGGGGTTCCACGCGCGGCACCGCTCGAGGATGTGCGCGACATACGCGGCGTTGAACAGCTCGCGACCGGTCGACTTCGGCGGCCGCCTGGAGAAGAACTCGTGGGCCAGCAGCTCGCTCACGACGCCGTCGATCGGACGGCCGGCCGCCGCCAGCGCACCGTCGACATCGTAGGGGAGCGACGGGAGGAGGGCTCTCACGACCCCGTCGATCACGGCCACCCCCGGCCCGGTGTCGAAGGCGTGGATCTTATCCTCGGTGCCGCGCGGAGGGGCGACGGTCAGGTTGGCGATCCCGCCGAGGTTCTGGAGCACGCGCCACTGTCCGGCGGCCGAGAAGAGGAGAGCATCGGCGATGGCCACCAGCGGCGCTCCCTGACCGCCGGCAGCGACATCGCGCGTGCGGAATCCGCTCACGACATCGAGGCCCGTGCGCTCGGCGATCACCGCCGGCTGGCCGAGTTGCAGCGTGCCGCGCGGTGGCTCATGCCAGAAGGTGTGGCCGTGGCTGGCGACGGCGCGGACGTCCTTGCGTCGCTCGCCGAGCGCGGAGAGCACGACGTTGGCGGCGTCGGCGAGCCACTCTCCGATCTCGAAGTCGAGGCGACAGAGCTCCGCGGGCGTGGCCGTGGCGAGGGCAGCGAGGAGGCGCTCGCGTTGCTCGGGCGAGTACGCGCGGGTAACGTGCGCGAGCAGCCTCGTCGCCGGAGCGCCGTCATCGGTCGGCGTGAAGCCCGCCGCCACCGCCGAGATGCCGTCGGCCGATGTCCCGGACATGAGTCCTACGATGATCGTCGGCGGGCCCGACGCGGACGCCCGCGCGCGGCTCACCGCACCGGCGGCGGTGGCTCGAGCACGATACGTCGGATCACGCCCCCCGCCCCCTCGAGTGCCCGCTCGGCCTCGGCGCGCGTCAGGCGCGCCTTGCTCATGACGATGGCGGTTTTCACCCTTCCGCCGGCGCCGTCGAGCAACTGGCGCGCCTCGTCGCGCGTGACGTCGCACACCTCCATCACGATCCGCTCGCTGCGATCCACCAGCTTCTGGCTCACCGCCTTGAGGTCGACCATGAGATTGCCGTACGTCTTGCCGATGCGTACCATCGCGCCTGTCGAGATGGTGTTCAGCACCAGCTTCGTCGCCGTTCCCGCCTTCATGCGCGTCGAGCCCGTGATCACCTCGGGGCCGGTCAGCGGAACGATCGCCACGTCGACGGCCGCCGCCAGATCCTCGGGCGGCGGCGTGCAGGCGACGAGACCGGTCCTGGCGCCGAGGGCGATGGCGCGCTCGAGGGCCCCGCGGACATACATGGTCGTGCCCGAGGCGGCGACGCCCAGCACGAAGTCGGCCGCGCCGACCTTGCGCTCATCCATCGCGGCGGCCCCCGCCGCGCCGACGTCCTCGGCGCCCTCCTGCGATCGCGTGAGCGCCGGGGCACCACCGGCGATGATGCCCTGTACCATCTGCGGATCGGCGCCAAACGTCGGCGGGCACTCGCTCGCATCGAGCACGCCAAGGCGCCCCGATGTCCCGGCACCGACGTAGAGCAGGCGGCCACCGGCGCGAAACGCGGCCTCCGCCAGCTCGATCGCGCGGGCGAGCTGCTCGCGCTGGCCATGCACTGCGGCAGCGACCATCTCGTCTTCTGCGTTGATGAGGTCGACGATCGCGAGCGGCGACGCGAGATCGATGTCGACCGTGCGCGGATTGCGTCGTTCTGTGAGGCGGGAGTCGAGAAAGGGGGTGGGCACGCGCCGGCGTCGGAGCGCCGGTTGTCTCCGGCGCGTCTCGTCGCAAACTTACGCCCACTCTCGATCCAGTCGCAAGGGAAACGCCGGAGTCCGATGCTTCTCTCACACCGAATCGTGCGGCGCACGCTCACCGACATCGTGGCGATCGGGGCGGCGCTGGCCTGCATGGCGTGCCGGCAAGCCGCGGCCGACGCGTCGCGCGCGCGCGGCCGCGCCGACAGCACCTGGTCGCTGGTCGCCCACCCCGTCACCGCCGCGCACGCGATGGTGGCCAGCAACAGCACGCTCGCATCGGGGGCAGGGGTGGAAGTGCTCCGCGCCGGCGGGAACGCCGTCGACGCGGCGGTCGCCACAGGCTTCGCGCTCGCGGTCACACATCCCGAGGCCGGGAACATCGGCGGCGGCGGCTACATGGTGATCCGCATGGCCGACGGGCGGACGGCGGCGCTCGACTACCGTGAGATCGCCCCGCTCGGCGCCTCGCGTGACATGTTCATCGACTCTGCGGGCCACCGCACGAGGGCGAGTACCGTCGGCTACCTGGCGTCAGGCGTTCCCGGATCGGTGGCCGGGCTCACTGCCGCCCTGGCGAGATACGGGACGCTTCCGCTCTCGCGGGTCATGGCGCCCGCCGTTCGCCTGGCCGAGAAGGGTTTCGTCGTCGACAGCTTCCTCGCCAGCTCGGTCCGCGAGAACCAGGAGCTCATCGCTCGCTTCGGCGGCCGCGCCGTCTTCCTGCCACACGGCACTCCGATCGCCGTGGGCGACCGGCTGGTGCAGGCCGACCTGGCGCGCACCCTCCGGCGCATCGCGTCAGGCGGCTCGGCGGCGTTCTATCGCGGGGTCATCGCGAGGCAGATCGCCGATGAGATGTCGCGCGGCGCCGGTCTCATCACCCGCGCCGACCTGTCGCGCTACGCGCCGGTATGGCGTGAGCCGCTGCGCGGGACCTATCGCGGCTACACGCTCCTCACCATGCCTCCGTCGTCCTCGGGCGGTGTGACGCTCCTCGAGACGCTCAACGTGCTCGAGGCGACCGGGCCCCCGGCGCCGGCGATGAGCGAGCGGTACCTGCACCGGGTGGTCGAGTCCTTGCGGCGCGCGTTCGTGGACCGCAACACGCGGCTCGGCGACCCGGCCTTCGTCGCCAACCCGATCGACCGCCTGACGAGCAAGGAGTACGCGCGGGCGCTGGCAGCGGCGATCGACAGCGCGCGGGCGACGCCCACGGCCGACTTCGAGGCGGCCGCGCGGGAGGGGACCAACACCACCCATTACTCGGTCGTCGATGCGCACGGCAACGCGGTGGCGACGACGACGACACTCAACGACCTGTACGGAAGCGGCGTCTACGTTCAGGGGGCCGGCTTCTTCCTGAACGACGAGATGGATGACTTCACCGCGCGGCCGGGCGTTCCGAACAGCTTCGGCCTGGTTCAAGGAGCGAGCAACGCCATCGCCCCCGGCAAGCGCATGCTGAGCGCGATGGCGCCCACCATCGTCCTCGACTCCGCCGGCCAGCTCGCGCTGGTGCTGGGCTCTCGCGGCGGCCCCCGGATCATCACCAGCGTCCTCCAGGTGCTGCTCGGCGTCATCGACGGACACCTCTCGCTGGGCGATGCCATGGCCGCGCCGCGCATCCACCATCAGGCCTGGCCCGACACCGTGTGGTTCGAGCGGCACGGCGTCGCGGTAGGGACTCTCGACTCCCTCGCGGCGGCGGGATATGCTCTAGCTCCGGCGCCGTTCAGTCCCGGCGGATACGTCGGGAGGGTTATCGCCGTCGCCCGGCGCGGCGATCAGTACGAGGCGGTCGTCGACCCTCGCACAAGCGGGGGGGCTATCGGGTACTGAGCGCTGGGAGCGATCCGTCTGTTTCGGCACCGCCCGGACGTGCGTGACCGATGTCACACCGCGGCGGCCTGTCGAGAGGCGTGGACCATGGCTAAACTGTCCCGCATGAGGCCGAGTTACGAGGCTTCCCCCGACCTCGAGCAGCAGGTGCGCGCGCTTCAGGAGCAGAACCTCGAGCTGATGCGCGAGCTGACCGAGTTACGGAACCACTTCGCGCTCAAGACCCAGTTCCTGGCCAACATCTCGCACGACCTCCGGACCCCGCTCACCGCCGTCGTCACTCACGCCGAGATCCTCCGGGACGGCCTTCTCGGCCAGCTGAGTCTCAGGCAGCAAGAGAGCGTCGCCGGCATCATCAGCGGTGGTCGACAGCTCCTCGACATGGTGAGCGAGATCCTCACCTACGCCCGCGCCGCCGCCAACCAGCTGACCCTCACGACCTCGCGCTTCACCGTTCGTGAAGTGATCGACCAGGTGTGCGCGGTGAACGAGCCGCTGGCCGTCCGGAAGGGACACCAGGTGCGGGTGGACGTCGAGCCGGGCCTCCCGCCGCTCCGGGCGGACCGCGAGAAGGTCGCGCACATTCTGAGCAATCTTCTGGCGAACGCGATCGACTTCACCCCGCCGGGAGGACACGTCTGGATCGCCGCGGTCGGCCAAGAGCGCGACCCGCACGGCCCATCGGTGCGGGTCGAGGTGGGTGACAGCGGGATCGGCATCGCGCCCGAGCATCACGAGCTCGTCTTCCGCGAGTTCGCGCAGGTCGATGCGACAGCGGCGCGCACACACCACGGCACCGGTCTCGGACTCGCCATCGCGCGCAAGTTCGTCGAGCTCCACCACGGCGAAATCTGGTTGGAGAGCGCTCTCGGAAAGGGGAGCCGATTCTACTTCACGCTGCCTGTTCGCTCGTCGCCGTGACGCGTGCCGCCTCACGTCCTGATCGTCGAGGATAGCCCGATCGTCGTAGCCGCCCTGCGGCTGCTTCTCGAGGAGACCGGACATCGAGTGAGTGCGGCGGGCACCGTGAGGGATGCGGTCGCGCTGGCGCTCGCCGAACGGCCCGATCTCATCCTCCTCGACCTCACCCTCGGTGCCGAGGATGGTCTCGTGGTGCTCCGGGAGCTCGAGCACGCCGGGGCGCCGGGGATCGTGACGGTGGCCGTGACGGGGCACGATGAGGCGGCCATTCGCGAGCGATGCGTCCGGGCGGGGTGTCGCGACGTGCTCCTCAAGCCGATCGCGCCGCTCGCGCTTCCTCGGCAGATTAGCGACTGGCTGCGTGGCGCGGCCGGCGGAGGCGTGGAGGCCACGACCTAGGCGGAGGGTTCGTGCCAGGGCGCTGGGTGCTGGCAGTGATGCTGGTCGGGAGCACGGCACCGGCGGCGACGCAGGAGCCACCCCGGGCGCACGCCGGCGACTCCCTTTTCGCCTCCCGCGGGGCCATGCAGGTGACGCTCGCCACCGATCTCCGGACGCTTCTCAAGGACCGAACCGGTCGAACGCCGTACCGCGACGCGGTGATCATCGTCCCGCGCGAAAATGGCGGAAGCGACTCGATCCCGGCACGCGTACGGACCGGCGGCATCTTTCGGCGCTCGCTCGCCCACTGCGACTTCCCGCCGCTCCACGTCCGATACCACGCCCACGACGCCCACGGAACCGTCTTCGCGCATCATTCGCGTCTCAAGCTCACGACGCACTGCCAGCCATCGCATCGGTACGAGCAGTATGTGCTCCAGGAGTATCGGCTCTACCTCCTCCTCAACGTGCTCACGCCGCTGAGTTTCCGGGCGCGCCTCGCCCGCATCACCTATGTCGATCGCGTGCACCCGTCGACACCCTTCACCGCCATCGGCTTCTTCCTCGAGGACGTGTCGGACGTGGCCGAGCGGAATGGCGCGCAGCTGGTCGATGTGAAGGGCGCCGAATACTCGGACCTCGATCCGGTGCAGCTCGACCTGGCGACCTGGTTCGACTACATGATCGGCAACAGCGACTGGTCGATCCCGGTGCTGCACAATGTCGAGCTCGTGCGCGACACGGCGATGGGGCACGTGTTTCCCATTCCCTACGACTTCGACTTCTCGGGCGTCATCGATGCATCGTACGCCGCCCCCGATCCACGACTCGGCATCGCAACCGTTCGCGATCGGATCTACCGGGGGCGCTGCGGTGCGCCGGAGCAGTTCCAGCCGACCTTCGACCGCTTCATCGCCGCCCGCGCTTCGATCTCCGCCCTCTACGATGACTCGTCAGGCATCGACGCCGGCCGCCGGAAGGAGATCGCCAAGTACTACGATGACTTCTATCGCACGATCGGCGACCGCGGCCGCCTCGAGGGGGAGATCCGGCGCCACTGCAAGTGACCCTCAGATGCGGCTGCGCAGCGCCTCCGGCGTGAGATCCTGGAGGAGCGAGGCGAGCAGCGTGAAGTAGTTGGTGGCGAGGAGCAGCCCGACCACCACCAGCACTACTCCCCCGATCCGGTTGGCCCAGACCACGACGCCGCGGGCTCGGGCGTAGGCGGCGAGAAAGCGGTCGAGGGCCAGGGCGGCGAGGAGAAAGGGAACGGCGAGCCCAAGCGAGTATGCCGAGAGCAGGAGGAGCCCGCGGGGGAGAGACGCGGTGGCGGAGGTGTAGATGAGAATCGAGCCGAGGATGGGGCCGATACATGGCGTCCACCCCGCACCGAAGGCGACGCCGACGAGGAGTGACCCCAGGTACCCAACCGGCTTGGTCGCGAAGTGAATCCGTCGCTCGGCGCCCAGTCCCGGAATCCGCAGCAGCCCGAGCATGTAGAGGCCGAAGAGGATGATCACCACTCCACCCACGCGCGCGATCCAGCCGCGGCCGACGAGGAGCACGCGACCCAGCGCGCTGGCGCTCGCCCCGAGCGCGAGAAAGATCAGGGTGAACCCGAGCGTGAAGAGGAGGGCGTGAACGACGGCGATGCGGCGCGTGCTCGACGCCTCGTCCACCGTCATCCCGGTAATGAATGTGACGTAGCTCGGGACGAGCGGCAGGACGCAGGGAGAGAGGAAGCTGAGCACACCCGCGCCGAAGGCGACGGCGACGCCGACCGAATCGGTGCCGTCGGCGATCAGGGGGATTGGCACCTCGCGCACACGCCGTAGATCACGAGGTGATGGCGCTGGCGGGAGAAGCCTTGCGCGTCCGCGAGCAGCGTCGTCATGCGCTCGAGGCGCTCATCGCGGAACTCGACCACACGGCCGCACACGGTGCAGAGGCAGTGCTCGTGCTGCGGAACTCCACGCGCCCCCTCGAAGCGGCGAAACCCCTCCCCGAAATCGCGCTCGACCACCAGACCGCTGCGCACCAGAACGTCGAGTGTGCGGTAGACGGTGGCCGTCCCGACTGCCACGCCGCGCTCGCTCAACTCCTTGGCGATATCATCGGCGCTCAGATGGCGCTCGCGTGCCAACACCACATCGGCGATCGCGATGCGCTGAGGTGTGACGGGGAGGTTGTGATCGCGCAGGTAGGTGCGGAACTCCTCCACCTGGGCCGACCGCGCCGAGCTTACGGCAGTCCGGTCCACGGCTCACCGCCCAGGGCCACACGAAAGTCTTCCGCCTCGAGGCGCTCGGGCTCGTCATCCGCGCCGGCCCGCCGGTGCACGCCATGAACGACATCATCGACGGTCGGCGGAGGCGCATCGGCCTCCTCGACGATCTGGAGCGACCATGCGCCGCGATCCGGTCCCTTGAGCTGGAGCACGTAGCTGGCACGAAGCACGGTCACACGCTCTCCGCGCGCCGCATCCGTCATCGCCGCCTCCCCTGAACCCTGGACGGCGATCACCGCCACGCCGCTTTCCACACCCCCCTGTCGGATGGCGGGGAAGAGGTGCGCCGCGGTGATCCGCTCCGGCGGAATCCGCTCGGCCAGCTCGCGGAGAAAGCGCTCACGCCCGTCGGCCGTCATCGCGCCACCGCCGCGGCGCGCGACGAAGAGCCGTGGCGAGCATCGAGCTCACGCTCCACGTACAGTCGCAGAATGTGCATGAAGTCCTGCGCGTTGGTGACGACTCCGAAGGCCTGATGCGTCCCGCGGTCCTTGAGCTTGCTCACCACGAACTCGGAAGAATCGACGCAGATCGTAGGCAGATCGCGCAGCGTCCCATCGGCGTTGACGACGAACGCCGGGAGCATGTTGCCGGTGGCGATCGCGTGGAGAGCGGTCGCGATGAAGATCGCCATCGTCGCCTTGGCGGTGTGCGGACGCATCGCGTCCTGGCCCGCCAACACGTCGGCATAGACGCCCGGCAGCGGCCCATCGTCGCGAATAGATCCGGCCAACACGAAGGGCACGTGATGAAGGACGCAGGCATGCATGATGCCGTCCGTGATGACGCCTTGGGCGACCGCCGCCTCGATCGAGCCGGCAGCCCGGACGCGATTGATGGCCCGCATGTGGAGCCCGTGGCCACCGGTCGTGGCCTCGCCGGCGCCGGTCATCCCCAACGTGGTCCCGAAGACGGAGGCCTCGATGTCGTGCACGGCGACAGCGTTGCCTGCGAGAAGCGCGCCGACGAAGCCGTTGGCGATGAACCAGGTCATGTCCGCGCGCGCCCGTGAATGTACGAGCGCGGGGCCGGTCACCCAGATCGGATAGCCGCCGCGTTCACGCTCATCGATCAGGAGGCGGGCCATGAGGCTGTAGTCGATCGGCTTTTCGCGCGACACGTCCGAGGTCATGAACTTGAACTCGCCTTCCGCGGCCTCTCCGAGGAACGCCTGCGTGTGGACGTAGATGCCCTCGGTCCCATCCTCGGCCATGCCGACCGCCACCATGTCTCCCTGCGCGACGTTCCGCATCTCCTTCACCCAGATCTCACCCGATCGATCGCGCACCAGCGCCGCGTCCATGCGCGGGAGGCGCGGCATTCTCCATATTCCGCCGACCTTGACGTACGTCGGCAGGTTGGTGGTCGAGAAGAAGCCTTCGGGGAGGACTCCGTCGGCCGGCGCGGCGACGAAGCGCGCGTCGGGAGCGGAGGCGAATCGCGTCGCCGTCAAGTCGGGCTGAGGCACCGATGGCACGAGCGAAAGATGGGTGCGGCGATCCCGCTACAACAGGGAGACGGGATCCCGATCGAAGGTGACGCGAAGCGCGTGGGCATCGGGCACCGGGAATCGCTCCATCAGCGCCCGTCCGAGCCTCGTCAGCGACGCCGGCCTCTCGCTCTTGAGGAGCAGATGCCAGCGCCAGCGGCGCTTGATCCGTTCGATCGGACAGGGCGCCGGCCCCACGACCGTCACCTCATCCCTCCCCCAGGCCGCGAGCGCCGCAGTCAGCCATTCGGAGAGCCGCTCGGCCAGCGCCGCCGTGGCGTCTTCGCGATCTCCGCTCGCGACCAGGTGGGCGAGGCGCGTGAAGGGGGGATAGGAAGGGTGCCGGCGCGCCGCGACCTCGGCGTCGACGAAGGCGCGGTAGTCGTGTGAGAGAGCGCACACGACGGCGTGGTGGCCGGGGACCCGCGTTTGGATCACCACGTCCCCTCCCTTGGCGCCTCGCCCGGCACGGCCTGCCACCTGGCTGAGGAGCTGAAAGCAGCGTTCGGAGGCTCGGAAGTCCGGCAGGTTGATCCCGACATCGGCATCGACCACCCCGACCAGGGTGACGTTCGGGAAATCGAGGCCCTTGGCGATCATCTGCGTGCCTAACAAGATGTCCACCTCACCGCGGCCGACCCGATCGAGGATGTTCGCGTGGGCCCACTTCCCTGTCGTCGTGTCGACGTCCATGCGGGCGAGTCGCGCATACGGGTAGCGCTCGGCGAGCAGTCGCTCCACCTGCTGCGTGCCGGTGCCGTGCTGGCGGACCGTCGCGCCGCCGCAACGGCGGCAGGTATCGCCGGCGGTCTCCTCGCGCAGGCAGTAGTGGCAGACGAGGCGTTCCGGCGTCCGGTGGTAGGTGAAGCTCACGCTGCAGTTGGGGCAGGTGCGCACATCGCCGCACGAGTCGCACTGCAGGAACGATGCGTAGCCGCGGCGATTGAGAAGGAGGATACTCTGCTCCCCACGCTGCAACCGCTCGCCGAGGGCCGCCTCGAGCGACTCGCTGAAGACCTTGCGGAAGGGCTCGAGCGACGTGCCCGCGTGCTGCGCCGACGGACTCCTCCCCTCGCGGAGGTCGACCACCTCCACCGCCGGCATGCGCGCGCCACCGACTCGATCGGGGAGGGAGAGTCTCCGGTACTTCCCGCTCTCGGCGTTCTGCCAGCTCTCGAGACTCGGTGTGGCGCTCCCCAACACGACGATCGCCCCCTCGGCACGGGCGCGCACGATCGCCACCTCGCGCGCGTGATAGCGCGGCGTCTCGCCGTTCTTGTAGCTCGTCTCGTGCTCCTCATCCACAATGATCGCCCCCAGCCCCTCGAGCGGCGCGAAGACCGCCGAACGTGCGCCGACAGCGATCCGCTTCTCACCGCGACGGAGGGCGCGCCAGGCGTCGTAACGCTCGCCATCGCTGAGCGCCGAGTGGAGCACCGCCACCTGATCGCCGAACACGGCGCGGAAGCGGTCGACGGTCTGTGGGGTGAGCGCGATCTCCGGCACGAGCACGATCGCCGTCTGCCCGCGCCGGTAGACGATCTCCCGAAGGAGCTCGATGTAGACGAGAGTCTTCCCGCTCCCGGTCACGCCGTGGAGGAGAAAGACGTCGCCCGGCGGCGCCCTCACGAGTGCGTCGATCGACTCTCGTTGGCGCCCGGTCGGCTCGTGCGCCGGCGGCGGCGCGGGCGAGCGACCAGCGAACGGATCGCGCGGCACGGCGGCGGCCTGGATCGTGATCAGCCTCCGAGAGACGAGCGCGCGAATCACCGCGGCGCTGAATCCGAGCCGAGACACGAGGTGCGCGACCTCGGAGCGGCCACCCAGCTGCTCCAGCGCCTCGAACAGCTCTCGTTGCCGCCGGCTCCTGGCGAAGAGGCGATCGCGCTCCTGCAGCGACGGCAGATCACGCGCGAGAACGGCGATGCGCTCCGTCCGGAGGCGTGGTCGCGGCGCAGTCGCGTCACCGAGTGCTGCCGGGAGAATCGCCCGAAGCACGATCCCGAGCGGGACAACGTAGTAATCGGCCATCCACTTGGCGAGCCCGAGGAGCGCCGAGCCGACGGCGGGATCCTCGTCGGGCACTACGGCGATGTCGCGAACCCGATCGACAGGGACTGTCTCCGCCGCCGTCGAGCCGACACAAATCCCCACCGCTTTCCGATTCCGCACCGGGACGACGACGCGCGTGCCGGCCACGGGCGTCGGCATCTCCGGCGGAACGCCGTAGGTGAAGGTCTGAAAGAGCGGAAGGGGGAGGGCGACCTCGATCGTGCGGCGCTCGCCGCTCACGCGCTCCATGGATCGCCGCGCGTCACGTGCGGAGGCGACTGACCCCGAGTCCCGGAGCTTCGGGGACCGTAATCACGCCTCCCTCGATAGCGGCGCCCCTGAAGGGGTCATCGGCCAGGAGCGCCGCGCCATCGAGGTCGGCGTAGTCGAGGAGCCCGGCCAGGTGTGCGGCTGCAGTGATGCCGAGGCTCGTCTCGATCATGCACCCCATCATCACGCGCATCCCATGCGCGCGCGCCACGGCCGCCATCTTCACCGCTTCGCGCAACCCGCCGCACTTGGCGAGCTTGATGTTGATCCCGTCCACCACGCCGGCAAGCTTGGGGATGTCGCTCGCCACGAGGCACGATTCGTCGCCGATGATTGGGAGCGGCGACCGGTCGCGCACATAGCGCATCCCCTCGACGTCCTCCGGCGGGAGCGGCTGCTCCACGATCTCGACACCGTAGTCCACCAGGCGGTCGATCATCGCCAGGGCGCGCTTTGGCGTCCACCCCGCATTCGCGTCGACGTAAAGCGTCTTCGCCGGTGCCTCTTCCCGCACGATCTTGATCGTCGCCTCATCCTTCTCCGTGCCGAGCTTGATCTTGAGAATCGGGTAGGCCGCGGCTTCGCGCACCTTTTTGCGAAGCTCCGCTTCCTCCGCCATTCCTATGGTGAAGCTCGAGCGGGGCGCCTTGGCCGGATCGATCCCGAGGAGGCGGTAGACGGGAACGCCGAGGCGCTTCCCCGCAAGGTCGTGGAGCGCCGCGCTCACGGCGCTCTTCGCCGCGGCGTTCCCACGCATGACCCGGTTCATCTCTTCGTCGATCGTCTCGAACGACCAGGGATCGGCCCGCTCCAGGATCGGCGCGAACTGCGCAAGGGCGACCGGAACCGTGTCCGCGTACTCGCCATAGTAGCGGCTCGGGTCGGCCTCCCCCCACCCCTCGGCGCCATCGGAGTCGCAGAGGCGCACGACCACGACCTTGAAATCGCTGCGCCCGCCGCGAGTGATCGTGAACTCGTGCGTCGTATGAACGGTGACGATCTCGTGGGAGATTTTCATGTGCCGGTCGGAGTAATGCCCAATCGTCGGCCGAGCCACGCCGTGCGGACGGCCTCCGGTGCATTCGCCTCCGAAAGATACGCGATGAGCGCGTCGGCGAGATCGTTTCCGCGGGCGAAGCGATCGGCGGGATTCTTCTCCAGACACTTCATCGCTATCTGCGACAACACGGCCGGCGTCCGCGAGTCGACGACCTCCGGAGCCGCTGCCTGCTCGTGAACGTGCTTGTAGCCGATGCTATACGAGTCCGCACCATCGAAGGGAGGGAATCCGACAAGCATCTCGTACAGCAGCACGCCGACGGCGTACAGATCGCTCCGTCCGTCGACGAGCTTCCCCATCGCCTGCTCGGGTGACATGTAGTGCGGCGTCCCCATCGCCCGGCCGGTCATCGTGAGCCGCTGATGAAAGCGGGCGGTGGCGATCCCGAAGTCGGTGATGAGGGCGTTGCCGTCCTCGTCGAAAAGCACGTTGTCGGGCTTGATATCCCGGTGCACGACGCCATGCCGGTGGGCGTAGTCGAGGGCGGTCGCCACCTGAGCGCACACGCTCGCCGCCACCGCGGGCGCGACCGTCCCGGCGCGCACGATGAGGTCGGCCAGCGAGCCCCCGGCCATATACGGCATGACGAGGAACACGGTCGTCTCGAGCTCGCCGTAGTCGAGGATCGCGCAGATGTGCGGGTGAAAGAGCTGCGCGGCGGCCTCGGCCTCGCGGCGGAATCGCTCGCGCATCTCCGGGTCGCGCGCCAGGTGCGCCAAGAGCACCTTCACCACGAGGGGCCGCCCGAGCTGGACGTGCTTGGCCGCGTAGACGCTGGCCATCCCGCCCGTCGCCAGCCGCCGGTAGACGCGGTACCGCCCGCCGGTGGCGCGACGGAGGAGGTCGAGCTCGGGATCGGGTTTGTCGACCGGGGCATCGGGAAGCTCTGGAAGCTCGCCGCTGCAGCGCGTGCACGTCACAGCGCTGGCGCGATTCCAGGTGCCGCAGTCGGGGCAGAACACGTCGATCAGTCTCCCATCTCGAGTCTCGTGCGCGCGCTCGGCGCAACGGAAAAGCTAGGGACGTCGCGCAAACGGCGCGAGGTCACGCGAGATGCTCCAGATGAACGACGCACGCCTCGCCCACACGTTGCGGGGCGTACCCTCCCTCGAGGGCGCTCACCACCCTGCCGCGGCACCAGGCGCTCGCTCCCTCCACGAGAAATCGCGTGAGCAGAGCGACATGCTCCATCTCGAGCGTGAACCCCCCCAAGGGGTCCCCACGCAGGGAATCGAATCCCGCGGAGATCAGCACGAGGTCCGGGGTGAAGCGCTCGACCGCAGCGTCCACCCCACCCTTGAGCGCCGACACGTAGCGTTCCGCCGGAAGGCCGGGCGGAAGCGGAATGTTCCAGACGTTGCCTCGCCCACGGTCCTCGGCAGCACCCGTTCCCGGATACCAGGGCCACTGGTGCATCGACACGAAATGAATTCCTGGATCCTGCTCGACCAGCGCCTGCGTGCCGTTGCCGTGATGGACGTCCCAGTCGACGATCAGCACGCGATCGAGCCGCTGCGTACGGCGGGCATAGTGCGCGGCCAGTGCCACATTCCCGAAGAGGCAGAAGCCCATCGCCATTCCATGGAGCGCGTGATGGCCCGGCGGACGGACGGCGCAGAAGCTGCGCGACACCTCGCCCGAGCAGGCGAGGTCGACGGCATCGAGGAGGCAGCCGGCAGCGGCGGTCGCCGCGTCCCACGATCCCTCGCTCGCGACGGTGTCGGCATCGAGACGGCGGCCGCCAGCTTCTGCCGCCTCGCGAACCAGGTGGATGTACTCCGGGTCGTGCACCAGTGCCAACTCGTCAGGCGTGGCGTGCCGCCCCTCCACCTGCCGCACCGTTGCGAGAAGATCGGCGTGCTCCCGCAGCGCCGCGGTGACCGCGCGCAGCCGGCCCACGTGCTCCGGGTGCCCCCATCCGGTGTCGTGGCGGCCACAATCGGGGTTGGAGACGAGGGCGACGCTCACGCGGCCCCCCTCAGACGCCGGGACGCCCACTCGCCGAGGAGGAGCGCGAGCATCAGCGCCATCGCCCACCAGGGAAACGGGCCGCTCGACTCCGCCGCGCCACGAGCCGTCGGCGGGGGCGTCGGCGGGCCGAGTAGGGCGATCGAGGCCGCCAGCGGGCTCGGATCGCCGGCCGTGGGCGCGAGCGGAACGACCGGGCGGTACGCGGCCGATGTCACGATCTGCGACCAGTAGGCACGGTGCGCACCCGGGGAATCACCGGTGCCGCTCATCCGCCATCGCCAGCTGTCGTCATACCCGAGCTGAAGCACGCGCCCTGCACCCAGGCGTCGCCCCGCGGCGACGATGCGCTGCCCATTCTTCTCGAGCACGACTGCACCCCGAGCGAGCGGCGCGATCGGCCAGAACCCGAGCGCGCGCCGCGGATCGTTGGCCGCGAAGGCCAGCATCGCCGCGCCGACCCGATCGCCCACCGCACCGGCCGAGAGAGGTGCGAGCGAGGGCGCGCGCGCCGCTTCGCCCGCCAGGATCAACCCTCCGCCCGAGCGGACGAAGGCGCGAAGGGCCGCGGCGTCGCGTGCCGCCGTCGTGTCCAAGGCGATGACTGCCGCCAGGTGCGCCGTATCGAGCGGCGTCGGCGTGCGCTGGGTGACATCGACCCCGGGCGCGACGTGCAGCCGAGCCGCCACGGTCCAACCGCGCTCCTCGAGCGCGGCGATCACGAACTTTCCCTCCCAACCGGCGCGCCCGAGCACGAGCACCGTTCGCGGCGCGAGGGAATCGGTGGGGAGCGCGGCGGCCCGCGCGCCCCCTCCCGCCGGAGCGGCCGTGAGCACTCCCGACGTGACCGCGAGCCGCGCGGCGGTCGCCGCGCTCTCCATGCTCATCGTGTCGATGGAACCGAGACCGTCGCCGAGTACGATTCGTGTTCCCGACGGAGCAGCGGCCCGCACGCGCATGCCACCCGCCGGATCGCCGGTCGGCTCGACCGCGAGCGCAACGGGCGTGGTGTCGCGGGACGACCAGCCGACCACGACGCCCGAGCGGGCAAGGGCCGCCAGCCAGCGCCGGCGTAACTCGTCAGGCGGCGAGGCCAGGCTCGCGTGAACCGAGTCCGCATCGCCGGATCGCGTCCATCGCGCGAGCGCGATGGGGAGCGATCGGTCGTCGGCGGCGTCCCGTCCGGAGCGCGGCGAGGGCGATCGTGCCGCCTGCCCGAGTACCCAGCCGATGAGGCCGAACGTCACCGCCCGCATCGCGAGCTCGGCGCGCCGACGATTATCGCGTGAGGGCATAGACGATCACATTGACGCCGAAGCGGGTCGGGTCGATCGACTGAAAGCGCTTGTTCTCGGGGTGGAAGCCCCACTCGGAGCTGTAGTCCTTGCTGCTGTAGAGCACGACGATGCGATCGCGAACCAGCACGGCTTGGAGGTTCTTGTGAACGAGATTGTCGCCCCACCCGTTGAGCTCCTGACTGGTCGTGGGCGGCCCGTCGGGGAAGCTGAAGAAGGCCGAGTAGAGCGAGTGTGTGTTCGGCAGGTTCACGAGTGGACCGGCGACGCGCCCGATCTCCTCGGTCACCGTCTTGTGAAAAGCGCCATCGACGTCGTGGTTGTGATCATCCACGAACAGCAGGCCGCCACGGTCGAGCCAAGTCGTCAGGCGCGCGCGCTCGGCGTCGGTGAACCGAACCGGGAGATGCCCGGTGAGGAAGGCGAAGGGGTAGCGCATCAGATCGCTCGATGAGAGCGGTACCATGACGCCCGTGGGGAGCACATCCAGCGAGGTATAGCGGGCCACCGAGTCGATCAGGTTGGCCGGCACGAGCGGCGCGCTGTCCCAGTCGCCGGACGAGTACTGGAGGGTGACAAAGGTGAAGGGGCTCACCACGCCCCTCCCCAGAGCGGCGTAGTCGACTGCAGCGGCTCTCCGCCGGCAATGCGGCGCGCCAACAGCAGCGCTTCGGTGGCACTCTGTCCTGTCCGGAGGGCCTCGGTCGCCCGTCCGAGCGCCGCCGCCAGCGCCGGCTCCCGCCCCAGCGCATCCACACGCAGCGCGAGCAGAGAGTCGAGCGAGGCCGAGGGATTGGCGGCCAGTAGGTCGAGCGCGCGCTCGAGGCGTGCTGCGCGCTGGGCACGAGTGGTATCGAGCCGCGCGTCAGGCGTACGCACCGAAGACCCTGCCCCCTCGAGCTTGCCGGCGAGCCGGACGCGATTCAGGTCCACGATCACCGTCGGCACCTTGCCCCGAAGGTAGAGACGCTCGGCGGCACGTGCACGCTCCATGGCCGCGAGCGCGGCGCGCATGTGCGGAAGGGCCGCCCCGGGCTCTCCGATGTCGAGCGCGCGGGTAGCGTCCCACATTGCGCCGTATGCCTCGAGCAGCGGGCGGTTGACCGCGACGACCGGAGACTCGTCCTCGCCAAAATCCGTCGCCGCCCCCGCCGTCACCTGGGTCGCCGAGTCCGCGGCCGCCAGCAGCTGCTGTGGAGTCAGAGGCGCGTTCCCGCCGCCAGCCTCTTGCTCCTCTCCCTGCGACTCCTCGCCGCTAGGCTCCCTCCCCAGCCGGGCGAAGATCACATTCCCGACGTGCCGGCGCAGGCGCGCCTGATCGGCACCAATGGCACGCGACTCCGCCACCACCGTCGAGCGCGGGAGTGTGGGTCGTCGGTGCTGGAGCGCCTCGGCGAGGGTAATGAGCATTCGCTGGCTGATCTGCGATTGCTCGACGTCCGGCGGCGGTGCGGCCTCTACCATAACCGAGTCGTACTCCCCACGCCGCGGAATCCGGATGGCGCGTGTCTCCGAGGCACCGACACCGGGGCCGGTCACATCGTTGCGATCCCGCCCGACGGCGCGGACGTGGACGATGTCCCCGGCCCCGAGCGCGAGAGAGTCGAGTCGCAGCTCCGTTCGGAGCGTCACGTCGCGCGCCCCCGCGGCATCCACGCGGCCGATGGTGCCCGTGCGGAAGGTGAACTTCTCCCCTTCTCCCGAGCTCACAATGAGCTCCACCCACACCGCATCGAGTCCGAAGTCATCGTGCGCCTGCGCGACAATCGGGAGGCGTCCGCGCGGAGCGCGTACCACCGTGTCTCGCGGTGGGAGCTCGAGCGTCACCACCGGCACCGAATCGGGGCGCGGCTCGAGCACGATCAGGCGCTCACGGTTCCCGTCGCGCAGTCGAAGCCCCATCGGTATCCGCGGCATCGCGAACTCGACCTGCCACCGATCGGAGCGCGTCGGGACTATCGTCCTCGACGAGTCGCCGATCCATGCGTCGAGGCCCTCGGACGTTCCTCGCCCCGCCACCGCGACCCGGCTCCCCTGAATCGCGGCGATCGAGGACGGGTCGGTGACCGTGGCTGAGGCAAGCCCCGTGTATGCCGGGGGAGTCACCGTAGCCACGAGAGGAGCGAGGCGGTCGAGCGGCCGACCAGCCGGCGCACGACGTTCGAGAATATCGCTCGGGTTCGGGTGTCGCACGCGAGCGATCATACCGGCGGGGAGCGTGGCCGTGAGGAGGGCGGACGCGGTCACCGCGATCGCCGGAGGGACAATCGCCTTCAGCACCGCCGCTCGCGTCGGCGCGGCGACGGTCGCCAACGCTTTCGCCACATCGCGCTCGAGCGGCTCACGCGCCTCCGCATCGCATACCTCGAGCGCGGTGACGAGAGAGTAGCGCAGGGCCGGCACGCGCTCCTCCAGCCAGAGGGCCACGCGTTCGGCGGACCGTACTCTACGCGCGCGCCAGAGCACAGTCGCCGCCGCCATGATGCCTCCGATGATTCCCGCGGCAAGCACCAGTCTTCGCGCGCCCTGCGGAAGAGCGACGATCCAATCGGTCAACGCGGCCATACCGACGGTGGCGAGAGCGACCGCCGCCCCCCAGAGGAGGGCGCTCAGTACGGCCGCCGCCGAGAGAACAGTGCGCGTGGACCTCACCTGCTCCGCCGCCGTCACGATGCCCGTCCCGCGCCGCGGTATTGACGGACGATCATCTCGACCAGAAGGGTCAGCGCCGACGCCAGCAGGAGCCATCTGGCGAGCGGGCTCTCCGGAGCCTCTTTCCCCGTGAGGTTCTTCGCCGCGACCAGCGATCGAGCGCCACGCAAGCGCTCGGCGAGCGAGTCGGCCAGCGGCGTGAGCTCACGCGCCCCGCCGCAGGGGGCGGCGAGCGCGGCGAGCAGGTGCTGTGCGCTCTCGCGCAGCGCGACATCGCCTGCAGCATCGAGCGTGATGGCGACGTCCCGAAAACACCCGCCGCCCACCTCTCGCTCCGTCGCTGCCGGTTGACCATCGGCCCAGCGCGCGATGACGCGCCCCGGCGGCGGCGTGGTCGCGCGCACGAACGGCGCAACCAGCACGACATCGCCGGCAACGACCGCCCCGATCGTGTCCGGCCGCGCGCGTCGTGGAAATCCGCCGCCATCCTCCGGCCAGTACACGAGTACGCGCCCGTCGCGCGCCTCCTCGCTGTCGCCGGCGGCCGCGGCCTGACGCAACACGCGAACCGGGATTGCGGCGCGCGCGCCCAGCAATCCGGCGGTCGCGCGCAGGGGATCATCCTCGCGACCGATGATCTCGACCCGCTGCGATGCCTGACGCGGGGTCGCGCTCGCCCGCACACGAATGACGCGTACGCGCCCGGGCCACGTGGCGCGAATCGCCGCGGTTGCGGCGTCCCACTCTTCTCTCACGAGCGGAGAGATGAGCACCAACTCGACCGAGTCGGCCGACGCCCGGAAGGCGGGGGCCGCCCGGATCGACGCGATGAGTGCCGCCGAGAGGGAGCCGGGGGCCTCGCTCGCCTCCTTCGCCAGCGAGTCGAGCGCAGTCACCGGCGCGATTCCCGCCATGCTGTCGAACATCACGAGGCGGTCGCCAGAACCGAGGATCGCCCGAGCGCTGTCTCTCCCCTCTGCCAACGACGCCACCGCGCGCGATCGATCGAGTGCCACCACCCGGGCGATGCTCCGTCGCCGTCCGTCGAGGACGGGGCGCGCGAACGCTGTGGCGAGGAGGAGAAGCGCCGCCACACGGAGCGCGAGGAGAACCAGGTCGGTCGGACGGCGTGCCAGCGATGGAGCGCGGACCGGCTGGTCGGGCACGAAGCGCGCCGGGGGAAAGGCCGCCGCGCGGGGACGTTGACGCGCCAGCAAGTGAAGCGCGATCACCGCTGCCGCACTGACTCCTCCCGCCAGGAGGGCGAGCGGAGTGAGGAAGCTCACGCCTGCTCCGCCATGGACCGACCGGAGCCGACGATTCTCCGCACGGCATGCGCCGCCGGTTCGTCGGTCACGACCTCGGCGTACGACGCTCCCGCCTGGCGCCACTCCCGCGCCAGCTCGGTCCGCCACGTGTCGAAGGCGGCCCGGTACCCGGCGATCGTGGCGTCGGTCAGCGGGCGCTTCACCTCCGGGTGCTCCGGGTCGAAGGCGAGCATCGCCGCCTGACGCGGCGCGATCTCTTCGCGCGCGATCACGTGGACGGCGGAGACGTCGGCGCCCGCGGCGGAGCGCTCGCGGGCCACTCGCACGAGCGAGCGCGCCGCATCGTCGAAGCTCAGGAAGTCGGAGATGATCGCCACGCGGTGGTGCGTGCGCACGGCGCGCACCGCCGGCCCGAGGTCGGTCGCCCCTGCCGGCTCAATCGCCGAGAGAAGGCGGGCGGCTTCGGCCACCACGCTCCAACGGGCCAGCGGCCCGAGCACGTGGACGCGGGCGGGGGTGGGGACGACGAGCCCCACCGGATCGCCGGCCGCGTGCGCCACCGCGAGCAGTCCCACCGCAATCTCGCACGCCCGAACCCACTTCTCGTGGCCGTCCAGTGGGAATGCCATCGATCCCGACGCATCGACCACGACGACGGTGCCGAGGGTCGCACGGTCACTGGTGAGGCGAAGGTACGCGCGGTCCGTCCGGGCGAGCAGCTTCCAATCGAGTCGTCGCGGATCGTCGCCCTGTCGATAGGGGCGGTACTCCGTGAACTCGGGCGAGATCCCGCGGAGACGGGAGCGGTGGCTGCCGGATGAGACGCCGCGCGCGGGGTTCCGGGAAGGCCAGCTCACACCCCGCAAGGCATCGAGCAGTGCGCCGTAGTCCGCCGGCCGCGACACGTCAGAGCCGGAGATCGCTCCGCGGAGGCGAGACGCGCGAGAGCACTTCGTCGATCACTCGCTCGGCGGTGACACCCTCGGCCTCGGCCGCGAAGTTCGGCAGCACCCGGTGCCGCAGCACCGGGTGCGCGACGCGCCTGATGTCTTCCGGCGCCACGGCGAAGCGGCCGCCGAGGAGGGCGTGCGCCTTGGCGCCGAGAATCAGGGCCTGTCCGGCCCGCGGGCCCGCTCCCCAACGGACGTAACGCCGGACCAGCTCCGGCGCATCGGGGTTGTCGGGCCGCGTCGCCCGGGCGAGCGCCGCCGCGTAGCGGAGCGCAGGCTCCGCCGCCGGCACCTCCCTCGTCAGGCGCTGAAGCCCGAGAGCGTGCTCGGCATCCAGCACCTGCATCAGCGGCGTGTCCCCGGCACCGGTCGTCGCCCTCAGAATCGCCACCTCCTCGTCCTCGCCCGGATAGCCGATTCGGACATCGAAGAGAAACCGATCGAGCTGTGCCTCGGGGAGCGGATAGGTGCCCTCTTGCTCGATCGGGTTCTGCGTAGCGAGTACGAAGAAGGGCTCGGGGAGTCGCATCGTCTCCCCGGCCGCCGTGACACTGTGCTCCTGCATCGCCTCGAGCAGCGCCGCCTGAGTGCGTGGCGGCGTGCGGTTGATCTCGTCGGCCAGCACGATGTTGGCGAACACCGGCCCACGGACGAACCGGAACGTGCGTGCGCCCGTGGCGCTGTCCTCCTCGAGGATCTCCGTGCCGGTGATGTCGCTCGGCACCAGGTCCGGCGTGAACTGGATCCGCCGGAAGTCGAGGCGCATCGCTTCCGCGATCGAGCGGATGAGGAGAGTCTTGGCGAGGCCCGGGACGCCGACGAGGAGGGCGTGGCCGCCGGCGAGGAGGGCCATCAGGATCTCCTCGATCACGTGCTCCTGCCCGATGATCCGGCGCGCGACCTCCGTGCGGAGGCGGACGGCAGCCGCTGCCAATGCCTCGCGCCCCACGCGAGCGCGGTCGGGCTGCGGCGACGCAGCGCTCATCGCACCGGGCGGCGGCGCCGGTTCGTCAGGAGGAAGATCGAGCCGTTCACTGCCCCGACATCCGCCAGCGAATGCTGCTCGTCGAGCACCTCGAAGCCCCGCAGCTTCGTCACGTAGCCGCGGGGATCGGCACCGGAATCGAGCACGGCGAGGGCGGCTGTCTTGACACCGAGCACCGGTTCTCCGGGACGAGTGACGACGCGCACGACGTCCCAGAGCTCCGGAACTTCGACACGAATCGTGATGATGTCCGTGGCATCCGCTGGAGCGAGCCGAATCGTGTCGGGTCGGCTTCGCAGCGCGGCGACGAACGGCGCACTCATTCGACGTCCTTCTCCGCCATCGGCACCGGGTCGAGTGTCGCGAAGAAGCGGCCGATCTGCTGGTCGAACAGGTACGTCGAACCCCTCACGAGCGTCCCGTCAGGCGTGGCGGTCACACCGATCACCAGCTCCTCTCCCCCCTGACCGCGAAAGGTGAGGTACCCCGGCCCCTCCTTCTCCAGATAGGCCGCGTAGATCGGACTGCGGCGGGCGAAGAAGCGTTTGGCCGCTTCGAGAACGAGGTCCGCGGCCAGGCGTGTCCTGACTTCTTGAATCATCGGAGTCCGAGGTGCGGGGGGGAGTCGGCGAGAATCGGCGGAGGTGTGTCAGGGATGTACTCGAGGGGAAGCTCGACGGTGAAGGATGAACCGGCGTCGACCTTCGACTCCAACTCGATCTCACCCCCGAGCAGGCGGGCGAATTGCCGAGACAGAGCGAGGCCGAGCCCGGGACCGCCGCGGACCCGGGTCGGGGAGCCATCCACCTGGCGGAATTCGTCGAACACGATCCCCTGAGCCTCCGGCGCTATCCCTATGCCAGAATCCCGTACGTTGAAGCGCACCACTTCGTTGCGCACCTCCACCGAGGCGCGCACCTCGCCTCGCGCGGTGAACTTGTACGCGTTGCTCAGGAGATTGGCGAGGATTTTGACCACTTTCTTGCGGTCGCTGCGCATGCACATCGTCTGATCGGCGGGGGCCTCCACATGGAGGGCCACCCCCTCGGGCGGACCCTTCACCGCGCGCACCGCATCCCGCAGGACCTCTCGCGGATCGAAGGCATCCACCGTCACCCGCGTCTCGCCGCGCTTGAGCGTCGTCAGCTCGAGCAGATCATCGATCATTTCGAGCAGGCGCTCGCTGGCCGATGTCATCTGGGCCAGGGTGTGCGTCTGTTCTCCCGTGAGAGGCCCGGAGAGTCCTTCCTGGAGGAGGTAGGCGTAGCCGAGCACCGACGTCAACGGAGTGCGGAGCTCGTGGCTCATGTTGGCCAGGAACTCGTCCTTCAGTCGTCGCGCTTCCAGCGCCGCCAGGTACTGCGTCTCCAGCTCGGCGTTCGACTCGACGAGCGCGGCGTTGGTGCGTCGCAGCTCGTCGATCATCGCAGACTTCTCGGCGGTGGCCGCGAGCTGGTCGGCGACGATTTGGAGGAGACCCAGTTCCTCGGTCCCGGGGCCGCCGGCCTCGGCGAAGTAGAACGCAACGGCGCCCAGCACCTTCCCCCGCGTCTCCAGCGGGAGGGCGACGATGGCGCGGAACCCCAATTCGCCGGCGACGTCTCGCCAATCGCTCGAGGAGAGGTCCGTACGCACGTCGGGCACCAGGATCGTGCGTCGCTCACTCGCCGCAGCGCCGCTCGGGCCGCGACCGAGACGCACCCGCATCTCGCCGAGGAAGGGGCGATAGCGCTCCGGCCAATTGCACGCAGCCGCCAGCCGCATCACATCGCTGTTGCCATCGATCACGTAGATCGAGGCGAAGCTGGCGCCGACGAGTGGTCGGACGCGCTCGAGCGCGAACTGAAAGACCTCTTCGGCGCGGTCGGCGGTGAGGAAGGCGTGCACGATCTCGCGCAACGCCACCAGCTCCCGGAGCGTCGGCGTGCCCGCCGCCACGGGGGTTTCGAGGCGGGTGTGGATCACGGTCGGTAAATCTAAGAAGCCCCGAGGCCGGAGGGGAGGCGGCCCGGCCTCACCGTGCGGTCACGATTCAGGCGGCGCGATGCCGTGCGCGGCTCTCTCACTCCGCGCTCTGCGACAGCAGCCGCCCGAACTCCCCCTCGACGGCCGAGCGCGCGATGACGCGATTCGCCCCTGCGTCACGACCGCGGAGCAAGGCTTCGACGTTCGTGTGTCCGGCGTAGGCGAGGATCGAAAGGTCGGCGCCGCCGGCGGTCGCGCGCAGGCGACGAATCGCGGCCGCCGAGTCGACCGTGTCGCACTCGAGGTCGACGACAGCGAAGGCGAAGGGGGCTCCCGCTCCCAAGTGCCGCTCGAGCTGCTCCACGGATCGCGCCACCCGCAGCTCGCGACCGGCGGACCGCGCCGCCGCATCGAGCTTCGACCGGAAGAGCAGGTCGGACATCACGAGCAGAATCGGCTCGCTCATCCACCCGCCTTCGGGATTGCGGGCCGGAGCTCCACTCGAGACGAGAGGGCTGCATCGGGTTGAGTCACGACGTACCAGACCGCGTTTGCCACATCCTCGCAGGAGAGCATCCAGGTCGTGTCGCGACCCGGCGGACGGAAGTCGGTGGCCACCGACCCCGGCATGATGGTCGCGACCCGAACGCCGTTCTGACGCACCTCGAGCATCAGGCACTCGCCGAATGCGAGCATGGCGTGCTTCGTCGCCGCGTAGCAGCTCCCGCCGGCGAAGGTGTTGCGGCTGGCCAGCGAGGCAATGTTGACGATGAACCCGTTCCGCCGCTCGATCATGCCCCGGAGCACCGCCCGGGTGACGTGGTAGAGAGCGTTGAAGTTCACGTCGACCATCTCGCGCCATTCGTCAGGTGTGGTCTCGAGCAGGGGCTTGAGATACCCGACACCGGCGTTGTTCACCAGCACGTCCACTCGCTGAGCGCCGAGCGCGTGCTGGACGGCGCCGGGGTCTGTGATGTCGAGGGGAACAGTCCGGCACTCTCCGCCCTCGCGCGCGATCTCGGCGGCCAGGGTCTGGAGATGCTTCGCCGACCGCGCGACGGCGATGATCGCGTACTTCTCGGCGAGGCGGCGTGCGATCGCGCGGCCGATGCCGCGAGAGGCTCCGGTCACCAGGGCAACCGGTCGAGCGGGCGTGGTGGTTGTGGACATCGTCCTGGGGTTCGGCGTGGAGATGGTCCGTCGAATTCTAGCGCGGTCGGCGTCCGGCCTGCAGGAGAGCCGCCCTCGCATGTTTATTGGCCCCTCTTCAGCGGGCGCGCGATGCCGCACTGCGGCACGCCGCGCCTGGGCTGGTGAGCGAATCTTTGTGAGAACGCTGCGCCCGGACGCTCGTTGCTAGCCGTACACCCACGCCTCCGAGGGGAGATCATGCAGCGCATCCGCCGGCCACTCGTTTCGACGCTCGCCATCGCCTGCTTCCTCACCGTCCTGTGGGAGTGCATCTCGGGGAGCCCGACGAGCAGCGGCGGCGGGGGAGACGTGAACAATGTGTCGAGTGTTCAGCTGGCCGCCGACTCGATCGAAATCACCGCCGGTGACACGACCCGGATTGCGCCGACCGCACTCGACGCCAACGGGAATGTGGTGAAGAACATCGCGTTCACCTTCTCGTCGAGCGACACGACGGTGGCGAAGGTCGACAACCGGGGACTCGTTTCCACCAGTGGATTCGGCGAAGCAGACATCGACATCGTCGTCGCTGGAGCCAGCGGTTCCTTTCAGGGGGGCGTCAGCGCGAGTCGCGTGAGTGCCCGCGGCGCGGGCACACGCTCGAGGGCCCGCCTCTTCAGCAGACCGATCGTCACCATCAGGCCATTGAACGCCGTGACGGACGTCGGTGGCCAGGTAACCTTCACCGCCAGCCTCACCGATCTCAACGGCAACGCCTTCAACAACCCTCCCGTCCCGAGGTGGAGCTCGTCGTCACCGGGCATCGCCACAATCGACATCTCGGGAATCGCGCACGGGGTGAGTGAAGGCGTCACCAGCATCACGGCGGCTGTGATCCGAGGAATAGCCGAGTACGATGCGAGTGTGAGCCTCCGCGTGTCGAAGTGTGGCGGAATCTTCCAGGTTGCGTCCTGGACCGCCATCGTCACTGCCACGTACTCGGCGTCCAAGACGATCGGCGACGGAACGATCACCGTCTTCCAGCACGACTCGGCGAGCGCCATCCTGGCCAGGCCTGGACCGGACTCGTCCTACTTCGAGGGACAGCTCAACGGAATCGCTAAGGTGTCGAACCAACAGACGACCAGCGGCGGACCGCCGACCACGGAATCCGCCAATGGGGCGCTCTCTGCACCGATCTCGAAGATCGCATTCTGGATCGTCGATCGCGGCCCCGACGCCAACGGGCATGAGCAGTGCGGCTACTCGATGAAGTATCTCGCCTACTCCGCCGACACGCTCTTCCTCCCCCAGACATCCTTTGGGGGCGGCCCTCAGCCGCACGATCCGGTTCTGATCTCCGACGTCGAGGCGGCAGTGAACGAAACGATCCCCTCCTCGACTGGAACCTTCACCCTCCAGGGTGACTGGCAGGTCCCCGGCTATCTGGTGAATCCGAACCTGCTCGACATCGAGATCACGCCGGTGATCCGGAGCTACGCCCCCGCTTCTGTTCTCGCCGGCCTCCTCATGGCCGCGGTCACTCAGGGATCGCTCAGCGCCACGTTCGGGACGGCCCACGTGACCTACACGATCACCGGCCACCAATAGCGCGGCGCCGGTCAGGGCTCACAACCCGTCCGCGCCTGCGCCACCTCGGACGATGCGCCTAACGAAGCATGGCCTCCACCTCGCGCACGAGGGGAGTGAACGAGAGTGACTGGCCGGTGACACGCAGCGCGAGCTCGCCCCCGAGCTCGCGCTGCCCATGAGCGAAGAGCTGCTCCACCACCCAGGGACCCGCGCGCGGATTCCGAAACCAGTCGCTGTCGAACCGCTCGCGTAGCCCCTCCCGCAGCACTGCCTGGAGCTGCCACGCACGGAGATAGCGCGCCGAGTAGAAGCGCGGATCAACGTCGACGAAGGCATCCGCCGGGTCGTAGCGAAAGGACGTCGCCCCGGAGAGCGTGTCGACGTAGAGCGCCGGGAGATCGTCCCAGGACACGCTCCCGCCGTACAGGGCGGTCTCGTAGATCAGCTTGGCCGTGTAGCGGCGAAGGAATTGGAGCTCCTCGAAGCCGAGGGCGCGGCGGAAGACCGCCATCTCCCGGGCGCCGACGCCGGTGTAGCGGCCGAGCCACCCCGCGTCGTGCATCAGGTGATCGAAGAGCATCGCGTACCCCTCGGTGACCGAGTTGTCGCCGAGCCAGCGATACTCGAAGGGGAGATCGCCCGCGGTATAGCCGAAGTGGAGGGAGTGGCCGAGCTCGTGGAGCAGCGTGCGCCAATCCTGCTGGCCGCCATGTGGGCGGAGCACCAGATATACCTCCTCGGGCACGCGCACCGGAGCGCAGAAGGCCCGGGCCCGTTTCCCTTCCCGCTCCCCCGTGTCGAGGATGATCCGACCCTTCGCCGTGGGGTCGATCCCCATCTCCGATGCCTGAAGACGGATCTCGCGCTCCATCGACTCGGCGGGGAACGCCGAGTCGAACTCGGGCGCGCGGAGGAGAGCAAGCGCATCAGCGCGGGTCGCCTCCGAAAGCGGGATGCCGAGCTTCGTCCGGACGCGTTCCTTCACCACGTCGTCCCACATCGCCTGCGTCTCGCGCAGGAAGACGCGGCACGCCGTGGCCAACGCGATGAGGTCGACCCCGCTCAGGGCGGTGAAGGTGTCGTTGTAGGTGGGAGCGATCTCCAACGCCTCGACGAGGTCCTTCTCGCGCTGAAAGTGCTCGCGCTTGAGAGGGGCCAGCTCGGTCGCGACGAGGCGCGCCCGCCCGCGCTCGAGCAGAAGCCGCTCCCGCCGGTCGGCGGCGTTGGCGATGTCGATCGAGAGCTGCTGGTAGGGCACCTGGCGCCCGTCATCGAGCGTGGCCACGGCGGTCGCCTCCCAGGCGATCTCCCGCTCGTCGAGCGGCGCCAGCGCGCGCGAGACGTGCGCCTCAGCCTCCCACTCGAGGAGCAGCCTCGACGCGCGCCGCTCCTCGCTCCCCTCCGGCGCCTGACGAAAATCCTCGCGCACCAACGCCAAGGCATCGTCATTGACGATACCGGCGTGCCGGGCGTAGATCGGCTGCAGCTCGGCGCTCGACTTGATCCCCGCCCCGGACTCGTAGTACTCGCGCGAGAGCGCCTGCATCATCGCATCCCCCTCACTCCGGATGCGCGCGAGCGAGAGCTCTGTCACGCCGAGAGACGCTCCCCGAGCACCTCGGTCAACCGGTCCGCTGCCACGCGATCCTGGCGCAGCGTGTCGCGGTCGCGGATCGTGACCGTCCCATCGGCGATCGACTGGCCGTCGACAGTGATGCAGAAGGGCGTCCCGATCTCGTCCTGTCGCCGATAGCGGCGGCCGATCGCCCCCGACTCGTCGTAGAAGACCGGCATCGCCTTCCGGAGCGCATCGGCGATCCGGGTCGCCATCTCCGGCATGCCATCCTTCTTGACGAGCGGAAAGATTCCCGCCTTGATCGGCGCCAGCGCCGGCTGAAGCGCCAGCACCGTCCGCCCCTCCTCCTCGCCAGGCACCGACTCCTCCCGGTATCCGTTCACCAAGACCGCGAGCGTCGTCCGGTCGGCGCCCACCGAGGTCTCCACCACGAACGGCACGTAGCGCCGGTTGGTCGGCTGATCGAAATACTCGAGCTTCTTGCCGGAGAACTGCTGGTGCTGCGTGAGATCGAAATCTCCGCGGTTGTGCACCCCCTCGATCTCCTGGAAGCCGAGCGTGCCGCCGAAGTCGAATTGGACGTCGAAGGCCGCCCGCGCGTAGTGCGCCAGCTCTTCCTTCGTGTGCTGGTGATAGCGCAGGCGCTCCGGGGCCAGGCCGAGCGCCTGGTGCCAGCGGAGCCGCTCCTCCTTCCAGTACGCGAACCACTGCATATCCGTCCCCGGCTCGACGAAGAACTGCATCTCCATCTGCTCGAACTCGCGGGTCCGGAAGATGAAGTTCCCGGGGGTGATCTCGTTGCGGAACGCCTTCCCGATCTGGGCGATCCCGAAGGGGATCTTCTGCCGCGTCGCCTGCTGGACGTTGAGGAAGTTGACGTAGATCCCCTGCGCCGTCTCCGGCCGGAGGTACACGATCGATGCCGTGTCCTCCACCGGCCCCATGAACGTCTTGAACATCAAGTTGAAGAGTCGCGGCTCGCTGAGCGTCCCCTTCATTCCGCAGGAGGGGCACTGGGCGTCGGGCGTGCCGGGCGTCCCCTTGATGCGCGGGTCGTCGGCCCGAAAGCGCTTCTTGCAGTTGCGACAGTCGACCAACGGGTCGACGAAGCCGCTCACATGGCCGCTCGCCTCCCACACGCGCGGATGCATGAGGATCGCCGCGTCGAGGCCCTCGATGTCGCTGCGCTCGCGCACCATCGCCCGCCACCAGCGGTCCTTGAGGTTCTTCTTGAGCTCGACGCCCAACGGGCCGTAATCCCACACGGATCCGGTGCCGCCGTAGATCTCCGAGGACTGAAAGATGAATCCGCGTCGCTTGCATAACGACACGAGACGGTCCATCACGTCGGGGTGGTTCTGGTCTGGCATGAGGTGGTGGTTCGGGTGAGCCGCCCCGCGCGAGAGCGGGCGGAGAGGCGCGCGCGCCGTCAGGCGCCGCGCGCCCCCACGAGCCGGGCCGCGATCAGGTCGCCGTGAAAGCGGCCGTTCTCGATGAAGGTCTTGTTAGCATCGTAACCGGAGGCGATCACGCCGGCGATGAAGATCCCCGGTATGTCGGTCTCCATTGTCGCTCGATCGTGACGCGGAATTCCCGTCACGGGATCGATCGGGACGCCGAGGCGCTCGAGGAGCGCTGAATTCGGCATGTAGCCGAGCATGAGGTAGACGTGATCGGCGGGGAGATGCGTGGTGCCCGCCGGGCCCTCGACGACGACCGTCGTCGCGTCTATCGCCGCGACCCTGCTCTCCCACCGGGCCCCGATGCTTCCGTTGGCGATGCGGCCGCTGATGTCCGGCAGGACCCACGGCTTGATGTTCGGATCGAGGCCGGGAGCAAAGTGCACGATCGTCACCTTGGCCCCGGCCCGGTAGAGCTCGAGCGCCGCTTCCACGGCGGAGTTTCCGCCCCCGACGACGACAGCGTTGCGCTGGAAGGCCTCGTGCCCCTCCCGGAAGAGGTGCGTGACGTGCGGCAGATCCTCCCCCCGGACACCGAGCCGGTTCGGATGCCCGAAGTAGCCTGTGGCGATCACCACCGCTCCGGTCATCGTCTCTCGCCGCTCCCCCGCCGCGCGGGAGCGAATGCGAAAACCGTCGCCGCACCGCTCCACGTCCTCCACGTTCTCGTATTGCCTCACGAGGAGGCCGAAGTGCGTGACCACGGCGCGATAGTATGCCAGCGCATCACGCCGCGTCGGCTTCTCGGTGGCGACCACGAAGGGCATCCCCCCGATCGCCAACTTCTCGGCGGTGGAGAAGAAGGTCATGTAGGTGGGATAGCCGGCGAGGCCGCTCACCACGCACGAGCGATCGATCACCACCGCGCGGAGCCCCGCGCGCTGCATGGCGATCGCCGCCGCCAGTCCGCACGGCCCGGCCCCGACGATCACGACATCGAACCACTCCGGACTCATCACCGCTCACTCCACGCCGATGATCTGGTCGCGCCGCGTGCCGACGCTCACGTAGGAGATCGGCGTGTCGGCCAGCTCGCGCATGCGATCGAGGTACCGACGCGCCGCGGCCGGCAAGTCGGAAAGCCGGCGTGCGTTCCCCGTCGGCTCGCACCAGCCATCGAACCACTCGTACTCTGGAATCGCGCCCTCCAGCGCAACGAGATCGCCGGGAAACTCCTCGTATCGGTCCGACCGGCACTGGTAGGCCGTGCAGATCGCCACCTTCTCCAGGGTATCGAGCACATCGAGCTTGGTCACGGCGAGATCGGTGAGCCCGTTTACTCGCGCTGCGTACCGCACGACGACGGCGTCGAACCACCCGCAGCGTCGCGGACGCCCGGTGGTCGCGCCGAACTCGTTCCCCAGCCGCCGTACCTCGCTCGCCAACGGCTCGTCCAGCTCCGTCGGCAATGGCCCATTCCCCACGCGCGTCGTGTACGCCTTCACCACCCCGACGACCGCGTCGAGCGCCGTCGGTGCGATGCCGGAGCCTATGGCGGCGCCCCCCGACGTCGTGCTGCTCGACGTCACGAAGGGATAGGTCCCGTGATCGACGTCGAGGAGGGATCCCTGCGCACCCTCGAGGAGCACGGCGGCCCCCGTCTGCCGCGCGCGGTGCACGACCAGCCCCACGTCTTCGGCCAACGCGAGCAAGCGCGGCGTCAGCCGCTCGAGCAGGGCGAGCGTCGTCTCGGCGTCCGCGCGCTGCGTGGAGCCGAAGGCGGCCAGCTGCGCGTTCGCGTGCGCGATACCGCCGGCGATGAGCTCGCGCAGCCGCTCCGGGTGCCGGAGGTCGAGCACTCGGACCCCTCGCCTCGCGACCTTGTCCTCGTAGGCCGGACCGATGCCGCGCCCTGTCGTCCCGATCGCTCGACTCGCGGCGCTCTCGCAGTCCACCATCTTGTGGTAGGGGAGCACGAGATGCGCGCGATCGCTGACGTAGAGGCGGCCCTCGACGTCCGTGCCGTCGCGCACCAGTTCGTCGATCTCCGTGAACAGCGTCTCGGGATCGAGGACCACGCCATTGCCGATGGCGCAGCGGACGCCCGGATGAAGGATTCCGCTCGGGATCTGGTGCAGGACGAACTGGCGGTCGCCAATCCTCACGGTGTGGCCGGCATTCGCGCCACCCTGGTAGCGAACCACCCAATCGGCGCGCTCGGCGAGCACGTCGACCAGCTTCCCCTTCCCCTCGTCGCCCCACTGAGCGCCCACCACGACGACGATGCGGACGTCAGGACCGAACATGCACACCTCGGGGGACAATACGCCTGTCGCCGCCTGTCGCGGCGTCAAACGAAACGCCCCGCACGCACCGCGCGGGGCATTCGCAACTAAAGATCGACCGGACGCCGGGAGGCTGTCAACGGCGCGTGACCTGTTGAGGGCCGACGGGCGACCGGGCCCTACGGCGCGGCCTTCCGCAGCAGCACGACCAAGAGCACCCACACCAACACCGCCCCACCGATCGCCACCTTCGTGGCGACGGCGACGATGCGCCCGAGGAGGGCACCCGTGGCCACCTTCGTTGCGTCGGTGACGGTCGCGCGCTCGGTCATCTCCGCGAGAAAGGCGCCCGCGAACGCACCCGCGAATGCGCCGAGTATCGAGCCGATCACCGGGACGGGGACGCCGACGATCGCGCCGATGAGGGAGCCGGCGATCGCCCCCCAGCCAGCGCGGCGCGAGCCGCCGAACTTCTGCGCGAAGCGATCCGCCATCGCGAATTCGAGCGCCTCGCCGATCGCCGCCGCCGCTCCCGCCAGAGCGACCGTCCCCCACCCGATCCCGCCTCCCGGTACTGCCAGAACGTAGCCGATGAGCGCCGCGACCATGACCCAGAGACCGGGAAGGCCGAACGGCAGCATGGCCTCACCAACCAGGAGCGCGAGAATGAGGAGGACTATGGCGATGGTCATGCGTCGGCCTCGGCGATGGAAGAAATCGTGGCTGGAGAAAGCAACGGCACGTTGGCATCGTTCGTAAGAGGGGCTCGTGCCGCCGAACGACTGACCGCGTGCTCCGCGATCCTACACCGATCATGTCCCCGAGCGATTCCCACTCAGTGGCCGGCGTTCACGCCCTCCCCGCGGAAGGCTGGATCCTCTACGATGCCTCGTGCGGCGTGTGCAGCCGGTGGGTGCCGCGCTGGCGATCGGCGCTCGAACGACTCGGGCTCGGGATCGCGCCCCTCCAGGCGGATTGGGTGCGCGGTCACATCCCCGGCACGGACGTCGATCTGCTGCGCGACGTTCGCCTCCTCCGCCGCGACGGGACCACCCTCTCTGGCGCGGACGTCTATCGGTACATCGCCAGTCGCATCTGGTGGATGTACCCGCTCTATCTCCTCGCCCGCGCGCCCGTCGTGTCGGCGCTCGTCGATCGCGCCTACCGGGTCTTCGCCGATCACCGCCACGCGATCTCGGCCAGCTGCGGCGTGAGCCCGGAGTGACCTCGCGCCGACCGAAGGGGCGCTAGCGGCGTCGCCGCGGCGCCTCCTCCCCATCGCGCAGAGATTCGACAATCGCTCGTCCGATGATCGCGGCCACCGCCTCGACACCTGTCCCGTCGAGCGCCGACACCGAGTCGCGAGGCGTGTGCACGCGGGTAACGGTGTTCCAGTCTCCCTTGCTGATGGTCACGACGTCCCAGCCCGCGCTCGCGAGCGCGACGCCATCGAGCAGGACCCCGGGCACGAGCGGTCCCGCGCTCGGCCTCGAGGATGCGGCGGCGGCGAGGAGGGGAGCGAGGATCGGAGGCCGCGGGCCCGAATAGGTGAATCGCACTCGCCCGCGATCATCGACGCCGTCGACGTTGATTGCGCGTCCCGGAAGTCTTCCCCGCACCCAGGCGCGCGCGCCGGCCAGGCCCAGCTCCTCCCCACTCGTGAAGACGAAGCCGAGCGCCGCGTTAGGCGGTGCGTCCTCGGCCACGCGCAGCAGCACGGCGACGCCCGAGGCATCATCGACGGCCCCCGGCGAGCGCGCGCCGACGACACTCGCCGCCACCGGCGCGGCCGCCACGGCGCCGGCGATGACGAGCCAGAGCCAAGCACGCTCGACGCCGGCCCCTCCCCCTCCTCCCCCTCCCCACTGTGCCGAAGCGAGGAGGAGGCCGAGAAGCCAGATCGTGACGAGCCCCATCACGCCTAACGCCCGTATGGCGATGGGCACCGGCTGACTCTTGGAATCGAGGTGCGCCATGAGCCAGAGGGTCGGCGAGCCGCGCCGGGCCACGAGGTTCGCGGTGCGCGTGCGCAGCCAGGGCGCCGTCAGTACCCCTCGCGCACCGAGGCTGGCGAGGACCGCCGTGAGCAGTGCTCCCGCGGACAGAAGGGCGAAGGCCCCCGCGGCGTGACCGCGGTCGCCCAGGTGACCCGCAGCGGCAAGGACGCCGAAGGCGAGTACCCCTCCCGCGGGAGTCGCCCACCGGCCGGGAAGCGCCGAGAATTCGACCGGCTCTTCGGCGACGAGAAAGCCGCGTTCCCTCAGCTGTCGGGCGCAGTACTCGCGCGCGGCTCGCTCGGCCTGGCCACCCGCCGGTCGCGGTGTCGCCGCGAGCTGCGCCAGGTGCAGCCCCGCGCGCGCGGCCACGGCTGCGTCAGGCCGCCCGGGCGATGTCGGCGGCCTGAAGAAGCTCTGTCACCCGCGCTCGCTCGGCGGCGCCGAGCGGGAGGAGCGGCGGGCGCACCGGCCCGCCCGCGAGCCCGACCTCGTCCATCGCCGCCTTCACACCCGCAACGCCCAGAGACCCGACGATCTCCGCGGCCAGGGGCGTGAGACGCTGCTGAGCACGCGTCGCCCGCACACGATCCCCGCCCACGAAGGCGCGATACAGCCCCACGGATAGCGGACCGGCGAACAGAGAGACCGCGAGGATCCCGCCTCGGGCGCCGATCTCCAACGCCGGGAAGAAGCTCCCCCCATTGCCCGTGAGGATGGTGAAGTCCTCGCGCTGAGAGGTGACATACGCTGTGAGGAGCCCGAGGTCGCCGGAGCTATCCTTGATCCCGACGATGTTCTCGTGCCGCGAGAGCTCGGCCACGAGAGACGGCTCGAGACGGAAGTGGGCGTACTTGGGAATGTTGTAGAGAATGACGGGAACAGGGCTGCGGTCGGCGATGCGTCGAAAGTGAACGCCGAGCGCATCGGCCGTCATCGCCGCGCCGAAATAGTGGGGCGCGACGACGAGGAGCGCGTCGGCTCCCCGTTCGGCCGCCTCCAAGGCGCGGCGCACCGTCAGGCGGGTCGACTCGGCGCCGACCCCCGCCACGACCCAGCAGTCGTCAGGCACGACGGCGCGCGCCAGCTCCACCAACCGGCGCCGCTCCTCCTCTTCGAGGAGAGGAGCCTCACCGGTCGATCCGGACACGACGATCCCCGTCACCCCGGCATCGACGTGCGCGCGCACGTTCGCTCGAAACGCCGTCACTGCCAGCTCCCCCGAGACGGGGTCGAATGGCGTCGTGACCGGGGCGAGGACGCCGCCCAGAACCTTCTCTGCCTGTCGCATAAGCGAAATCTGTCTGTCGAATCGTAGAGGGAAAGGGGCGCGGCCGCGGCAGCCGCTACTCGACCTCGACGTGCACGACCTCGTTCGATTCGGCGAAGAGGGCGTTGGCGACCTCGAGCTGCCTGGCCGAGCCGATGACATCCAGATCGATCATGGGCTGCTCGCCGACCTTCCGTACCTTGCGCTGCGTGCACTCGATGCCGGCCTCCCGGCACAGTTGCTCGAGGCGCTCCGGTGCGGTGCCCTGGCGTACCCAGACGACAATGTGTGCCTTCCGAGGGTATTCGAGCACGGCGCGTTCGACCCGACGGAGCCCCACCAGCACGAAGACGACCAGGACGGTGATGGCCGTCGCATCGGCGTACCTTCCCGCTCCGACGGCGAGCCCGATGGCGCAGACGACCCAGATCCCGGCCGCCGTGGTGAGCCCCTGTACCGTTCCGCGGGCGTGGACGATCGCGCCGGCGCCGAGGAAGCCGATTCCCGTCACGACCTGCGCCGCGATCCGTCCAGGATCCCCCACCTGCTGCCCCGTCGGACCGTAGGCGATCTTCATCGACAGGTCCATCATCAGCATCGAGCCGACGCAGATCAGGATGTTCGTGCGCAGTCCTGCGGCCCGGCCCGCCAGTTCGCGCTCGAGCCCGATCGCGCCACCGAGAAAGATCGCGACGAGTGCCTTGATGATGAGCTCGAGCGGGAGCGCATCCATCACGGTGGTCATCTCAGAGAAGCCCCATCCGGGTCTTCACCGCGCGCAGCGTCTCCGCGGCGAGGGCGCGACAGTGCGCCGCACCCGCCGCGAGAATCTCCGTCACCCGCTCGGGGTGCGCGCGGAGGTCCGCCGCTCGTTCACGGATCGGCGCCAGCTCTCGCTCCAGATTCTCGAAGAGCACACGCTTGCAATCGATGCACCCCCATCCCGCGGTCGTGCACTGGCGGTGAACATGGGCGATCGTCGCCTCGTCGCTCAGCGTCTTGTGCAGATGGAAGATGTTGCACACCTCCGGCGTCCCCGGGTCGGTGCGCCGGATTCGCGCCGGATCGGTGACGGCGGGGCGCAGCTTCTCCCACACCTGCTCCGGCGGCTCGAGAATGCCCAGCGTGTTGCCGAGCGATTTCGACATCTTGGCCTGTCCGTCGAGCCCGAGAATCCTCCGCGATGCGGTGAGCAGTGCCTGTGGCTCGGGAAAGAAGTCGGTGTCGAATTTGCCGTTCCAACGGCGTGCGATCTCGCGCGAGAGCTCGAGGTGTTGCACCTGATCTTCACCCACCGGCACCAGCTTTGCCCGATAGAGGAGAATGTCGGCGGCCTGGAGAACGGGATAGTTGAGCAGCCCCGCCGGCACGCTCTCCTGTCGCTGCGCCTTGTCCTTGAACTGCGTCTGTCGCTCCAGCTCACCGAGGGGGGTGACGGTGTTGAAGATCCACGCGAGCTCGGTGTGCTCCGGCACCATCGACTGGACGAAAAGGGTACATTTCTCCGGGTCGAGACCCGCGGCGAGGAGCGAAATCGCCATGTCGCGGGTACGCCGGCGCAGATCCTCCGGCTCGTAGCTCCCCGTGATCGCGTGGTAGTCGACGATACAGAAGATGCACTCGTAGCGGTGCTGCAATCGCACCCAGTTCTGCACCGCTCCGAGGTAGTTCCCAATGTGAAGCTCGCCCGACGGTTGTATTCCGCTGAAGACTCTTTCCATTCGAGCAAGCTACGAGCGCCCCACGCGTGCTGCAACCCAAATTCGATGCGTCTGCGACGGCGCTGCTCACCGCGATGGAGCGTGCCGCACGAGTGGCGGCGCAGTTCCTCGCCGAGCGCTCGGAGGAGCGCGGCGAGTTGGCATGGCGCGCCAAGGGGCGCCACGACTTCGTGAGCGACGTCGACACCGGCGCCGAGCGCCTGATCCGTGACGCCCTGCTCTCCGCGCACCCCGAGGCGCACATCGTCGGCGAAGAGCTCTCTCCCGACACCGGTGCGCTGAAGGGACTCACCTTCCTCGTCGACCCGCTCGACGGCACGACGAATTTCCTTCACGGTTACCCCTGGTACGCCGTCTCGATCGCCGCGCTCAGCGACGACCGGCTCGGCGCCGCCACCATCCTCAATGTCCCCTCCGGCGATCTCTTTACCGCCGTCGCAGGAGGCGGCGCCTTCCGGAACACGCACCCGATAACCGTGTCGGCGATCGCCGAGACCGAGCGCGCCCTGATCGGCACGGGATTCCCGTTCAAAAAGACGGAGCTCCTTCCGCAGTACCTCCGCCAGTTCGATGTCGTGAGCCGGCGGACAGCCGGGATCCGCCGCGCCGGCTCGGCCGCGCTCGATCTCGCCGATGTGGCCTGCGGCCGCTTCGAGGCGTTCTGGGAGCTCGACCTCGCCCCCTGGGACTTTGCCGCCGGTGTGCTGCTGGTGCGCGAGGCAGGCGGTGTGGTCACCGATGTCGGGGGCGACGACGTCTCCTGGCGCTCGGGCTCAATCCTCGCCGGCAATCGCGTCATGCACCGCTGGCTCCTCGACACGCTGCGCGTCGCTGCCTGACGCGACGCACCCAACCCGCCACCCGTTCCGACCATGCTCGTCGAATGTGTTCCCAACTTCAGTGAAGGCCGCCGTCCGGAGATCGTCCGGCAGATTCGCGACGCGATCGCCGGCGTCGACGGTGTCATGATGCTCGATGTCTCCTCGGATGCCTCTCACAACCGGTCGGTCGTCACCTTCGTCGCGCCGGTAGAGCGCGCCGGCGCCGCCGCGTACGCGGGCATCGTCGCCGCGCGCGACCGCATCGATCTCCGGCAGCACAGCGGCGAGCATCCACGCATGGGAGCAACCGATGTCGTCCCCTTCGTCCCGCTCGAGGGAACGACGATGGAGCAGTGCATCGCGCTCGCGCGGGCCCTCGGCGAGCGAGTCGGACGGGAGCTCGAGATCCCCGTCTACCTGTACGAGCGGGCCGCCTCCCGCCCGGAGCGCGAGAATCTGGCCGACGTTCGCCGCGGAGAATTCGAGGGGATCCGCGACGAGATTGCCACGCGCCCCGAGCGGGCGCCGGACTTCGGTCCGAAACGCGTCCACCCGTCGGCTGGGGCCATTGCGATCGGGGCCCGCCCCTTCCTCGTCGCGTACAATGTCTATCTGGGCGGGGCGGCGAATGTCCCGGTCGCGAAGCAGGTGGCGAAGGCGGTGCGGGGCTCGTCCGGCGGCCTGCGTTACGTCAAGGCGCTCGGTCTCGAAGTCGACCAGAAGGCACAGGTCTCGATGAATCTGGTGGACATCGAGCGCACTCCCGTCTATCGAGCGTACGAGATGGTGAAGAGCGAGGCCGGAGCGGCCGGTGTGGCCACCACCAGCTCCGAGATCGTCGGTCTCGTGCCCGAGCGCGCGCTACTCGAGGCGGGGCTCCGTCATCTGCAGCTCGATGGCTTCTCCTTCGACCAGATTCTCGAGCGACGGCTCCGTACCCTCAGCTCTCCCGGTCCGACGCTGGCCGAGTTCGTCCAGACGGTCGCCGCGCCGACGCCCACGCCAGGGGGAGGGAGCGTGGCAGCCCACGCCGGCGCGCTCGCCGCCGCGCTCGTGCAGATGGTGGCCGGTCTCACCGCCGGCAAGAAGAAGTACGCCGCGGTCGCCGCGGAGATGACGGAGATCGGCTCGCGCGCCACCGCGCTCGGCGAGCGGCTGACGGAGCTCGTCTCCCTCGACGCGCAGTCGTACGCGGCCGTGGCCGCCGCCTACAAGCTGCCGAAGGACGACGACCAGCAGCGCGCGAAGCGCGACGCCGCCGTCACGGCTGCCCTCATCGGCGCGAGCGAGGTCCCCTTGGAGACGGCGCGGGCTTGCGCCGAGGTGGCCGAGCTCGCCCGCCGGGTGGCCGAGAAGGGGAACGAGAACGCCCGATCGGATGCTGCCGTGGCGGCGCTCCTGGCCGATGCGGCGGCTCGCGGCGCCGCGTTCAACGTCCGCGTGAACGTCGACGCCCTCGCCGACCCGGCCAGCGGCCGCGCGTTCGTCGATGCGGCGGCCGAATTCGTGAGGCAGGCGACCGGTCGCCGTCAGGCGGTCGACGCGCTCATGGGAGCCTGACGAACGATAGCCACACGACGGGCGCTGCGCGCTCCGCCGCGTGGAGACCTACTTGTATCGGTAGGTGATGCGCCCGCGGGAGAGATCGTACGGGCTCAGCTCGACGGCGACTTTGTCGCCGGGGAGGATCTTGATGAAGTTCGTGCGGATCTTGCCGGAAATGTACGCGAGCACCTCATGACCGTTCTCGAGCTCGACGCGGAACATGGCGTTGGGCAGCGGCTCGACGATCGTGCCGGTCACTTGGATCACTCCATCCTTCGACACGCCCCCTCCGTGGAACGCCTAGGCTGTCGCCCGCGTGAGGACGCGCGGCCCATTCTCGGTGATCGCCACCGTGTGCTCGAAGTGGGCCGATCGCGAGCCGTCCACGGTCACGATCGTCCATCGGTCGGGGAGCGTCCGCGTGCGCGGCGATCCCACGTTGACCATCGGCTCGATGGCGATCGTCAGGCCCGGCGCCAGCTTCATCAACCGCTTCGGCTTTCCATAGTTCGGGACCTCCGGTTCCTCGTGGAAATCGGTGCCGATGCCATGCCCCACCAGGTCGCGCACGACGCTGAATCCCTCGCGCTCCACGACCTCCTGCACCGCCGCCCCAATGTCCCCAATGTGGTTGCCCAGGGTGGCGGCAGCAATGCCGGCGGCGAGCGCGCGCTGTGTGACATCGAGCAGGCGCTGCGACGTTTCGTCCACCTCGCCTATCGCGACGGTCGTGGCCGAGTCGGTGTAGAATCCGCGATACCGGACGCCGATGTCGATCGAGACCAGATCGCCGTCCTGGAGCACGCGCTTCTTCGATGGAATGCCGTGCACGATCTCGTGGTTGATCGACGTGCAGACCGAGCCGGGGAAGCCATAGAGTCCCTTGAAGGCCGGGGTCGCGCCCTCGTGCGAGCGAATGAAGGCCTCGGCCAACGTGTCGAGATCGAGCGTCGTCATGCCGGCCCGCGCCCGCCCGCGCAGCAGCTCGACGGTGTTGGCGAGAATCCGTCCTCCCTCTGCCATCACCTCGATCTCGCGAGGCGACTTGAGCTGAATCATCGCCCGAGCGCCTCGAGGACCCGCCTCTCAATCGCTGCCACTTCGCCGGCCGCCTCGATGCGCACGACCCGCGGACCCCCGCTCTTGGCCCGCGCCGCGTACCACTCCAGAACCGGCGCCGTCTGAGCGCGATAGGTTCGCATGCGATTCCGCACCGCCTCCGGCTCGTCGTCGGCACGCCGCACCAGGCGGCCGCCGCACTTGGCACAGGCGGAGCCGGGATCGCGCCCCATGTAGGGCGTCTGGCACCCTTCGCAGACGGTGCGGGCGCCGAGTCGCCGGACGAGCTCCTCCTCGTCGACGTCGAAGACGAGCACGACATCCAGCCGCCGGCCGAGATCGGCGAGCACGCGGGCGAGGCCATCGGCCTGCGGCACCGTGCGCACCACCCCGTCGAGCACTACGCCGCTGGCCGCACTCGGCGCCGCGAGAGCCTCCTTCATGATGCCGAGAATGACTTCGTCAGGCACCAGGTCGCCGCGATCCATGTAGGCTTTGGCCGCGCGCCCTTGGGCCGTGCCATCGCGCACCGCGGCGCGGAGGACATCCCCCGTCGCGAGCTTCGGGATCTTCAGCGCGGCCGCGATTCGTTCCCCCTGTGTGCCCTTGCCGGCGCCCGGTGGACCGAGCAGGAGGATGATCATCCGGCGATCTGCATGCGGCGCGCTCCCCTCGCTCCCCCGGCCTGCCGCTCGGAGAACGCCACTCGGCTAGAAGCCCGTCGCCTGCCGGCCGCGGAAGCGCACGCGACCCTTCTTCATGAAGCCTTCGTACTTCCGCAGCAGCAGATGCTGCTGCAGCTGCTGCATCGTGTCGAGGCCCACACCGACGACGATCAGCAGCGACGTGCCGCCGAAGCGGAACGGAACGTTGATCAGATCGGAGATGAAGATCGGCAGAAGGGCGATGAGCGTCAGGAAGGCCGCGCCCGGGAGCGTGATGCGCGAGACGATCCGGTCGATGTACTCCGCCGTCTTCGCTCCCTGCTTCACACCGGGGATGAAGGCGCCCTGCTTCTTCAGATCCTCGGCGATCTGGATCGGGTTGAAGATGATCGAGGTGTAGAAGTATGTGAAAAAGAGAATCAGGATCGCCGACAGGATGTAGTAGGTGAGCGTCCCCGGTTGGAGATATTCGGCCACCCGCTGCATCCAATCCACCTTGCTGAACTGCGCGAGCGTGCCCGGGACGACGATCACCGTCTGCGCGAAGATGATCGGCATGACGTTGGCGGCGTTCAGGCGCAGGGGGATGAAGTTCTTCCCCGATTCACGCTGTCGGCCGCGCGCCATCGTCCGCTGCGGGATTTGAATCGGCACTTTGCGGGCCGCTACCGTGATCGCCACCGTGAAGGCGACCACCGCCACCATGACACCTGCGAGCAGAAGCAGGCGCAGGAGGGTCACCGCGCCGCTCTGGAAGAACGACCAGGTGGCCGAGATGCTCGGGATGATCCGCTCGACGATCGAGAAGAAGATGAGGAGCGAGGCGCCGTTGCCGACTCCGCGCTCTGTGATCTGCTCCCCGAGCCACATCACGAAGATCGCGCCGGCGGTGAGGAAGAGCACCATCTGCAGGCGGAAGGCGAGCCCGGGATGGAGCACCGCCCCTTGCAGGGACTCGGTGAAGAGCGCGTATCCCCACGCCTGGAGCATCGCGATGCCCACCGTGAGGTACCGGGTCCACTGCGTGATGCGTTTCCGCCCCTCCTCGTCGCGCTGCATCTTCTCGATCGACGGAATGACGGCGCCGAAGATCTGGAAGACGATGCTAGCGGAGATGTACGGCACGATGCCGAGCGCGAAGATCGTGGCGCGCGACAGGCCGCCGCCGACGAACAGGTCGTAGAGACCGAGCAGCCCGCCGTTCTGCTGATTCTGGAAGAAGGCCAGGAGCGCCAGCACGTCGATGCCGGGCGCCGTGATGTGCGCGCCGATGCGGTAGACGAGCAACGCCAGGAGGGTGAAGCCGACCTTCGACTTCAGCTCCGGCGAGCGCCACAGATTCTCGATCGCGGCGGCCGGATTGCTCTGCGCCATGTTACTCCTCGACGCGGCCCCCGGCCGCGGTAATCTTCTCGCGCACCGACGCGCTCATCCGCACCCCCCGCACCGTCACCGCGCGCGTGAGCGTGCCGTTGGCGAGCACCTTCGGCTCCCCGCGCCCGGCCTGAATCAGCCCCGCCGCCGTGAGCGATTCGGCGGTGATCGCCTCGCCGCTGGGAAGCTTCTCCAAATCTCCGAGACGGACGATCTGGTGCGCGACGCGGAAGGGATTGGTGAATCCGCGCTTCGGTACGCGCCGCGTGAGCGGCATCTGCCCGCCCTCGAAGCGCGGCTTGTTGCCGCCCGGGCCGTGGTGTCCTGCCCGCGCCTTGATTCCCTTGTTCCCCTTGCCGGAGGTCTTCCCGGTGCCCGAGCCCGGCCCGCGCCCCAGACGCTTGCGCGGCCGGTGCGAGGCCGGCGGAGCGGGAAGGTTGTGAAGCCCCAGCTGCTCCGTGGTGTCCTTGCTCACGATTTCGCTCCCCCTCCCTTCACGGGCGTGACCGACAGCAAGTGCCGCACGCGCGCGATCTGTCCGCGCAGCGATGAGGAATCCTTCCGAATCACGACGTCCTGGTGATGCCTGAGTCCGATGGCGCGGAGGGTCTCCCGCATCCGCTTCGGGTGACCGATCTCGCTGCGCACCTGCTCGATCCGCACCTGACCGGTGGTGACCGTGTTAGGCTCTGTCTTGGCGGGGCCACGCCCGGGGTGCCACACGAAACGCCGCGGCATCAGACCGTCTCCTTCATCCTGGCACGCGAGCGGTACGGGAGGCTCGCCGCCTCCACATCGCGCTCACGGGCAATCTGCTCGACCGTCGTCAGCTGGTGAAGTCCATCGAGCGCCGCCCGCACCATGTTGTGGGGGTTGGTCGAGCCCAGGCTCTTGGTGAGGATGTCGGCCACGCCAGCGCATTCGAGGACGGCGCGCACGGCACCGCCGGCGATCACGCCGGCCCCGGGGGCTGCCGGCTTCATCAGCACGCGTCCCGCACCATGCCGGCCGACGACCTCGTGCGGGATCGTGCTCCCGGTGAGCGGCACGTGCGCCATGCTGCGACGCGCCGCGTCGACCGCCTTGCGCACGGCCTCCGACACCTCGTTCGCCTTGCCGGTGGCCACACCAACGCGTCCCTGGCCGTCACCGACGGCCACGAGCGCGTTGAAGCTGAACCGCCGGCCGCCCTTCACGACCTTGGCGACGCGATTGATGGCGATGACGTTCTCGAGGAGATCGCTCCCCTCGCGCTCGGCGCGCGCATCCCCGCCACGCCCCCGCCCCTCCCGACCTCCTCCACCGGGTCCACCACGCCCGCCACGGCCGCCGCCAGGGCCGCCCCCTCGCCCTCCACCGCCACGGCCGCGGCCACCACCGCCGCCACGACCTCCGCGCCCGCCGCGCGACGGTGGACGCTGCTGCTGCTGCTGCTGCTGTTCACCGCCGGACTCCCCGCCGCCCGTGGTCTCCGTAGCTTCGTGCTCGGCCATGTCAGAACTCCAGGCCGCCCTCGCGGGCGCCATCGGCCACTGCTTTCACGCGGCCATGATATTTGTACCCGGCGCGGTCGAACACGACCTTCGTGATCCCCGCCGCCTTCGCCTTCTCGGCGACCGCCTTCCCCACGGCCACCGAGCGCTCCGCCTTCTTGCCGTCGCCCACGGTGAGATCGGAGACGGTAAACAGTGTGTGGTGGGCGATGTCGTCCACCAACTGCGCGTAGATGTGCTTGAGCGAGCGTCGCACGACGAGACGCGGGCGCGCGGTCGTCCCCTCCACCTTCTTGCGAACCCTCAGGTGGCGGCGCACCCGCTGCTGCGCGCGCGTCTTCGGCTTGTGAATCCCTTTCATCGCTTACTTGCCTCCCGCCTTGCCGGCCTTCCGCCGGATCTGCTCGCCCACGTACTTGATCCCCTTCCCCTTGTACGGCTCCGGCGGCCGGAGGCTGCGCAGCTCGGCCGCCACCTGGCCGACCATCTCTTTGTCCGGGCCCTCGATCACGATCGACGTCGGCTGCGGGGCGGAGAGCTTGATCCCCTTCGGGGCGCGATACTCGATCGGATGTGAGAAGCCGAGCGCGAGTTGCAGCCCGTAGGGTCGCGGCTCGGCCTTGTAGCCGACGCCGACGATCTCGAGCTGCTTCGAGAAGCCCTGCGTGACGCCCTCGACCATGTTCGCCACGAGCGTGCGGGTGAGTCCGTGCAACGCCTTATGCATGCTCTCGTCGGACGGGCGCTGTACGACCACCGTCCCTCCTTCCAGGGCCACCGAGAGTGACGGATGCAGCAGGCGCTCGAGCTCTCCCTTCGGGCCCGCGATCTTGATGCGGTTCCCGTCGAGCGTCGCCGTGACGTTCTTGGGGAGCGGAACGGGCTTACGACCGATACGCGACATGTCCGAGTCTCCTCACCAGACCAGGGCGAGCAGCTCGCCGCCCGTGCGGGCCTGGCGTGCCTGACGATCAGACATCAAGCCGCGCGACGTGCTCAGAATCGCCATCCCGAGGCCGTTGCGGACGCGCGGGATCTGCGACGCGCCCACGTACTTGCGCAGCCCCGGCGTGGAGACGCGACGGATCTCGCGGATCACCGGCTGCTCCCCCGACGCGTACTTGAGGTACACGCGGAGCACCTTGCGCCCGCTCTCCGTCTCGATCGTCTTTACGTCCTTCACGTAGTTGTTCTCGAGAAGGACGCGGGCGATCTCCGCCTTCAGCTTCGAGGCCGGGATGTCCACGCGCCGATGTTTGGAGCCGCACGCATTGCGGATCCGCGTCAACATGTCGGCGATCGGGTCGGTCATGGACATGGGTACTGTTCTCTCCTGGAAAACCTGATGTGGCGGGAATCGGCGAACGGGAGGGGCGCGCTCACCACGACGCCTTCCGAACGCCCGGAACCATCCCAGCGAGTGAAAGCTCACGGAAGCAGATGCGGCAGAGGCCGAACTTGCGCAGGTAAGCGCGCGACCGGCCGCAGCGCTGGCAGCGATTGTGCGCCCGCACCTTGAACTTCGGCTTTCGCTTGCTCTTCTCGATCATGGCCTTACGAGCCATCTGACTCTCTCGCAGTTGATGAAGCGGGACCTCTCGCTCCCACGCCGATACCGGGCGGGCGCCTCACGTCCCTATGCGCGTTTGTCCGTTTTCGCGTCCACCTTCTTGTCCACCTTCTTCTCCGCCCTCCGCTCCGCCTTCGCCTCCTTGCCGTCCGACTTCCCATCCGTGCGGAAGGGCATCCCGAGCTCGCGGAGCAGCACCAGGGCATGATCATCCCGCTTCGCGCTGGTCACGAAGGTGATGTCGAGGCCGTGCACCTGCTCCACGCGGTCGTAGTTGATCTCCGGGAAGATCACCTGCTCCTTGAGGCCCAACGAATAGTTGCCACGCCCGTCGAAAGAGCGCGTGCCCAGCCCGCGGAAGTCGCGGATACGCGGGACGGCGACCGAGATGAACCGGTCGACGAACTCCCACATCCGCGCTCCCCGCAGCGTGACCGAGGCGCCGATCTCCTGCCCCTGGCGGAGGCCGAAGTTCGAGATCGACTTCTTGGCCTTCGTCCGCACGGCCTTCTGCCCGGAGATGATCTCGAGCTCGCCAACGACGCTGTCGAGCAGCTTCGGCTGCTTGACCGCTTCCCCCATCCCGACGTTGATCACGACCTTCTTCAGGCGTGGAATCTCGTGCGGGTTGGTGTAGCCCAGCTGCTGCTTGAGCCGGTCGCGCACCGTGGCGTTGTAGAAGTCGCGCAGGCGCGGCGGCGGCACCGGGAGTCCGACGCCGGTATGCTCCGGAGCCTGACCGGCGGCGTCCCCGCCCTTCTTCTTGTCCTGCTTCTTGTCCTTGGCTGCCATGAAGTCGTTCCTCGCTCAGCGCGGGCGCGGGATCGCGTCCCCGCTCCGCACGCCGATGCGCTCCTTCGTTCCGTCATCGTCGATCCGCACCCGTGTCCGCGTCGGCCCCTTCGACTTGGGGTCGATCAGCATGACGTTCGAGTGATGAATCGGCGCAGGAAAATCGATGATCCCGCTCTGTTCCTCGGCGCGACGCGCCTTGCGATGCCGCTTCACCACGTTCACGCCGTCCACCACCACCCGCCCCGTCTTGAGGTAGACGCGGAGAATCTTCCCCTCCTTCCCCTTGTCATCGCCGCGCACCACCCGCACGACATCTCCCTTCGCGATCCGCAGCGTCACCCGCTCGGCGTTCGCCTGGTGCCGTGCATGCTGCTTGGCACGCCTGCGTTGCGTCTCGCGGTAGGTCAGAATCCGCATGCTAGAGTACCTCCGGCGCGAGCGAGACGATCTTCATGAACTTCTTCTCGCGCAGCTCCCGGGCGACGGGACCGAAGATGCGCGTCGCGCGCGGCTCGCCGGCCTCGTTGATGATCACCACCGCGTTCTCGTCGAAGCGGATGTAGCTGCCGTCCTTCCGCCGGGTCTCCTTGACCGTGCGGACGACGACGGCCCGCGCCACGTCCGACTTCTTCACCGTACCGTTCGGCAGGGCATCCTTGACGGCGACGATGACCGTGTCGCCGAGGCCGGCGTAGCGGCGCTTCGTTCCGCCGAGCACGCGGATCACGAGCGCCTTCTTGGCGCCCGAGTTGTCCGCCACCTTGACCACCGATTCCTGCTGGATCATGGGCGTGTCCTCACCGTGCCCGCTCGACGATCTCGACCACCCGCCACCGCTTGTCCTTCGACAGTGGCCGCGTCTCCATGATGCGCACGCGATCGCCCGTCTTCGCCGAGTTGTCCTCGGTGTGCGCCTTCAGGCGCGTGGTGCGCGTGACCATCTTGCCGTAGAGGGGGTGCGGAAAACGACGCTCGATCGCGACCACCACCGTCTTGTTCATCTTGTCGCTCACGACGACGCCGACGCGCGTCTTCCGCGCGCTCCGCTCTGCCGCGTGCCCCGGCTGTACCGATTCGGCCATGTCTCCTGTCACTCCTCGCTAACGCGTCGCGCGGGGGCCGCAGCCGCCCGCTGACGCTCGCGCAGTACCGTCTTGAGCCGCGCAATGTCCCTGCGCAGCATGCGGAATCGCAGCGGCTCGTCGATCGTCTCCGTTGCGCTTCGAAAGGTGAGCCGGAACCGCTCCTGCTCGATCTCGGCGATGCGGCTCCGAATCTCGTCGTCGCTCAGCTCGCGAATCTCGTCAGCTTGCACCGGTGTGCGCCTCCTCGCGAACGACGAACTTCGACCTGACGCCCAGCTTCGCTGCCGCCAACGCCATCGCCTTCTCCGCCATCTTCCGGTCGATCCCCTCCAGCTCGAACATCACTCGCCCCGGCTTGACCACCGCCACCCATCCCTCGGGTGAGCCCTTTCCTTTTCCCATGCGCGTCTCGGCCGGCTTCTTGGTGATCGGCTTGTCGGGGAAGATCCGGATCCACACCTTCCCTCCGCGCTTGATGTGTCGGGTGAGGGCCACGCGGGCCGCCTCGATCTGGCGATTCGACACCCACCCGGGCTCGACCGCCTGCAGACCGTAGTGGCCGAAGGCCACCGTCGCCCCACGGGTCGCCGTCCCCTTCGTGCGACCCTTGAACATCTTGCGGAACTTGACGCGCTTCGGACTCAGCATCTCGCCTCCTCTCTCGCGTCAGGCGCCGGTGGAGTAGGTGCCGCCACGACGTCCCACGGTGTCCTCGCCGTGGAAGATCCAGACCTTCACGCCGATCGTGCCGAAGGTGGTCTTCGCCGTGGAGGTGGCGTAGTCGATCTTGGCCCGGAGGGTGTGCAACGGCACCCGGCCCTCGTGATAGCCCTCGACGCGCGCGATTTCGGCCCCGCCCAACCGCCCACCACACTTGATCTTGATCCCCTGCGCCCCCATCCGCATCGCGCTCTGCACCGCGCGCTTCATCGCGCGGCGGAAGGAGATGCGCTGCGCCAGCTGGTGGGCGATCTGATCCGCCACCAGCTGCGCGTCCAGCTCGGGACGCTTGATCTCCTCGACGTTGATGCCGACTTCCTTCCCCGTGAGCTGCGCCAGCTCGTCCCGCAGCTTGTCGACCTCGGCGCCCTTCTTCCCGATGACGACGCCCGGGCGTCCGGTGTGGATCGCCACCACCACCTTCCCCGGCTTGCGCTCGATCGTCAGGTCGGTGATCGCCGCGTGCTCGAGGCGAGCCTTGAGGTACTTCCGGAGGAGCTCATCCTCCTTCAGCAGCGCGGGGAAGTCGCGGTTCGCGTACCAGCGCGAGCGGTGATCGCGCGTGATGCCGAGCCGGAAGCCCACCGGATTGGTCTTCTGTCCCATTAGCGTTCGCTCGTCTCCGCCACGACGATCTCGACGTGGCTGGTTCGCTTGAGTATCGGCACTCCCCGTCCCATCGCCGCCGGCATGAACCGCTTGAGCTTCGGACCCTCGTTCACCACCGCGTGCTTGACGAACAGCTTGTCGGCGTCGAAGGGATCGTTCCCGTCGCGCGCCTTCTGCTCGGCATTGGCAATGGCGGACTTGAGCACCTTCTCGATCTGCTTGGCGGCGTGCTTCTTCGAGAACGCCAGCAGGGCCAGCGCCTCGTTCACGGTCTTGCCGCGGATCTGGTCGATCACCAGGCGCATCTTGTAGGGCGACTGCCGCGTCGTCCGCTGAATCGCACGCACGTCAGGCATGGCCTAGCGACCTCCGCGCGGTGACGGCGCCGCGGGAGCCGCCGGGGGCGGGCCGCTGGGCGCGGCCGCCGGCGCCGCACCGGGAGCGCCCGGCGCGCCCGGCGCGCCCGTCGGCGTCGCCTTCTTGTCCGCCGCCTTCGTGCCGCTGTGACCACGGAAGAGCCGCGTCGGCGCGAACTCGCCGAGCTTGTGCCCCACCATGTTCTCGGTGACGTAGACGGGGATGAACTTGTTGCCGTTGTGCACGGCGAAGGTGTGCCCGACGAACTCGGGGGTCACCGTGCTCGCTCGCGACCACGTCTTCATCACTCGCTTCTCGTTCCGATCGTTCATCCCGCGCACCCGCTTGAGGAGCGCCTCCTGGACGAACGGACCCTTCTTGATGCTTCTCGCCATGACGAGCTACCGGTGAGAGTTCGCGGTCATTGCGTCGCCTTGCCGCGCTTGCGGCCGCGCACGATCAGCTTCTGCGACGGCTTCTTCTTGTTGCGCGTCTTCACCCCTTCCTTCTTCCCCCAGGGGCTCACGACGTTGCGGCCGCCGCGCGTCCGGCCGCCATGCGGATGGTCGACGGGGTTCATCACCTCGCCCCGCACCCGCGGGCGCCGCCCCTTCCAGCGGCTCTTCCCCGCCTTTCCCCACGAGAGCAGCTCGTGCTCGGCGTTCCCCACTTCGCCGATCGTCGCCAGGCAGTTGCCATGCACCATGCGCATCTCGGTAGAACCGAGGCGCAAAGTGACGTACTCGCCTTCCTTGGCGACGACCTGCGCCGAGGCACCGGCCGATCGCGCGAGCTGGCCGCCCTTCCCGATCTTGAGCTCCACGTTGTGCACCGGCGTGCCCAAGGGGATCTCCCGGAGCGGCATCGCGTTCCCGAGGCGGATATCCGAGCCCGGTCCACTCACCACGGCGTCGCCCACCGAGAGCCCTTTCGGCTGCAGGATGTAGCGCTTCTCGCCATCGGCGTACTCGACGAGCGCGATTCGCGCCGAGCGGTTGGGGTCGTACTCGATCTCGCGCACCGTGGCCGTCACCCCGGTCTTGTCGCGCTTGAAGTCGACCAGTCGATACATCCGCTTGTGGCCACCGCCGCGGCGACGCATCGCGATGTGCCCGTGGTTGTCGCGGCCGCCCGACTTGATGAGCGGCACAACGAGCGACTTCTCCGGCCTCGACCGGGTGATCTCGGCGAAGTCGGGAACGGAGCGGAATCGCGTGCCCTTGGTGACCGGCTTGAACTGGCGAATGCCCATGTTAGCCCTCGAAGATCTCGATCGAGTCGCCCTCGCGGAGCTTCACGATCGCCTTCTTCCAATGCGCGCGGCGTCCCACGCTTCGACCGACGCGCTTCGCCTTCCCGCGCTGGTTCGATGTCCACACGCCCACGACGTGCACCGCGAAGAGCGACTCGATCGCCCGCTTGATGTCCGGCTTGGTGGCCGCCGGATGGACGCGAAAAGTGTATTCACCCCGCTCCTGATATGCCTCCGAGCTCTTCTCGGTGACGAGCGGGCGAACGATGGTCTCGTGAAGGGTCGGCATCGCTTACTTCTCCTTCTTCTTCTTGGGCTTGGCCGCCGGCTTCGTCGCTTTCTTCGGCGCCGTCTTGGCCGATTCCGTCTTCGATGCCGCACGAGCAGCGGGCTTCGCCGTCTTCGCCGCCGGCGCTGCGCGCGTCCCCTTCTTCGCCGCCGCTTTCTTCGTCGTCCCGCGTTTGCGCGACGACGCCTCTTCCTCGGCCGGAGCGGGAGCGGCCTTCGCCGGCGCTTTCTTGCGCGGTGCGGGAGCCGGCTCCGGCTCGTCGATCGGCGCCAGCTGGTGGCCGATCGCCGGAGCCTCGATCACCACGACATCCGACCAGAGCACGTGGTAGGCCGAGACGTCGGTGTACGGCAGCACGTGCACAGTGGGGAGGTTTCTCCCCGAGAGGTGCACGTTCGTCTTCACGCCATCGGTGAGGATCAGCACCTTCTTGTCGTCGAGCCCGAGCCGGGCGATCATGCCGGCGAGGCGTGAGGTCTTCGGCGCCTCGTACGCGAAGCGATCGACCACCAGCACCGCCCCCTCGCGCGCCCGCGCGTTGAAGGCGCTCTTCCGCGCCAGCGCCCGCACCTGTTTCGGCACGAAGTGCGCGTAGCTGCGCGGCGTGGGGCCGAAGGCGGTGCCACCGCCGACCCACAGCGGCGACCGGATCGAGCCCTGCCGCGCCCGGCCGGTTCCCTTCTGCTTCCACGGCTTCTGGTTGCCGCCGGTCACCCAGCGGCGCGTCTTCGTCGCGGCGTTCCCCTGGCGCTGATTGGCGAGGAACGCCGTCACCGCGTGATGGAGCGCGGGCGTGTTCACCGTCCCGTCGAACACCGATGACGGTAGCGAGACGCGCTCGCGCGCGGTGCCATTGGCCGTGTACGCGGCGGCGTCGAACGTCTGAGTCGTCTCTGCCATGATCAGCCCTGTTTCCGAACCATGAGAATGCCGTTCGTCGGACCGGCGACGGATCCGCGGACATAGAGCAGGTTGCGCTCGGCGTCGACCTTCTCTACCCGCAGGTCGCTCTGAGTGTGCTGCTCCGCGCCGTAATGGCCCGGCATGCGCTTCCCCTTGATCACGCGCGATGGATCGGTGCCTGGACCGACCGAGCCGGGGCGGCGGTGCTTGGTGTTGCCGTGCGTGTTCGGGCCACCGCCGAATCCGTGGCGCTTGACCACGCCCTGGAAGCCGCGCCCCTTGGTGGTCCCGGTCACCTTCACGTGCTCGCCGGGGCTGAAGATGGCGACCGTCACGACGTCTCCGAGAGCGAACGTCGGGACCTCCGGCTTCTTGCCGGGCGCGTCGTCGATGCGGAAGCTCCGCAGCACCGCGGGCGGAGCGTCGAGCCCGGCCTTCTTTGCGTGCCCGAGAGCCGCCTTGGTGGCCCGCCGCCCGCGCGGTGTGCGCTCCTTCGCCTTCGATTCGCGACGGACGCGCTGCGCCCCGAGGCCCAGCTGCACCGAGGCGTAGCCCATTGTGGCCGCGTCAGGCAGCTGGACGACGCGATTCGGCTCGGCGTGGATCACCGTGCACGGAATCTGCTGCCCCATTTCGTTGAAGATCTGGGTCATGCCCAGTTTCTTGCCGATGACGCCGATCATGGACTCGAGAGCGGGTTCAGGGTTGCGTGATACGTCGGGCGGTACGATGTGAACTGACTCGTGAGGCGGAGCGGCCGACCTACCGGCCCCTCGCCGACACGCGTCACTCCACCTTGATCTCCACGTCGACCCCCGCCGGCAGATCCAGCTTCGTGAGGGCGTCGACCGTCTGGGCGCGCGAGTCGAGGATGTCGATCACGCGCTTGTGCGTCTTCAGCTCGAACTGCTCGCGCGACTTCTTGTCCACGTGCGGCGAGCGCAGCACGGTCCAGCGCTGGGTCTTCGTCGGGAGCGGAATCGGCCCCGACACCTGCGCGCCCGTCTTCTCCGCCGTGCGCACGATGTCCGCCGATGCCTGATCGATCACTGCGTGATCGAAGCCCTTGAGACGAATGCGGATTCTGCCTGCCATGGGTGCGATGCGTCGTGTCTGAGGTTGAGTCGTCGAGGACTACTTGATGATCTTGGTGACGACGCCGGCGCCGACGGTGCGGCCCCCTTCGCGAATCGCGAAGCGCAGCCCCTCGTCCATCGCGATCGGCGTGATCAACTCGATCTCCATCTGGATGTTGTCCCCCGGCATCACCATCTCC
>DASPTK010000109.1:0-4851 GCA_035623475.1 Gemmatimonadaceae bacterium | reverse complement strand
TCGCAGCGGCGGCGATCGCCATCGATCCCGCCCCGATCAAGGGGGTGAACGAGCTCCCGCTGTCGGCTCTGAAGTCAGCATTCCCGGTGCTCGGCAATCCGTTCAACTACTCGCGGGCGGTGGGGCTCACCGAGAAACAGTTCCGCTTCGGTTTCACCAATGCCGTCTCGGAGGAGGAGTCGAGCGAGTTGTACGCGAAATACGCCATCCCCTCCCCGGGGCGTCCCCTCTTCCAGGCAGCGACCGCCCTCCTGAACCCGAGGTCCGCCAACCGTGTCAATGTCGCGAACACGAGTCGGGGACCGTTGCTTCTCACCGCCGGCCAGGCTGACAACACCGTTCCGCCGGTGTTGGTGAAGAGCGCGCTGCGAGTGTACAGCAAGTCATCGGCTGTGACGGAGATGAAGGAGTTTCTCAATCGCGGCCACTCGCTCACGATCGACAGCGGGTGGCGAGATGTCGCCGAATACTGTCTCACCTGGCTCATGGAGAAGGGTTTCTGATCGTGGCAGGCAAGAAGAACAGGTTGATCGCGGCATCGCTGCGCCTTCGAGAGTCCCCCGCGCAATGACTCAACCCATTCGCGTCTGCGTTGCCGGTGTCACCGGCTCGGTGGGCCGCGCGCTCGTGTCAGCGATCGGCCGCGCATCCGATGTGCGACTGGTGGCCGGTGTCGCACGCTCGGGTGTCGGTGACGTCATCGCCGGCGCAGGGAGCGACGGTGCACGCATCCACGGCACTGTCGCGGAGGCGCTCTCCGTTCCTACCGACGTGCTGATCGACTTCACGGCCCCAGAGGCTGCGAAGACGAACGTGCTCGCTGCGCTCCGCCGACGGGTGCACGCGGTCATCGGTACATCCGGATTGACCGACGAGGACTATGCGGAGATCGATCGCGTGGCGAGGGAGAGCGGCGTCGGAGCGCTGGCCGCGGGGAATTTCTCGATATCGGCTGTCTTGCTGCTCCATTTCGCCACGATGGCGGCGCGGTACATGCCGAGTTGGGAAGTGATCGACTTCGCGAAGGCCGAGAAGCCGGATGCGCCGAGCGGGACAGCGCGGGAGCTCGCCTTCAGGCTCGGAAGCATCCGCGAGCCCGATGTGAGCGTGCCGATCAACGAGACCGCGGGTCTCGCGGAGGCTCGCGGCGCGACGCTTGGCCGCACGCAGATTCACTCCATTCGCCTTCCGGGGTACGTCATCGGCGCCGAGGTGTTCTTCGGCGGGGCGGGGGAAAGGCTGTCGTTGCGCGCGGAGGCCGGCGCGAGCGCCGAGCCCTACGTCGAAGGGGCGCTCCTGGGGGTGCGGAAGGTTCGCAACCTCGTCGGGCTCGTGCGTGGCTTGGACAGGGTACTCGGCCTACAATAGTAGTTCGGGGCCACTCCGGTCCCGGCCGAAGAATGCCCGTACCGGTGACATGGCGATGACTAGTCAGGCAGCGCTCGACGAGCCCTTTCGCGATGCGGTGGCCGCGATGGATGCCGGGGATGTGGAGCGGCTCGAGCGCCTGCTGGCGAGTCACCCCGAGCTCCTGAGCGAGCGTGCCGATTTCGGCGAGGGATACTTTCGCCGGCCGTACCTGCTCTGGTTCATCGCCGAGAACCCCGTGCGGACTGGCGCGATGCCGAAGAATGTCGTGGCGGTGGCGCGGGCGATCATCGAGGCGGCGCGGCGCGCCGGCGTGCCATCGCTGCGCGAGCAGCTCGACTACGCACTCGGTCTGGTGGCGAGCGGACGGGTGGCGAGGGAGTCGGGCGCGCAGCTCGAGCTGATCGACGCTCTTGTCGATGCGGGCGCCTCGCCAGACGCCGTACGGACCGCGCTCGCGCACCGCGAAATGGCGGCGGTGGAGCATCTCCTTCATCGCGGGGCGCCTCTCTCGTTGGCTGCGGCGGTCTGCACGGGTCGCTGGGACGACGTCCCCCGGCTGGTGCGCGATGCGGATGCGAGCGACCGGCAGCTTGCGCTCACAGCGGCGGCCGTCGCCGGGAGCGAGCGCGCGCTGGGAGTTCTCATTCGGAGCGGGGCCAACGTCGACGCGTACAGCCCCGAGGGATTTCACGCGCACGCGACGCCCCTGCATCAAGCCGTGTCCTCCGGCTCTCTCGGCGCAGTGAGAGTGCTTGCGGAGGCGGGCGCGCGCCTGGACATTCACGACCGGATCTACCACGGCACGCCGCTCGATTGGGCGGAGCACTTGAAGCGCGACGAGATCGCCGCCTATCTGCGATCGAGAGCAGGCGATGCCGGCAAGACGTCCGACCTGCGCACGGAGTAGGGCTCCATGGCCAAGGGATACTGGATCGTCCTCTATCGCTCGATTTCCAAGCCTGAGCAGTTGGCCGCTTACGCCAAGCTTTCTGGCCCGGCCATCGAGGCCGCCGGCGGTCGCTTTCTCGCACGCGCGAGCGCCGCGTACGCCTTCGAAGCCGGCGTGAAGCAGCGCTCCGTCCTGACGGAGTTCGAGAGCTTGGAGAGGGCTCTCGCCGCCTACCGGAGTCCCGCCTATCAAGCGGCGCTCAAGCTTCTCGATGGCGCCGTCGAACGTGACTTTCGGATCGTCGAGGGGCTGGCCTAGGCCGACGGTGGGTCAGCGGCGCGCAATCGTCGCGAGCGCGTCCGACCTCCGAAGGACCGTCGAGTCGGTCAACGACCCGAGAAAGGCGATCAGGTCGTCCTTCTCCGCTCGGGTGAGATGGAGCGGACGCTCGGGCAGCGTCTGCCCCGGCACTCGCTCTCCCGCTCCCGCCCCGCCGCCGCGATCGTAGAAGTCGACCACCTGCTCGAGCGTCGCGAATGCGCCGTTGTGCATGAACGGCGCAATGAGGGAGGCGTTGCGGACGGTCGGCACCTTGAAGGCGGCGCGATGGGTAGGCTCGTGATCGACGCCCGCGCGCCCCGGGTCCGGGTCGAGTCGTGGGTGCGCCTCGCCGGCGCGCGCCGGTACGCCGATGATCTCCGGCTCGGACAGCACGAAGTCGGGCGGCATGGTGCCGTTGAAGAGAGGGAGGAAGTGGCAGGTGCCGCAGCGTGCTTTCCCCATGAAGAGGGTGAAACCCCGGCGCTCCTCCTCGGTCACGACGCCGCGCTCTCCGCGCAAGGCCAAATCGAATCGAGAGCCTAACGACGAAAGGGAGCGGACGTAGGCCGCCAGAGCGATGCGCACCGCGCGGGCGGTGACCGCGCCCTCGGCGGGCGCCACGAAGGCGCGAGCGAAGGCCTCGCGATAGCTCGAGTCGTGCGCCAGCCGCTCCGCGCCAAGGGCCGCGCTCCCGCCCATCTCGGCGGGGCTGGCCAGCACCAGCTCGGCTTGGCTTTCGAGCGATGCGGCCCGTGAGTCATCGAAGAGTGTCGGCTGGTAAGCCGCGTTGAGCAGTGTCGGCACGCGCCGCGGGAAGTTGAGGTGCGTCCCCGGGAGGGCCTGCGCCTGTGGACGCCCGTCGGTGAACGAGCGGGCCGGATCGTGACAGAAGGCGCAGGAGCGCGTGCCCGGTCCGGAGAGGCGGGGCTCGGCGAAGAGGCGGGCGCCGAGCGCCACGAGCGCGGGCGACGAGGTCGGTGCGAAGTCGGGCGCGTACGCCGACGGATCGAATGCGCCTTCCTCGAAGAGTGTCGCCGCCCGCTGTCGCCAGAAGCGGCGCAACGGAACCAACGTATCGGGGAGTGACGCGCGTGCGGCGGCGAGCGAGCGGCCGACCGGATCGACGTGATCGGTGATGAACTCGAGCCGATCGAGGGAACGAAAATCGGGGTGCGTGCGGAGATATGCGGAGGCCGCGGCGAGGGCGCTGTCGAGCCGCACCCAGCTCGGGTCACCGTTGCGGGATGCGAACGCGAGCGCGCGCATTCCATCCAGGGAGGCGGCAGCCTCGACCACCGCGTCGCCCGATAGATCGCTGTCGAATCCCGCCAGACCCAGGGCGGTGACGCGAGCGAGCTCGAGGCGCGCCGCGTCGAGCACGACGCGCGGGCTCGCGTCGATGTAGCGCGTGAGCGGGCGAAACTGTTCGAGGCTCGCCCGCATCGACCCGATCGTCGCGCGCACAGAATCGCGTCCCGGCGACGCGCCCCCCGGAAAGATCGCCCCCTCGACGATCTGGAATTGCGCCGGCGCGCCAAGCGGCCCCGCCGGGCGATCCTCCGACTCTGCGGGGAGCGGGCCGTTGAGCTGCTGGGCGAGTGTGGGGGCCACGTCGGCCAGGAGCGGCTCGACGCGCTTGTAGTCGCGCCTCGCCAGGCGGAACCAGTGCTGTGAGGGCGCGCGGTCACGATCCGAGATGTGTCGGGCGAGCGAGTCCAGATCGGCCCGAAGGGAATCGAGACCGCGCTCGAAATGCTCGCGTGCTGGCGTGGCCGCGATCGGCGGGCGCGCACCGGGCACTGGAGCCTGCGTGACGCGCCAGGCGCTCAGCGCCGCCAAAGTCAGCGCGCCGATCCCGGCCCCTGCGGCGAGTCGGCGTGCGACTGTCGAGTCGCTCATGTGTGGTCTGTGTCGCGCTCTCTGTTCTGCCTGACAAAGAGGGCGCGGTCCGATCACGACCACTCCACGAACGCGTAACGGGAAAGTCACTCGTCGACGACTGGTTCACGATCGGCGGCGAGAGATCGCTGGACCATCGCGCGCTTGTTACCAGAGCGTGTCGCGCGCGCGCCCCCGAATGTGACGCGATCTGGGGAGCGTTCGAGCGGTCTCCGGCGCGGCGCGAGCGACGCCGAGAGCGGATCGCAGATCACCGGCGTGCCTCAACCTCAGGGAGGATACATGCCACACCATCGACGGGCGGGGAGATTCGCGTTGAGCACGGCCTTCTGTTCCGGCCTGCTCGCGCTCGGGCTCTCTGCGTGTAACGA
>DASPTK010000108.1:0-21623 GCA_035623475.1 Gemmatimonadaceae bacterium | reverse complement strand
CTCGCTACGGCGATCTCTTCGATGCCAACGGCGCCGACACGCCCGAGGACATCTTCCGGGTGCTGTTCACGCTGCAGCAGCCGAACAACCTGGGGTACTACTACTTCTCCAGCGATCTTGGGGGCCGCTTCGAGGTGGGGCCGACGGCGAACCTCATCGCCGCATTCCCCCAGAACGATGCGCGCCTCGCCTGGTCGATCGCTTACCAGGAGGATGGCACCGCCTACGGGACGAAGTACCCGACCGTCCTCGGCGGCGAGCAGCCGCACGTCATTCGATTCGGCGAAGTCATCCTCATTCGTGCCGAAGCGTTGGCACGGCAAGGACAGCTCTCCGAAGCCGTCACCGAATACAACAGGATCAAGGTGCGAGCGGGTCTCGACCCCGATGTGCTGGGAGTGGACGTCCACACGCAGGCGGACGTCGTCGCGGCGATTCTCGCGCAGCGACGCCTCGAGCTCGCCTTCGAGGGTGACCGGTGGCCCGATCTGGTCCGCAACGGACTTGCCGAGCAGGTGCTGGGGATCCCCACGAACGCGACGCTCTATCCCATTCCGCAACAGGAGATCGACGTCACGCCCCATCTGGTGCAGAACCCGGGATACTGACGGGCAGTCGTAGGACAACATCGAACGTGGAGGTGGTATGGGGAGTCGGACCAGCCCTCACCACCTCCACGTTCCGTTCTCCCCATCGTCGGCATCGCACGCGCGCATAATCGGATCTCCATGGCGCCGGGGCCACGCCCCCTTTACGCTTCACGGCGCCACGACATGCGCACCCCCGCCCAACCCGCCGTCCTCGCGCCGCGATACCGGAATCCGGTTCGGGTACTCGTTCTTCATCGGAACTTCCGGCTCTTCTGGTTCGGCCAGACCGGGTCGCTGGTGGGAACGTGGATGCAGTCGGTGGCGGTGGGGTGGCTCGCCCTCGAACTCACCGACAGCGCCTTCATGGTGGGGTTCGTGTCGGCCGCCGGCTCCCTTCCGGTGCTCCTCCTCACCCTCTACGCCGGCGCGGTCGCCGACCGGCGCGACAAGCTGGTGATGGTCAAGGTGACCCAGTCGCTGCTGCTCGTGCAGGCGGCGCTGCTCTGGTATATGGATTGGTCGGGGCATATCACGATCAGCTGGCTCGTCTTCCTCTCGCTTCTCGGCGGGATGATCAACGCCTTCGACATCCCGGCGCGCCAATCCTTGATAATCGAGCTGGTCGCGCGCGACGACCTCGTGGATGCCATCGCCCTCAACTCGACCGGCTTCAACCTGGCGCGAATCATCGGGCCCGCGATCGCCGCGATCGTGATCGACCGGGCGGGGTTGGCCTGGTGCTTCGCGCTCAACGCGCTGAGCTATCTGCTTGTGCTCATCGGCCTCATGCTCATTCGGCTCCCGGCCAAAATGCTGCCACGACTCGGCGGCTCGCCGGTGCAGGGGATGCTCGAAGGTCTCGCCTACATGTTTCGGACGAAGGAGGTCGCCCTCCTCATGAGCCTCGTGGCGGTCTACTCGGTCTTCGGCATCCCCTATCTGGTGCTGATGCCGGTGGTGGCGCGAGATACGCTCCACGCGGGTGCCAGCGGGTATGCGGTGTTGTTGGCGGCGGTCGGCTTCGGCGCGGTGGTGGGGGCGGTGACGCTGGCGACGCTCGGGCACCGGGTGCGTCGCGGACGCCTCCTGGCCGGGGCGGCCTACGCCTTCTGTGCCGTCCTGATCGCCTTCGCCGCGTCGCGCAACCTGCGCTTCTCGGCCGCGCTGCTCTTCGCTGTCGGCCTCACGATGATCCTGAACAACGCGCTCACCAACGGCCTCCTGCAGACGATCTCTCCCGACTCCTTCCGCGGCCGCGTGATGTCGGCCTACGCCTTCGTCTTCGTCGGCCTCGGCCCCGTCGGCTCGCTCCTTGGCGGCGCTGTGGCGAGCGCCTTCAGCGCGCCAATCGCCGTCGCCGCCGGAGCGACGGTGATGCTCCTCTTCTCGATCTGGCTCTTCACGGCGCGCCCGGAGCTACGGCGCCTGTAGCTCCGAGTGCCTAGCGAGGCCAGCTCGCGTCACTGCTGGTCGTACCGCGCCACCTGCTTGTTCTGCAGGTACTTGTCGAACCAGGCGATGATGTGCTCGAGCCGCTCCACCCGATGCACGGGCTTGCCGCTCCGTGAGAGCTCGTGCGTCTCTCCCGGGAAGCTCACCATCACGGTCGTCTTGTGCATCGCCTTGAGGGCCCGGAACATCGTCATCCCGCCGGATCCGGAGGGCGTCCGGCTGTCCGCCTCCCCCTCGATCAACATGAGGGGCGTGGTGACCCGCGCGATGTACGTGATGGGAGAGCGGCGCGCGTAGTCCTGTGGATCCTGAAAGGGGGGAGACCGGAACCACGCCGGAATGAAGAGGGTGAAGTCGGCAGTGTACCACCAGGCCGCCCAGTCGGCGATCGAGCGCTGCGACACCGCGGCCGCGAAGCGGGTAGTCTGCGTCACGGTCCAGTTGGTGAGCAGCCCCCCGCCACTCCCTCCGGTGACGCCCAAGCGCTTCTCGTCGACGTAGCCGCGTTTGATGAGCGTGTCGACGCCGATCATGAGGTCCTTGTAGTCGTCGCCGGGATACTTGTACTGGATGATGTTGGCGAACGACTCCCCGTACGACGTGCTCCCACGCGGGTTCGGCGCGAGCACCACGTAGCCGCGCGCCGCCATCACCTGGAACTCGTGGAAGAAGGTCTCGCCGTAGGCCGAGTGGGGACCCCCGTGAATGTTGAGGATGAGCGGATACTTCCGTCCCGGCGTGAAGTCGGGAGGCTTCACTAGCCACGCCTCGATCGTCTTGCCGTCGAAGCTCCTGTAGGTGATGCGCTCCGGCTCGGAGAGGCGAAGAGTCGCGAAGAGAGAATCGTTGACGTGTGTGAGCTGCACGGGAGCGCCGCCCGCGGGGTCGAGCGTGTACAGGTCGCCGATGTGCTCGGCGTCCGAGATCGTGACGGCGAAGCGCGACCCCCCCGGCGTCGCCGTGTACGCCAGCACAGCGTGCGCCCCGGTCGTCACCGGCTCCACCTTCCCGGTGGCGACGTCGATTCGGGCGAGATTCGAGCGACCGTGCTCGGTGAGGGCCATGATGAGGGTGCGGCCGTCGGCGCTCCAGATGATCGGGCTCCCACCGCCGCCTCGCGGCGGGCGCTGGTCGCCGATCACACCGCTGCCGACCTCGGCGTCGCCGAGGTGCGTCACCTGACGCGCCGCGCCACCGGTGGCCACGAAGAGATTCGCTTCGGTGAACGACTGCTGCTGCTTCGGATTGATCCAACCGGCGAAGGCGAACGCCTTCCCATCGGGTGATGGGACCGCTCCGCCGATCGGCCCATCGATATCGATGATCTTCTCGATCGAGCCCCCGGCCGCGGGCACCGCATACACATCGGCGTCTGGCGGGTTGTAGTACGGCTCGGGCACGCGATCCGAGATGAAGGTGATCCGATCGCCATCGGGGCTCCACTTGAGCCCCTCTTCGTCGTACTCGCCGAAGGTGAGCGGCCGGGCTGGTGATGGCCGGTCACGGCCGGCCTCCACGTCGGTGACCCAGATGTGCGAGTGGCGAGTGGGATCGGTCCAGCCCTCGTCGTTAGAGCGGTACTCGGCCCGCGTAATGACGTGTACGTCGCTCTTCTCCTTGGCACTATCGGAGCGCGATGCGGCGCCGGTGTCCGTCGGGAGGGTGGTGCTCGCAAAGGCGATACTCTTCCCCGACGGCGACCAGACTGCCGGCGATGCCCCCTTCGCGAGGTCGGTGAGCGGTCGCGGCTCGCCCCCCGCGAGCGAAAGGAGATAGATCTGCGGGGGCGCGGTATCGCTCGCCACGCGGAGGAAGGCCAGGGTCTTTCCGTCAGGAGCCCAGCGAGGGGAGCCATCGCGAGGGCCACTCGTGAGGCGCCGGGGGGCGCTCTTCCCATCGGCGGCGACGACCCAGACGCTCGTCTCGTATCGCTTCCCTTTGTCCGTGACCCCGACGAGCACATAGGCGGCCTGCGACCCGTCAGGCGAGATCTGAGGGTCGGCGACCCAATGGAACCGCAGCAAGTCCTGAGCGGTGATCGTGCGCGTCTGAGCGCTGGCGGCAGGTGCGAGGAAAGCGAATGCGCACGCGAGGGCGAGAGCGCGCGGCGAACGGAGGGAGCGACCCATGGAAGCTCTCCGGCTGGTGGAGTTGGCGCGGCGGCGACGACGTCGCCCGCGGTGGGGCAAGGATATGCGCCGGTACATCGGCCGCGCCAGCGGCGGAGCCGGACCGTCGTGCTAGGGCGCTTCGGTCGAGGTGCCGAACATCGCGCGCGCCGTCCGCACGACGACGTCCGCGGCGCCATCGACCCCGAGCCAGGCGGTGTTGAGCAGGAGGTGGTAGTTGGCGGGGGAAAGCCAGGCCCGGTTCCAGTGACGCTTCACGTACTGCTCGCGCTGCCGGTTGATCTCTCCGACCACGCGCTCCGCCTCGCGCGGGGGGACGCCCAGTCGCTTCGCCGCGCGCTCGATGAGCGCCGGCGGAGGGGCATAGCAGAAGACGTGAAGGACGTCCGTTCTCTCGGCGAGCACGCACTGGGCGCCCCGTCCCACCAGCACCGAGGAGCCCCGGGCTACCAGCTCGTCGATGACCCGCTCCGTGACGGCGAGGATGCGTTCCTCGCTCGGCGGGAGAGTCGCCGTCGACGCGGCGAGCACCTCCGGTGCGCCGAGGGCGAGCGAGTCGGCGAGCCGCTGGGCGAGCGACGGGACGCGCTCCTCCCGCTCCTCCACCTCTTCGCGCGACACGCCGAGCTTCTCGGCGACGGCGTCGACGAAGTCGTTGTCGACCAGCTGCCAGTCGAGGGCGCGGGCGACCCGCTCGGCCACCTCCGAGCCGCCGGATCCGTACATCCGCGAGATCGTGATGAGGGCCATGCGGAGTCTGGTGGCCGGGCCGACGGCCCGATCAGGGGACGCGGCGGACGCGCAGGTGCTCGACGATCTCGAAGCCGAGCGCGTCCCAGGCGGCGTTGGCGGTGGGGTTGTCGGCGGCGGCGTGCAGCCGCATCTCGGTGAGTCCGCGGCTCCGGCACCAGGCCGCGGCCCGATCGAAGAGGGCGCGCAGGACTCCGGTATGCCGCTCGCGGGGGAGGACATAGACCGACGACACGTAGCCGTACTGCGCCGGAAAGAGGAGCGGGAATCCGGAGCTCTGGATGCAGCGCAGGATGCCGACGACGGCGCCGGCGCGCTCGGCGAGGAAGAGCATCTCGTTAGGCGAGCGGAGTTGCCGCGCGAAGAGGCGCTGGGCCCGGGCCGGCGCGTCGGGGCGGAGCCGGCGATAGAGCGGGTTGTGGGCGTGCTCGCGGAGCAGGGCCAGGCGGAGCTCGACGATCAGAGGGAGATCGGCCGCCGTCGCCGGGCGCACGTGGAGCGCCGCATCCGGCTGACGCGCCGCGTCGGCGGCGCGAGCGTCACCGGCGACTCTCTCCGTCACGTCATCATGCCGCCGCCGAACAGGTCCTGATTCGGCCGGCGCCGCTCGGGTGGTTGTGCGCGGCCGTACTGGCCCGCATCGGAGCGTGAGATCTTCTTGCGCGCCACGTGAGCCTCGAGCACCAGCTCGCAGGCCGCCGCCACCGTCCCCGCGTCTCCCTCGGGCGCCAACTGGTGACGCTGCACCAAATCGAGGAGCCCCGGCACACGCGAGAATCCCTGCATCATCCCGCCTGACGCGACATCCTCGGAGACCTGGAGCGCGTTCCCCCGGTCGAACCACATGACCATCTCGTCGGTGTTCACCGAGCCGACGCGATCCTGGAACGTGGCATCGGCGGCCCGCCTGATGAGCTCCTGCGCAATCACCACCCCTCCCACCAGCTCCCCCTCGTATTCCAGCTCGATCTTGCCGGTGATCGCGGGGAGCGCCGCGTAGAGATCGGTGATCCGCGGCACGACGTCGCAATCGCCGGTCACCACGGCGCGCCGCTCGGCATTGGAAATCGCGTTCTCGAGTACCGAGATCGGGAGCCGCTGCGACACGCCGGAGCGCTTGTCGATCCGCTTGTCGGAGCGCGCCTCGAAGGCCACGCGCTCGATCACCTCCGCCATGAAATCGGGCACGCGCACCGGGAGCCCGCCGCGACTCCGCCACGCCTCCTGGCGCGTGATCGCCATCCCCAGCTCCACCGTCTCCGGGTAGTGGGTGATCACTTCGCTCCCGATGCGGTCTTTGAGCGGCGTGATGATCTTGCCGCGCGCCGTGTAGTCCTCGGGGTTGGCGGTGAAGCAGATCATCACATCGAGCGGCAACCGCACCGGATAGCCTTTGATCTGAACATCTCCTTCCTGCATGATGTTGAAGAGCCCCACCTGAATCTTGCCGGCGAGATCGGGGAGCTCGTTCAGGGCGAAGATTCCGCGGTTCGCCCGCGGGAGCATGCCGTAGTGGATCGTCAGCTCGTCGGCGAGCACGTGGCCGCCGCGGGCGGCGCGGATCGGGTCGACGTCGCCGATGATGTCGGCGATCGTGACGTCAGGCGTCGCCAGCTTCTCGACGTAGCGGTGCTCGCGATCGAGCCAGGCGATCGGCGTGTCGTCCCCGCACTGTTCGATGAGCATCCGCGCCTGCTTGGAGATCGGCGCGAATGGATTGTCGTTGATCTCGCTTCCGGCGATGATCGGCACCGCGTCGTCCAACAAAGTCACGAGTGACCGCAGAATGCGCGACTTCGCCTGACCGCGCAGGCCGAGCAGGATGAAGTTGTGCTTCGAGAGGAGGGCGTTCACGATCTGGGGAATGACCGTCTCGTCGTAGCCGATGACCCCCTCGAAGATCGGTCGGCCTTTCCCCAATCGCGCCAGAAGATTCGCGCGCACCTCGTCCTTGACCGAGCGACGAGCGAGATGCGGCGCGGCGAAGGGCGACTGCTTGAGGGCCCCGAGGGTTTCTGGGAAGGACTGCACTGACGACTCCGGCGCGAATGGGGATGGGTTGACTGAGCCTACTCGGTGCATACCCGGCGGCGCCAGGGGGGTCCACCTGACCCGCGTGCGCGATGACGCGCACGATCGGTGTCAGTCGGCGACGGTGACGTCGACGAGGTTGTCGTAGAAGACCGGGCCTCGTCCCATGTCCGTCTCGCGCTGCGACGTCGTGTGATTGGCGTTACGCCCGTCGGACGCGTACTTCCCCCACCAGATGCTCGGCGCCCAGACGGTGGCCATCCGTACGCGCTCCGAAACGTCGGCGATCGCCAGGAACTCGCCACGGTCGTTGTGCACCACCACCCGCATCCCGGAGACGATCCCGCGAGGCGCCGCATCCTCGGGGTGGATGACCAGCTGCGGCTCGCGTGCCTGCCGGCGCAGGGTGTCGATGTTCACGAAGGTGCTGTTGAGGAACTGGTGCGCCGGCGAGGAGATGAGGGTGAGCGGGTAGCGCGACGCGAGCGCCACGTTGGTGTCCGGGAACTCGTACGGAGGTGTGAACGTCGGCAGGGGATCGAGGCCGAGCGCTGCCGCAGTCTCGGAGAAGAACTCGCACTTTCCGCTCGGCGTGCGGAACCCGCCCTCGGCGAAGGGGAGGTAGGGGGTCGGGACGTTGAGCCGCACCCACCCGCGCTCGAGCAGCCGCTCGAGCGTCACGCCGCTCATCTTCGACCCGTCGGAGTCGAGCGCCTGACGAATGATCGTGAGGTCGTCGTCGGCGAGCGACGGGTGGTCGAGCCCCATGCGTCGCGCGAGCAGGCGGAAGATCTCGCTATTCGGCTTGCTCTCCCCCACCGGGGCGATGGCGGGGCGGTTGAGCGTCACGTAGTGGTGTCCGTACGCGTAGTGAATGTCCCAGTGCTCGAGCTGGGTCGTCGCCGGCAGGACGATGTCCGCCCAGTCGGCGGTGTCCGTCTGGAAGTGCTCGAGGACGACGGTGAAGAGGTCCTCGCGCGCGAGACCGCGCAGCACCTGTGCGCGATCCGGGGCCACGGCAGCGGGGTTCGAGTTGTACACCACCAGCGCCCGAACCGGCGGACCGCCGACTCCCGCATCGGCGCGCGTCAGCGCCTCGCCCAGCCGGATCATGTTGATCGTGCGCACGGGGGGAGAGAGATCGACCCGCTCGAGGGCCGGGCGATTGAACTGGAAATTGCCGCTCGTCGAGAGCTGCACGCCGCCGCCGGCGCGCCGCCAGTGTCCGGCCACCGCCGGCAGGCAGGCGATCGTTCGCACCGCCATCCCGCCGCCGGCGTGGCGCTGCAGCCCGTAGTTCACGCGGATGAAAGCGGCGCGTGCCCGTCCGAACTCGCGCCCCAGCTCGACGACACGCTCTCGCGACAGCCCGGTGATCGACGCCACTCGCTCCGGCGGGTACTCGGCTGCCCGGGCGCGGAGCTGGTCGGCACCCAGCGTGTGGCGCTCGAGGTAGTCCCGATCTTCGAGCTCCTCGGCGAAGATCACCTGCATCATGCCGAGCGCGAGCGCCGCATCGGTACCCGGCCGAATCGCGATCCACTCGTCGCACTGATCGGCGGTGCGCGTCCGCAGCGGGTCGATGGCGAGGATGCGCGTGCCGCGCTTCTTCGCCTCGAGCACGAATGGCCAGAGGTGCGGATTGGAGGTGAGGGTGTTCGTCCCCCAGAGGAGCACGAGGTCGCTCTCCGGGATCCCCTCGCCATCGGCGCCGATGCTCGCTCCCACCGTGATGCGCATTCCGGTCAAGCCGGCGGAGGAGCAGATGGTGCGATCGAGCATCGACGCGCCCAGGAGGTGGAAGAAGCGCCGATCCATCGATGATCCCTGCACGAGGCCCATCGTGCCGGCGTAGCTGTAGGGCAGGATCGACTGCGCCCCCTCGGCGCTGCGCGCCAACGCTCCGAGCCGCTCGGCGATCTGGGAGAGCGCGTCATCCCAGCTGATAGGCTCGAAGCGGCCACTCCCCTTCGGTCCTCTGCGGCGCAGGGGCCGCGCGAGGCGGTCGCGGTGATAGGTGCGCTCGACGTATCGGTTGACCTTCGCGCAGAGGAAGCCCTGGGTGAAAGGGTGCTCTGGATCACCGGCGACGCTCACCGCTCGGCCCGCTTTCACCGTAACCAGCATGGCGCACGTGTCCGGACAATCATGCGGGCACGCTCCATGCACTACACCGTCGAGTGGAAGCGCCGAAAGGTCGGCTGGCGGGGCGGAGGCGGCGGTCATGAGTCAGGGAAAGAGATCGTTGCACGAAGTCAGATACAAGGGAGCACGGCGCGCAACCTAGGAAGAGACGTGCGGCTCGCGCCAGCGGAACATCGAGCGCGCGGAGTGCAAAATCCCTTGACACGTAAGTTGCGCTCCCGGTAGCTTAATTGCTGCTCGCTCCTTGCATTGCACGCTTGCATGCACGGACGATAGCCGCGCCAATTCAAGCCCCCATTGAGGAGAATATCGATGAAGCGCATTGCTGTCTTCGCTGCTGTGCTTGCGGTCGCCGCATGCAAGGCGAAGGAAACCCCCGCGACTGATACCGCTGCCGCCGCTCCGGCGATGGCGCCGGCGCCCGCCGCTGCGGGCGATTCGATGATGAAGATGGCCGACACGGCGATGAAGCAGATGGCCGACACCGCCATGAAGATGGCCGACACGGCGATGCACAAGGCCGCCGACAAGATGACCAAGGCGGCGGACACGGCGATGAAGAAGGCGGCGAAGAAGCCGTAACCCGATCGCCATGAGGTCTGAAGGGGCGCGACGATCGTCGCGCCCCTTTTCTTTTCTCGCTGGCCGCGCGCGCCGATGAAGGGCGCGCGCTCCGGTGGGGCGTCAGCTGGGGAAGGGGAGAGAAACCACCTGAGCGGGGAGCTCGACGCCATCCCACTGGAGCCGGACGCCGGCGCCCGTCTCCACCTCCCGACGGATCATCGCCAGCGCCACCGCGCCGTGCCGAGGGGAGAGCGCGCTCGACCGCACCTCGCCCACCTGCTTCCCCGCTTGATCGAGCACCGCCGCCTTCGAGGGGGGAGCCTCGTTCTGACCGGCCACCAGGCCGCGGAGGTGCCGGTTCACGTGCCCTCGGAAGTGCACCCGCGCCACCACCTCCTGCCCCACGTAGCAGCCCTTCGTGTACGAGATGGCGTGGAGCTCGTCGAAGTTCGCCTCCTGCGGAATCGTTCCTTCGTCGATATCGAGCCCCCACTCCGGGCGCCCCGCCTCGATGCGGGCAATCTCCCAGGCGATGAGGCCTGTGGGGATCGCGCCGGCGGCCACGCTGCGTTGCCAGACGACGCCGAAGGCCTCGGCGGGGAGAAAGATCTCGTAGCCCTCGAGGCCGATCTCGGGCATCCGCGCGATGACGACCGGCCGCCCGGCGATCTCCGCCGCGCGATGCGAGTACATCGCCAGCGCCCCCAAGTCGTCAGGCGCGATGCCGCTCAACGCGGCGACGATCCGTCGCGCGGCAACACCATAGATCCCAATCGTGCGCACGGCGGTCGACTCGTCGGTATACGCGGCGAGGCGCGGGTTGATGAACTTCGCCACCATCACCATCCACCCCGGCCATGCCCGGGGGGGAACGTCGATGGCCAGATGTCCATCGTGCGCCAGGATGCGCACATCCGCGACGATCTTCCCCTTCGGGTTGAGCGCCGCTGCGTACAGACCCTGTCCCGACTCGAGCGCCAGCACATCGCCCGTGACCAGTCCCGTCATCAACTCGGCGGCGCGCGGGCCATCGAGGCGCAGACGGCCGCGGGCGCTCCGATCGACGAGCATCGCGCGATGGCGCAGCGCCTGATACTCGGCGGCGATGTCGCCGAAGTGCAGGGCGACCGAGTGCCCGGCGACGACGCCGAGGGCCGGGGTATCGCCGGGACGAATGGAGCTGGTGGTCATCCCTTCGTCCACTCGGGCGGCTGAGTGAGGGTCATGAGCAGAAGCTAACCGCCGCTGTCCGGCGACCGCTACGGGCGGCGCGCCGCGTACGACGCGTCCAGCAGGTCGACGAGGTGTACGACGCGGGCGCGCGCGCCGCGGCGCACGAGTGCGCCGCCGATCTGCATCGCGCATCCGGGGTTGCCCGTCGCCACGAGCGTGACTCCGGCGGCGTCGATCTGCTCCAGTTTCGGCTCGAGCACACGCGCCGAAAGATCGGGCTGCAGCAGGTTGTAGATCCCGGCGCCGCCGCAACATCGATCGGCGTCCGCGAGCGGGCCGACGTCGAGCTGAGGGATGGCATCGAGAACGGCGAGCGGCGGCTGCGCGATGCGCTGAGCGTGCAGGAGGTGACAGGGCGCGTCGTACGCGACCTTCCCCTCCAGCGCGCCTCCTTGCACCGGCCCGGCCGCGGCCAGAAGCTCGCTCACGTCGCGCACCCTGTCGGAGAAGGCCGCGGCCCGGGCGCTCCACTCGATGTCGCCCGACAGGAGATGGCCGTACTCCTTCATGTGCGCGCCGCACCCCGACGCATTCACCGCGACCCAGGGGGTCGGAGTACGCTCGAAGGCGGCGATGTTCGCCCGTGCGAGGGCGCGCGCGCCCTCCAGATCGCCGGCGTGCGCGTGGAGCGCGCCGCAACAACGCTGCCCCGCGACCTCTCGGATCTCATATCCGTTCACGATCAGGGTGCGCGCGGTCGCGCGGTTCGTCTCGGCGAAGAGTCCGTCCATCACGCACCCGCGGAGCAGGGCCACCGCGCCGCGATCGCCGCTTCCGTGCGCCTCGTAGCCGCGCGAGGGAATGGCGGGGCGGGTCGATTCGAGAAGCGCCGCCGCCGCGCCCAGTCGCCCGGGGAGTCGCGCGCCGAGCGCCGAGAGACGGCTCGCCCGCATCCCCCGTGCGAGCGCGAGAACGAGGCGAAGGAGGGGCGGCCGGGCGAAGATGGCGAGCACGAGCCGTGCGACCGCCGGGCGCTCCACGCGCTCGGCGAGCGTCGCCCGCGTCGCCTCGAGGAGGCGCCCGTACGGGACCCCCGACGGGCAGGCGGTTTCGCACGCCCGGCAGCCGAGGCAGCGCTCGATGTGGGTGGAGAGGGCGCTGTCGTCAGGCGCCAGCTCCCCTTCGATGAGCGCGCGCATGAGCACCAGCCGGCCGCGAGGCGAATCGTTCTCGTCGCCTAACGCGGTGTAGGTCGGGCATGCCTGGAGGCAGAACCCGCAGTGCACACAGGTGCGGAGCCCCGGCAGCTCGGCGGCGAGGGGCGAATCGGGGAGCGCGCACGCCGGAGCGGCAGAGTGCGGAGCGAGGGTCACGCCGGCGCGCCGTGAATCCCCGGGTTCAGAATCCCGCTCGGGTCGAAGGCGTCCTTGAGGGCGCGCGAGATCCGGCCTCCCACCGGCGAGGGGGTGGGCATGGGAGGCGCGACCCACATTGCGATCGGCAGCTTCTCGATGATGCGAGTCGCGTCGGCGGTGACGAGCGCATGCAGCCACCTCTCGAGTGCCTCCACCGGCTGGGCCTCCGCCAGGCAGCGCACGATCCCGCGTCCGACGCTGGCGTGAGCGAAGGCTCCATCGGCGGCGCCGTGCGCCTGGGCGGCGCGGGCGGCGGCGACCCAGAGCTCGCTCAGGCGTGATGGGCGAGAAGAGAGGCGAATCACGGCCGCACCGCCCTCGTCGCGCGTCACCAGAGCGGGCCACACCGCGGTCGGAACCGAAACGGAGTCGCCAAGCGCGGCGACCCCGGCCCGTTGCGCGCGAACGGAAGCGGCGTTCCCCCCGAGGCGAAGGAGGAGCGACGTTCGGCGCTCCAATCCGAGGCGCGCCGCGAGAGCCGCGCTGACTATCTCTGCGGCGAGCGGCGCCACCGGCGCGCAGCGGAGTCGGTCGAGCAGCGCTCCCATCCCGGTCGCCTCGTCGCTCACCGCCAGGGCGACCGTCTCATCCACCTCGGGCCTCGGCCGGAGGCGTACAGTGACCTGCGTGATGACGCCGAGTGTCCCCCACGAGCCGGTGAAGAGCCTCGTGAGATCGAAGCCGGCGACGTTCTTCACGACGCGCCCGCCACTCCTGACAAGGACGCCGCCGCCGGTGACCGTCTCGAGGCCGAGGACGGCGTCGCGCGGCGTCCCGAAGGCGTGGGCGAGTGGCCCCGCCGAGGCGGTGGCGACCGTCGCGCCGATCGTCCCGGAGGGCGCCCCGATTGGATCGAGCGTCAGCCACTGATTCTCCGCCCCCGTGGCGCGGGCAAGATCGTCGAGTGGCGTCCCGGCGTGGGCCGTGAGAGTGAGATCGCCGGGGACGTACTCGACGATCCCCCGCCATCCACCTAACGAGAGCTGTTCCGCCGCGTCGACGGGTCGCCCGCCATCGAGCCAGGTGCCGGCCCCGGCGATCCGGAGCGCGGCCCCGCGCTCGGAGGCATCGCGGATCGCCTCCTGCACGTCGCGCGCGTCGCGCGCCTGTGTCGCCCGCGTCACGAGACCGCCGCGCGCCGGAGCGGCGCCGACACCGTCCACTCGCGGCACGACCGAACCGGAATCACCTTCCCCGGATTCGAGCGCCGCATCGGATCGAAGGCCTCGCGGAGCTGGCATTGCGCCGCGAGCGAGTCGGGCGTGAAGGCGAGCGGCATGTACTCGAGCTTGTCCAATCCGACGCCGTGCTCGCCGGTGATCGAGCCCCCGGCGTCGATGCAGGCGCGCATGATCTCCCGCATCGCGTCGTGCACGCGCTCCGACTCGTCCGGGTTCGAGGCGTCGAAGCCGATGTTCGGGTGCAGATTCCCGTCGCCGGCGTGGAAGACGTTGCACACCTGAATGCGGTAGCGGGCGGCGATCTCCTGGATGGTGGCCATGATCTCCGGGAGCTTGGTGCGTGGGATGACCGCATCCTGGACGACGAGGTCGGAGGCGATACGCCCCATCGCGCCGAAGGCCTTCTTGCGCCCCTGCCAGAGCCGCCCACGCTCGGCCTCCGAGTGCGCCACCCGAACCTCGCGTGCCCCGTTCGCGCGGCAGAGCGCCTCCACCGTCCGCACGTCCTCATCGAGCCCGGCGGCGAGTCCATCGAGCTCGATGAGGAGCACCGCGTCGGCATCGGCGGGGTAGCCGGCGGCGTAGATCGACGCCTCGACGGCGCGGATCGTGGGGCCGTCCATCATCTCGAGCGCCGCCGGCACCAGCCCGTGGGCGATGATCGCCGAGGTCGCGCGTGCGCCATCGTCGATCGATCGGAAGTCGGCGAGCAGTGTGCGCACAGCCTCGGGGTTGGGCGTCAGGCGCACGGTGATCTCGTAGGCGATGCCGAAGCACCCCTCCGATCCGATGAACGCGCCGAGGAGGTCGTAGCCATCGCTCTCGCCATCGGCGTTGCCCAGGGTCACCAGGCTCCCGTCGGGAAGCACCACGTCGAGCGCGGCGACGTGATTGAGGGTGACGCCGTACTTGAGGCAGTGTGGCCCGCCGGAGTTCTCGGCGATGTTGCCGCCGATCGTGCACGCGGTCTGGCTCGACGGATCGGGGGCGTAGTGCAGCCCGAACTCGCTCGCCGCGCGAGTGAGGGCGACGTTTACCGTCCCCGGCTCCACGGTGGCGAGGCGGTTCACCGGATCGATGGCGATGATTCGATCGAGACGGCTCGTCCCGATCATCACCACCTCTCCTTCGGCGAGTGCCCCGGCGGAGAGCCCGGTGCCGGCGCCGCGCGGGACGAAGGGACAGCCGATCTCCGCCAGCGCGCGCACGACAGCGATCAGCTGGTCACCAGTGCGGGGGAGGACGGCCAGCCAGGGGCGGAGGTGGTAGGTCGGGAGCCCATCGGCACTGTAGGCGAGCAGCTCGCTCGGCCGGGCCCGTACCCCCTCGGCGCCGACGATGGCGGCGAGGGTCGCCGCCACGCGGTCGCGATTCACGTGCTGGTCCCGGAGGCCGACCCAATGCCGCTGCCGTTCGTCTTCGCGCGCAGATGCATGCTCGCCCGGCGTTCGAGCGGCGCCAGCGCCTCGTCGAGCACCCGCTGCACCTCCTGAATCCGGAGGCTCGGCGAGCGGGAGGTCAGCACGCCCTGGCGCATCGGCAGGTCGATGTCGATGAGCGAGGCCACGCGGAACGCCACCATCGCCGGCTCGTTAGGCAGATCGGGGATCGGCGCCCGGTCGTCGGTCAGGATGTGCGCCGCGCGGGCGACCCGCACGAAGAGCACCCGCAGATCGGTCGCCAACGCCTCGAGCCGGTCGGTCGGCTCCTCGATGTCCTCGTGCGCCGTGACCGCGGCCACGGCGTAGGGGAGGGGAGAGTCGAGAAAGCGCTCGACGGCAAAGCGCTCGCCACCGCTCACGACGATGTTCGATCTCCCGTCAGGCATTTCCTCGGCGCTGTCGACGTGGGCGACGCACCCGACGTGCCCCGGCGGCAGCTCGCGCTCGGCGGTGCTCTCCGGCAGGTAGATCAGCCCGAAGCGCTGATCTCCGGCCAGACAGTCGGCGAGCAGCCGCCGATACCGCGGCTCGAAGATGTGGAGCGGCATCGTCGTGCCGGGGAAGAGCACGAGCGAGAGCGGGAAGAGCGGGAGGGTCTGCACCGAGGGCCCGAGCGGTGGATCCACGGTTGCGCCGGCGCACCGGCTGGGTGATGCAAGCTAGAACGCGCGAAGGGGCGGGTCCACTCGTCCCGGCGGACCCGCCCCTTCACCATTGTCGCACCGGCGGCGAAGCGCTACCGCACGAACGCCGGAACCGGGACTGCGGGCGCGATCAGGCGGTCGTCCAGAAGCCCGCCAGCGCCGCACCATCGGGCGATTCGCGCAGCTTCTCGAAGGCCCGCTCGCGAATCTGACGGATCCGCTCGCGCGTGACCCCCATGAGGGCACCGATCCGCTCGAGCGTCATCGCCTCCGACCCTTCCTCGAGCCCATAGTAGAGATAAAGGATCTTCCGCTCGCGCGGCGTCAGGTATTTCCGGAAGACGCGATCGATGAATTCGCGCATCAGCTTGAAGTCGGTTCCGTCCTCGATCTCCCCGCCATCGACGCCGACGAAGCGCTCGCCGAGGGTGGAGGCTTCGCGGTCGGAGCGATCGATCGGCGCGTCGAGCGACACTTCGGTGGCCGACATCTGGCGCGAGGCGCGCACCTGCTCCGGGGTCTCCTCGATCAGACGCCCGATCTCGTGATCGGTCGGGTCGCGCTTCAAGACCTGCGCGAGCACGGTCTCGGCCCGGGCGAGCTTGATGAGCTGCGAATTCTGATTGAGGGGGATGCGAACCGAGCGCGTCTGCTCGGCCAATGCCTTGAGGACTGCCTGACGAACCCACCACACCGCGTATGAAATGAACTTCACGCCCTGATTCGGATCGAACTTCTTTACCGCCTTGAGAAGCCCCTCGTTTCCGATGGCGACGAGCTCGCTCAGGTCGAGTCCGTGACCCTGATACTTCTTCACGTACGAGATGACAAAGCGGAGATTCGCGGTGACGAGTCGTTCGGCGGCGCGCTCATCCCCCTTCTGGGCGCGGCGGGCGAGTCGACGCTCTTCTTCGGGGTCGTCGATGAGGGGGAGCTTCTGGATGTCGTGCAGGTACTGATCGAAAGCTGTTGACGGCGAGGAGCGAAAGAACCCTTTGGTCCTGCTCTCGGTCACATGCTCCATACAGCCCCGTCGCGCTCTGCTGAGGTGGGACGAGCGTCCGTCGGCTCGAAAAAGGTCACCGCCAGGGACGCGCAGGATAATCTCGCATCACAAATTGGTCAACAGCGACGTATCACGATGACGCATGCCGTCGACGCGTCGCTCAGGCAGCGCGTTGGAGCGAAACGACTTGCGGCTGAGGACGGCGGATGACTCCCGGAAGTGAAACGCCTGGTGCTGTCATATCTGGATACTGGTGGGAGCCCACGAAACACCCCGGAACGCCCCCGAAAGGGCGTCGCGCTCGCTATCCGGCGCCGTTCCGAGGTCCGACCCCAGCCTCAATCGCGGCGCATTCTTCGACGCACGAAGAGCACGAGCAGCACGGCGGCGACCACCACGGCGACGAAAATCCACGTCGGTGGCACGTCGAGGAGGAACGCCGCGACTGCCAGCCCGAGGATGATCGTCGTGACGCCGAGGAGATATGTCGCGAGCGGTGACATGAGTGGGGTGATCGCCGAGTCTGCCTGACGGCTAATCTGTCAGCCGTCGCGGAGAACCGCGAGCACCTCCGCGTCGGGAGCGCGCACCGACCAACCCCGATCGGATCCAGCCATCGTGCCGATGCGCTCCGGGAGCGCGTACTCGATTTCTCCGCCGCGTGCCTTCTTGTCGGCGCGTGCGGCGGCGAGGATCGCGTGGGCCTCGAGCGGTTGCGGGATCCGCGAGGGGAGTCCGGCGCGGTCGACCGCCTCGCGCACTCGTTCGGCGGTTCCCTTCTCGGCGATCTCGAGTCGCTCCGCCAGGCGCGCCTCGAGCGTCATGCCGATCGCGATCGCCTCCCCGTGGGGCAGCGCGTAGCCGCTCAGCGACTCGATGGCGTGGCCGAGGGTGTGCCCGAAGTTGAGGATCTTGCGGAGCCCGCCCTCGCGCTCATCCCGTCGAACGACGTCCGCCTTGATCTCGACGCTCCGCCAGACGAGGTCCCGCATAGCGGCGCTCGCGGGGTCATCGAGCACGGTCGGGAGCGCCGCCGTCGTGCGGTCGAAGTATTCCGCGTCGGCGATCACCCCGTGTTTGATCGCCTCGGCCGCGCCGGCGCGCCGATGCGCGGCGGGCAAGGTCGCGAGGACGTCGAGGTCGACGAGCACGGCGCGTGGCGGGTGGAAGGCGCCGACAAGATTCTTCCCCGCCGGCGTGTCGACGCCGGTCTTCCCTCCGATCGACGCGTCGAGCATGGCGAGGAGAGTCGTCGGCACCTGCACGTACGGAATCCCCCGCATGTAGGTGGCGGCGACGAAGCCGGTGAGGTCGCCGATCACGCCGCCCCCGAGGGCGATGAGCGCGCTGTCTCGGCCGACACCCGCGGCGAGCAGCTGGTCGGTGAGCGCCGCCCACGTCTCGCGCGTCTTCGTCGTCTCCCCGGGAGGGACGCGCAAGACGAGTGGCGCCTGTCCCCGGAACGACTCCACGACGCGATCGGCGTAGAGCGCACCCACCGTCTCGTCGGTGATCACGGCGTACCGGTGCGCCGTCGCCCGATCGAGCGCGATCATGCCGATCCCGTCGATCCAGCCACGGCCGACGAGGATGTCGTAGCCGGGCATCTCGATCCCGCTCGCCGTCGCCATCCGGCGGGGAGCGCTCGCCTCGGTCGGGCTCACCAGGTGATTTCGGCCGCGCCGAGCCGGCTATTCGTCAGGCGGGCGAGCACGAAGAGGAGATCGGAGAGGCGGTTCAGATAGACGATCACCACCGGCGGCACCGCGACGGTCTCGGCGAGGGTGATCGTCGAACGCTCGGCCCGCCGGCAGACGGTGCGCGCAACGTGGAGGGCCGCCGCCTTGCGAGTGCCGCCGGGGACGACGAAGGCCTCGAGCGGCCGCAGCTCTGCCTCCGCATCATCGATCGCGCGCTCCAACTGAGCGATGCGCGCGTCACCGAGGCGGGCCTTCTCCAGCTGCTGTTTCACCTTCTCCGGCTCCGGCGTGGCGAGGAGTGCCCCCAGGCCGAAGAGGTCGCGCTGGATCGGGAGAAGGATCTCGTCGACTTGCGGGAGGGGTTCGAGAGAGCGGGCGAGGCCGAGCGTCGCATTCAGCTCGTCGACATCGCCGTACGCCGCCACCCGCGGATGATTCTTGGGGACGCGCCCGCTGCCGAAGAGCCCCGTCTCGCCCTTGTCGCCCGTCTTCGTGTAGATCTTCATGCGCGGGAATCTAGCGTCCCCGCGGGTCGCCCGGAGCGGGCGAGGAGAGCGGTGCCGGCTACGAGATCCGCGCCATGAGCTTCTGCCACCACCCGCGCCTATCGAAGCGGCGGAGCCCGCGCTTGAAGTTCGAGAACTTCGTGAACTCCCCGCTCAAGGTCGAGGGCGCGTAGGTATCGGGGAAGATCTTCGCCAGGTGCTCCTGGAGACGGTCGGGGGTGGCGACCACCGTCTGTGACTCGCACCACTTGTCGAGCGCCTTCCCGAAGGCGGCGGCGGTCGGACGGCGCGCCGGATCTCGGTCGAGGGCGGCGAGGAGGCTCTCCTCGATCACCCGCGGAATCCCCGGAACCGTCTCGCGAATGTTGGGGAGCGGGCGCCAGGTGACCTCGTCGATCAGGAGCTCGGTGGCGTCCTCGTAGAAGAGCGGCTCGAGCGAGAGGAGCTCGTAGAGGAAGACGCCGACAGCGAAGACGTCGCTCCGTCCATCGACGTCGAGCGCCAGCAGCTGCTCGGGGCTCATGTAGTGCTTCTTCCCCATCATGAGCGTCGGCGACTTCGCCATCGGGTCGATCGACGTACGGGCCTTGGCGATGCCGAAGTCGGCCAGCTTGATGTGGCCATCCCATGTGCCCATGACGTTGTTCGGCGACACGTCGCGGTGGACGATGTCGAGGCGTTTCCCTTCGGGGCTCACGAAGTTGTGAGCGAAGTCGAGCGCCCGGCAGACGCGGCTCGCGATGTAGGCGGCGATCGACATCGGCATCGGCGTGTTCAGCTCGCGGTGCCGCTCGATCATCATGCGAACGGTGGGGCCCTTGATGTACTCCATGGCGATGTAGTACTGCCCCTCGACCTCTCCGAGCTGGTAGATCTGCACGATGTTTCCGTGCACCAGGTTGGCGGAGAGCTTCGCCTCGTCGATGAAGAGCTGGAGCCAGGTCTTCTCTTTGGCGTAGTGCGGGTGGATGACCTTGAGCGCGACACGCTTGGCGAAGCCCGCGGGGCCCAAGTGCTCGGCCTCGTAGACTGTCGCCATGCCGCCCTGTGCGATCTTGCGCACAAGGCGAAAGGCGCCCGTGTATTCCAGAATGTGCTCTTCCATGTGCATTATTAGGAGGGCACCGACACCCCACACCCGCGGCGGCCCGATCTCCTCCACCTCACCGTATGTCGCACGACCCCACCGACCTCACGATCATCGGCGGAGGCCCGACCGGCCTCTTCGCCGCCTTCTATGCCGGCATGCGCGGTGTCACATCGCGCATCGTCGATGCCTTGCCCGAGTTGGGCGGACAGCTCGTCGCCCTCTATCCGGAGAAGTACATCTTCGACGTCGCCGGATTCCCGAGCATTCTGGCGAAGGATCTGGTGCGCGGGCTCGTCGAGCAGGCATCGCGCTTCTCGCCCGACGTGCAGCTCAACCAGCGCGTTGTGACCCTAGAAGAGGACGGCGGGCTGTTCACCCTGGTCACCGAAACCGACCGTTTCCCCAGTCGCGCCATAGTGATAGCCGCCGGGATCGGGGCCTTCTCCCCCCGCCGGCTCCCCCAGCCGACGGCGGCGCCCTGGTATGGCCGCGGGATCTACGACCGGGTGACGGACCCGGAGTTCTTCCGTGGACAACGGGTGCTGATCGTGGGGGGCGGGGACAGCGCCTTCGATTGGGCGCACCAGCTGATAGGCACGGCGTCTCAGGTGACGCTCATGCATCGCACTGATCGCTTCCGCGCGCACGGCGCGACTGTGCGCGATGTGACGTCAGCGGCCGAGCAGGGGAGGGCGAAGATCCTCACCTTCCACGAGCTGATGGAGGTGCACGGGAACGGCGACCATCTCGTGGGGGCGACCCTCCGCGACTCGAAGACCAAGGCGATGGAGCGCATCGACATCGACGCGATTCTTCCGATGCTCGGCTTCGTGAGCGACCTCGGGCCGATCGCCGAGTGGGGCCTCAGGCTCGAGAAGGACGAGATCGTGGTCGACACGACGATGGAGACCGGCCGCCCGGGGATCTACGCCGCCGGCGATGTGACGACCTATCCCGGGAAGCTCAAGCTGATCGCCACAGGATTCGGCGAGGCGGCGACGGCGGTGAATCAGGCGGTGCATTGGATCTACCCGGAGAAGAAGGTGAATCCGGGGCACAGCTCGAACATGGCGATCTTCGGGGTGAAGGAAGAAGCGGGGGGATGACTCGAACTACCCCTCCCTCACCCGCGCATCCGCCCCCGCATATGCCAGGTCGGTGAGCAGATTCACCAGCACGAACACCACGCTCAAGAACAGCACCGACCCCTGGATCGCCGGCAGGTCCCGCCGCGAGATCGCGTTCACCACATAGCGGCCGAGTCCGGGCCAGCTGAACACCGTCTCGGTGAGCACGCTCCCCGTGAGGTACGACCCGAAGTCGAGCCCGAGGACGGTGATGATCGGGATGAGCGCGTTCCGGAGCGCGTGCCTGGCGAGCACCGCGCGCTCCCGTAGGCCCTTCGCCCAGGCGGTTCGGATGTAGTCGCTCCCCAAGACCTCGAGCATCGCCGACCGCGTCATCCGCGCGAGGAAGGCGATCGAGCGCATCCCGAGGGTGAGCGCGGGGAGAATCAGAAAGCGCAGCCCGCCGTACCCTGAGGGCGGGAGCCAACGCAGCATCACCGCGAAGACGAGGATCAGGATCAGCCCGACCCAATACACGGGGAAGGAGATCCCGAGGTAGCTCGCCAGCATCGCGCTGCGATCGACCCAGCCGCCGGGTCGGCGCGCACTCAGGACGCCGAGGGTGATTCCGGTAGTGGCGGCGAGGAGCATCGCCGCCAGAGCGAGCTGCAAGGTCTTGGGAAATCGCTCGGCGATGTCGCGGGAGATCGGACGGCCGGTGATGTAGGAGGTCCCGAG
>DASPTK010000107.1:0-19105 GCA_035623475.1 Gemmatimonadaceae bacterium | reverse complement strand
TCGGCGTACAGCTCGAGGTTGTTGGCCCCCTTGGGGTCGGTGCCGTCGTCGGGCCGCCCGAGCTGCGTCACGATCTGTCTCACTTCGGGGAATCGGAGGATCGCGTGGCGCACCTGGACCTCGATCTGCTTCGCCTCCTCGAGGGAGATCCCGACGGGCATGGTGACCGTCAGCCAGATGTTCCCTTCGTCGAGCGCGGGAAGAAATTCCGAGCCGAGCGAGAGGGCGATTACCAGCGTCAGGCCTAACGCGGCCACGGCGCCGCCGACCACCAAGCGCCGGTGCGCGAGCGCCCAGTCGAGGGCGGGCGTGAAGTAGCGGACGAGCCACCTGGCCGCGCGCGGCTCCGGCGGCGGCGCCTCCGGTGGCCGGCGCAGGCTCGTCGCCACCGGGACGAAGGTGAGCGCGAGAAGCACCGAGCCGAGAAGCGCGAAGCTCAGCGTGTACGCCATCGGCGAGAAGATCCGCTTCTCGACGCGCTGAAAGGTGAAGATCGGCAGAAAAGCCGTGATCACGATCGCCTTCGCGAAGAGGATCGGCCGCCCCATCCCCTCCGCCACCGTCGCCAACGCTTCGCGGTACCCGACCGCGGGTGCGCCGGGGTGATCGTGCAGCATCGCCGGCACGCGCACGAGAAAGGCCTGCGCCATCACGACCGCCGAATCGACGATGATCCCGAAGTCGACCGCGCCGAGCGAGATGAGGTTCGCCGAGACGCTGAAGACATCCATCAGGATGAAGGCGAAGAGCAGGGAGAGGGGGATGACGGCCCCCACGACGAGCGAGCTTCGCCAATCGCCGAGGAAGACGACCAGAATGAAGAGCACCAGCGTCGCGCCGATGGCGAGATTCTCCTCCACCGTGCGCTCGGTGTGCCGCACGAGATCGGCGCGGTCGTAGAACGGGTCCAGGCGCACGTCGCGCGGGAGTCTCGTGGTGTTGAGCTCCTGCGTCTTGCGACGCACGCCATCGAGGACGGTGAGCGCGTTCTCCCCTTTGCGCATCAGCACGATTCCCTCGACGACGTCATCGGCGGTGTCGCGGGCCACGATTCCCTCGCGGGGCGCGCGTCCAATGGTGACGGAGCCGATGTCGGCGACGCGGACCGGCGTCCCGTCGTGAGTCGCGATCGAGACCGACGCGATGTCCTGTACCGACCCGAAGAGCCCGACCCCTCGTACCACCCAGCGCTCGACGCCGTGCGTGAGGTAGCCGCCGCCGGCGTTCCCGTTGGATAGCGTCACCGCCTGCTCCACCTGCGGCAGCGTCAGCCCGTAGGTGCGGAGGCGGTCGGGCTCGACGTCGATCTGGTACTGCTTCACCGCGCCGCCGAAGGACACGACGTCGGCGACCCCGGGGACCGTCCGATAGGCGGGCTCGATCACCCAGTCCTGCAGCTCTTTGAGCTCCGTCAGGGGACGCGCGCCGCGAAGCGTGTATCGGTAGATCTCTCCGGTGGCGTTCGACAACGCCGCCATCACCGGGGTGACGCCCGCCGGCACGGTCACCGTCTGCAGCCGCTCGAGCGCCTGCTGACGGGCGAAGTAGTCCGATGTCCGGTCGTCGAAGGTCATCGTCACGACCGACAGCCCGAACATCGAGATCGAGCGGAGGTTCGTGAGTCCCGGGAGGCCGTTCAGCTCGCGCTCGAGCGGCAAGGTCACCGAGCGCTCGATCTCCTCCGCGGCGTGTCCCGGCCACTGCGCGATCACCTGCACGTGTACATCCTCGACGTCCGGGAACGCCTCCACCGGCAGGAGGCGGAAGGCGCGAATGCCGAGGACGACCAGCAGGAGTGTGGCGCCGGCGACGAACACTCGTTGAGCAAGCGCGAACCGAACGAGAGCGCGAACCATCTAGCGCGCGCGGTCGAGCTCCGCTGCCAGGAGGATGCTTCCGCGCGTGACTACCCGCTCGCCTATCCGAAGCCCGGCGGCGATCGACGCCATGTCGCCGTCGTCTCCGGCGACGACCACCGGAGTCGCGGTGAAGCGCCCGCGCCCCGTCTCGACGAAGAGCATCGTCTCGCTTCCGCGCGTGACGAGCGCCTCGACCGGGACGACCGGCGTGTCGACGGAGTCGGGAGCCAAGAGGCGAACGCTCCCCGTCATGCGAACGCGTAGCCGGCGCTCCGGATTCGGGAGTGGCGCGCGCACGGCTGCCGTTCGCGTGAGGGGATCTAGTGTGCTGCTGACGTACGACACCTTCGCCGTGATCCGCGCCCCGGGGATCGCCTCGCTCATGAAGACCATCGGGCTGCCGCGGCTGACGGACCCGAGATCCCGCTGCGCCACCTCGGCGGTGAGCCAGACGGTGTCGAGCGCCGAGACGACGAAGAGCGGCGTCTGCGCATCGGGCCGGACCTCGGCGCCCGGATTGGCGCTCCGGTCGACGACCACGCCACGAATCGGCGCCCGAAGAACGAAATCCTCTTCGGCGGAGCCGTGGTCGCCGACGAGCTCGCGCAGTCGCAAGCGCGCGCGGCTCGCCTCGGCGCTCGCTTGGGTCGCGTCGCTCTCCGCCTGTTCCACTTCTCGTTTGCTGATGACGGCGTGGGCGTAGAGGTCGCGCGCCCGCGCGAGCGCGGCCGCCGACTGGGTCTCCTGCGCGCTACTCCGCGCGACGTCGCTCTGCGCTTGCGCCAGGTCGCCGGAGACGATCCGCGCGAGCGCCGCTCCGCGCTCCACGGCATCGCCCGGTGCGGCGTCGAGCGTGCGAATGCGTCCGGTCACCGGCGAGATCACGCGAACCGTGTGGTCTTCGTCCATCGCGATCTCCGCTGGCACGACGGCGACGGTGCGGAGGCGGCGAGCGCGCACCGTGTCGATGCTCAGATACGCCATCGCGGGAGATCCGGGCTCGAGCCGCACCTCTGCCGGAGCGTCGGGCCTCCGCGGGGTGTCGGCCGCTGGCGCGCCTCGGCATGCCGCCAGAAGCGCCAAAACGACAACTCGCGCCACGGGTGACTCGAGGGGACACACGGCGTGAATGTAGCCCGAGCGCCGAACGCGTCGCGCTAAGAACGAGAGCGCCGACGCTAAGATTCCGCTAAGTTCGTGGCCTCGTCATGCACGGGTAGGACATCTGCTCCGCCGGCCGCCGCCGGCAAGCGGAGCGTGAACACGCTCCCACCGCCGGGGCGGGGCGCGTACGTGAGCGACCCCCCCTGCGCCTCGGAGAGTCGGCGGGCGATCGAGAGGCCGAGTCCCGAGCCGCCCTGCCGCACCCTCGCGCCATCGGAGCGAGTGAAGGGCTCGAAGATCCGCTCGCGATCCGCCTCCGGAACGCCGGGTCCGCGATCGGCCACCGAGAAGACCAGTTTCTCGCCCTCGCGTACCGCTCGAATCGTCACCGGAGTGTCGGCGGGCGAGTACCAGAGCGCATTCTCGACGAGATTGCCGAGAATTCGCAGAGACTGCACAAAGTCGAAGTGGCCGATGAGCGCGGGCTCGTCGTAGTCGATCTCCGTGTCGATCACCCGATGGTCGGCGAGCGAGCGACACTGGCGGATCGCCGCGCCGATCAGGTCCTCGGCCGCGTTGATCTCGGCGTGCACGGGGAAGGCGCTGGCACGGAGCCGAGAGTAGTCGAGGAGGTCGGTGACCATGTGATTCAGGCGCTCCGACTGCTCGACGATGGCGCAGGCGTTGTCGTCTCCTCTCCCCGCACTCTCTTCGGCCAGGGCGCGGATGGCGGTGAGTGGGGTGCGGAGATCGTGCGAGACGGATGCGAGGAGCATGTCCTTGAGACGGTCCGCCTCCCGCAAGGCCTCCTCTCGTTCCGCGGCGGCGACGAGTCGTACGCGTTCGACCCCCAGTGCGGCGTAGTAGGAGAGGGCCGCGAGGAAGCGAGTCTGCGCGGGATCGAACTGCATCGGCCTCGTTGCCTCGAGGCGCATCACGCCGACCGTGCGGCCGCGGACGAGGAGCGGGAGCGCGACGATCCTCACCGGGATCGGCGGGAGCTCCAGCGTCTCGAGCAGCTCCCCGCTCAACCTGCCTGACGCGACGCGCCCGCTCTCTCCGACGACCAGCGGCTGACCTCCCTCGGCTACCCGCCGCACGAGGTCGCGATCCTCCCGTGCCAGCGGGGCATCCGAGGTGCCGCCGGTGGCCTCCTCGGCCAGGACCTCCGGCCACGGGAGGATGTCGCACCGATCGAGGCCGAGGGGAGCGCGCAACACAGCGGCCACCGCGCGCAACGACTCCTGTGCCGCCCCGGCGTGGAGCGCCTCCGAGGCCAGTCGCGAGAGATGAGTCACTTCGTTCGCTCGCTGGCGCGCCCGGTCCGCTTCGTTGCGCGCGCGGGTCAAGAGCTGGGTCGACACGGCCGCTGTGGCGAGGAAGGCGATGAGCACGAGCCAGTCGAGGGGCTTGTCGACGGTGATCGTGTCGTAGGGAGGCTGAAAGTAGTAGTCGATCAGGATGAAGCCGAGGCACGCGAGCGTTAGTCCCAGCGCACGTCCGCCCGCGATGCTCCCGCCGAGCACGATCAGGAGGAGGGTGAGGACGGTGTGCACCTGCTCGAGCTGCTCGCGCGCGCTGTGCAGGACCAGGGTCGCGACGACCAGCACCGCGAGCCAGAACGCCCAAGCACGAGCCGCGCGAGAGAGGAGCATTGCCCTAAGGCCTCTCCTCGAAGCGGTAGCCGACGCCGGGCTCGGTCACCACGAAGATCGGGTTCGTCGGATTCGGCTCCACCTTGCGTCGGAGATTCGTGATGTGCACGCGCAGGTAGAGCTGCGGATTGCCGTGCACGCGACCCCAGACGGCCTCGAAGAGCTGCTGGTGCGTGAGCGTCCGTCCGGCCCGCGCGCGGAGCGCGGAGAGGATCCGCCACTCGATGGGGGTGAGGTGCACGGGCTCGCCCGCGCGTGTCACACTCCGGCGCACCACGTCGATGCGCACCCCGCCGCGCTCGACCGCGTCGAGCACCTGACGACGTGTGCTGACCGCCGTGCGCCGGAGGTGGGCCCGCACGCGGGCGGCGAGCTCACGAATCGAAAAGGGTTTGGTGACATAGTCGTCCGCGCCGGCCTCGAAGAGCGCGATCTTCTCCTGCTCGAGGTGCCGGGCGGAGAGGACGACGATCGGCACGTCCGACCATCGCCGCACTTCGCGGCAGACCTCGATTCCCGGCAGGTCGGGGAGGGAGAGGTCGAGGACGATCAGGTCGGGCTCGCCGCTCGCCGCCAGATCAACTCCCTCGCCACCGGTGGCGGCTTCGAGGACGCGCGCGGTCTCGCCGCGGAGGGCATTTCGAACGGCGCGCCGGATCTGTGGTTCGTCGTCGACGATCAGGATGGCGTGTGCGGGAGAGGCCCGCGCTGGCGCCGCCGCACCGGGGGCCGAAGACATCTCCGGCACTATGGCCTCCACTGGCACCGTCGGACCCTCAACCTGGCGTTCAGTGAAAGGTCGCCATGTCACCGGCGCGAGGCACCACTCACGACGCAAAAAAAACTACTCGTCATCCGGTGCTCAGTCTTCCAGACGCTCGGGTGTCGCCACACAGACTCGGCCGCGGGGCGACCCAGGACGCTAGCGGCCCACCGTCACGCGCATTTCGATGCTCCGCGGCCGCCCCACCGATGGCCCGCTCGTGAAGGCGCCCTTGAGGATGTAGTAGCGGTCGAAGAGGTTGTCCACGAACAGCTCGACGCGTGCGGTCGTGCTGCCAATGGCCTGCGCAGTGCCCGCACCGACGTTTACGATGAAGTTCGGCGCGACCTTCACGGCCGGATTGAAGTCGAACAACCCCGTTTCGTTCGGTGCGGCCTCGGGGTGCCCGTTGGTGAGTCCCGATCCGAAAATGCCTGTCACGCTGAGAAACCCCCATCCCGCGCTGTACGCTCCGCTCGCGACGACCGACAACCGCTGATCATGGTCCTGGTCGAACCATCCGGTCGGGTATGCCGTGGGAAGGAACCCACCAGTGATGGGACCGTGTGCGCTCGCATGGCTGAGTGCTGCGTTCAGGTAACCGGAGAACGGGCCAGCCGGATGAAACTCGAGAGCGGACTCGATGCCGGCCACGCGCACGTGCGCGATGTTGACCGTGGTGGTCAACGCAGTGCCTGGCAGAGTGTTGTCGTCGACCGCCGGTGCGTCGTTGCGGTAGTAGCCCGCCACCTTGAGAACGATGCCACCGGCGAAGCGATGCACCGCGCCGACCTCGAAGTAGTGATCCCGCTCGGGAACCGTCGGTAGCCCCGCGGCGCCTGCCTGGGCGGCGGCCGCCAGGATGTGAAAGTCCTCGACGTTCGAGGGGATGAAGAGTCGTCCGTAATACAACCAGACCGAAGTGACCGCGTCCGGAAAGTACGCCAGGCGCACTCGAGGGCTCAGCTGGTGCTGATCGCCCGCGAGAGGCGCCCAATGATGATCGAGGCGCGCGCCCAGGCGGAGCTCCCATCGATCGGAGGGAAGGACGAGAGATTGCGCGTAGACACCGAGATCGCCTCCGCGTACTGCGGCATTGACACCGGGACCAGGCTGATTCAGCGAGTCACGCGTGGTGAAGTCCTCATGCCCGCGAACGATCGACGCGTCCACGCCGGCCTTTACCGCAACCGCAGGACGAAGCTGCACCGTGTAGTCGGCCTTTGCTCCGGCTGTTGTCGCCGACCGATCTTCGCTCACGGTGTAATGGTCCGTCGTATCTGGATAGAACACGAATTGCGGCCGATCCATCGTACCGGGCACATAGTCCAGCGATCCCGAACGCAGATACAGAGCAGCGAACAGCTCCGAGGGCTGGAGCTGGGTCTGCGACGCGCCTGCGGCGGCCGAGGGGAGGGGACCGGCAAAGCGATGCGCCCATCCGACATTCACGAATGCGTTCGCGTCTTCTTCGTGATCCCCTTCGACGACTCCGCCACTCGAATCGAAGGGTACGGCGAATCTGGTTCGCGAGGCATTCACGTCGAGCGTCACGCGGTCCCGTGCCGATGGGGTGTATCGCACCTCGCCGAAGGCGAAGTCGTCCTCCCCGTGATTGTGGAAATTGATCGGCGCACCGGTCTGGCTATCCTGCATCACCGGCTCCCGCCGCATGTCCGATTCCTGGCGCGTGAGCGAGAGAAGCATCCCAAGGGGACCGGCGTTGGTGCTCGCGGTGACGCTTTGGCCGTTGGCGTCAAACGACCCGAAGTATCCGGAGGCCTGCCAGTGGAAGCCGCCGTCTGGAATCCGGGTCGCGACATTGACAATGGCGACATTCCTGTTCCCATATTCCGCGTCCCAGCCTCCCGTCTGCACATCGATCCGGCCCGCGACCGTCGGATCGAAGAGTTCGTTCAAGCTCCCCGAGATGCCAGGCGGCACTGGAACTCCGTCCACGTAGTAAGTGAACTCGCTATGCTGCCCCCGGATGTGCACTTCCCCCGTTGGAGCGCGTGCTGCTCCGGCCACGGCCTGCTGGATGAGCTGCGACGTGGTCGTTGTCGGTGCCGCGTGAGAGTCCTGCTCCTGATAGCTCTGAACGCCGCTCCGCACGTCGACCGCCACTGGGGACGCCGCACTCACCGTAACTCTCTCCAACGTCGTCGCAACGGCGCTCAGGACGATATTCACCGTCAGGCGCTCCTGTCCCGACGCGAGCACAACGACTCGTGTGGCAGGCCGATACCCGATGCGTCGCACGATCAGGCTGAACGTGCCTGGCGCGGGCAGACGTAGGGCGAAACGTCCGCTGGAATCGCCCACCGTGCGCGCGGCCGTCACTCCGTCGCGCGCGGCCTCGATCGTCGCTGCGGAGACGGGCGCCTCGGTCGCGCTGTCCCGAATTACGCCGGACACTTCGACGGTCGACCGAGGCGCTGGGCCCGCGGCTGCTTGCGCCTCTCGACCGGCCTGACCGAACGCCCGCCCGCTCATGGCCAGGGCCATCGTGGCCATGGCGAAACTCAGAACCCGCCGCGGGTACTTCGAACCACGACAGGTGCGCATAATGAGCGAAGTTAGTTTCGACTAATTAGTGGTGTCAATCGAGACTAATATATATTCTCGCTTGCGGAATGTCTGAGGTGCCGGCCGTTGGCAGGGCGTCGCCTTCCGGCCCCGGCCCGGTTATCGTTTGCGGTGGGCGCCAAAGGGCTAAGGTCGAGTGGGAGCGAGTGAGTACAGCACGTCGGTCGAGGACTACCTCAAGGCCATTTACGAGCTGTCAGGCCCTTCGGGCGATGCGGTCAGCTCAGACGTCGCCCGACGGCTCAACGTCGCGCGCGCGTCCGTCAGCACAATGGTGCGGCGCCTCTCGCAACAGGGGCTGGTCGTCCATCCTCGCCATCGCGGGCTCCGGTTGAGCAAGAAGGGCTATGCGGCCGCGCTCCGACTCATTCGGCGGCATCGCGTGCTCGAGTCGTACCTGGTCTTGGAGCTGGGTTATACCTGGGACAGGGTCCACGAAGAGGCTGAGCGTCTGGAGCACAGCGCATCCCAAGAGCTCATCGACCGAATGGCTGCCCTGATCGGGGAGCCGACGGTCGATCCGCACGGAGCCCCCATTCCCACTGCGGGCGGGAAGATCGCAGAGGCAGCCCGGCGTGCACTCAGCGATCTGCATGTCGGAGAGAAGGCGCGCGTGGCACGGGTCGAGGACGAGGACGCCGAGTTTCTTCGCTACCTCACGTCCTTGCGCCTTCTGCCGGGGGCAGCCGTGCGCCTTGTGGCCCGGGAACCCTTCGGAGGGCCGCTCGAGATTCGCGTTGGGTCGACGACACAGCGGGTGGGTCCGGCGGCGGCGGCCCGAATCTTCGTGACGGGCAGGTGACGGCCTTTACGCCTCCGCAAACGGGATGGCGCGCGCTCTCCCTCGCGCTCTCCGTCGCGCTCTCCGTCGCGCTCGTCGCCTGCCGCAGCGAACGCCCGGCTGCGACTCCTGAGGCGCCGGCCACGGTGCTCTCCTACTCGAGCCCGATGTGGTACGAGGAGACGGGGCGCTATTTCCAGGTGTCGCCCGATGCCCGCCTCGCGATCTATGGTACCGGTGCGCGGTCGCGCCTCTTCGACGTGAGGAGCGGCGCCTTCGACTCGGTGGCGTGGCGTCGCGGGCTCGGCCAGGTGCGCGGCGGCACCTTCGGTGCCTCGGGAGAGGTCGTGCGCTCCGGAATCGCCGGCAAGGACACCTCTTGGTTCGTCGAGGTTCAGGGCTCGCTGACGCCGATCCCCATCCCCGTCAACGCACTCCCTCGATGGGGGCCTGACAACTCGAGCATCGTCTTCTTCGTCCCCGGCGACTCGAGCCTCACCCTGAGCGCCAAGGGTGCGGCCAAGACCCTCAAGCTCGACGGCGCCGTGAATGGCGTGAATTGGGCGCCGTCAGGCGACGCCCTCTACGCGATCGTGCTGCATCCGGACGGGCTTTCCTCGCTCGAGAAGATCTCGGTGGACGGTACCGTGTCGACGGTCCGGCCGCACCTCGATGCATCCCCATTCTTCAACTCGGTCGCCGTCTCTCCGGACGGAAACACTCTCTACCTGGCCCTCGCCAGCGACACCATTCCCGATCCCAAGACGCGGCACGACCCCGAAGCACCACATCGCGACCTCGACATCTACGCGTTGGATCTGCGCAGCAGCCAACTCCGAACCGTGGTGCACTCGCCTGACGACGACTGTTGCCCGGTGATTGCCGGCGGCTTTCTCTACTGGACGCACAACAGCCCGGGTGCGGAGATCGTCGTCTTCCCGCTCGGCGGAGGAAGGCCGAAGCCAGTGGCTGAGCACGGATTCCTCCCGCGCTGGAGCCCCGACGGCAGGCAGATCGCCTTCACCCGTGGCTACTATCGGCTCTCCGACTACGGGCTGGACATGGACGGATGGGTGGTCGGGGTCGACTCGGCGGGCGGCGTCACGTCGCCTCCCAAGCCGTGGATCACCGGCTATGGCGAGGACATGGGTCCGGTCTGGTCGCCGGACGGGCATTGGGTCGCCTTTCACTCGCATCGGTCGGCCACCCCTGTGCCGCTTTACGAATCCCCCGGCCGCACCGATGACATCTGGCTCGAGCTCACGGCCGGCGGACCCGAGATTCGCCTCACCGACTTCGGCTACGAGGTCGGCCCGCCCGTGTGGGCGCCTGACGGACGCCATCTCCTCTTCGACTCCTGGGAGAGGAATGGCCCGCCGCGATTCGCCAAACCGTGGATCATCACCATCGACCCGGCCACCGGCAAATCACTCGGCGCCGTTCGGATGCCGCTGCCGGCCGGCGTGGCTGGGATCGACGACGAGGCTTGGTCCCCCAAGCGCAATGAGATCGCGCTGGTCCAGCGGATCGACGATGTGCACCGCGCACTCTGGTTGACGCCCCCCGATGGCTCCGGCGCGCACAAGCTCACCGACTTCCAGAGCTACACTATCGGCGGCGTCGCCTTCACCCCCGACGGCGACCAGCTCCTGTACGGCGCGCTCGCCGGAGACCGAATGCAGGTCTTCGAGATCCCGCGTACCGGTGGCGCGCCGCGACAGGTGACGCACGAGGAGGTGAATGTCATGCACCCGAGTGTGTCGCCTGACGGCCGGCTCATCGCGGCATCTCGAATTCCTTGGCGGAAGGAGCTTCGGCGGATTCCGCTGCCGTAGGGCTCGGCGCGTCGCTTGGCTCCTCGGCGGGTGGGGGCGTGGGGGCTCGGCTCGCGCGGCGCTGCGCTTACACGCTTCGAGCCGGCCCCGCGCGCGGAGCCGTCTCTCGCTACGCGCGGCGCCGCCTTCGCCGAGCCCCCACGCCCCCGGGGCGGGGAACCCGGCGCGTGGAGACGTCGAGCGCGCGCAGCGCCGAGGCGTTCGCACCTGGAATTCGCCTCTGCGCACGTGCCGACCGTTAGGCTCGGGGGAACCGGGAAGCTGTTTCGCCTGGAGAGACCTCGACCTAACGCGGTCTCGACGCGCCCGGCCGGGTCTCGCCGCCAAAGATGCCCGCGACCGCGTCTCGGTGTGGCTGTCGCGCAAGTGAGCGGACCAGGGCGTGGGCATCCGGCAGAGGAGGCACTGGCGCGTAGCGAGAGACGGCGCGCGCTCTTTGCGCGCTGGCTCGAAGCGTGTAAGCGCCTGTGCCGACGGAGCCGGGTGCCCGCGCCCGCCCCAGCACACCCGAGCTCAAAGCCACGTACCGAACTTCCTTATATACGCGCCCTTCATCACCTGCGTGAGCACGGAGTAGCTCAGCAGGATGCCCGCGAGCCAGAGGAAGTAGCTGCCCGGGAGAGGCATGAGGCCGAGCTTCGCCCCGAGGGGAGTGAAGGGGAGCAGGAGTCCACACCCCATCACCGCGCCAGTGAGGAGCAGAACGGGCCAGGCGGCGCGACTCTGGATGAAGGGAACGCGGGCGGTGCGGATCATGTGGACGATGAGCGTCTGCGTCAGCAGCGACTCGATGAACCAACCCGACTGGAAGAGCGACTGCTTCGCCGGCGCGTTCGCCCCGAAGACGAACCACATGAGGGCGAAGGTCGCGATGTCGAAGATCGAGCTGATCGGGCCGATGAAGACCATGAACCGGCCGATGTCGTCGGCGCGCCACTGGCGTGGGACCTTGAGGTAATCGGGATCCATGTCGTCCCACGGAATCGACGTCTGCGAGACATCGTAGAGCAGGTTGGTCGTGAGCAGCTGGATCGGGAGCATCGGCAAGAACGGGAGAAAGGCGCTGGCGACGAGCACGCTGAACACGTTTCCGAAGTTCGAGCTCGCCGCCATCTTGATATACTTGATCGTGTTGCCGAAGGTCTTGCGCCCCTCGACGACCCCCTCCTCAAGCACCATCAGGCTCTTCTCGAGGAGGATGATGTCGGCGGATTCCTTGGCGATGTCGACGGCGGAATCGACCGACACCCCCACGTCCGCCTCGCGCAGCGCTCCGGCGTCGTTGATGCCGTCGCCCAGGAAGCCCACGGTGTGTCCCTTCGCCTTGAGCGCGCGCACGATGCGCGTCTTGTCATCGGGTGTCAGCTTGCAGAAGACGCTGGCGCCCGAAGCGAGCTGGCCTAACGCGACATCGTCGAGCCCTTGCAGCTCGCCTCCGAGAACGATCCGTTCTGGGTTCATCCCGACGTCGCGGCAGATCTTGCGCGTGACCAGATCGTTGTCGCCGGTGAGAATCTTGACGGCGATCCCGTGGGTGGCGAGGGCCTCGAGCGCCGGCGCCGCCGTCTCCTTCGGCGGATCGAGGAATCCGATGAACCCGACGAGGATGAGGTCGGACTCGTCAGCCACCGAGTAGGGGCCGTGGGTGGTGGGAAACTCGCGGTAGGCGACGGCGACCACGCGGAAGCCATCCTCGTTCATCTCGGCGACCAGCTCCTGCGCGTCGGTGCGCCGCTCGTCCGCGAGCGCGACGATGCGTGGCGGCTCGTCGGGGTCGACGTTCTCGTCGCGCACCCACCGGCACACCGAGAGGACCTCCTCCACCGCGCCCTTGCAGATGAGCTGGTGGTCCCGATGCTCGTGGTCCACCACTACCGACATCCGGCGCCGGGCGAAGTCGAAGGGAATCTCGTCGACCTTTCCGTACGCCTTGTCGATCGCCAGCTCCTTCTTGAGCTCTCCGTGCTCGAGGACCGCGACGTCGAGCAGGTTCTTGAGCCCCGTCTGGTAGAAGCTGTTGAGATAGGCGAGCGCGAGCACCCAGTCGTCGTCCTCGCCGACGACATTGACATGGCGCTCCAGGACGACCTTGTCTTGCGTGAGCGTCCCCGTCTTGTCGGTGCAGAGGACGTCCATCGCGCCGAAGTTCTGAATCGAGTTGAGCCGCTTCACGATCGTCTTGTGGCGCGCCATCGTGACCGCGCCCTTCGCGAGATTCGTCGTGACGATCATCGGCAGCATCTCGGGCGTCAGGCCGACGGCGACCGCAAGTCCGAAGAGGAACGCCTCCAGCCAGTTCCCCTTGCTCAGGCCATTGATCAGGAAGACGATCGGCACCATCACCACGATGAAGCGGATGAAGAGCCAGCTGACCTTCCGCACGCCGACGTCGAACGCCGTCTCCGCCCGCCTCCCGACGAGCCCCTTCGCCATCCGGCCGAATGAGGTGTTGCTGCCCGTGGCGAGAACGACCGCCGTCGCCGTGCCGCTCACCACGCTCGTCCCCATGAAGCAGATCGTCGGCATCTCGGTGATCGCAACCGGGGTCGGAGGCTCAGGCGCGCGCTCCGCCTTCTCCACCGGAATTGCCTCTCCGGTGAGCGCCGCCTGCGCGACGAAGAGATCCTTGGCCGCGATGAGGCGCACGTCGGCCGGGATCATGTCGCCGGCCGAGAGGTAGACGATGTCGCCGGGCACCAGCTGATCCATCGGGACTTCTCGGCGCCGCATGACCGTGGCGCCCTCGGTCGGATACTCGTCGCCGGCCCGCTCGACCGTTGCGTTTGTGCTCACCAGTGCGCGCAGCGCCTGCGCCGCCTTGTTCGAGCGGAACTCCTGGGCGAATCGGAGCCCGGTGCTGAAGAGCACCATGACGCCGATGACCGTCATTGCCTCCCGGTCCCCGCTCATCCCGGAGACGACGGCGAGCGTCGTGAGCAGGAAGTTGAACGGGTTCGCGAATGCACGCCCGAGCTCCGCGTACCAGGTCGGCGGCTTCTCGTGCGCGACTTCGTTCTTTCCGTACTTCTCGCGCCGAGCCGCCACCTCCTCGTCCGTCAGCCCCTTGCGGTCGGATCCGAGGGCCGAGACCGCGGCATCGCAGTCGCAGTACGCGAGCGTCGCGAGCGCCGCGTCAGGCGGTTTCGGCCCGGCGGGTTTGAGACTTTCTACGAGTGACGAGGTTGATGACATCAGCTATCCGGGCGAGGCGTTGATCGGTGGCCGTAATCTCGCTCGGCACGCTCCGGGGGCGAAGCCGGGGTCCGCAAAGAAAACACCCTTCCGCGGGGGTGGGGCGTGGGGGCTCGGCTTGGCGCCGCTGCGCTTACACGCTTCGAGCCAGCGCGTAACAGCCCGCGCGCTGTCTCTCGCTACGCGCGGCGCCGCTTTCGCCGAGCCCCCACGCCCCACGGTCCGCATCGTGTGCGCATCTCTCCGGGGGTGCCGGCGCAGCCCTTCCTCCTCGAGCATGGCTCGCCACGGGCCTCCGTGGGCCGGCAACGCAGTGTGCGCTCTGGCGTTCGGCCTGCCCCAACGCTCAGATCCCCGCGCGGCCACCGGAATCTCGCCCCCGGCGCCGTCGCGTCCAAGCCAAAGCGCGGGCTCCGGAGCGCCGAGAGCGGAGCCGAGCGCCCACGACCGCTCGGCGACTCGCGGCTATCTGCTCATCGCGTCGAAGTACCGACCGTTCACCTCGTCGCCGATGATCGCGAAGTCGCACTTCGACGTCTCCAGCGGGTCCGACTTCCACGAGAAGCCGATCGAGGGAACGTCGATCTGTGCCTCGAGCTGGCAGGAGGCTCGCGTTCCGACGAAGCGGAAGTGCTGGGCGGCGTTCTCGTAAGTCGCGGGCTCGCCGGTCGATTTCCAGACCATCTTGAAGCCCATCCGCGCGGGGGTCGCCAGCGAGTCGAGGGCGGGCCATCGCGGCTGGTCGACTACGGGGACGTCGTGCATTTCGAGGGTCAGCATCTTGCCATCTGCGGTAATCGTCAGGCCGGACGCGGGCACCGGAACGACCCAGTACAGGCCCGAGTCGGAAATGGGGGGATGGCAATCGTGGATCTGATTAGCGGGAACCGCCGGTCCCCGGAAGAGGGTCAGTCATATGTGGGTGAATGTCCCGCGCTGCGCCGTGCGGGCGGCCCAATACTCGCCCTGCATCACCCCGTAGTCGGTAGTGGGGCTTCCGAAGGCGAGGCGGTTTCCGGCGTTGTCGGTTCCCATCCCGGTGAAGGTGCTGCACCGGGCGACCTTGCCCTTGAAGTGGTAGATGTGAGAGGGCTCGAGGTTGGGCCCCGCCGGCTGGTTGTGGCTCCCGTTCTTGTCCAACCAGGGAATGGGGTAGGGGTCAGTTCCGCCATTGGCTGGCGCGGGCTCTTGACCGCGCCAGTCGAACGGCGCCGGGAGCCCGAGGGGAAGTAGCGCAAGAGCGGTCGACTTCAGCGCCTCTCGACGCGACGGCCATCGCGCTTTGAAGAGCGAGTCCATTTTGCCGACTCCGAAAAGCTGTTCGCGGGTAGGATCTGAGGGTGCATCGCGATTGGCTAGCCCCCGGTGCGTCTCGAGTCCGCATAGACAGCCTCTTTCCTTCCCAGCCGAGGTAGCGGCGGGCCTCGCGTCGGGTGGCGGCGTGATCCTGCACGCTCGAGGGCGCGGTAGCTAAGCGCGTGGGCAGCTCTCGGAAGGCGACGGGGTACTGCGGGGCCTGCACCGCGCAGGTAGGCCGTCGCGGAGGCCGCTGGGCCCGCCGACCCACTAGATTGCCGGACTGAGCCGTTGCTCGTCAGGAAAGTGACGGCGGCTCCATGTCGTCCGGAGGCTCGATGTTTCGAATCAGGATCTACACGCCGGTCGCGACCGATGAGTCGGGCTGGCCCCACGCGGGTGGCGAGTTGGACGTCGGGACGAACAGACTCCACTTCCTGGTCGACCTGCGCGCGTGGGCGGCGGCGGACTACGAGCGCCAGTGGCGCGACGGACTCCAGCGGCTCACTTCCGGTGCCCCCTCGACGGCACTGATGACAGCCTACCGCGGACCATCCGCGGAGCTGCACGAGATGTGGGGCCTCTGGCGCCAGGACGAGTTCGTGTACGTGCAGGAGCACACCGTGCTCCCCAGGGAGCTCGAGTCTCCTTTCGATCCCGCCAATCCGTATCCTCACCTCGGTGACTGGGTGCCGGCATCGGATCAGAATCTTCCGCTCGCCGAGTGGCGAGTGGAGATCGTGCATCTCTTCGCCGCCGCACTCGGCATCCGCTGGCCGCTTCTCCCCTAAGAAAAAAGCCTGGTAGAGTTCGTCGTACCTGTCGCGTCTGCTATCGACGGGTGCCTGCGCGTTACGTCCGGTCTCATAGACAGCGGATCACACGGTTCGTATGATCACCTCCTCGTTCACGACGGGGCGGGCATCCGGCGAGCCGCAGCGGCGGACGACTCGCCGGATGCCCTGTGCTCCGCAATGTGAGATCGAAGGTGGGATCGTTAGGTCGTGCGCACGCCGCGCCGCACGACCAGAGGGGAGCGACTATGGCAAAGCGCCCAGCTTCGAGCCCGGCCGCCAAGGGCAAAGGAGAAGCCGGCACCTCCGGGAAGCCGAACATCCTCGTTATCTGGGGAGATGACATCGGCTGGTTCAACATCAGTGCGTACAACATGGGGATCATGGGGTATCGCACGCCGAACATCGATCGCATCGCCAAGGAAGGGTGCCAGTTCACGGATTGGTACGGGCAACAGAGCTGCACGGCGGGACGCGCGGCGTTCATTACCGGCCAATCACCGATTCGCACCGGCCTCACGAAAGTCGGTCTCCCCGGCGCCGATCTGGGGCTCCGTCCCGAAGATCCGACGATCGCCGACATCCTGAAGCCGTTAGGCTACGTGACCGGCCAGTTCGGGAAGAACCACCTCGGCGATCGCGACGAGTTCCTTCCCACGGTGCACGGTTTCGACGAGTTCTTCGGGAACCTGTACCACCTGAACGCCGAGCAGGAACCGGAGTGCCCGGACTATCCGAAGGACCCGGAGTTCAGGAAGAAGTACGGCCCGCGCGGCGTGCTCCACTGCTGGGCGAAGCCGGACGGAGGGCAAAAAATCGAGAACACGGGGCCCCTCAACACGAAGCGGATGGAGACGGTGGATGAGGAATTCCTCGACGCCAGCCTCAAGTTCATCGACAAGGCGCACAAGGACGGGAAGCCCTTCTTCGTGTGGTTCAACTCGACCCGCATGCACGTCTTCACCCACCTCAAGAGATCGTCCGACGGGAAGACGGGACTGGGCCTCTACCCCGACGGCATGGTCGAGCACGATGGTCACGTCGGGAAGCTGCTCAATAAGCTCGACGAGTTAGGCATCGCCGACAACACGATCGTCATGTACTCGACGGATAACGGCGCCGAGGTGATGAGTTGGCCTGATGGCGGCTCGACTCCATTCCGTGGCGAGAAGGACACGAACTTCGAGGGTGGGTGGCGCGTGCCGTGCGCGATCCGGTGGCCGGGCCATATCAAGCCGGGCACGATCTCGAACGAGATCTTCTCTCACACCGACATGCTGCCGACGCTGGCGGCGGTAGCGGGAGAGCCGGATATCGTCGAGAAGCTCAAGAAGGGGTACAAAGCCGGCAACAAGACTTTCAAGGTCTGGATCGACGGCTTCAACCTGGTGCCCTTCATCAAGGGCGAAGTGAAGGAGAACCCGCGCAAGGGGTTCCTCTACTGGAGCGACGACGGCGATCTGGTGGCGCTTCGGTTCGCGCAGTGGAAGGTGACCTTCGCCGAGCAGCGCTCTCGCGGCTTGGCGGTATGGCGGGAGCCCTTCTCGCCGATGCGGATGCCGAAGCTGTACAATCTCAGGAGCGACCCGTTCGAGTGCGGCGATGTCGACGGGAGCGTCTTCTACGATAAGTGGTTTGCCGACCGGTCCTTCCTTCTGGTTCCGGCGCAGGCGATGGTGGGGGAGTACCTCAAGACTTTCGAGCAGTTCCCACCCCGTCAGAAGCCGGCGAGCTTCAGCATCGACCAGGCTCTCGACAAGGCGCGCGAGAAGGAGCAGCAGCTCGCAACCGCCTCCGGCGGCGGAGTGAAGTAGTCGCGCCGTTAGGCAGAACCCTTGCGGCCGTTCGCGACCCGTTGCCTGGTCGCGGACGGCCGCGTGCTTTTAGGGTGGGATCTCGGCGCGGCGCGGGGCGTGGGCGCTCGGCTCGTCGGCGCCGGCGCTTACACGCTTCGAGCCAGCGCGCAAACGACGCGCGCGCTGTCTCTCGCTACGCGCCTAGCGCCTCCTCCTGCCGAGTGCCCACGCCCCGCGGGCGTGCCGAGATCCCAGCCTGGGGGCACGCCGGCGTCCGGCGTCTAGCCACTGGGGCACGAGCGCGCCGCCGTGGTCGGGCGGGTCGCGCGGGCTGCCCGGCCACGCCGCCGCCAGCTATGCCGCCGCGTCAGGCGGTAGGGTGAAGTAGTAGACGCCATCGCGCAGGTAGGCGTTAGCCGCCACGAGCAGCTCGGCGCCCTCGAGGGGCCCAGCTGGGCCGTGGGCGCCGAGCAGGAATCGCGCGCGGCTGGGGCTTGGATGCTCAGGCCGGATCCCCCGGAGGCGTCGTCGGTGCGCGATGTCAGGCATCGCGCCGCGATGGCTGCGCATCACACACACGGAGCTGCCGCTGCCTGGGAACTCTCCGCGCCGGCAAGGCCGCGACTCCCGAGCAGTATGGAGCCCCGACAAAGGCGGTGAGGGCAGCCTGCGAAGGCGGCATTGGCGCGTAGCGAGAGACGGCGCCGCCAAGCGGCCGCCGGCTCGAAGCGTGTAAGCGCCAAGCCGCCCGAGCCGGCTGCCCACGCCGCCGCCGCGCGGGGCGATGTATGCGACACCGACGCGATTACTGCACGACGATCGTGCCGCTCATGAGCTGGCCGTGGAAGCCGCAGTCGTAATGGTAGGTGCCCGGCGTGTTGAACGTCACCGAGTACGAGCCGCTCCCGGTCATGAGCCCGCTGCTCGCAAAGCTCGGCGATCCGATCGACTGAACGCTGTGCGGCAGAGAGCCGGTCCAGGTCCAGGTGACGGTCGTCCCGGCTGTGATGGTATTCACCGCCGGATTCATGCTGCCGTCCTGCCCGCTCACGAATTGGATGCCCGGCCCCACCGTGACGGCGTTCGGCGTCCCGCCGCCGCCACCACCACCGCCGCCACCACCACCGCCGCCACCATTGCCTCCAGACGACGTGGGTGCGGTGTAGCCGCTCCCACAGGCCGAGAGTCCGACCATCGCCGCGAGCGCGATCACTGCCATGTATCTACGCATCTTCCCTCCTCGACTGACCAAGTGGCGAGTCCCTCGACTTGCCTAATGGTGAGTTCATCGACTCGCCCTTCGGCGAGTCCGAATGGTCCAGGGTTGTTACACGCGGGAGAAGATCTCGTAGAGGGGCGCGATTGTATTGAATGGAGGCCTCGGAAGTCTTTGAACGATTCTGCTCCGGCCTCAGGCACGACCCATGCGACACAGAGCGGC